>NZ_JBPYDD010000006.1:0-227525 GCF_051847535.1 Psychrobacter sp. 1U1 | reverse complement strand
ATAAAGATAAAGATAAAGATAAAGATAAAGATAAAGATAAAGATAAAGATAAAGATAAAGATAAAGATAAAGATAAATATGTATTGTATGGGTGTGAAGACAGAAGCTCGAATCTTACTACAAAACTAGGTTATACCTACTACCCCTGTAAGTCAGGCGAATACGATGATGAAAAGGAATATGATAAAGAAAGTGATATAGAGCTTGATAAGATTGGTATCTATAATGGTGACACCTATGTGACGTACGAAGAGAACGGTAGAACTTATTACCTTAAATTAGTGGAAGAGGATGGAAGCGGGAGTTCAATAGGTGGCTTCGACCAATCCTCTGATGATACAAAACTAAAGCCAGGACTATCAAAGTACGACTCTCCTATTAAGGGCGAAGCTAGCCAATGTGATGGCTATGGTGTTTACTTTCTAACTGATGGTGAGCCTAATACATCGACTAACGATACTATTAATTTGATGGAAAATAGCCTAGTTGGTAGTTCACTCACCATGGGCAACTCGTGCAATTCTAGTCTACCAAGTACAGGTACCTATAAGGCGGCTGCTAGATGGGAGTGTATCGGTGAATACTCTAAAGCATTGTATAACGAGAATAATTCCAAAAATACTCTTATTGCCACTGCAACAGTAGGTTTTGGCAACGTATTTAAACAACTAACAGAAAAAGGCAAGATTACCAGAACCATTACACGTCCGAGTGGCGCTGTTGAAACTGTACAGGTTTATCAATGTGATGCCAACGGTATCAGTCAGGATGCAAAAAATTTATGCAAGCTTGGCGAAAAAGGTGAAGGCTACGGTGAAGGTGGCTTTTATTACACAGAAGAGTCTGTAGATATCGCTAATAGTGTGCGCAAGTTTATTGAAGATGTGAGTAAGGCTGAGATTGATCCAATATCATCAGGGACAATGTCTGTACCTCTTGATAGTTTGGGAGGGTTGAAGTCTCGTCAGTATGCTTATCTACCTATCCTTGAGCCTGTTCCTAAGTCTCCACTATTATGGAATGGCAATCTAAAAAAATACAAAGTCAAAAATGGTACGTTAGTGGGCAGTAATAATGAATTTGTCTTTTCTGATAGTACAGGCTTGTTTGCAAAAAACACGCAAGATTTGTGGAACACGATCAATGATACCAACCGTCCTGATACACTAAAACCAGACAGAGGCGCCCCGCAAGTGGGCGGCGCTTATCAAAAAATATTCGAAAACGCAGTAGCGCCGTTGATAGGGGATAGGAACTTATTCGTTGATAATGGCAATAGTTTGATAAACTTAAAAGTCAGTCAAGATAAAAAGCCTTTGAACTTTAATCCGTTAGTTGGTTATAGCAATGCTCAAAAACTAACGCTGCTTCATTTTATGGGTTATAGCGAACCTACTAATACGACCGTGGTAGATGGTACGGCGCTAAAGTCTTCTCAGGACAAATGGTTGAAGAATACTGGCGGCGTACTGCATTCTATACCGCAGCTGATTACTCAAAAGGTAGAAGTTAAAGCTTCAGGTGAGTTTGATAATGATACTCGAAAAGACTACCTCATCTATGGCTCTATGGATGGGGCACTACATATGCTCGATGACAAGACGGGCAAAGAGGTGTTTACCTTTGTACCAAAACAAATCCTTGACCTACAACCAGACGCCCTGACAGGTATTGGAACCGCCAAAGATGGCAGCTATCCTTATGGTGTTGACGCCCCTTGGCTAACTTATGTCTCCTACACCACAAAGTCTACGACTACGGGTACAGGAGAGTCTGCAACCACCACCAACACTTATGAATCTGATCAGAGCTTCGCTTTAGGCGGTCTACGCATGGGTGGGTCAATGTATTATGCTTTGGATGTCACAGATGTCAGTAAACCCAAGATTATTTATGGGATTGGTTCTAATTATGCCAATCGTCTAAAGGGTGATACAACTGCTCTAGGTGGTACTAGAGATAATGTTACTAGCCCAGCTATCGGAGTTGGTACCTCTGCAGAGTTAAGAGCTTATGCACGTATGGGACAGACATGGGGTAAGCCTACACTTGGTTATGTAAAAAGCGGTGGCAAAAAGGTTATGGTCAGCTTTTTACCTGGTGGCTACGATGCCTGTTATGAAGATCCAACATTCAAATTAAATACGACGAATCTAACAGATATCCAATGCAGTAATAAAACGTCCGCTCAAGGCAACGCTGTGTATATGGTGCAGATGGGAGAGGTCAAGACCAAATCAAACAATGAAGAGACGGTAGATGCCTCTAAAAATAATGGCAAACTATTATGGTGGGCGAGCAATCAAGGTGCTTCAAGCGATAGTACCTCTCGCACTTCTTCATTGCAGTATTCTCGCTCTGCTGATTTAAAACACAGCGTCGTCACCCAAATCCGAGCGTTGGATCGTAACTATGATGGTCTCATCGATCATATTTACTATGCTGACTTGGGCGGGCAAGTTTGGCGTGTTGATATCAACAATGATGAAGATACCGATAACTTCAAAGTAGATCGAGTGGTAAAGGTATTAGATGTCAGCGACCAAGTGGCAGAGGGTGATGCGCCACCGCGTATCTATGAGCGTCCGTTGATTACTTTTTATAATGGTAAATATGCTTACAAAGAGGCTGATAATAACGGTGGTAACTATAGCGGTGTACAGGCCATGATAACGGTAGGTACAGGCGATCGCAGTAGTCCAGTAGAGGCGATAAGAAGTAAGCCCGATGCGCTTTATAACTTTATAGATAAAGACCTGACACGTAGTGATCTGTTTTATTATGGAACAAAGACAGCGCCAACGATAAGCTTACGCACACCCATTATTAAGGTTGCAGGAACGAGTAACAGAAACGACAAACTGCAAAAGCTCACGTTTTCTAGCTCAGACATCGGCACGGCAGGTATCAAGAGCAACATGGAAAATGGCGTGGTGCAAGGTTGGTATATGCCGTTTACCCATTGGTTAGGGGAAGAAGCGGGTGTCAATGACAAATATAAGATTAAGATGTTCAATGAGCCTGATGCTATCGGAGGCGTGTTGTTATCGTCGTCTTACAACCCTGACGAAGGTCAAGAGATTCAGGCCTGTAGTGCAGGCGTTAGAGGTGAGACCCAGCGTGAACGTACGTGTCTGCCTTATGGTAATTGCCTCGATGCCTATGGTACTGATGTATCGACCTCACGCGCATACTTCAACGCCGGCTCAGGTATCGTAGATAATATTATCAGTCAATATAATGATACGTCTGTCTTTAGTAGCTTAGTTAATCGCTGTGAAGGTGATGAGTGTGAGCCTGAGCTCATCTGTCCAGATGGTAATTGTGGTAACGACAATCCTCCTGTGTTTGATGAGTGCGTCGGACCTACCTGCGGGGTCAATAGTGGTATCAATACCGATAAACGTATCAATCCATTGAGCTGGATGGAACATTAAAATGCTAATGAGAGCCAACAGCGGTTTTACTCGGCAGATAGGCTTTACGTTAATAGAGCTTATGATCGTGGTCTCTATTATCGGCATACTAGCGGCCATCGCTGTACCCAGTTACCGCGCCTATGTCGTGCGTAATGCTGAGGCAGATACGCAGCGTAAGATGCTATCGCTCGCAACTGAGCTTGAGCAATGGCGCGCCAAAGCGCTAACTTATAAAGGCTTCGAACCAAAGGCAGATACGATCGCAAGTTCGACAGGTGCGATCAGCTGGCCTGCCAACAATCCTCGTTATACGATTCGCCTTGGACATATCGCAGGCAGTCCAGCAGCGTTTAGTCCCTTACATGAAGGTAGTGAGCGTGCTATGGGCTGGGTCATGATGGCGACACCTATCAATATGACAGGCGCAGATAACTTTATGCTAAGTAGCCAAGGCGTACGCTGCGCGAATAATATCGCATTTGATATTACAGATACCGATTGCGGAGCAGGGGAGACAACGTGGTGATATATTCATTGAACAAGCCAGCGAGCAAGACATACTTGTCACCGAACGAACACTTGCCCCAAAAAGGCTTTACCTTGATAGAGCTGATGATCGTCGTCGCTATTATCGGGGTACTAGCGGCCATTGCTTTTCCTAGCTATCAAGGCTATGTCGAGAGAACCAATCGAGCGGATATGATGAGCGAGATGCAGCAAATAGCCACCCGCATTGAGTCCAATAAAATAAACTATAAACGTTATGACAGAATACCGCTGTCCTCGGTGTTGTCAGGCACTGTCGCGGCTGATGGTAGTGCAAACTTCCCTATCGCTGGCACGGCACTATATACCGTTACCGTAACGCCAAACAGTTCAACGACCTTGGGTGATAGTGATTGGACGGTGACTGCAACGCCTGTGACTGGGCAGCGTATGGTAAATGACGGCAGGCTTACGCTTAATCATGAAGGTAATAAGTGCCGTATTGACACCAATAACGTAGCAACCTGCGGCACTGGTAAAGAATGGGACTAAAGCTTTACTATCTTCTTATCATTCTTGCTATCACTGTCTGACCCCTCCTGACACAAAATGTCATCTCTCCAATTTAGACCAGCTTACCTTTTTTGGAGAGTGACAATTTGCTGCAACAATTTAGTAACATTATTATAGAGATAAAAACGGTGACAAAAATTGTTACCGTTACTTAATACTTATTTACCTATTAGATCTATTTTAATTTAGCTTACTACTCGTTTTTTAGTAATCAGCAGTCTTGAATAGTTTTTATTATTTAATAATATTTGACGATATTTTTACCGTTGAATCGTTAAATAAAACCGCTTATCTTAAGCTCAGATAATGACACACCGAGTGTGAGAAAAATAATTAAATCTCAACCCCTCTTCTTTAAAAAGTTGGCACAGTACCTGCAACATTCCTGTTAAGAGTCATATTAAGACAGCATGCGCTATATGGTAGCGTGCATTTTATATCACTGACGGCAGGTATCTACGCCCAACCAATATATGGCGACGCTGTCAACTTATTATCTAAAGGAGTTCTTATGAACGCTACTACACAAAAAGGTTTTACCCTAATCGAGCTAATGATCGTTATCGCTATTATCGGTATCTTGGCTGCAATCGCGCTACCTGCTTATCAGACTTATACTAAAAAAGCTCGCTTCTCAGAAGTGGTATTGGCAGCATCTTCAGTAAAAGGTAAGGTTGATACTTGCTATCAGACACGTGGTCAATCAGTAGCTGCAAGTTTAGTTTCGACTGGAACCCCTCCTGGAGCATGTTCTACCGCTCTACTAGTAGGTGCAGACTTAACGGGTGCAGCAGCAGGTAATCAAGTAGCCAAAGTTGAATATGAAGATGGTGTGGTTACGGCTACTGGTCACGCTACGACTGTAGATGGCGCGACTTATATTCTCACAGCTGCTGACTCTTCTGGTTCATTAACTTGGACAGAAGGCGGCTCTTGCATTACTACTGGCCTATGCTAGACTAAAAACTGTATTTTCAGTTTAGTATGATTATAGCTACATCAAAAATGGCCCTGCATGCTAAGACATAGCAGGGCTGTTTTTTGTCTGAAATATATTGATGATTATCAAAACAGCTATGAGGAAATATCTATGAATACTCAGAAAGGATTTACCTTGATAGAGCTAATGATTGTTATCGCTATCATAGGTATTTTGGCTGCTATTGCTTTGCCATCGTATCAAGCCTATACCAAAAAAGCTAAATTTACCGAAGTTATATTGGCTGCTGCTACAGTAAAAAGTAATATTGAAGCCTGCTATCAAGGTAGAGGAAATCACACATTGACCAACTGCGACAGTATCGCTAAAGTCAGTATTAATGCGTCAGGCGTGACCAATGCTAATAATGTCAACTCAATTAGTATTACTCCTGTGACAGCACTAGTGACTGCCACTGGTGAAGCTAGCGTAGATAGTGCGACCTATACACTATTGCCAAATGCAAACAACGATACGTTGACTTGGAAAGCAGGCGGTACGTGTATCGCTGCTGGTCTATGCTAATGCTTATATTATCATCTTACCAGTAACTATATTTTGCTCATGTTTATATACCATTAGGAAGCTATTTAGATGTCACCACAACCCATCCGTATTTGGGCAGATTCCTTCAAAGCCGCTGCTATTCACCTGTCTTTGAGCTTCCTTATAGCGGGTGCTTTAGCGATTTTATTATTTAAGTTTTGGTATCCTGTACCATTGGCCGAAGCGACTGGTGTATTTGCCATATTTGCTATTGTATTCTTTGTAGACTTAATCATTGGACCTTTATTGACCCTGATAGTATATAAAAAAAACAAAAAATCATTAGTGTTTGACTTAGCTACGATTGCGATTATTCAGATAGCAGCACTTTCCTATGGTATTTACAGCCTATCGCAAGCAAGGCCTGTGTGGCTGACGTTTTACAATAATAGGTTTGAGACCGTCAAACTCAATGATATAGAAAAAAGTTATTTAGAGAACGCTCCTGAACAATACACTCGTTTTTCTTGGAGTGGACCTAAATGGGTCGCCGCCAAGCCTACAGGTACGTTTCAACAAATTAAAGACTTAAAATTTGGCAATAAATTAGGTGCTAAGATAGCGCATCAGCCTGCCTTATACTATCCAATCGAACAAGCCTATCCTGAAATAAAAACTAAGGCTTACGACTTAACTAAATTGGAAGCCGCCAATAATATAACAGAAATCGATAAGCACACTAGTTTATATCCTAATGTAGCAGGCTGGTTACCATTATGGGGGCAACAACAACATATGGTTGTCTTTATTGACGAAAAAGGCAAACCGCTCAAAATTGTTAATCTGCGTCCTTGGACAGAAGAGCAAATGAATACAGTACTGACATCCACTTTATAATACTGTAATTATTGAAAAACCACCTAATAGAATTGCTATCAGGTGTTTTTTTGGGTAATACAAAAACTTGTCAGTTATTTCTCAAGATACTGAATCTTACTTGCTACGTTAGCCCATTTATCAACAAATAGAATGCGTTTTTGACATTGTTAAAATATCACTTCATCTGGTCGTTATGATAATAAAGACTATTTAAATTGATCTTTCTTAACTCATATGCCTTACTTCAAAAAGCTAAACCTCACATTTGGCTTTTTTTATTTATAAATCATCATAGATAATCAACCACAGCTACCATCCCATCTAATAATAAGAATAGTGTAAAATCCTTGCATATACGCTCACCACATTAATGAGTCAGATTTATGCAAAAAAAAGTCTTAATGATATGTTTGGTCATTGCGCTACTTGAAGGGTTTGCTGGACTTGGTATCGAGATTTATGCCATTCGTATATCAGCGACTTATATCGGCTCATCCATCTCTATCACTGGGGTGATATTGGCGATGGTACTGATCGCTATCGCGGTCGGCTACTGGTATGGTGGGCGCTTATCACAAGCGGCGCGAACCCCAAGGCGAGCACTGTTGCAGGCCGGATACGTGTTGTCATTGTCCGCCATCTCCCATGCGATCGCCTGTATCATTCAGTTGCCCCTACTGGCAGCCATGACATCCAGTACCGACAGCCCTATCATCGCTGCCATCGGTGTCGGATTGCTGTTTGGGGTAGGGCTAGCATTCGGCTCGACTGCCATTCCTCTTATTACCCAGTTTTTGTCATTGAAATACAAAAATGACGACGGTGTTGACGCGGGCAAAAACGCTGGCACGATGGTAGCGATTACCACGGTAGGTAGCGTACTTGGCTCAACCGTGACGCCGATTTTTTTGTTGCCTTATATTGGGCTTATGAGTAGCTTGGCGCTATTTATAGCATCATTGGCATTTAGTGCATGGCTCTGTACCAAGCTTGCCATCCAAATAGAGAACGACGAGCCTATCAAGGCGTCTGATCATGTCACCAACTATTTGCTCTTTACCTCGGCACTAGTCATGACGGTGGCGTTTATTATGATGAACAGAGTGGATACTGGCTATCAAACCGCGACGGGGGCTTGGTTTATCAAAGATACGCTGGCGGGTAGAGACTTGGCAGTCACTATCACTGACAAGCCAGGACAGTCGACGAGTAGCTGCTGGGTATACGCCACCCAAAAAAACTGCCATTGGTATGGTGAGATTGCCGTAGAAGCCATTGGACAAACCAAGCCCGAAACCTTGGTGTTTTTGGGCGGGGCAGGTATGGGCACACCAAGTGAAGTGGCACATTACAATCCTGAAATGGCGCTTACCGTTATAGACATCGACAAAGACTTGCCAAAGATTATCGAAAAGCACTTTTTAAAAGCACCCATCGCGGCAAATATTGAGTTTATAGGTGATGATGCTCGAGGTTATTTGACCCGAAATAAACAAGCCCGTTATGATTTTATGCTCATTGATGCCTTTCAAGGTCAACATGTTGCGAGTAATCTGTACACGCTTGAAGCGTTGACACAATTCAAAGCCAACAGCAACGATATCATGGCAAACATCATTGGCATACCGCGAAAGGAGCATGGCTATACCCAAACCATTCTCAAAAACTGGCAAGAAGTATTTGGAGATACTGCCCACGTGCTGACCAAATACGGCAGCGTCAATCTACAAAATATCATGCTATGTAACTTTGCCTGTCCCGGTAGTCAAAAGCTGGCTCAAGCTGAATTTTTTAATGCGCAGCAACCGGTGCATACCGATGATTTGCCTAGGTTGGATAGGTATTATTATCGGTCTATAAAGAGTCTATAAAAAAACCATTTAACGTTATCACAGCGTTAAATGGTTTTTAGATTTAAAAAGCAGTATTAAAAATCTACTTCTCTAAATACTGAATCTTACCCTCGACACCGTCCCACTTTTCAGCGTCTGGCATAGGCGGCTTCATCTCCGTGATGTTTGGCCACTTTTGCGCCAGCTCCTCGTTCAGCTGGATGAATATTTCTTGCCCTTTAGGCACTTCATCTTCTGAGAAGATCGCATTGGCTGGGCATTCAGGCTCGCATAGTGCGCAGTCGATGCACTCATCAGGATCAATGACAAGGAAGTTTGGCCCTTCATAAAAGCAGTCCACAGGGCAGACTTCCACACAGTCAGTATGTTTACAAAGAATACAATTATCTGCAACGACGAAGGTCATATTGAGGTCTACCTGTTATTGATTCGGCTAATGCCTGAATAGAATAATGAAAATAATGCATATTTTAGCGCTTTTAAACGATTTTAACAAACCCCTTTAGCGACTGATGCGTTGTCTAAGATCGTACAATAAGTCATGAGCTTGCTTAGGCGTTAGACTGTCAGGATCAGTATTTATCAGCTCGTCATATAAGCTAAGCAATTGTTTTTGTTGTTTATTATCTGATAGATAACTCGCCTGTGCATTGGTTTCTACAGTCGCCTCAGTTATATCACTTTGATCGAATGGCTGGGCTTTATCATTTGCCGACTTAGCTAATTCATTTTTGTCATCAGTGCTTTTGGTCTGCTCAGACTTTAAGTTGTCGATAAGATAACGCTTGGCGTCACTTAGCACTTGCGTCGGTATGCCTGCCATCTTGGCAACATGCAACCCAAAGCTGGAGCTTGCCGCGCCCTCACGGATTTGATGTAGCAGTAATAGCTGCCCATCAACGTCGCTTGCCGCGACATGCACATTGCGAATCTTGTCGTTTTTATTTGTCAGCTCATCGTTTGATAGTTCGTTGTCTGCCTGCTTATTATTTGCCAGCTCGTTGTTTGCCTGCTTATTATTTGCTAGGGCAGTCAGCTCAAAATAATGAGTGGCAAACAAGGTCAAGCAACCAATCTCAAGTAGCCTGTTGACACAGGCGTGCGCGATAGCAAGGCCATCAGTGGTTGCCGTACCGCGTCCGACTTCGTCCATAAGCACCAGTGATTTATCCGTCGCCAAGTTTAAAATATTGGCCGTCTCAATCATCTCGACCATAAAGGTTGACTTGCCACCAGCCAGATCGTCAGCTGAACCAATACGGGTAAAGATACGGTCAATATCTCCGATAAGGGCATGTTCAGCCGGTACAAAGCTGCCGCAATGAGCGAGCAAGACGATCAGGGCAGTCTGGCGCATATAGGTTGATTTGCCGCCCATATTAGGGCCAGTAATGATTAATAAGCGTTCGGGATGCTCATCGCTGCCAAGCGCGCAGTCGTTGGCAACGAAATGACTAAGATGCTCAGTTGGGGCGTTTCGATGGTGCGTATTGGCTGGATTTAATGCCGCTTCGACGACGACGTGACGACCTTGACGGATATCAATGCTGGTTTGGTTTTGCGCTTGATCTGACAGTTGGCTTTGAGCCTGACTTTGAGTAGCGCCGTCAAAGTTTAGCTGGTTTTGCTGACTCTGTTGGTTTCGTTGGCTACCTTGTAAGCCAGCGTCTTTTTTTGCGTTTTTACTATTTATATCGTTATTTGATACGCCATTATGCATGACTGGACGTTGCCAGTTATGAGTCATAGCCAGCTGCGCCCAGTTACTCAGCACGTCTATCTGAGCGATGGCAGCGCTTAACTGTTGTAGTTCGGTCAGATGGTCGCCAAGCGTGGTCAGCAGTTGCTGATACAGCTGTTTTTCCCGCGCCAGTGCCAAGGTTTGTGCGCTTAGATATTCGGTTTCGACTGCCTTTAATTCATCAGTGATAAAGCGTTCAGCGTTTTTGAGGGTTTGGCGACGGACAAAGTGGCTGGGCGCATTTTGGGCCTGCATCTTGGGTAGCTCAAAATAAAAGCCGCTGACTTTGTTAAAGCCGACTTTTAGACTTGGTAGCTGACACTCTTGCCGCGTGCGTTCTGCCATCTCATCAAGGGTCGCTTGGATATTGTCATGCAAGTGGGTCAAGCGATCAAAGTCTGCATCATAACCCGCTGCAAGCATACCGCCATCACGAATATGAGCAGGGGGCTCTACGACAATAGCGCGCTCGATAAGGTCGGCGACCGCTTGTACGGCTGGCAGCTGAGCGGGTAGTTGCTGCATCAGCATTGGTAGTAATCCTGTGTGCTCAGGATGGATGCCCGCTTCGGTCAGTAGCGTCGTTAGCTGATTGCTACTGGCAATCCCATCGGCAAGCTTACGTAGGTCGCGCGGTTTGGCGCTCATCAGGCCGATACGACTGCTAATACGCTCGATATCACCAATGGCATTGAGGGTGTCGCGTAAGTGTGTGACTAAGTGTGTGATTAACATCGCATTTTTATTGGATGAATGGTTTTTTACTCTGTCTACGTCTATTAGGCTGGCTATCGCATCCAAACGCTGGTTGATACGGGTATGTAAGCGTAATGGACGCTTCATTTGCTGTACCAATAACCGTCGTCCCATGGGCGTTTTGCAATGATTAAGTACCGATATTAGAGACGTTCCATTAGCACTGACAGGGCTAAATAGCTCAAGATTTTGTTGGCTATTGGCATCGATAATCAGATAGTCGTCACTGTGTTCAACGATAAGCTGGTTGACCTGCGGCACTTGGCGCTGCTGCGTTTGGCGTGCATAATGTATCAGCGCAGCACAGCTAGATTGACTGAGGGGCGCATCACTAATACCCAAACCATCTAAGCGCTGTACGTCAAACTGCTGACACAGCGTTGCGGTCGCGTGCTCACGGTGGAAGTCATTGGCCGCCACTTCGATGATAGGGCAGTCGAGATGACTACGTAACCACAGTAGCCAGTCTTCACTGGTGGCTTCACTGATGATACACTCACTAGGGGCAAAGCGTGCCAAGACAGTGAGCATTTGCGCTTGTAGCGTTGCTATATCACTATTCTCTCCAGTTGCAACGCTTGTACTACTATCCACACTTAGGGTTTGAGTGGTGAGCGTCCCTGCCGTCAAGTCCAGTTGACTGATTGCAGCTTGGATAGGCAGTTTACGATCTTTTGCCTTTGGATTCGGTGTGGCGATGTCGATGGCGACGACAGTAGGCGTCTGATTGGGCGCGATAAGTGCATCATCGGTTATCGTCCCAGCAGTCAGCGTCTTGACCACTTCGCGGCGCATGATGGTGGGCGGCTTAGCCTTAGCGGCTTTAGTGCTACCTTTATTGTGTAGCGTATTATCTTTTTTGCTTTTTTCGCCGATGCTTGGATAAGAGTTGCTATCGGCTGCCTCATCGATTTGCTCACAGACCACCACCGTTTGCCCAGCGGCAATGAGCCGTGCCATGTAGCTATCTGCAGCATGAAAGGGTACACCTGCCATCGCGATAGTGTTGCCGGCTTTGTCAGTGCCGCGGCGCGTTAAAGTAATGTCCAATATCTGCGCGGCACGCTTGGCATCATCAAAAAACAGCTCATAAAAATCGCCCATTCGATAGAGCAACAAGGCATTTGGGTAGCGCGCTTTCATGGTCAGATACTGCACCATCATTGGCGTATGATGGGCCAAATCGTAGACAGCATCGCCTATGGTTAGGGTTTCGGTATTGGTATGGTTTGCATCAAGTGGTTTAGCAGACATTCATAATCTCTTATATTGCTTGGCTTAAATATTGCTGATAAAACGCATAGAGTTGGGTGCATGGTAGGTAGATAACAGCGCTTGGCGATAGCCAAATAAGTACCATTTTAACATGAGCTGCCACGTTTCCGCGCTGGCAAATATCCGCCAGTTGCCCTTGTATTCATCAGCGCCATAACCATATATAATGACGGCACATTTTATTGGCGATGCTTCATCAGATAGTACTGGGTCGGATGATGATAGGACGGCGATTAAAGCTTTGGCTACTATAGTCGATGTATTTTATAAGAGCATAGTGCTATTAAAACATGGGTTTTTAGTACGAAGACACGCTTGCAAGCAATGCACAACGACGATTTATATCTATCATAAGTGACTATTTACTTATCGTCACTTATCGATTTTGTGTTGTGCTGACTATATTTACGCTAATTATCGAATATTTCCATAGGTTAAAAAATTATGTTATCAAAGATTGTAGGCAGTGTGGTTGGCACCAAAAATGACCGCGAACTAAAACGTATGCGTAAGGTGGTCACCAAGATTAATGCCCAAGAGGCTGGCGTGCAAGCTCTGTCTGATGAACAATTACAACAAAAAACAGAAGCGTTCAAAGCGCGCTTTCAAAAAGGTGAGAGCTTAGATGCGCTATTGCCTGAAGCGTTTGCCGTCTGCCGTGAAGCGTCACTGCGGGTCAATGGCATGCGTCACTATGATGTGCAGCTGATCGGTGGTATCACCTTGCACGAAGGCAAAATCGCTGAGATGAAGACCGGTGAGGGTAAAACCTTGATGGCGACCTTGGCGATTTATCTAAATGCTATTAGTAGTAAAGGTGTCCACGTGGTCACGGTCAACGATTACTTGGCCGCTCGTGATGCGGACTTGAACCGTCCACTATTTAACTTTTTGGGACTGACGGTTGGAGTGATTTACTCACAGCAACCAGCACAAGAAAAGGTCGATGCTTATCAAGCGGACATCACCTACGGTACCAATAACGAATACGGTTTTGATTATCTGCGTGACAATATGGTCTTTAGTCTCAGCGAGAAAAAGCAGCGCCCGCTGAACTTTTGTATCATTGATGAGATTGACTCTATCTTAATCGATGAGGCGCGTACGCCTTTGATCATCTCAGGTCAAGCAGAAGATTCATCAAGGATGTATGCACTGATTAATACTATTATTCCGGTGCTTGTGCGCTCAAAAGATGAAGAAGCCAATAAGAATAATGAAGATGAAGATTTTTGGATTGATGAAAAAAACCGTCAAATCGAAATCAGCGAAAAAGGCTACGAAAAGATTGAGAGTTTCTTAATCGAAGTAGGCGAGCTTGGTGAAAACGAGAGTCTGTATAGTCCAAGCCGTTTACCATTATTAGCTCACGTACAAGCGGCTATTCGCGCCCATCACATATTTGTCAAAAACGTGCACTATATCGTCGATGAAGGCGAAGTGGTCATCGTTGATGAAAATACGGGTCGTACGATGCCAGGCCGTCGCTGGTCAGAAGGTCTGCATCAGGCGGTTGAAGCCAAAGAAAACGTTGAGATTCAAGCCGAAAACCAGACGCTTGCGACCACAACTTTCCAGAACTTTTTCCGTTTATACGACAAGCTATCAGGCATGACTGGTACGGCCGATACCGAAGCGGCAGAATTTAAGTCGACGTACGATTTGGAAGTGATTGTCATCCCAACCCATAAGCCTATTGCGCGGGTTGATATGGATGATCAGATTTTCTTAACCAAACTCGGCAAATATAAAGGCATTATTCGCGAGATTAAAGAGATACAAGATAAGGGCGCGCCCGTCCTAGTCGGTACCGCGACGATTGAAGCCAGTGAAGAGCTGTCTTATTTGCTGGATCAAGAAGGCGTGAAACATAACGTCCTAAATGCCAAGCAGCATGAGCGTGAAGCTGACATCATCGCGCAGGCGGGTAGCCCAAAATCCGTGACTATTGCAACCAACATGGCAGGCCGTGGTACCGATATCATCTTGGGTGGTAACTGGCAGTCATTTATTGAAGACATAGACTCAGTCAGTGCTGATGAGATGCAACGCCTAAAAGCCCAATGGCAAATCAAGCACGATCAAGTGGTCGCCGCGGGTGGTTTGCATATTATCGGCTCTGAGCGCCACGAGTCTCGTCGTATCGATAACCAGCTACGTGGCCGTGCCGGTCGTCAGGGTGACCCTGGTATGTCGCGCTTTTTCTTATCGCTTGAAGACGATCTCATGCGTATCTTTGCTGGTGATCGCGTGGTCAATATGATGCGTGCTATGGGTCTCAAAGAAGACGAAGCTATCGAACATAAGATGGTGTCAAAGTCGATTGAAAACGCTCAGGGTAAGGTTGAGAGCCGAGATTTCGATGCGCGTAAAAACTTGCTAAAGTATGATGACGTGGCCAATGAGCAGCGTAAAGTTATTTATGCTCAGCGTGATGATTTGCTCGATGATATGGATTTACTGGATGCCATCGAAGTGATGCATCATGAAGTCTATAATGCCATGATTAATCAATTTATCCCGCCAGGTTCTGTCGACGATCAGTGGAATGTTGATGGATTAGAAGATGAGCTTGAAGAAGAGTTCAAAGTCTACATGCCACTCAATGATTGGCTCGATGAAGACCGTCGTCTTGATGAAGAAGGCTTGCGAGCAAAAATTATCGAAACAGCACTAGCGCATTATCATGGTCGCCGTGAACAAATGGGTGAGCAAAGCGCCGCCCAGCTTGAGCGTCACTTTATGCTCCAAAGCCTTGATAAGCATTGGAAAGAGCATTTAACACAGATGGATCAGCTACGTAAAGGCATTCACTTGCGTGGCTATGCACAAAAGAACCCTGAGCAAGAATATAAGCGTGAGTCCTTTGAGCTGTTTCAGATGATGCTAGGTGCTATCAAATCAGAGACAGTGCAAGATCTATCACGTGTCCATATTCCAACTAAAGAAGAGTTAGAAGCACTAGAAGCGCAGCAACGTGCAGATGCTGAGCGCATGAAAATGCAGTTCGAGCATAACGATGTCGATAACTTATCAGGTGAACCGCAACCAACGCCGCGCCCTCAAAACCAAGGTGAACGGGCAAACGGTCAGGTGCGTGTCAATCTTGCTGGAGGCGTAGCAGCAGGCGTAAGTGCAGGAGTCAGTATTCCTGATAATGCAAGTGACGCTGAACCAAACCCGTATGCCGGTATGAATATCAGCCGTAACGCGCCTTGTCCTTGTGGTTCTAGTCTAAAATATAAACAATGCCATGGAAAAATCTAACACCAAAAATTATACCTAATTGCGTATTTTAATTACCTATCCCTGTTAGCAGCGATAGGTATTTTTATGCAAAAACATTGGCTACCTAACGTAGGCTATGGATAGGCCCGTATGATTATCAAATAAGAATTTTGATAATTTGTCATGACTGTTTACAAATTCAACATAGGCGAATATAGGCGGACACGCTATAGTATTTACCATAACAATCTGGGAGACAATGATGAATCTAGGACAATTAAAACAATTACGTATGACGGCTTTGATGACAGGTTTACTCGCTAGTGCGATTAGCATCAGTGCTTGTCAGCAGCAGCAAGAGCCAGAGCCGAGCCTAGAGGATAGCATCAACGCTGAAGAGTCAGTACCAATGTCAGCTGATCCAGCAGACCCTAGTGATACCGTCGTCGCGACTGAGGATGCTTCGTTAAATGAAGTGCAGGATGATACGATTGCCAATGTTAATACTGATCTGACTCAAATAACTTATTTGTGTACACCTGCTTTAAAAGTTGAAGCGACTTATAAAGATGAAACCAATCAAGTGGTTATCGGTACTGATATGGGTACAGTTACATTGATGCAAACCAATGAAGGCACCAACCCTGAAGTATTTGAAGTTGATACAGCTATGGATGGTGGTCAAGGCTTTACTCAGTGGCGCGTGGCACACGAAGAGCGTGCAACAGGCGTCATGCGTACAGCAGGCGAGGACGAAACGGATATCAGTACTTACGAGTGTAATAAGACCTAGGCATTAATAGCCGTATACTTTAATTCTGACATAAAAAAAGCAACGTTCACGTTGCTTTTTTTATATTCTAACTTTCAACTTTAACACGCTTATTTTTAATAAATAAGTTTGCTTCGGGTAGGACTAGTCTTTACGAACACGAGAAGTTTCGTGCTCTAAAAACCCTTCCTCGGTTACATCTAGTTCTTCATGTTGTAGCTCAACTTGGATACTGTCTGTATGCGTATGCGTGGTCTTATTGACTTCGATTTCTTGAATAGCATAAGTATCTTTTGTAATGGTTGCTACTTGACGTGATAAAACGATCTCGATAGGAGAATCGCCAACCTCTATTTGTTTACCATTGATAGTGACTACCGCCTTACTATCTAATGAGGGTTCAACATGGCGCAAAATGTCTTTTTCATCATAGTTACCTGATAGCAGATCTTGGCTTTCAGCATCGTTGTACTCAGTGCGAATTGTGACATACTCTTCTACTAGCTCAATTGGCACTTCAATAGACTTGGTACGGGTATGCTTAGTCACTGTCACTTTACCGACGTCTAGGCGCTCCTTGTTGATGACTGGACGCTCTTCTAGTAGTTCTAGACGGTTACTAATAGCACTGCTATCCGTAGTATGCGGCGCTGCCAGTTTATTCTCTCCTGCATGATCCTCTAGCTTTGCCGTAGACGCTGTTGGCGGTGTCGTGCCCGCTCGTTGGTTTTCGCTTTTGTTTGCACTGTATTTATTATGGGTCTCTTTTTCATGGTTAGTATTCATCATTACGTTCCTTATTATTGGCAAGTATTTTACTAGTATGATTAGATAACGATATATAAGCCTATTATTCATGGGAAAGACATAAAAAAAGGCCAGAGACAAACTCTGACCTTAATTCGCTAAGGATGATTACTTAGCTATATATTCACGCTACCTAATCGCAGTTATCATATTAGGATAAACGATAGATCAGAATATTACATACCACGTGCGCTACGTACATCTTCAGCAGTGATACCATCACGGTCTACGATGTTACCTTCACGGTCAACAACATTACCATCACGGTCAATATCTAGCTCTTCACGCTGAATAGTTTCTACAATAGTTTCAGTGTGACGCTCAGTGGTCTTACCGACATTAACTTCTTCTGAAACATAAGTCTCTTTGTTAACACGAGCACGTTCAGCTTCTAGTTCAACTTCGATAGTCTCGTTATCAGTCACGTCACCAATGCGACGCTCTGATGGACGATCTACAGTAGTACGTTGAATGTTAGCATGCTCTTCTTCAAGATCAACTTCCACGTTACGCTCTTCAGTCACAACATGCTTGCCGACTTTTACTAGGCCTGCAACGATACGATCTTTATTTACTGTCAGACGCTCTTCTAGTAGTTCTAGCGTGTTTGGTGCATCATAAGCATGGTCTGCAACTTCCATACGCTCTTCTGCTGGTACAGTGTCAGCTACAAATGCTTGACGATCTTTTTCGTACTGCTCTTTATAGCTATACTGATAGTCATGATCATACTCTTCCATGGCATCAGCTTGTGCTTTGGTTAAACTATCAAAGAATACATCATCACCAACAATACGCGCTAAACCCGCTGGTACTAAAACTTCTTTTGAGCTAAACCAGCCGCCTGCGTCAACGATTAGATAGCGAATACGGCCAGTAGTATCTTCTACTAGTGCGCCATCGATCTTACCGATTTTTTCTTCATTGACACCGTAAGCAGTTTTGCCTGTTGGGTCATAATAGTCATCACCAATAAGGTCACGATGAGTTGCTTGGATGTCTTGTAAGCGAATTAGTTGGCTCATTATTGTCTTCCTTTTATATGAGTAAATGGTTATTTATAAATAAAATAGTAGCGTCAAAAAATAACGCCAATGATAAATATGTCGTTGAATAAGTCAGAATACACCGACTCTTCCTCTACTTCATTATTTGCAGTTATAAGTAGTGAATTCAGTCAGTAACGATAAAGAATCATGCTTATCATTGTTGACTGACAACTAAACAGTGACTGCATCAACTTGTAACTATCGTAACATCGCGATTTTACTTGAGATATAGAAGCAAGGTAGCAAAATGTGCAACTGACGTAATTGCATGTAATAGGCTGTAAGTGTCATAACATCAATTGGGTATAAGTTAACGCATTTTTACACACATAAATATTAACCATATTGTTGTATGCCATGCACACAAAAAAAACCGTACTATTGATTAATAGTACGGTTATGGAGTTATCAGTATCAAAATGATAAGTATTACACAGTCATCTGACTAGATGCATTGTGACGACATATCCAATAGCGTCATAATAAAAGCTTTTGACAATGTCTTTTGATTAAGACAACTCAATAGCTACTGCTACCGCTTCACCGCCACCGATACATAAGGTTGCAATACCTTTTTTGCCACCAGTGCGCTGTAATGAGTTGATAAGCGTGATCAGGATACGAGCGCCTGAGCAACCTACAGGATGACCTAAAGCGCAAGCACCACCTTCGATATTGACTTTGGCATGGTCAATACTCACTGCATCCATAGTCGCCATGGTGACCATCGCAAAGGCTTCGTTGATCTCCCAAAGATCGACGTCTTCAACTGACCAATCTGCGTTAGCCAATACTTTTTCGATCGCACCAATCGGAGCAATGGTAAACTCACTTGGATGACGAGAGTTAGAGGCAGTCGCAATAATACGAGCTTGGTAGTCTAGACCTTCAGACTGCGCTTGTGACTCTTTCATCATCACGACAGCAGCAGCACCGTCTGAGATTGAGCTGGCATTAGCTGCAGTGATGGTGCCTTCTTTGGCGAACGCAGGACGTAGGTTAGGAATACGATCTGCATTAGAAAGACCTGGCTCTTCATCATCCTCGACCGTTTGTTCGCCTTTACGAGTCTCAAAAGTGACAGGCTCAATCTCGTTTTTAAAATGACCATCTTTGATCGCAGTCAACGCACGATTTAGTGATTCAATCGCAAACTCGTCCATTTGTTCACGCGTATAGCCTTTTTCATCGGCCATCTCTTGCGCAAACTGACCCATCAAGCGACCAGTCTCTGCATCTTCTAAACCATCTAAGAACATATGGTCTTTGACTTCTTTATGCCCCATGCGATAGCCACCACGTGCCCCTGGCATAATATATGGCGCATTAGTCATCGACTCCATACCACCAGCGACAGCCACATTAAAGCTACCTGCTTTGATACCATCATGCGCCTGCATAACCGCTTTTAGACCCGAACCACAAAGTTTGTTGATCGTCACGGCGCCAGTCTCATCAGGTAGACCTGCCTGACGCATGGCTTGACGAGCAGGGCCTTGACCCAATCCAGCGGTCAAGATACATCCCATAATGACTTCATCAATATTGTCACTGCTCACACCTGAACGTTCAACGGCTGCTTTGATAGCTGTCGCACCTAACTCTGTAGCACTGACATCTTTTAAAGCGCCTTGAAAACTGCCCATTGGCGTACGCGCACCATTAATAATTACAATTGCATCGTTCGACATCGTTATTCTGCCTCATTTACCTGTTTTAAATTAAAACTCAGCGCTTTAGATGAACACTGTGCCTCACTAATCGTTAATAAAGAATCATTATTATAATGTGCATTGTTAAGATAAAAATCAAGGTTTACTAAGATAACTCACTGGTCACTACTGATTTATATCATCAGGCCAACTCGTCTAAGCGAATACGGACGACTTTATCAGCAACCGCAGTCAATTTTTCGATCTTTTCAATCGCCAGATTCATCTGACTTTCAATGACTGGTAATGTCAAAATAATGACAGGTACTTGTCCAAGTTTGTGAGCAGGTTTTTGTAAAATAGCGTCGATATTGATACCAGCATCACTTAAGATGCGAGTGATATCCGCCAATACGCCTGGGTTGTCATAAGCGTGTACACGCAGATAATAGCCTGTTATCATCTGCTCGGCACGTAAGACAGGCGTATCACATAGCTCTTCCGGCATAAACGCCAAATGAGGCACATGATTACTGTGCTCGCTATGACTGTTACGATCGTTGGGGCCTAATACACGTACAAGATCCATGACATCTGCCATTACTGCTGAGGCGGTAGCGCCTGCGCCTGCGCCATCACCGCAATACAGCGTTTGTCCTAGAGGATGTGAGTTCACCAGTACCGCGTTTTTTACCCCATTCACATTGGCAAGTAAAGCGTCTTGCGGGATCAATGTTGGATGTACGCGTAGCTCAATGCCAGCGCTGCCTTGTGGATCATCTTTACTACTCCGGCGAACGGCAAAGCCTAAATGCTTGATACGATAGCCCAGCTCTTCAGCGTAGTTGACGTCTTGTAGCGTAATACCAGTGATACCTTCGCAATATACTTTGTCAAACTGTAATGGAATGCCAAAGGCGATAGAGGCGAGTAGAGCAAGCTTGTGAGCAGCATCAATACCTTCAACATCAAATGTCGGGTCTGCCTCAGCATAGCCAAGCTCTTGTGCTTCTGCCAAAACGTCTTTAAATGGACGCCCTTTATCACGCATCTCAGTCATGATGAAGTTACCAGTACCGTTAATGATACCAGCTAACCAATCTATTTTATTGGCGGCAAGTGCTTCGCGCATAACCTTGATAATAGGAATACCACCTGCCACTGCTGCCTCATAAGCCACGTGCACATGATTGGCCTCCGCCAACGCAAATATCTCATTACCATGCTCAGCAAGTAACGCCTTGTTGGCTGTAACGACGTGTTTACCATTCTTAATGGCATGCATAATAATGTCTTTGGCAAGAGTTGTACCACCAATGACTTCGATGACAATATCGACGTTGTCACTTGCAGCAATTGCCATCAAATCATCGTTTTGGACGATACTAGGGTCGATATCATCACGCTGACGACGTGTACCAACTTCGGTAATAATAATGTCGCGTCCACTACGACGTTTAAGCTCAGCTAAGTTATCATTGATTAGATTGACCACGCCAGTACCGACGGTACCTAGGCCAAGTATCGCTAGTTTGATCGATTTACTCACAGTATCCTCAGAAAATTAAATGATAGTAAATTATATAAGATGAAAACATGGCTCTTGTAACGTTAACTATTACCAATAAAGCCATTTTTATATAGCATCTCACCGTATCATACCGACAAGCAATTGTGACGTCTACCTAAGCTGACTGTTGCTAAAGCCGATGATATTATAGTAGGCGATTAGCTGGCATCGATCGCTGTCTGTGCCAATTGTTTAGCTGGTAGATAACCACCAATCTGCTGACCAGATTCAGTAAAGATGGCAGGCGTTCCGCGTACACCAAGGCGGGCGCCCAATTCTATTTGCTCTTTTACTGGACTCTCACAGCTAGGAGCCATGACATTGGCGCCTGATTTTGCCTGATTCATAGCCGCAACACGATCTTCACTACACCAAATGGCTTCCATTTTGGGAATACTTCCTTCGCTACGAGGCCAAGCTAGGTAACGAACCTCAATCCCTAGCGCATTGAGCTCATCCATTTCTGAATGCAATTTAGTGCAGTAAGGACAATCAGCATCGGTAAAAGAGTACACCACTGACTTGGTCTCGCCTTTAGCTGGATAAATGATCATGTCTTTTTTGTCTACAGCTTTGAGCGCCTCTTGCGCAGTGCGAGCAACTAACGCACCACTAATATCGACAGGTTCGCCTTGTCCGACAGAGATGATCTGACCTTGAATGATATGTTTGCCTGACTTATCAGTAAAAAATGCTGGCAACCCTTCAGCGGTTACCCAATAAATACCATCCATCTCTGTTGGTACTGCGGAGACAATTTTTTCGTCGATACCAGACGCTCCTAGGTTCGATTGCAATGCTGTAACGACCGATTGATCACTATCGGCAGCAGGTTTGGAGGTGCTGGTTGTACTACTTGCCTTTGTGCTACTTACCACATTGGTCTTGCTGGTAGTATCGGCAGTATTGTTTGAGCAGCCTGTCGCGACAGTAACTAGTAGCGCACTGATAATGGCGCCTGAGAGCTTACGACGAGTAGAGATGTTAGCAGGCTTTAGGCTAGTAGATACAGAAGGTAAGGACATACGGCATTTCCTATAAACGGACGCGCTTGATCATGATTGTAATAAAAACTCAGTATAAAGACAGACGATATAAGTCTCTTTATTTATCAGCAGTCAAATGAATAAATTCTAAGCTACAACACTCTGGCTATGATGACGAATCATCTCAATTATAAAGTAAGCAGTGAGTCATAACATAAATAGTGATAAAGTGCCATATACTAACATATTTTTATAAATGACAGTCAAAACCAAAACTTACTTAACTAATAATTTGGTAATGATCGAACAAAAAAGTAAAATAAGCTACATTCCTACTATTTCATATGTTGCAGTAGCTCAGTAGGCTACAGTAAACAAGACAAATCAACATGATCAATTTTAATACTTATTAACTATTTGAGCGATTTTACGCTAAGGAGAGAGCATGGCAGGTGCCAGTTTATTAACCCTACTTGATGATATCAGTGTGATATTAGATGATGTTTCAGTAATGACTAAGGTTGCGGCCAAAAAGACCGCTGGTGTATTGGGTGACGATCTTGCGCTAAACGCTGAACAGGTCACTGGTGTCAAAGCCAATCGCGAGTTGCCAGTTGTTTGGGCGGTAGCAAAAGGTTCCTTTGTTAATAAACTTATCTTGGTGCCAGCTGCGCTGCTTATCAGTGCCGTTTACCCACCATTGGTAACCTTTTTATTAATGTGCGGTGGTTTATTTTTGGTTTATGAAGGCGCTGAAAAAGTTATCCATAGATTTTGGCCACATGCTTTGCCGCATGACGAAGAACAAAGTGCGCGTCGCCTTGCCAATGCCGATGAAACAGTGGATTTGGTGGCATTTGAAAAAGAAAAAATCAAAGGCGCGATACGTACAGATTTTATTTTATCAGCAGAGATTATTGTCATCGCTTTGGGGTCAACGGCGAGTGCCACATTGTTAGAGCGTAGTCTGGTATTGTCTATTTTAGCGATTGCTATCACGGTTGGTATTTATGGTTTGGTTGCCGGTATTGTCAAAATAGATGACGCAGGCTTGCATTTAATGGAGCAAGAAAGCAGTTTTAAACAAAAGCTTGGCAAGGTGATGTTTGCAGCTGCACCAAAATTGATGAAGTTTCTATCTATCGCTGGCACGTTGGCGATGTTCTTAGTGGGCGGCGGTATTTTAGTGCACGGTATCAGTTTTTTACATCATGGAGTAGAGGATCTGGCGCACTTAACCGGCATTTTTGAAAGTGTGACGACAGCGCTGTTAAATGGTTTGATAGGCTTTATTATTGGTGCGGTAGTGGTCGCTATCTTTACTATGGTCAATAAGTTACGCGGTAACGGAGCTTCCGCTCATTAAAGCGTTATAGCACTAACACTATCTGATTACTATATAAACATTAAAAAGCCCCAAAGTTACTGGTAACTTTGGGGCTTTTTAAATTATAAGTATAAAATTGCTATAAAAGTTGCGTTATACCAATTATACAAATTATATCAGGGCTAATAATCAACTGTCGCTACTTGAATGGTCATTTTCAGACTTTTCAGCTTGCGTAGGCTTTATATGTTCAGACTTTGGCTTACGACTACGCGCTTTTGGCACCTTTGGCGTGGTCAAATTAAACATACCAGTCTGTGGCAGCAGCTGCTCAGCGACACTCTCGATCATGTTTTTATAACTGGCAATAGTCGTCTTTGATTTAGCTGCTTGGCTGTCCTCTTTTGTAGCATCGCTATGCTCAGCAGCTTTGCTATCATCAAGTAACGCCTGATCTGCTTTTAACAGCTGTTCACTCTCAACAGTGATGTCGTCAGCTTGTACTTCACTGGCCAATGCAGCGGCTGCGGTTTCATGAGCATCGACTTGATGGTCATCAGAAATGCTCAATATGGCCTGCTGTTCTTCAGCACGATAGTCAGGATGCTGCCCACGTGGATCATTACTAGCACGTTGACCAATAGCCTGAGGTGCGACCTCTGTCTTGCCTTGAGCAGTAGCAAATTGGCTCGCTGCTTGAGTCATGGCATCAAACTGGGTCAAGTAATCAGCATCTAAAGGCTGATAACCATAATTACTAAAGTCAAAAGCCTCATCTTGGCTATCGTCTGCATGACTAGTGTCAATGTTAGTCAGGTCAGTAGCGTCAGTATGCTGCGTATGTGCTTCAATCGCTTGAATAAAGCAGCTGATAACCCCTTTATCTGCCAAGCGGCTTTGTGCATCTGCTAACGTTGCGTGAATAAACTCACCAACTGTACCGCGAATGGTAGCAGGTGCAGAACTCGCCTGTGCATTAGTCTCAGCGACTGGTGTTGGCTGCTGACGTCGGACGACACGTGGGTCATTGCTTGCTTGACCAAACTTATCAGCAGTCACATAACGAGCGGCAAATAAGGCCTCGTGAGTAAACGTGAGGGCGTTATTACCTTTTGTATCCTCATTTGTACTGCTTCTCACATCAGCTTTATTACCATTTTTAGACTCATCGTTTTCAGCTGGCTGAGTATCAGCAGCAGATTGTATGCTGCTAGCTTTAGCTGCTTTTGGCTCTAAAGCTACTTTTTGAGCCGATGGCTGAGAGGTTGCCTTAGCATTAGCGACTTCTTCTTTACTCTCTTCAAATGATGATGTGCTATCAGATGAATTACCTTTTGACTCAGCGCTTTGAGCCTTGCTCTCAACTAAGCTTTCAGTAGGTTTAGCGCTACTCGCAGCGGATGATGAGCGATCTTCTGACTTAGATGTTGTCGTCTCAGATTTGTCTGGATGACGTTGTTTAGCAGCCTTGTCTTTGTCATCAACATTATGCTGACCAGCTTCTTGCGTATCCATAGCTTTAGACGACGATTGACTCGATTTACTGTCGTCCAAAGAAAGATGCACTACTTCTGAAGCCTTGCTTTTAGTCGGCGCTTCATTGACCTGTAATACTACTTCATTGGGGTCTTGGTCGCGCTGAGCATTCGCTTGTGGTTTACCTTTTGCCGCATTGGCAGTGGACTGCTGATTATTCTGCTTAGTATCATTGTCAACTGTTAAGGTTTGCCCGCGTTCAAGCTTACCACGTGAGTTGCGCTGGCTATGAGGCTTGCGTTTCGTACGTGACTGCTCGCTCGAGGTACTATCTTCTGTACGCTCGCTGGCATTTTGATTATTATTACGGTTGTCTTGGCGAGTGTTTCGACGATTGCCGTTACGATCGTTGCCACGCTTATTATCACGTTCGCGTCCATCTTGCGTATCAGATCGATTATTATCGTTGGTATCATCTGTACTATTATCTGCGCTATCGTTGTCATCGCGCTGATCTTTTCTTTGACGCGATTTAGAAGATTTTGATTTACGTGACTTGCGCTTTCTTCTATCGTCGCTGTGACTCTCTTTTTTGTCATCATCAAGCGCGCTTTGCTTTGACGATTGAGTGACACTTTGAGTATTGTTATCGTCTTGCTGACGTACATTTTGCGGATCATCACTTTGATTTGATGAATGCTGGCTGTTATCTAACGCTGTACGATCCACTTGCCCAAACGAACCTAAGCTTTGCGCCCCAGTATTGACTAATGTCTCAATAGCTTCAGCGGCATCACGACTACTAACACTGTTTGCAGTCTGTGCTTGCGGCGCCTGCGCAAACAGATTAGACAGCCAAGCAACAGCTTTTGGCTGCGTAGTAGAGACCTGCTGATTACTCTGTGTAGTATGACTTGTGGCAGCACGCGCTGAGGAGACTTGCGTACTTACTTGCGTATTGTCAGTATGCTGATGGTTGTCGGTATTTTTTGGTTCGTTATTTGAGCCATTGTTTCGATGGCTATTTTGGCCTACATTCGATGATGACGCGCGTCCGTTACTTTGATTGCTTGCACGATTGTCTGGGCTACTTTTGTTATCAGCTGATTTACGCGGCTGACGAGTAGGCTGCTGCTCAGGACGTTCTTTTTCTGATGTTTGCCAGTCAACGTCATAACCGAGGTCATTATGCTCTTGTTGCTGCGTATCAGTGATACGCTCATAGCTTGTCGGTGCAAAACCATCACGATTAAAATGCAATTTAAAATTGGGCGACTCTAGGTGAGCATGTGGCAGGATAGTGATACGTGTGCCGCTGTCTTGTTCAAGATAAACCAAGCTGTCGCGTTTTTCATTTAAAATAAATGCGGCAATGTCAGTTGGTACTTCTGCTTGTACTTCACCTTGACGTTCTTTTAAAGCGATTTGCTCGATTTGGCGCATGATAGACAATGATAAAGAGCGCAGATCACGAATCATACCGTTGCCATGACAGCGTGGGCAGATATAGCCAGTAGACTCTTCTAATGATGGGCGTAGACGTTGACGACTCATCTCCATCAAACCAAACTTAGATATCTCGCCGAACTGAACACGAGCACGGTCATATTTGGTCGCATCAACCAGGCGTTTTTCGACTTCTTTTTGGTGCTTATTGTCATTCATGTCAATGAAATCAATGACAATCAAGCCGCCCATATCGCGTAGACGTAATTGGCGAGCGATTTCATCAGCTGCTTCTAAGTTGGTATGGTAGGCAGTTTCAGCGACGTCTGAACCTTTAGTAGATTTGGCCGAGTTGATATCGATTGATACCAACGCTTCAGTTTGGTCAATGACGATCGAGCCGCCAGATGGCAGGCGTACTTCACGCTGGTAAGCGGTCTCGATCTGCTTTTCAATGCTAAAGCGTGCGAACATAGGCTCGTAGTCAGTATATTTGCGTAGTTTGTCCGCTTGTGTTGGCATCACTGCATCGATAAATCCTGCCGCTTCAATGTAAGCGTTTTCGTTATCAATCCAAATCTCAGCTATATCATCACGCAGATAATCACGTACCGCACGTGTCACCACACCTGCTTCTTGATGAACCAAGCGTGGTGATGGGTACTTTTTGTTTTGTTCTTGAATGGCTTGCCAAATATTGAGCAGATGATTTAGGTCGTGTTGCAGATCTTCTTGAGTTTTGCCAATACCTGCAGTACGAATGATGACACTCATACCTTTAGGCAAATCAAGATTGGCAAGCATACGCTTCATATCTTCGCGTAGTTTGCCGGAGATTTGACGCGAAATACCACCACCACGAGGGTTATTGGGCATCAGTACCAAATAACGACCAGCGAGCGAGACATAAGTGGAGAGAGCCGCGCCTTTGTTGCCGCGCTCTTCTTTTTCAACTTGGACGATCAGCTCATCGCCTTCTTTAATAAGCTTTTTGATATTTTCATCACGTGGGTTGCCACTTAAGTATTCGGTAGAGATTTCACGAATAGGCAAAAACCCTTGACGCTGTGAACCGTATTCAACGAATACGGCCTCAAGTGATGGCTCGACACGGGTGACATGGCCTTTATAAATGTTGGATTTTTTTTGCTCGCGGGTACGGTTTTCTAGATCAAAATCGTAGAGATGATTGCCTTTACACAAAGCGACACGAATTTCTTCGTTTTGAGTGGCGTTAATCAAAATGCGTTTCATACTATTATCCTATGAGTACACAGGACAATGACAAGAAGGGTTATTATATTGAGTGGTTCTGAATAAAAAATCTGCTATCAAGCGGCTTTAACGATAAAAAGCACCAACAGATTATTCAGGCTGCCAAATGGACAGCAAACAACATAAATATAATCAAAGTAAAGTGGCGATGATAAGTCATGCTAATACTAAAAATTAGTAGATGTAGGGCGAGCGTACTGCTCGGATAAATACAGGTATCGAATTAAAAGGTCATCGTCGCTGATCGTTGGTTCAAATTTAACGACTGTGTTTAAAGTGACTAAAATAATCGTTCTAAGTAATTTTGATACAGAGTGTAGGGCTGTAACATGATCTAATGCCAATCATCCTATACTGGTTTCAAGGCTAGTACCTAACACATTACTATGTTAGGTTTTACAAAGATTATTGACATATAAGGCGTACCTGGTTTACTTTGTAAGGGTATCCAAGCACTTACCACAAAGTCACAATTTATTCGCCGTTTTGTCTAAACTGTTAACACTAGCGAACGTCTTAATATCAGCTCAAATTAATTCAATGATTTTATCTATCTATTATTTTATAACATCTAACTGTCTTAGAAGAATCTTAAGTTAAAAGTGCCACTGCACTGTTATTCAGCGGGGCGTACTTGGCAAACAGAATAGGTAACCGGCTTACAAGCTCGGTAGGCTATACATTGTTTGTATGACAATCGTTTTATCTGTTTGACCGCCAATATTCAGGCAGCTGTAAACTCTTAACATCGGATTAACATTACTTACCCAGCTGCACCAACCCAATGATTAAAAAATCAAGTCATGGCCGTGTGTTAATGAGTAGTTGTGTTCTATTACCGCTTGATAATTTAGCATGTTTGCCATTATCACCGAAGCGATTAATTTGGTATAAATACCTTTTATTGGACATCACGCCAGACGTTACTGAGCAGGATGTCCTGAAAGTAGATGATGCGTGCAAAAATCGCCAGATCAACTCATTACTAGCCAGTAATAATGATAACAATAAGTTGTTTAAGACAATAACGATTATTGTCTTAGTCTCTGCTTAATTGGCGCTCAACATGGTAAACTATAACAAATCTTTGTGTAAATACCTAACTAAAAATGACAAATTCCAAAATGACTGACGATGCACCTACCCATGAAGCTCCAGCAATATTCAATAGCAAGACGCGCCCACAAAGCGCTGATGATGAAATTAGCAACTTTGGAAAGGTTAACTACCTTGAAGTTACTCGCCATCAGCATGACCAGCGTTTAGATAACTTTTTATTAAACCGCTTAAAAGGGCTGCCAAAATCTCATATTTATAAAATGATACGGTCAGATGAAGTTCGAGTGAACAATAAGCGCTGCAAAGCACATGATAGAGTAGAGCGCGACGATGTCGTACGTATCGCACCTATTCAGTTGGCAACCCGCGAAAAACCCATCATTAGTACTGAGTTTGCGAAGAGCCTATTAGCGCGCGTAGTGTATGAAGATGATGGGCTGTTGGTACTCAATAAGCCGTCTGGTATCGCAGTACATGGCGGTAGTGGACTTGATTTTGGTGTTATCGAGGCCATGCGTGAGGTGACTGGTAAAAAGTACCTAGAGCTGATTCATCGTATTGATAAAGATACCTCAGGCCTGCTTATGATTTCTAAGAAGCGCTCAACACTTAAAGTGCTGCAGCAGCACCTAGTTGACAAAACCATTCAAAAGCACTATCTATGTCTGGCAAAAGGGCAGCCTGCTCTGAATGAGCAACGTATTGATGCCCCACTGTTACGTTACACGCTTGCTAATGGTGAGCGCCGTGTCAAAGTGGATAGCAGTACCTCACAAAATCAGGACCTGCAATCTAAAGACAGCCAAACGGATATCATCGTACATAGCCGTTTTATACTGGCAGGTCAGCCAGTCAGCTTGATTGAAGCCAAACCATTGACAGGACGCACGCACCAAATCCGTGTACATTTGGCCCATATCGGTCATGCGATCTTGGGTGATGACAAGTATAATGTACATGATAAATCAGGCGTTCATCGCTTGTGCTTGCACGCATGGCGACTAGATATTCCAGGCTATAAAATCATTACCGCCCCGTTACCAGATGATATGGCAGACTGGTTGCCGGAGCAAACTGCATTGCCAGAATAAACTTAACCCTCCCCTATATTAATGTATTGACTACTAATGTATTGACATCGAATTTTTGGTTTATTGCCGTGCGCTAAGGTAAATTTATGAGTAAACAGTCTAATCATCGCTTAGCAGATAAGACGTTGGTTATCTTTGATTGGGATGGTACTTTGATGGATTCGATCGGTTTAATCGTTGAGTCCATGCATGTTGCTGGAGAGGCGCATGGTTTTTGCACCACTAATCAAGCAGTCAAAGATATTATCGGATTGAGTTTAATGAATGGTATTGAGATTTTATATCCGCAAGCGAATGAGTCACAAAAGCTTGCTATTCAACAAAGTTATGCTGACTACTACATTCCTAACAGTCACCGTACACCGTTTTTTACTCCTATAGAAGGCATGTTACAAACGTTGCAGCAGCAAGGCCGCAAATTGGCTGTAGCGACGGGTAAGAAAAGACGAGGTCTTGATAGGGTGCTTACCGCATCTGCTAGCCAGCACTACTTTGAGATAACTCGTTGTGCTGATGAGTCAGGCTCCAAGCCCAACCCGCAGATGCTGACAGATATCTTAGAGCATACGCAGCACAGTATATCTAAAGCTGTATTTATCGGTGATAGTATTTATGATATTCAAATGGCGAACAAGCTTGGTATGACCAGTATTGCTGTAGATTATGGTACGGCAACCAATAAAGAGCTCGCCGCTCAGCAGCCGACTTATCAAGTTGATACACCCCAAGCTTTAACAGAGCTACTATGTGGTTAAAATAAGAGACGTAATGAACAAAAAAAGGGTTTATCACTAATTATGATAAACCCTTTTTTAATTTATGCAGATGATGGTTATTCAGCATCTTACTGACTATCTTGTGATTTAACATCTTGTGGTTCAGCGTCTAGCTGAGTAGCAGGAAGCGACTGAAGATTTGACTCAACCAGCTTGTCATCATCAAGTTTGTAATCGTACCATTTGCCCATCACGCCTGCCAGCTCATCAAGGCCTTCTTTTCTTAATGCAGAAAACAGCTGAATAGTACAGTTTAACCCCAGTTTTTTTAGGGCTTGACGAGTATTAAGTAAGGCATTTTTTGATGCCCCATATTTGAGTTTGTCCGCCTTAGTCAATAAGATATGGACAGGCAACTCGCCATCTTTAGCCCAATGTAGCATCTGCTCATCAAAGAACTTAAGAGGATGGCGAATATCTGTCATCAGCACTAAACCTGCAAGACTTGAGCGTGATACCAGATACTCTTCTAACTCTACCTGCCATTCTTTTTTCATCTCAAGCGGGACAGCTGCATAACCATAGCCTGGTAAGTCAACCAAGCGTCTGTTGGTATCACCAATGCTGAAAAAGTTTATCATTTGTGTACGTCCCGGCGTTTTAGACGAGCGGGCAAGCTGACGCTGGTTGGTTAACGCATTGATAGCCGAGGACTTACCCGCATTTGAGCGTCCTGCAAAAGCGACTTCTAGTCCGATATCTGGCGGACAAAGACGAAAAGTAGGCGCCGACGTCATAAATTCAGTTTGCTGGATACGCTGGCGGGCTTTGGTATTAAACACCGCATGTTCAGCGGCAACATCTTTAAACGGGGTACTCATAAATGACTCATTAACAATCAAAAAATTAAAACGAAGTTTGAAATAACATCACAGAACAAGTCAAAAAAAGATAAGCGGCTAGCTGTCACATCGATAATACAAAACTTAGAATGACTTTTAATACCAATAAGCAGCCAGATAAAGGATGAGTGTTACGATGATCTATTTGGTATATTGCTTATCTCTGCCGTTCTATATATGACAGCATAACACTAAAGTGAATAGCAGCTTAGCAAAATTATCATACAACGCTTAAGCGTTACTAACATTAAACGAGATAATACTACTTTGACTCGACATATATCGTTACAATATAAGATATTATCAGTTAACAAGTTTATGTATCGAATAATTGTAGACATGATTATTCTGTTAAAGAGGATATCATATGCGTTTATTAAATATTAGTAGCATTAAAATAGGCCAAGCCTTGAGTAGTAGTATGGTGGCACTTGTCATCAGCATTGCTATGACGAGTAGTCATGCAGCAACTGATATCTCCAAAATCTACAATGACTCATGCGCGGCTTGCCATGACAGTGGGGCATTAAATGCCATCAAGAAAGGTGATAGCGCTCAGTGGCAACGCCTTATAGAACGAAAAGGTATGCCTGCACTGATTGATTCTGTAAAGGGTGGCATGATTCAAATGCCAGCGGGCGGATTATGTGATAGCTGTAGTGATGATGATTATCGCAAATTGATTGAATATATGAGTAAGTAGCGAGAAACTTAGCTGTCAATTCTACTTTATAGACCTTTGAGTATCCTAATGATACCTATAAGATTTTATAAAACAGGCAGATGATTTACAAAATATGTTGTATGCTTAGTTTTAGATAAAAAAACGTTAGTTACTATGATTAAGTAGGCAAATTCTTTAAAGTCTTGCTATAATAATTGCAAATAAACCCTGATGTTAGTAAGTGCTTTCGGGCTGCTTGTTATGAACACCGCAAATTTCATGATTAATTTAGTCAAGCTATAGACGTGCTTGTGTGATTTGGTGAGTGCTCTGTTAATACAATCAATCGAGATAATACTTACGGCGAGTTAGTAGGATCTGTATCAATGAAAAAGTTAATCGCTGCCGCCAGCTTATGTGTTGCAAGTTTCAGCGTACAAGCTGCTATTATTGTTCCTGAATATGACGCTAATGCAGGTAAACAAATTGCAGAAACGGTCTGTGCCGCTTGTCATGGTGTTGATGGAGTGAGTGTCGTGCCAGCTCAGCCAAATCTTGGCGGTCAAAATGTAAAGTACTTATATAAGCAATTGGTCAATTTTAAATCTGGATACCGCAAAAACGGCATTATGCAGTCGCAGGTTGCTAATTTGTCGCAGCAAGATATGGCTAACGTATCAGGATACTATGCTGAGCAGTCACCTTGGGGCGTGGGCTTTGGTAATCCTGCAACCAATCAAGAAGCAACCAAGCTTTATTTAGGTGGCGATAAGTCACGCGGTGTGATTGGTTGTGCAGGCTGTCATGGTCCAGATGCAGCTGGTAATGATTGGGCCGCATTTCCTAAACTAGGTGGTCAGCACGCAGAATATATCGCTACTCAGTTAAAACTGTTCCGTGCAGCGGGCCGCGTGGACGATATCGCAAGCGACGATCAAAAACGTGTCAACGATGCAGCCAAAGAAGGCGAGATGGGTATGATGCAGACGGTAGCAGCGAGACTGTCAGATCGTGATATTCGTATCTTGTCGGATTATGTAAGTGCTATTCATTAATTGATGCCTATTTGATTATTAAACCCCGTTTTCGGGGTTTTTTTATAGGTGCCTGTCCCTATATTGTATAAAGAAATACAGCTTCCTTAATGGGTCTGTATACTTAATGGGTCTGTATAATTGCCTATTGTTATTCACTTTAGATCGTTTGGATTGAGATTATGATGGTCCGCTATGCTTCTTATTTTATGGCAGCACTGTTGCCACTACTGCTTTTTCGCTGGTTTGCACCTACTTCAATTGGTGAAATAGACTTTTGGTTGTTGTGGCTATTTGCGATGGTATTGGTTTCATTGCCAGTGATTTATGCAGAGATTGCTTTGGCTTATCGTAGTATTGAAGCACCCTTAGCAGGCATGCAAAAACTAACCCGCGAAGCTGATGCTAGTCCGTTATGGCGTAGTTTTGGTTGGTTGACAGCGATAGTAGCGATTGCGATTGCTGCACTTATAATATCTGGAGCAAGTAGCGGTCTTTTATCTGCGCTGACAGAGCTGAATAGCGCTCCTAGCTTGCCAGTTTTTGCGGTTGCTGGTGGTTTAATGGTGATTGCAGTATTGTTAAGCTTGCTTGGGGTCGCGCCTCTGCCTATAGGTCTAGGTCTGATGGTTGTAGGCTTAGTGATGGGCCTGACCAATGGCCTCCCGCAAGTTGAATTCGCCATGACGAACATTAACTTAACCGAATGGGCACGAGCGGTTGCACTTGCGTTGGTCAGTGTAGGAGCAGGTACTGGACTATACTGGTTTGGTCAGCATCTAGTGACGAAGCAGATAGTAACTGCAGTAGAGCCAGATGGTCTCAATGTAACCAAGTCACATTCGACTAAGGCTCCTCATACCTATCGTGCTGCCAAACTGGTGCTACCCATCTGGATACTGCAGCTAGTCATTGGTATCATTGCATTATTCAGTAGTGGCTTAGCACTACCGCCCATTGGGCAACTGCTATACCATGCAGGCGTATTATTTGTAGCAAGCTATTTGTTATATTATAGCGCCCAGCAGCTAGCGCATAAATTTGGCCTAGTGGTCGGCTTGGTTATAACATTGATTGTAGGTTTGTTACTAGTCACAATAGTACCGACAGCTTGGCTAGTGGGTCTATTGGTTATAGTGAGTAGTATTGCAGTGCTAGTGCTGTCTATATTTGCCGGCTGGCATATGAAAATCAGTCACTTGCGTAAGTCTTTAAACTTTGGCAGTGAAGCATCGTACAACCTATGGCGCGTGGCCATTCGTCTCATTGTACCGTTAGCACTGATTTTAGCATTAGTAGGTTGGATACTGCTATGGCTGAGTTGATAGAGAATACGTCTAAACGCTCTCATAAGCCAGCCATGATGACAGTGCAACTGGCCTATGCTGAAGATGTAAAGCGCCAACATTATCTGACATTACAAGTCGTTGAAGGTACGACTCTATATGAAGCACTAGAACAAGCTGGATGGTTAATTCAGTTTCCTAACTTGGCCGTATGGTGCGAACAAGTAGCAAGTATGATAACGCCTACTGCCAAGCGCTGGCATGTAGGAATTTATGCACAAAAACAGCCTATAAGCTACATATTACAACCGCTAGATCGCATCGAGGTATACCGTAGCTTAAGCGCTGATCCCATGTCTCAGCGCAAAAATCGTGATAAAAAAAAGCAAATATAAATGGTTAAGACTGAGGTAGGGTTTCTATACCTTCGATACGAGTGACAATACCATTGGCATCAAAATAGACAATCAAATGCTGGCTGGCATTTTTGACATCTGTGATACCTTTGCGCTCACCTTCTGTGCCTGCCTGGTAGTCGTAGATATAATCCCAACGATTGGGTGCTAATGTGTCTTTGATAGCAGGGCTCCCTAGTATGTACAATACTTGGTTTTGATTCATGCCTACTTGTAGTTTTTGAGCTTGAGTTTGAGTGATTGGTGTACCTTGTGGTAGATCAATTCTATAAACGTTAAATAATGAGCAACCAGATAAGGCAACAGTAATGCCAAGGGTTGCAGTAATCATAATTTTGCGCAGATTGGCTGAGTAATGAGATGACTGACGGCCAAGGGGAGAACGATTTAATAGCTTTATCATGGTAAGATGGCTCATAAAAATGGGTTAGGCGCGGCTAAATGCATATTGGGCAAGTCTTGCCGGCAATCTTGAACAAATGATACGTCATTTACTTGCAATTGCCTACCACTTACGACATTATTTACCAAATGCTACCTGATATACTCAGTAATTTATAGTGTCAATTCATAAGCTTATAACTACAATATATTTTATTTTTAGCATCATTTTTAAAGTGAGGGCATAGCCTAGCTACTAATTCACTATAGCTATTTTTCAATTTTTATTTGTTAAGACTTTAATAGTCAGAAGGGATATTATGGCTTCTTTTACCAATCAGGACTTACGTAAAGCAGGATTAAAAGTAACTTTACCGCGTATTAAAATTTTAGAGCTACTTGAGAGAGCAGAGCTGCATCATATGAGTGCAGAAGAGGTATACAAGGCGCTTATTGAGCAAGGCGAAGATGTAGGATTGGCGACAGTTTACCGAGTATTGACGCAGTTCGAGCAAGCAGGTATTGTTGAACGTCATAACTTTGAAAACAATTTGTCAGTGTTCGAAATCACTCAAGAAGAGCATCATGATCATCTGGTTTGTGATGTTTGTGGCAAGATTATTGAGTTTCATAACGAAGTCATTGAAGAAGAGCAGTTAAAAGTGGCAGCGGAGCATGGCTTTAAACTGTCTGGGCACTCACTGGTGTTATATGGTATTTGTAACAATCAAGAATGTAAAGACAGTGCAAAATAATCAATAGACTTAACCAAAACAAAAAACCGCCTTCAATTTGAAAGCGGTTTTTTATTTGCATGCTTGGTTTTCTTGATTTCAATAAATTGCAATTAGCCAATATTTAAAGACAAGCTGCTGGCATTTTCTTCAATGTCTTTACTGCCATTTTTACTGTTTAGTTTGATTTTTAAGCGCAAGTCATTTGGAGAGTCCGCATGTTTAATCGCATCTTGGTAAGTAATGTCACCATTTTCGTATAAGTCGAACAATGCTTGATCAAAGGTTTGCATGCCACTATCACGTGAGCGCGTCATTACTTCTTTGATTTCGTGTAGTTCACCCTTACGGATATAGTCACTAATCAGCTGTGAGTTGAGCAACACCTCAATTGCTGCACGGTAGCCTTTGCCATCTGGCGTTTGGATAAGCTGCTGCGCAACAATAGCTTGTAAGTTGAGCGAGAGATCCATGAACAACTGATTGTGACGATCAGCTTCAAAGAAATGGATAATACGATCGATCGCTTGGTTGGCATTATTTGCGTGCAATGTTGCAAAAACCAAATGTCCTGTTTCAGCATATTGGATCGCATAGTCCATCACTTCACGGTTACGAATTTCACCAATAAGGATAACATCAGGCGCTTGGCGCAAGGTGTTTTTTAGCCCAGCTTCAAATGATAAAGTATCGACACCAACTTCACGCTGCGTGACGATACAGCCTTTGTGCTGATGTACAAACTCAATGGGATCTTCGATAGTAATAATATGACCATGAGAGTTTTGGTTACGATGACCGATCATAGAAGCAAGCGTGGTTGATTTGCCTGTCCCTGTAGCACCGACTAATAAGATGATACCACGCTTTTTCATCGCCAACTCTTTTAGCGAAGGAGGCAGGCGCAGCTCTTCAACCGTTGGAATTTTGTTTTCGATTTTTCGTAAAACCATGCCTGCCATATCACGCTGCATAAAAGCACTGACCCGAAAGCGTGCCAGCTGCGATTTATCTGAGATGGCAAACTGACATTCATTGGTGTCTTCAAACTCTTTTTGCTGATTGTAGGTCATAAGACTTTTGACCAAAAGCAAAGTTTGCTCACCCGTTAATGGCGCTTGTCCTACAGGACAAATAGTACCGTTTATTTTCATAGAAGGCGCAACGCCAGCTGTAATAAACAAGTCAGAGCCGTTCTTCTTAACCATGAGTTGCAGTAGTTTATCGAAGTCCATATCATATCCAAATTAAAAGTGAGTTATTAAAAAATAAGTTAAAGGTACTAAATATAATGTAAGAATAAGAGGGTCAAATCAGTGTTATATAAATGCTTCAGGCTGTTTTGCATAAGGACGAGCGACGTCTTTGCTAATAGTGCCTTTGCTGACTAAGTTTTTGAGAGTTTGGTCGAGCGTAATCATGCCGTCACCAGCACCAGTCTGAATAGCAGAATACATCTGGGCAATCTTGTTTTCGCGTATGAGATTGCGAATGGCAGGTGTACCGAGCATGATTTCGTGAGCAGCTACACGTCCACCTGTTTGCTTTGGTAGTAGCGTCTGTGAAATAACGGCTTGCAGCGATTCAGATAACATTGCACGAATCATATCTTTTTCAGCAGCCGGAAAAACATCGATCACACGGTCAATTGTCTTCGCGGCAGAGCTGGTATGCAAAGTGCCAAACACCAAGTGACCAGTTTCAGCAGCGGTCAAAGCCAAACGAATGGTTTCAAGGTCACGTAGCTCACCAACCAAGATAACGTCTGGATCCTCTCGTAGTGCAGAGCGTAGAGCAGGCTCAAAACCTAACGTATCACGATGGACTTCACGCTGGTTGATAAGGCTCTTTTTGGATGCATGAACGAATTCGATAGGGTCTTCGATAGTCAAAATATGCTCTTTACGTGTATCATTGATATAGTCGATCATTGCCGCTAAGGTAGTAGATTTACCAGAACCAGTCGGCCCTGTTACCAGTACTACACCACGTTTAAAGTTCGAAACTTGTTTAAATACATCACCCATTCCTAAGTCCTCTAAAGTAAGAACTTCTGAAGGGATGGTACGAAAGACAGCACCAGCACCGCGGTTTTGATTAAAAGCATTTACCCGAAAGCGCGCTAGGTTTGGAATCTCAAACGAGAAGTCAGTCTCAAAAAACTCCTCAAAGTCGGCACGCTGTTTATCATTCATGATGTCATAAATCAGCTGATGCACAGTTTGATGACTCATAACCGGCATATTAATACGCGTAATTTCGCCATCTGCTCGAATAACGGCGGGCATGCCAGCTGATAGATGCAAATCTGATGCTTTATGTTTAACAGTAAATCGCAGTAGGTCTTCGATGCTTAAGTTGCTTTTTTCAGCCATGGTCGAGCGTTCCTATCTAGCAGTACAGTAAAAATGAGCAATAAAGAGTTTCTGTGTTGAAATTACTTTAAAGTTTGATAGAGCTATTAGGAGACTAATAACACTAGCTTTACTTTATTTACAGCTCATACCTACTTTAGTAGTGCAAGTGAGCTAAAGTAACAAATTAATAACAATAATAGTCAATTTCTATCATAAAAGAAACAGATTAAATGTAAATAATGACGATTAACGGTATAATTTTCTTAGAAAATTTTTGCCAAGCATTATATGTTCAAGGTTTTATAAACCAAGTTTTGGATGACAGAAAAGATAATAAGAAGGATACAATATGAATGAGCATCGTTTAATCGCCAACTGGCAACAGGTTAACGAACAAGTAACTCAAGCCTGTTTGCAGGCTAATGATTTAATAACGGAGCAGGAAAGAGCTACTAGATCAGCGTCAGACGTCATATTGCTTGCAGTTTCGAAAACCAAACCTGCTGATATGATCGCTATATTGGCTCGGCAAGGACAACGGGATTTTGGTGAGAACTATCTGCAAGAAGCCATTGAAAAAATCAAGACACTACAAGGTCAGCCTGAAGCTGCCTCTATCGTATGGCATTATATTGGGCATGTTCAGCGTAACAAGACTCGTGACATTGCCGAAAACTTTGATTGGGTACAAACGCTTGAGCGTGACATCATTGCAAAACGTCTGAACGATCAGCGTCCAACAGATATGCCGCCACTGAATGTGCTTATACAGCTTAATATAGATGATGAGGAGAGTAAGTCAGGTTGTCGCCCTGAGGATTTATCCGACCTACTAGCAGCTATCAAAGGCTATGAGCGCCTACAATTACGCGGTTTAATGATTATTCCTGCTAAGTCTAATACAGATGCGTTTAAACGCACCAAGATGTTATTTGAAAAGATAAAGCAAGAACATCCGGATTTAGAAGCTTGGGATACGCTTAGTATGGGTATGAGTAATGATATGGCAGCCGCTATTGCTAACGGCTCTACGATGGTAAGGGTTGGCACAGCGATATTTGGTGCACGAGATTGATTAGGTTACTTACTGTTCTCACTATTTGTCTTTGAGATCATCGACAGACCTCTCCAAGAAAGAGCTGTTTTTGCAGAATGTCTAGGCAGTTTCTTCAAGTTTGGTCACTAGCATCTGATTGATTTTTAATTTCTCAGTATCTAGTATTTCAAACCGATAGTTGGCATATTCGATGGTATCCGTTTTTTTGGGTATTTTTCGCAGCATATACATCATAAAACCACTGATGGTTTCATAGTTTTGATTGCGCGGTAAGTTTACGATATCTAAAGCACGAACCACATCTTCGATAGGCGTCATACCGTCGATCAGCCAAGAGTTATCAGTACGCTGGACAATAGGCTGATCTTCTAATGTAACAAGCTCACCCATGACAATGCTCATCACGTCTTTAAGCGTTATGACACCCACGACCATTGCATACTCATTGACGATGACGGCAAAGTCCGCACCAGTGGATTTGAACATCTCTAGCACTTCAAACAAAGACAAGGTGTCAGGCACGAATAGGGCCGGCTTTAATAGCGCTTTATCGGTTAAACTAACCTTTTGCTGATTAAGGACTAACGCTAAAAAGCTACGAGACTCTACATAACCAACGATATGCTCTAAGTCATCATCATTGCACACCAAAAACTTATTATGGGGTTGCTCGATCATGGTCTCGACCACTTTGTCGGTACTTGTTTTGGTATCAAAGTAAACAATATGTTCGCGCGGATTCATCACTGAGGTGACTGTCCGCTCTTGCATCTCAAAGATATTTTCTATCAAATGATGTTCTTGCTTTTTTAACACCCCAGCTTCGGCCCCAGCATCCATAACGGCATAAATATCTTCTGGCGTCATATCATCTTGACGTGCTGTTGATATACCCAACACCTCAAAAATAACATTTGCCGCACCATCAAATACCCAGATGATGGGTTTGAACACAAAAATTAAAAGCATCATTGGCCGTACGAGTCGCACGGCTATAATCTCAGTACTAGACATTGCCAAACGTCTGGGCATCAGGTCAGCCAGCAAAGAGAACAAGCTTGTAATCAAGACAAAAGAGACAATCGATGCTATAGCTTCATTGTTAAATAAAAGATGTAGATAAGGACTGATAGCTGATTCGCCCACTGCACCAGCTGAAATAGCGACAGCGTTTAAAACCACTTGTACTACTGTGATAAAGCTACCAGGATTGTCCTGCATATGTAGGACATCAAGTGCTCGGACTTCTCCTTCTTTTGCCATAATTTGTAGTTTAATTTTGCGACCAGCGGCGATGGCAATCTCGGCAGCAGAAACAAAAGCGCTTAGGGCAAGCAACAAAAGAAGGCAGATACTAGCGGTTAGCAAACTCATGAAGTACTCAAAGAAAGGTAGAAGAATAGAAAGGTTTGAAAGTAAATAAAAAGGCAGCACCGCAAGTTATGATAACTATGATTTATACATTGATAGAATAGTTACCGAATACGTATTTGTACTTGTATAAAATATTTAATAACCATGCTAAAACTATCATACTAAGGAATTAAGGTACTGCTAATAAAAAAAGCTGGACAAGAAGTGCCCAGCTAATAATAAACATAATAATATAAAGGTATGATCAAAACCAAACAGTAAAACCAATAAACTTTTAGCTATTAATCGACCATTTGTTGACTAACGGATAGCGACGTTCACGCCCAAAGGCTCTTTGACTAATCTTCGTACCAATCGGTGACTGACGACGTTTATATTCGCTATTGTCCACCATTTTGATGGTTTTGGCCACCATATCGGCATCAAAACCTTTATCGACAATCGCTTGATAACCCATATCTTCATCGATATACAAGGTTAAAATACCATCTAATACCTCATAATCAGGTAGGCTGTCTTGATCTTTTTGATCAGGACGTAGCTCAGCTGATGGCGGGCGAGTAATGACCCGCTCAGGAATCACAGGCGTATCCTCTAAGCGATTACGATAGCTTGCCAAGTTATAAACCTGTGATTTATAAACGTCTTTTAGCACATCGAAGCCACCAGCCATATCACCATATAAAGTAGAGTAGCCGACTGCTAGCTCAGACTTGTTGCCAGTCGTAATGACCAAATGTCCAAATTTATTAGACAATGCCATCAAGATAACACCGCGCGCACGTGCTTGGATATTTTCTTCAGTGGTGTCAGCAGGTGACTTGTTGAATAATGGCGCTAACGTATGGCGAATACCTTCGACGGCATCAAAGATAGGGCAGACAGTATAAGAGACATTTAGACGACGCGCTTGTGCTTGAGCATCTTCTAAGCTTATCTTTGAAGTGAACTCATAAGGCATCATGACAGCATAGACTTTATCTGCACCCAAAGCATCTACAGCGATACACAAGGTCAAGGCCGAATCGATACCACCTGATAAACCAACCAGTACGCCACCAAATCCTGAATGATTGACATAATCACGTAGCCCAACGACTAACGCTTGGTACATCTCTGACTCACGGCTCAGCGTTAGTGGCGCTTTTTCTTGAGTGTTGAATGCATTGCTATCAACATTTAAAGTCGCTAGCATTAATTGATCTAAAAAGCGTGGAGCTTCATGAGCGATAGAGCCATCGGCTTGCGCGACAATAGAACCACCATCGAATACTAAATCGTCTTGACCACCTACTGCATTCACATAGACAATGGGTACTCTGTGTTCACGGCTACGCTGAGTCAGCATGGTCTTACGCATATCTTGCTTACCCGTCTCAAACGGAGAAGCATTAAGACTGACAATGATGTCGACGCCTTGCTGTTTAAGATCTGCAATGGGTGATTTTTCCCATAAATCTTCGCAGATAAGTAGTCCGATGGTGATGCCTTTATAATCAAATAACACTTGATTGCGGCCTTTATCGAAGTAACGGCGTTCATCAAACACCCCATAATTGGGCAAAAATTGTTTATGATAAAAACCTTTTTGATGGCCGTTATGCAAGATAGCGGCTGAGTTAAAGGTGCCATGATGGTCAACATGTGGATAGCCGACGATCATCACAATATCTTGAATATCACTTAGAGCCGATAGTGCGCTTTTGATGCGCCCAGACAAACTTGGACGAAGCAGTAAATCCTGCGGTGGATAGCCCAATAAAGCCAGTTCTGGGAAGACAATAACATCAGCGCCCTGATCACGCGCTTGGATGGCAAGTTGACGCATTTTGTCAGCATTGGCAGAGATATCCCCTACCAAAAAATGTGATTGGGCTAAAGCGAAGGTAACCTCATTTGGCGCTACATTGTTTGCAGACCTATCGTTTGAAGGTGAACTCGTTGTATTAGCAGAGTTGTCTGCCGTAAGATTAGAGTTATCAGTGTCTTTTGACATTGTTGTTATTCCTATAAGTATATCAACGAAAATTGGTGGGCTATTGTGAACCCAAAATAAAAGTATCTATAGAACGGTGCTAGCAGTTATAGCCTGCTCAGGCATCACGTTTTAATTATTAGACTGTATGCTAATATTTTTAGGTAAACAGTATCAATCAATACTAATAATCGCCTGCATACGATCGGCGATATTGACATTTGCACAGAATATTGTCCGAAAAATCTACATAGTATTGTTAAAATCAAATTAATAGCTTTAGTATAACATCAATTGTATAACCTACGAGAACGCAGCAGTGATTTACCCCTATAGATGACTACTCAGTTGTCTAAGTATTATTGTAATAAGTATTAATTTTTCTGTATCACATAAACGTCAATTTTTTGCTAAATAAAAGTGAAATTGTAAGTAAAAATTACAACACATCATTGTTTATTTATAGAACGTTATTGCATAATGATTGCCAATATTTAAGTTTTTTTACCAAGTTGACAATATTGAGTCAGTTAGGTCAATCAATAAATTATTTGTTGTTGTATATAAGTTATTGAGCCGTGAATAGGATATAGTTGACAGCATAAAGAACAAAAATAAAAGTTCAAAGACTCTCAAATTTATCAAACAGATTTATTATATAGCTCTGTTATACATGGATATAGTTTGTAGACATCATCTATAAGCGGATGTCTATTCATTTATAAATTTTGCAGTAAAAAGCTCGCTAATTTCTTACTGTCAATGCTTGGTTCAAAAGTTATGATTGAAAACTGGACAAAAGAAGTCGTCATTCAACGCCTGCTCGCTATTACCTTACTGATAATGTTATTTATTCTGTGCTTTCAGGTAGTGCAGTTTTTTATTGTACCAGCTTTATGGGCAGCGATATTAGCCTACGTGACTTTTCCAATCTATACCTTTTTTCATGAAAAAGTCAGACTTAGTCCGGATTTTAGTGCTGGTATTATGACGGTCAGTATCTCGTTGATTATCGGAGTGCCACTGGTGATAGGGGTGTTTATTTTGCAACAAGAGGCGCTTAGTCTCTATAGCAACTTAATCTACCGTGTGAAGGTAGGCTACCTTGATGTACCCGATTATTTTAAAGAATTACCCATTATCGGTCAGCAGATAAAAGATATTTTGTGGCAAATTAACAAAAACCCTGAAGGGACACTTGAGGCGTTTCGCGCTTGGATTCAATCGCATTTATACTATGGCAAAGTAGCCCTAGATGTGGTACTCAGTACTTTAGCCAAGCTTGGTATGGCGCTAATGACGCTGTTTTTCTTTTATCGGGATGGGACCAGTTTGATACGTCAGATTCGTCAGGCACTACGCAACGTCATTGGCAATCGAATCGACGGTTATATTGATTCGGTTGGTACAACCACACGCGCGGTGGTATACGGTATCGGTCTGACTGCATTGGCACAAGCGCTGCTTGCCGGTATTGGCTATTATTTCTCAGGATCACCCAGCCCTATTTTACTGACCATCGTAACCTTTATGATTGCGTTAATACCGTTTGGTACGCCGTTTGCGTGGGGCGCGGTGGCGTTTTGGCTATTGAGTCAAGGGCATACGACAGAAGGCATTGGTCTGGCATTGTGGGGTATTTTAGTCATTAGTTGGGTGGACAATTTGATACGTCCGATTGTAATTAGTGGTGCGACTAAAATTCCTTTTATTATTATTTTTATTGGTGTGTTGGGTGGTCTTACCGCGTTTGGTTTTGTCGGTCTATTTATCGGACCAGTAGTGCTGGCCATTGGACTTGCTGTATGGCGTGAATGGATCTCTCAGCATAGAGATGAGATTTTTGCGCCAAAAGAGGTGACGCTAGTAGATAATCAGATGTTGTTAGATTTTGATGATCTGATAAAAAAGAAAACAAAAAGCTGAGTTATTCGTTAGGCAGTATTGCTGTCTAATAGCGTATGTCCATATTATCTATCCACCATTAATCGAGGCGCTCATTTATGTCTAATGTTATAAGCTCTGATTCTATGACATCTAAAATCAATCATAAGCTTACCATCATCGCTGATAGCAATATCGCTGGTCTTGAAGATTTTTTTAATGAAAATACGTTGGGCCAAAATACTTATCAAATGGTCAATGTTATCAAAGTCGCTGGACGAGATATCAACGCGCAGTTAGTTGCCGAGCTGCAACCAGATGTATTATTAATACGTTCTGTGACGCCAGTAGATGCAACTTTATTAGCAGACAACCACAGTGTTAAGTTTATCGGCTCAGCGACGATTGGTACTGATCATGTAGACCAAAGCTATTTAGTAGAGCGCAATATTACTTTTGCGAATGCGGCTGGTTGTAGCAAGCATTCAGTAGCGCAATATGTATTGACGGCTATCTTAACCTTACGTCCAGAGTATTGGCAGCAGACATCGACGCCACTAACATTGGGTATTATTGGACTGGGTAATATTGGTAGCATACTTGCGCAATACGCTACTGATCTTGGCTGGCAAGTATTGGGTTATGATCCGCTACTGCCCACATCGAACATCAACAATGCGAGCTTTGAGCAGCTCATTAGCCAAAGTGACGTTATTAGCTTACATGTACCGCTGACTGACAAAAAAGATAATGATAATCCCAGTGGTAGTGATTATCCAACGGGGCACTTAATTAATAAAACTGCGCTAGATGCTATGCCGTCGAAAACTTTACTCATTAATAGTGCACGTGGACCAGTTATTGATGCAGCAGCATTACAAGCCGACATCGAGAGTAATGAGCGTCAAGTAGTGCTCGATGTGTTTGAGCATGAGCCGCAAGTATCTGAGCAGTTATTATCAAAGCTGGCTATCGCCACACCGCATATCGCTGGTTATACCTTGGAAGGTAAGCTGCGCGGTACACAAATGGTTTATGATGCGTTGTGTGAAGCATTTGCGGTCACGCCTACGCAGGCGATGCAGCAGCTATTACCAGTCAATATGTATCTATGGTCTGAGCTTAAAGCCTATCCAGATAGGCTAGTAAAGTTTTACGACATCATGCAAGATGATAGAGAGCTGCGCGAAAAAGTAACTAATGGACAGGTGAGTGGCGCGGACTTTGACCAGCTGCGTCGTGATTATCATTTGCGCCGTGAGTGGCAGTTTTAAATCCTGGAAATATTAAATTCAAAAACACATTGTTTATAAACCATGTTGGATAGTAATGAATCAGTCAAGCAATACCTCTACTCATACTTCTAAGCCTACCTATGCCCCAACTATGACACTTGCAATGGCGCAAAAGCGTGCAAAACTGCTTAGTGATATTCGCCAGTTTTTTGCAACGCGTCAAGTGCTCGAGGTACAGACGCCACTGCTATCGCAAGCAGGTAATACTGATACTTTTTTGCAATCAGTGGCTGCGCAAGTCACTTATCAAGATAGGCCACGTACTTATTATCTACATACCTCCCCTGAGTTTGCGATGAAGCGTCTTCTTGCCAGCTGGCAGGTGCCTATTTATCAGATTTGCTCTGTATTTCGTAATAATGAGATAGGGACGCGGCATAATATTGAATTTACCATGCTTGAATGGTATCAGCCGTACTATAATTTGACAGATTTGGCTGACGAACTGGGTCAATTATTAGAGGCGTTATATGGCTATCCGGTAGTCATGAATCACTATCGTTATGTTGACGCATTTATGGACTTTGTGGGAATCCATCCTTTGACAGCCAGTATAGAAGCACTGGAAGCGGTCGCAGAAGATAAAGGTTTGGCAGGTTTAGATTTCGATACTGATATAGATAATAAAGAGGATAGTCGGCAAGGGTGGTTAGATTTACTCTTCAGTCATGCTGTCGAGCCAAATCTGGGACACGAATTACCGACGATAATTATCGACTATCCACCTGCAACGGCGGCACTCGCAAAAACCGATTTAGACAAGGATGGCAATCTAGTTGCCAAACGCTTTGAGCTATATATCAATGGGATTGAGATTGCCAATGCCTATGATGAACTGGCAGACGGTGCAGCATTAAAGCAGCGTTTTGAACAAGACAATCTATTGCGTCAACGTCATAGCTTACCGCCAATGCCTATAGATGAGCATCTACTGACTGCTTGCGATGACTTGCCAGCTTGTAGCGGTATCGCGTTAGGTCTGGATAGACTACTAATGGTGATAACAGGAGCAACTAGCTTAGAAGAGGTTATTACTTTTCCAAGCGACTTGGCTTAGCAGTAATTCGCCTTGCTGCTAATTAGCCTAGATACTAGTTTGGCTTGCTACTAAGTTGATATGTCACAATTCTCTTCGCTACTCTAGCTTTTAAGAAGAAAGTTACCTTATAAAGCGTTCTAAAATTAAAGCGAGCAAACCTTTCGGCTTACTCGCTTTTTTATCGTTTTAACTCTTGTAGCGCTACGCTCTATTATAATTTTGCAATAGCGTCACTGATAGCAGTATCACCATTCTGCATACTAAAAACTTGCTTGTTTGTATTATCTGCATTTAATACCGCAACTAACGTAGCAGCAACGTCTACAATCGCATTTTCACCAGCTTCAGTACTGTTTACAGCGATTTTACCAGTACCTGCACGCTCTTTTAAAGCACCAGCCTGCACGATAGTGTAGTCGAGTGTACTATTATTGACTAACCACTGATCCGCGTAATGCTTGGCAATGTAATAGTCTTTTAAGTCAGCGATGGCAGGATTGTCCCATTTGCTGGTATCCAGTGAAAATACCGTACTTAACATGATATAACGTTTAATACCTTTGTCTTGCGCCGCTTGCATGGTCTTGACTGCACCATGCAAATCAACTTCTAACACACCCTTGCCGCCAGAACCTGCTACAAAATATACTGCCTCGATATCATCAGCAATTTGGTTTTGGATAGCGTCTTTTTCTGCGGTAATATCCAAATCTAACTGCGTGTAATTATCATCATTAAATAACTTCTCATCTTGACGGGTAGTACCGACCACTTGATGGTTATCGGATAATAATTGCTCAACCAGATCACTACCAACGCGACCACTTGCGCCTATGACTAGAATTTTCATAATCTTCCCTATTTTTGTTCGTATTGTCGTTATGCTATAAATCTTTATGATAAAAGTACTTTGTATTCAAAGACTTCTTATTAAAAATAAGTATTAAAAGTAATTATTAAAAACTGTATATAAGGTAACAAGAATAGGTAGCACACTTCGTTATGAAGCGTGCCAGTTGCATAGTGTTTGGTTATAGAGTGTATAAGGTTTGCAAGGGAAGTGAGATTAAGAATTGAAAAGTTAACGTACCAATTTGTTTAGACCATCGGCAAATGCTTTTTTGTCGCGATCGCCATAAGGTTTTTGTCCGCTCATTTCTTGCAGCTCTAGTACGCCAGTGCCGCGCATAGTATCCATGAAGTCACGCATATTGAGCTTTTGCTTGATGTTGTTTTTATCATAGACCATACCGCGGGTTGTCAAAACCATGCCACCTTTGTCCAAAATATCATTAGCTAAAGGGATATCGCTAGTAATAGCCAAATCGCCTGGCTGTATTTGTTCTACGATATAGTCATCAGCTTTATCAAACCCTGATGGCACCACTGTCATGACGAGCAGCGGTGACTTACGCAGTTTGATTGGCTGATTGGCGACGAATATCGCCACCGTTTGTGTACGCTCAGCAGTTTTGATAATTAAGTCTTTAGCAATCAATGGTACCGAATCAGCATCCACCCAAATTTGCATTATCTTTTAGCCTTTTCTGTCTTTGTCTTAACGTCAGGCGCACTATCCATTTGGCTGTCTTTATTTGCTAAATCAGCATTTTCGATGTCAGAGTTTTCGATGTCAGTGCTTTTGATGGCCGTTTCGTTTTCTTCATCAAGCTCTGTGGCATCTTGATTATCTGGCTCATTTTGCTGTTTTTGACTTTCTTGGATAGGCGTATACTCTTTATCTAAGCCAACCTTATTAGGTAAAACTGCCACCAATTTAGCCATTGAAGGTTCTAAATCGGTTACATCGTTAGGCATCAGAGTGATGTGGGCGATTTTACGATCTTCACGCTCCATCTTGTGATAGCTATGATAATGCGCGCCATCGATAGCCAGCACCGCACTGATATCAGGATACTGTCCTAGTACGTTGACCATAATCGCAGGATGGACGTTATCTGTATCGCCTAATGGTAAGTTAACGACTGCGCGGACATGGTTTTCAAATTGACTAGTGATAGCGCCTTCAATGCTCCAGTGCCCAGAGTTATGTACGCGTGGTGCAATTTCATTGGCAAGTAAATAATCATGACCACGCGCGTCTTTGGCAACGAATAATTCTAGTGCCATCACTCCGACATAACCTAAATGGTTCATGACAGTAGTAATGGCTTCTTTTGCTTGGCTAAAAATATGACTGGTGCCAACAGCAGGTGCTTGGGTCTTGGCCAAAATGCCATGGTGATGATGGTTTTCAACCAAGTCATAACAGCGCACACTGCCGTCTTGGGCGCGTGCTGCGATGATAGAGACTTCACGGCTAAAGTTAACAAAGCCCTCTGCAATGAGAGGCGCTGGGGTTGGCGTTAAACTGCCTTTACCGCTGACTGCCTCTTTAAGATCTTGCCAAGCGGCTTTGATATCGCTGTCTTGCTTGATGACATATTGACCTTTACCGTCATAACCACCGCGACTGGTTTTGAGGACAATAGGCAAGCCTGATTTCTCACAAGCCTGTTTTAATTCAGCCTGCGTACTTACCGCCATAAAAGGTACCGTAGCGATATCAAGATCATTAAACATCTGCTTTTCTTTCAAGCGATCTTGAGCGATATCAAGGGCAATCGGTGGTGGAAACATACCTTGTTTTTTACCCACCGCTGCAAGGCTTGCCAACTTCTCGACGGTCGCTGTGGGCGTATTTTCAAACTCTAACGTAAATACATCGGCTGCAGCAATGAAATCGTCTAACTGCTGGCTACTGTATACCTTCCCGTAAAGACTGGCAGGGCAATCATGGTTGTCTTCTAAAAACACACATTGATAGCCGAGTGGCAGAGCAGCTTGCGCGAGCATCATGCCGAGCTGACCACCGCCTAAGATACCGATGGTATGGATAGTTTGAGTAACAGGATAAGCATTGGCTGTGGTCATGAGGGGCTCTTTGGATTAAAAATGGAATAAAACTAATCGTTTAAAATAGGAAAAGGTGCAACATATGCACCTTGTATTCAGTAAAACCTATCTGAAATTAAATATCAAGTGGAGAACCATTAAATTTAACTCATCTCAATGAAGAAAATGAGGAATCATGGTTATACAAATATTGTTTAACGGTTAATAATACCAGGCGTAGGACTGGCTAAGATGGTCTCAGTTTGAGTGTGTCGTAAATAATCAAGTTTGGCAGCGATGGTACTATCATGCAAAGCCAGTACTTGAATCGCAAGTAAGGCTGCATTATAAGCGCCAGCAGTACCGATTGCTAAGGTCCCAACCGCCACGCCTTTAGGCATTTGTACGATAGAGAGTAAGCTATCCCAACCGCTTAGCATCGATGATTTCACTGGTACACCGAATACAGGAAGCGGCGTCTGACTGGCGCACATACCTGGTAGATGCGCAGCCCCGCCTGCACCAGCAATAATAACTTGTAAGCCTTTGTCTTTGGCGCCTTTTGCATAATCAAATAGTCTATCAGGCGTACGATGGGCAGAGACAACTTCGCAATCAAAAGCAATATCAAAGTCGGCCAGTAGCTGTGCGGCACAATTCATGGTTGCCCAATCAGACTGCGAACCCATGATGATACCCACTTTTGGCTGGCCAGTAGGAGAGGAGACAGGCTTGGGGTTTTCGGTCGCCAATACGGTGCTCATAATGTAATACCCTCAAAACGACCATCATACAAAAATTATGCTATCGCCGTAAAGCCATGTTTTAGTGATAATACTGACATTATACTCATATGTGATAAATGAGTCTGACTTAGCGATGGTGATATTGTACAAAGTTGGCAGACTGTAGAGGTAGTGGCTGTGTGGTATCGAGCTGATAACAAGTCAGATAGCCACTATCAATCGCTGCTGAATAGTCCGTACAAACGACTTTTGAGCTCAGGGGCTCAGGCTCGCCTGCTAGCCAATAATGCCCAACGAATACAGGCTTATGAGTTTTTAGAGCAAAGTCGATATTCTCAGCTAACGCATCCATTGGAATCTGCGCTAGTGCTGATGCAGGCGCGCGAGCAATCTCATGAAGCGTACGTGATTGTAAGTTGTCGAGCCACCACCGTACCCGCACACGCGAGCGTTTAGTGCCTTCTTTATCGATCATAACAATACCATCTGGTAATGGGGTCTCCACACCTTTTAACACACGTTCTAACGCATCGAATGGCGAAGTATGTTCTTTTGAAGTCACTGCAAGCGCATAAGGGGTCAAGCAGTTGTCGGCTGTAAGTAAGGGTTTGAGCATGTCCATACTGTCCACGTCCCAGCAAGCATGGACAAAGCAGGCATCATCAGTCTCAATCCACAAGGGAATCTCATAAAAGCGCTGTAGCCAATAATGATGTAATTCTGATCCAAACGGCACTTCAGCTAAAAACGCTTCGTGCTGACGCGTATGAACATCATTATGTGAGCGCAAATAGCGTTCAGGGTCGTTAGGATCACGCGTTGCAAACGCAATTGCATTATATTCGTGATTGCCCATGACGATATCAGCGACGCCAGCATCTAGCATAGCAAAAGCAATCTCAAGGGTCGCTACTTGCTGAGGACCACGATCAATTAAATCACCAATAAAGAGCGCATGATGACCATCTGGCGGCACAAAATATTGCCCATTATGGACATAACCTAATTGCTCAAGCAGCCCGATTAGTTTGTCAGCATAACCGTGAATATCACCAATAACATCTATAATCATAAGTCGGTATCAAAATCTAAAAGTAAATGAAATTAAACCATATACTATAGTCAATTCGCTATAAAAACGATATAGCGAGACTGGCGTAAATTTTTCGTAGCCTCTGTCAGCGTAGACACAGCAAGCGAGAAAAATTTATACCAGTTGCGCTTTACGTTACAACGTATCGATTTTATTTGGTATCGATTTTAGATAAGCTAAAAGCTAGGAGAAAGTAAAGCGTTAACAAAGTGTGGCAGTACCTGTGGCTCAAGAATGATGGTCGCAATCACACCGAACGCACCGCCCCACATATGAGCCATATGATTGATATTGGAGCCACCACGTTTGTCAGCGTAGATACTATAGGCAACATAAGCAACAGCAAACAGTATCGCAGGAATCGGCACAATAGCAAACAGATAGATGGACTCCCATGGCGCCAACAGAATAAAAGCAAACAATACCGCTGATACGCCACCTGATGCACCTAAGCTTAAATAACTGGCGTTTTTCTTATTTTGCAGATAGCTTGGTATCATTGCAATGATAATGGCCAACAAATAAAAAGCCACAAACCCATATCCACCCAAAAATGGCTGATAAAGCCCTTCTATAGCGCGACCAAAAAAATACAAAGTAAACATATTAAACAGTAAATGCATACTATCAGCATGGATAAAGCCATGACTGACAAAGCGATACCATTGACCATTACTTACCGCTGGTGGGTAAAAAATTAATCGATTAAACAGCGTTTTATTTTGCCATGCTAATAAACTTACGATGACTGTGACTATAATGATAAGTGTCGTGTGATTAAACAAAGAGTAATCCTTAGGCCAAGCCTGATAAACAAAGACGTTGCAAGCTTAGTTGCTACAGCTCAAGGTGCTTTTAGAGATTAATATACGTCAAAAATTACGTTTTGGTACGATAGATTAGATGCATATTATCAGTATCTATCATAGATACAGCGACCAATGGGTCAGATTATAAAGTTAAAAGACGGCCATAGGTTGAATGAATTTACATACGTATACAAATTATACTGAATAGGTAATTAATTTAACGTACATAAATCATATTTTTAAATCGACCGCAGGAGCGACATTAGGGTTTATTTATAGGTTTTTACTATCGACTTTTAAAATTAGTTTTGCTTAAAAGTATAATATCGATATAACCATTCAATGAAAAAAGCTATTTTGGTTTTTTTAAAATCTAATAACTAAAATTATGATTAACTAAATAATCAATAGCGCATATTATAGCCATATTTACAAAAGCTACTTTTATTACCTTTACTATATAGTCGATACCGAATAAAACCGATACGTTGTAACGTGATGCACAACTGATATAAATTTTTCTTGATTGCTGTGTCTACGCTGACAGACCCTGTAAAAAATTTATACCAGTCTTGCTGTATCGTTTTTATAGCAAATTAACTATAGTCAGTTCAAAATAAAATCGTTAACTTAATAATCACATACAAACAAGATAAGTATTTTCTGCGCGCTACTATGACTAAGAATACGGCCATTTCATCTCAGTTGTATTACATCGGTTTTGACGTGAATCCCCTATATATTATCTCGCTTCAAAGGCAATATTTATGACTATCATTGATCAGCTTGACCAAACGGTAACGACAGCGGTGTTAGGTAATAATAATAACGTGGCGCATGTTAGTTTACTTGAACAGTTTTATGCCATTTTTATTGCACGTTTAGCTCAGCCTGATGTATATACGCAGTTGTTACATGCTGATCAAGACATATCAGTACCAGCAACTTTGAGCCCTGAGATCTCAAGCATCACGATGTTTGAGCAGCTATGGCAAAAGGCAAGCCTGCGTCAATGGTTAATTGATGAATTGGCGACAAGCCATCATGTTGATACACAGACCACCGAAAAGCTACTAAACAATGCTGCATCGCTGACCTATCAAGAGCTGAATGTGTTAGCCGATGGTCAGTTTTTACCTGTTTTTTTACAGACGCAGCAACTGTCAGTTAGGCCTTATTTGCCAGTATGGGCAGAGAAGGTCATATCGCCAAAGGATGCAGACAACGACGCTATAAACTTAGATAAACAACCCCCTTTAATCGATACGACAGATACTATTTATGCTAATCCATCTGACTATCGTGACTCAGACACTTCTGAGAGTCGTTTAAAAGGCCGTACTCGTAACCCGAGGAATAATCTGATAGTAAAGGTCTTGCTATTGATTGGCGCACTGCTCGCCATCGGGCTAGCATGGGTATTCGTCATCAAGCCTAATTATCTAACCGCTGCACCTGTAGGGCCAGTTGCTGATATACCTGTCAAAGCTGAGCCGACAACTGAGCCTGCCGTAGAAGATTTATCACCAGTGGAGCTATTGGTTGTGATAGATGACAGTGGGAATATATATACTTGTACCGCGACTGTAGGGGATACAGTGTTACAAAATGCGCTGAATCAAGCCTTACACGTCAGCTTTGGAGAGCAAGCAAATTCTTGTATGCTAGAAGTAAAGCAAGGTGTTGCTAAGCGTTTATCCAACATCGATGTAGAAGCGTTGCCCCGTGTATTCACGCTACTGCGCGCAGTTCCTTTTGCACGATTACAACTACAGAACGCCGCGCTTAACCTAGAAGTACCGGATGACGTATTACTCCAACGCCTAGTGACTGATGTACGGACTATAATACCGACAGCAATGATTACCCATGCTGCGCCCTTACCATTAGCAAATAGCGACGAGATAACCGTCAATAATAACGATGATATAAGTATGATGAACAGTCGCGATAATCAGTCTAGCGATATAAAAAAACCACTAAACAATACTTATGACGAGACTTATCCTCAAAACAATAACCTTCAAAATAACGATATGAGTTCCAACCAGAGTGCATGGCAATCAAATAACGATACAAGTAGTACAACAGAAACAATACCCTACAATACCAATGCTAATAAAGATATGAATAACCAGCCTAACAACGAGCGCTCGTATACCACTTCAACTGGTTCTATGTCAGCAGCAGAGGTTGATAATTTGGCCAATACTACGATTGTCGCTGAGAAGCTACGTAATGAGAGGCCAGTTGATAAGAATATCGTTCAGGAAAGATAAGCACGCACTGAAATATTCAAACAGTTTTTAACGATTTAATCAAAGTCTACGTAGCGATTGATATTTGATCTTCATACTATTTTTATCTTTATGTTAAGAAGTTGTAAGGTATTAGCGATACAGTTACGTGCCACATCTCAAAAATTACCTAATGTATCATTTGCACAACAGCGTGTTTGTAGAGTTGATTTATGCATTGCTTTTATAATATCTGATAGTTAAGTTTTATAAATGAGTAGTTAATTGTAAATCTTATATGAATAAAATTAGTCAGAATATAAGGTGCTCAGCACTTTTTTATTTGGACTATTTATCTATATACAGATTTATAATAGATTTTTTATATCTTTTGAATGAGTTAGACATAAAACAAGAATGATTGGAGGAAGTACATTATGGATATCATTGGTCATTTAACACGTACCGTTAGCCCTGCAGTATTAGGAGATGATCAGTCTCCCGCTAAAAAAAGTTTGCTAGAACAATTCTATGCGATTTTTGCTGCACGTTTAGCAGACAAAGACACCTATGGACGTTTTGCTAACGAAAATATTGCCCGCGATGATCAGAGCTTTTATGATCGCGTATGGACTGACGGCTCGCACCGTGACAGTATTTCACGTGAGCTTGCTGGTGCTCATAATGTGGACGCAACGGCGGCTCGTGGTTTAGTCGCTATGGCAGCGCCACTTGCTTATCATGAAATCAAAAACCTAGCAGGTACGACGCCTGTACCACAGTTCTTAAGCGATAATTCTGCTGATTATCAGCATCATATTCCTGCTTGGGCCAGTGCAGTAGTTCCTGCTGGTATGCTTGGTGCTGGTGCTGCCGCTGGTACGCGCATTTCTGATACTACCAGTATGGCGCCACTTCAGCACAAAGAAGAAGAATCTGGTAGTTTTATGAAAGCTTTGTTACCTATTATCGGTTTGATTATCTTAGGTGCATTGGCTTGGGCGTTATTAAGAGGGTGTCAAGACAATCCAGAACCTGTAGCTACTCCAGTCGTTACTGAACAGTCAGTCGAAGATGATGGTCAAGCGGTAGCTGCGGTCGCCACTAGTGTGGAGCCAGCCTCTATTCGTATTGCTACTGGCGAGGCAAATACCTTATATGCATGCCGTATGAATGTGGGTGATGAGACATTACAAACAACCATTATGAATGCTATGAGTAGCACCTTCGGCAATGAGGCTGATAAGTGCCGTGCAGATGTAGATGATAATTTTTCAACAGATATGCTAGCTGCCGCACAATTGGCTTCTATCTTACCAATTATCAAAAGTGTGCCAAACGCTAGTATGATTATCAAAGGCGATGAAATCGTGGTTAATTCGGCTGATGCAGATGTACTTGATAAGCTCGTCTCTGACTTACAAGCGGCTGCACCAGCACTATCTATAAAAGCAGAGGGCCCATTAGATCTACAGAGTGAGATTGATGATAGTTTGGTTGCAGCAGATGCTGCTGTTGATAATCTTGGTGAAAACCCAGACCCTCGTGATGTTGCTCGTGCTTTAAGTATTCAGGTAATCAACTTTGAGCTTGATAAAGCGATGATTCCAGAGGTGAACAAACCTTTTCTTGATCGTGCTGCCAATGTTGTCCAAGAAGTCCCTAACGTCGAATTAGTGATTATCGGACATACAGACAATCAAGCCTCTGATGCATACAATATGGAATTGTCTCGTGACCGTGCTGAAGCTGTAAAAGAGTATCTGGTCTCTAAAGGTGTTGATGCAAGTAAGCTTACAACCAAAGGTATGGGTGAAAGCGATCCTATCGCTGATAACTCAACCGAACAAGGACGCTTCCGCAATCGTCGTATCGAATTTGTTGTTAACGACGAAGCTACACTGAATGGTACAGGTACCAGCGGTACGATTACCAATGATGCTATTGACCCAGACTTAAATCCGTTGGATAGCAATAATGATGATATGACGGTGGACGGTGATGACAATGGCGTAGATGCTACTGTGCCAGATCCAGATTTAAATCCATTAGACAACAACAATGATGATGTATTGCCAGATGGTGATGATCCTACTCAAGGTACGGTATTAGACCCACAATAAGGATTAAATTTAACTGCTAATTTAAAAAAACGCACCTTTTAAGGGTGCGTTTTTTTGTTATATAAAATGTCCTCAAAGACGATAAAAACTACTTAACTACCAAAACTATTTATCTGTAGTCAGTTGGGTCTAGTTCCTTATATTCACTTTGGGGTAGCGAAAAATCAGATTGAGCATTAAAAAACGTCTTTAGAACATTCTCCTTAGCTTGCTGCCAATATTCAAACTGCTGGCAGGTCGATTTTAAATCTCCTTGCCATGACGGTACCTGTCCACACATAGTTTTGAGGCGGCTTTGGTTAGGGTAGGGCAGTTCTTGAGCAACCTTGGCCGCTTCATGAGCTGCAATGCGATCATTGCATACTAGAGCAATATCACAACCGGCTTTGATGGCTGCACGTACACGGTCGCTAATGTCGCCAGCCGCTTGTGCGCCTGCCATACATAAATCATCAGAAAATAAAACACCATCGAATTTGAGCTGATCACGAATGATGTCTTGCAACCAAACCTTGGAAAAACCTGCAGGTTTATCATCTACTTGCGAAAATATCACATGCGCTGGCATCAGTGCATCGAGCCATGGTAATGTCTGGGCAAAAGGCTGCATATCAGTGGCTAGTATTTCATCAAGGCTGCGATCATCAATGGCTTCTGCCACATGAGAGTCAGGAGCGATAGCGCCGTGACCAGGGAAATGCTTGCCTGTGGTTGCCATACCAGCCGCTCTCATACCACGCATAAACTGTGTGGCCAAAGCGACGATCACTTGCGGATCTTTATGAAAGCTACGGTCACCGATTACTTGACTAATGCCATCTCTATCAAGTACTGGTGCAAAACTGAGGTCAACCCCCACTGCTAATACTTCAGCAGCCATCAAATAACCACAATCATAGGCGCAGCTTAGCGCCTCAGTTGAATGATGATCAAACAACTCACCAAGCTTACCCATAGCGGGTATTGGTGTAAACCCATTACGTAACCGAGCAACGCGCCCCCCTTCTTGATCGACACCGATGAGAATATCAGGGTTATGATAGCGAATATCGTCACATAGCGCGCGTACTTGTGCGGCATCGACGATGTTACGTGCAAACAAAATTACGCCACCAACTTGAGCTTGTTCTAGTAAACTGATGTCTTCATTTGTCAATGCGGTGCTACCGATATCGATCATTAACACACCATACATGGCAAGATCCTTAGAGTGCTGTGCACTTATATTATGAGTTTTGATAATGACTGGTTATTGATATTATTGGTTTGATGATGACATCATTAAAGCAGCATGGGTGAAAACTGCCTTTTTCTATCAACCTATTATGCCAGTTGTCGCTTATCAGACCTATGTTAATTTAGCAGATACAGCTGTTAGTATATTTATCATCGCTACCATTTAAGTATAGAATTATTACCACAACTTAAGTTGTATAACTGGCGTTGATCAAACCATTACTATAAATATGATAGCACGTACAATAAAGACGATAGAAAGTTTGGTATGTATAGACGTAGCGTGTAAGATTGTTTATACAGTTTGAGACAGTTGTAAGCCAATGACCATGCTAATATTGAACGCAAAGTATTCTATAGTAACAAACCCGTTTAAGACATATTGATAGGACAATTTAAGACACATTTTAGGCATTTTATCACTTAAAACAACCAGGTACACATAATGAAAAAACAACCAGCACAGTGGTTACTCAGCGCAGCGTCAGTTGGCGTAGCTGGGCTTATTCTGACACAAAGCTATGGTACAGCAGTAGCAGATACTGGTACTGAAGGGTTTGTCCAAACTCCTGAACAAAAAATTACAACTAGGCAAGTCGCGGCACTGTTAGACCGCAGTCATTATTTGAACCAACCACTTGATAGTGAAATGGGCAGTGAAATTTTGTCTATGTACATTGATAATCTAGACCCAAATCATACGTTGTTTTTGCAATCTGATGTTGATGAATTCGAAAAGAAATATGCAAGCGAATTTGGCAATCGACTCAAGCGCGGTGATCTATCTGCTGGTATCGACATTTTTGAGCGTTATCGCAAACGCTCAAATGAGTACTTCGATATGGCCACAAGAATGCTCAAAACGGATCTTGATTTGACAAGTGATGAGACCATCATTCTTGACCGAGAGAAGCTTGAACATTTTAAAACCAAAAAAGCACAGCGTGATTATTGGGCACGTCAGTTAAAATTTCAGTTAATAAGTATCTCTTTAGGTAAGGAAAGTGAAAAAGGCAAAGAGCAGATATTTTTAGATAACCCTGACATTACTCGTGGTCAAGATTTAGTACGTGATGATCAGCGTACGCCAAGTGAGATTTTATTAAATCGTTTGTCGCGCCAACAAGGGCAGATGTCACGTCTAAAAGACGATGAGATTATGGAGACAGTACTCAATACTGCCATGCTCACTTACGATCCACATAGTAACTATTATGCGCCTATTCAGGCGACTGAGCTACAGATTCAGTCAAGCTTACAGCTAGAAGGAATCGGGGTTTCTATTCGTCCAGATCGTAAAAACCCAGATTATACACGTATCGTCACTTTAGTCGATGGTGGGCCTGCGGCCAAAACGGGTCAAATCAAACCCAACGATCTCATCATCGGTATCGCTGAAGATGGCAAAACCATGACCGATGTGGTCGGCTGGTCAACGCGTGAGATTGTCGGTTTGATTCGCGGTAAACGTGGGACTTCAGTGACTCTAAAAGTGCGTCAGCCCAATACACCAGAGGCGAGTGCTCGTACTATTACAGTCGTACGTGACATTATCGAGCAAGAAGAATCAGGAGTCACGCACCGTATCGTAGAGGTACAACGTCCTAACATTGATGACACGCCAAAACGCATTGGTGTGCTTGAGATACCAAGCTTTTATTTGAACTATCGTGCGCGGCGCAATGGTGAAGATTATCGTAGTGTCAGTGTTGATACTGAAAAGGCAATCAAAGCCCTAAATAAAGAAAATATCGATGGTCTGGTGGTGGATCTGCGTAACAATCCAGGCGGCTCTTTGGATGAAGTAGCAAAGATGCTAGGGTTATTTATCAAAGGTGGGCCATTAGTACAAATACGCGATAACCGTGGCAATGTCCAAGTATATCGCGATGATGATGGTGGTAAACAGCTATATGATGGCAAGGTAGTGGTACTCACAAATTTAGCCTCAGCGTCTGCTAGTGAGATTTTCGCGGCAGCGATACAGGACTATGGCCGAGGTTTGGTGGTTGGTAGCACAACGACAGGTAAAGGCTCTGCACAGATTCAGCTGGACAATCTAGCGCTGGGTTCTGCAACATTAACTCAGCGTAAGTTTTATCGTATTACAGGGGGTAGTACACAGAATAAAGGGGTTGTACCTGATGTAGAGCTGGTCAATATTTATGATGACGCTACCTTTGGTGAGCGCGCACAGAAAAAAGCGCTACCATGGGATACTATCAAAACAGCGGCATATAAGCCTGAAGGTAAGTTTGCTTCAGACACGCTTGCCACCTTGAACCAGCAATCGAAAATACGTCAACAGCAAAATCCGCAGTTTGTTTATCTATCTACTCTAAATGACATACGCGATATGGATGATGAAAAAAAGCCCATTGATTTGGATATAAATAGTCGCCGAGCGAAGATGGAGTTGATTGAGCAGCGCTCATTGCAAGCTGAGAATAAACGTTTAATAGCGACAGGTAAGAGTCCATATGCCAATTGGGATACTTATCAAGCAGCCATGGATGCAAAATTTGAAGAGCGCAGCAAAATGAAAGTTGATGAACGTCCGCAGCTACCAGAGGACGAAGCCTTTATCAGCGAGGCGGCTTATTTAATGCTAAGCGCTGATCCAAAAGCGACGCTCAGTCCTAAAGAAAAACTGCAAACAACACAAGCAACAATAGAGCCTTAAATACCTTGAACATTTTCTGTAAGCTTATGCTTACAGAAAATGTCGTTTCAACCTCTTACTAAGCAAGGGGCAATCTGCGATTATAGACCCACTGCACAGTTTGACGATACTATGTTTAATACTAGGGATTGGTATTTGTAGATTGTTTATAAATTGTTTCAGGGATGGATTGCTCATTACGGATGATAAGGCTGGATGCCTAACAGTTATACTATGTCTTGGGATTGGGTATAGCATAACGTAAACAAGGATGGTTGGTGATAGAAACCGCATAGCGCTTGTCGTTGTGCGGTTTTATTACGTTTGAAAGGGATTGGTTTTATTTCCAAGACATCCACAACATCTTTTTTACCATAATGTTCAAAGACAACTACTCTTATCGTTTAGACCAAAAAAAACCAGTAGACATCGCTACTGGTTTTTTTGGTTTAAACAATAAGTAATGTTTACTACTCATTGTTCAACGTTCTATCTCATTTATGATAGATTAGTGCTCAACGCCACCTGCGCCATGTACATGGCCGTGGTTGAGTTCGTCTTCAGTTGCTGCACGTACTTCTTGAATTTCTACATCAAACGTTAAACGCTTGCCAGCTAGTGGATGGTTGGCATCAACAGTCACTTGATCATCAGATACTTCAGTAACCGTCACTAACATAACTTGGCCACCAGCTTCTGACTGAAACTGCATACCAGGCTGGATATCGTCAACACCTTGAAAGTTATCACGTGGCACGTGCTGTACTGCTTGCTCTTGGTATTCGCCGTAGCCATCAGCAGGTTCAACGACTGCATTAACTTTTTCGCCAGCAGATTTACCTTCTAGCTGCTGCTCAAGGCCTGGAATAATGTTGCTATGGCCATGCAAATAAGCAAGCGGTTGACCTTCTGGTGACTGGTCAAGAATGTTGCCTTCGTCGTCTTTTAGCGTGTAATTAAATTTGACGGCAGTGTCTTTTGCGATAGTAGTCATAAATTATCCTAAATATATCTATGTAAAAAATTAGATGCGGTTGCAATAAACCTAAAAAAGCCAATCAGTAAGCCAAAAGCCATATCATTAGTCAATTATCGTCAGTTTATTTAAACTTATAAAAGTAACTTTAACAGTTAGCATCTTTAATTGAGATGGTAATAATAACTTTCAAGGCAAAAAACATAAAAAATGCCAATATTCATGAAATTTATTCAATTTTTACTATATCAGTCAGCTTAAAATAAACACAGGGCAAGCGTGTTGATGCGCTACTGATACCACTTTGTCTCGTTAACTTTACGCTTTGCCAGACAAGAGTTAAAAAATTTACCTCAGTCATTGTTTTATTCACCGTCTCAATCACTCTGTATTCATTTTAAGATGCATTGATCATATTACTCATTGCTTATTGGTTGCGTTTTGCACTTGAGGCTTCTACCATAACGTTAAACACCATAATAAGTATCTAATATGACAACACTATCCTTATCACAAAACCGCTCATCAAATCATCAGTCTGCACCAAAACTTACTACTGATATTAGCTATCAGCTCGATTTTGACCGCTTTTTTGAGCATTTAGTCGATGTTACGCTAAGCTTTACAGCAGATACAGCATCACCGCGCTTATGGTTGCCAGCATGGATACCAGGCAGCTATTTGATGCGTGAGTTTGCTCGTAATATTACGGCAGTTTATTACCGAATAGAGAATCAAGAAAGTAAAGAACATAGTGGTGCCAGCTCTTTTAAACAACGTGCTAATAAGATTGATAAAAATACATGGCAACTACCACAGGTTGAAGCTGGGCAGCTGCTAAGCGTCCATTATGAAGTTTATTGTTATGACTTATCAGTGCGTACTGCCTATGTCGACCAGCAGCGTTTGTATGGAAATTTTACGTCGCTTGCCTTGGCTGTAGAAGGACAAGAGAGAAAACCAGTACAGGTAAGCCTTATCGTACCAGCCACATTTTTAGCAGAGCAGAATCTGACGACTAATGATGATAGTGATATCACACTGGCATGCGGTCTTGAGGCCACGCATCTACACGTTGATGCGCAAGATGGTCATGGTAAGCATAGCTATAGTTTACTAGCAGACAGTTACTATGAGCTGATAGATCATCCTTTTGAGATTGCCGCTCAAACATCATTTAACTTTATCGTTCAAGACGATATGCATCAGACATTGAGTCATCGATTTTTTATCTCTGGCAAACACAACGCCAACATGGGGCGCTTGCAGCAAGATGTGACGCAGATTTGTCAGACGTATGTCAATTGGCTGGGTGATGCTCCGTTTGATGACTATACCTTTATGACTTACGCCAGTGGTCAAGATTATGGTGGCCTTGAGCATATCAACTCTACCAGCCTGATCACCCCGCGCCGTGACTTACCAAGTTTTGATGAGCCTAAGATACCAAGTAGCGACTATCAGCGCTTTTTGGGTTTATGTAGCCATGAGTACTTTCATTCGTGGTGGGTCAAGACCGTACGCCCAGATGTGATGCTAGAGGTTGATTTGCGCAAAGAAGTATTCACACCGCTACTTTGGGTGTTTGAAGGTTTTACCTCTTACATTGATGATTTTATGCTGCAAGCCTCAGGCGTGATTGATAAAGCCAGCTATCTAAAACTGTTGGCTGAACAAATTAATAGATACTACCAAACGGATGGCCGTGCGCATCAAAGTGTCGCAGAGTCCAGTTTTGATGCGTGGATTAAGCTTTATCGTAGCGACGAAAATACTGGCAATGCAGGGATCAGTTATTACAACAAAGGCGCATTAGTCGCTCTTTGCTTAGACTTGACGCTACAGCAAAAAAGCGCTGGTCGCTACCGCCTATTCGATGTGGTGAAAGCGTTTTATGAGCAGGCCAAGCAAAAGGACAATAAGCGCATTGGTATCAGTAGTGCTGATATGGGTACGGTGATCGGTCAGTTTATGCCAATAGCAGACTGGGAAGACTTTGAGCGCCGTTATGTCAATGGGGTGGAGGAGTTGCCTCTTGAGCGCTTGCTTACTGACAATGGAATTACCATTCATGATGATGTCAAAGAAACAGCCGATAAAAAGATACCTTGGGGTATACGTTACACTGAGACACCAGCAGGTCTAAAAGTCAATCGAGTACAACGTAGTAGCGCTGCAGCAAAGGCTGGAATATCAGCTCATGATGTCATTATCGCTATCGATGGTATCAAGGCTGATAGTAAACAACTAACAGCTTTCAGTCACGCTCAGCATAAAGTTACTTGTCATCTATTCCGCCGTAATGAGCTGATGTGTGTCACCGTATTGCCTAACGTGATCATGCAAGGTCAAGATAGAGTGGAACAAGCATTTCCACATAAGATAAATTTACGGTTGGCTAAAACAGACAGCTCGCAAGAGCAAGATGGAGCGCGTCAACAGATTGTTCCGGCTTGGCAAATGTGGCTTGATGGCATAGAGCGTTATCAAAAGTAAGGCTATTGATTGAGCTCGTTATTATCGATCTCTTGCAGAGCAATCCAATCTTGCATCAGCTCAATTTCACGCTGCTGTGTATCAATGATCTGCTGTGCAAGCTGACGCATTTCTGTATCTTTACCATACTTCATCTGCACCATTGCCATATCTACTGCACCTATATGATGTGGCAGCATCCCGCGAGCGAATGCCATATCAGGCATCGGGTCTGCGATGCCAAGTGTCATCTCCCCATGCATAGTTTCCATACCCTTAGCATAGGCTTGCTGCATTGCTTGAGTATCAGGTTTGGGTTTAGCGGCATCAGGATGACTGGCAAGCCACTTGTTTATAGTATCAATCTCAACTTGCTGCGAGTCTATAATTTCTTGTGCAAGCTTACGCATAGTCTCATCAGTACCGTATTTAAGCTCAGTTTTTGCCATATCTAAGGCACCGCGATGGTGTCCAAGCATGCCTTTAGCGAATGCAGTATCCGGATCATTATAATTCATCCCGATCATCATCTCATCATGCATTCTTGCCATCGACTTGCTGTAATCTTTGAGCATATCGCTTATTTGTACATCACCAGCGCTCATAGCTGCATCTGGCATATGATGACCTGCATGCCCATCAATCGTTTCATCTACCTTGGTTGCTTGTTCAGTTTCTTGTTCAGTTGCTTGGGTTGAAGGTGCTATAACCTCCTCTATGGTCGTTGTCTCATCGTTTTGAAGGACTGTACTTTCTGAGTTTTCAGTGATTGGCTGGCAAGCATTAAGCACAAGTAGCGTTGTAACACTAATAGCTATAGCAGGAAGAGGATAACGATAAGAAGCCATGATATGTCCTTAACATAAATAAGCCGCTAGTCAGTCAAATGAATGAATAAATTGACAAACCATTTGGCTAAAACACAACAAATAATGGATACTAGCAGATTAGTCTTGCTAATTCGAGTCGCTAACGTTTTAAATGTCAGCAGCAAATTTGCTACAACCTGTGTTCTAGTACTTTATGATACCTAACTGCTGACAGCGCTCTTTACTTAAATGAATACGTACAAACTCACCAACACCTAGATCGCTCAATTCAAACCCAGCCACTGACCATCTGATTAAGCGTAAGCAAGGCAGGCCAACATGTGCTGTCATACGACGTACTTGACGGTTTTTTCCTTCGTAAATGGTCAGCATTAGCCAGGAGTCAGGTACGCTTTTACGCTCGCGAATAGGCGGGTTGCGTGCCCAAAGAGACATCGGTAATTCGTCTTCGTTTAGATGTTTGACTTTAGCAGGCAGCGTCTTACCGTCTTTTAAAACAACACCTGTTACAAGCTGACGTAGTTGCTCAGGAGTTGGGATGCCTTCAACCTGTACCAAGTAAGTTTTGCCTTGTTTGTGCCCATCATTGGCCTTTGGTGGATGCGTGATGGCTTTGTTTATCCGTCCATCACTTGTCAAAATAAGTAAGCCTTCTGAAGTCGCGTCTAAGCGACCAGCCACTCTCAAAGACTTGTCAGTGAAGTATTCAGATAACGTAGTATGGTCATTGTTACTATCGTCACGAAACTGACTTTGTACTCCGTAAGGTTTGTTAAATAAAACAAGGCTTGAGGTTGACATAAGGCAAATATATCCAAACAAAGAAGAAAAAGAAAAGGTTTTATATGATAAAAAAGGAAGATTGCGCTACCTATTATCGTCTGACATTTTGAAACCAAACCGTCTGAGAATAGATGTTAAAATAGGCACTATTCTTTACTCATACTAAGTATGTACTAAGCATGAACAGCTATCATATTATAAATATACCAGTTGATAAGCGTCTAACATAGTCAGACAAAACGAAAGCAGTATTGAGTCAATAGCATACTAAACAAACATCACGTTAGCTAACCTCAATTATAAAACCATGATGGAATAAAGGTATTTGCAGTACTAGTAATCGAAATATTTATAGCAAATATTTGTCATATAGCAAAGTGATCAATGGGCCTGAGAACCCTAACACATAATCAAGGAATTTTATTTATGTCTTATAACAAGGTTATCGTACCAAGAGACGGAGAAAAAGTGACAGTCAACGCTGATTTGTCGTTAAACGTTCCTAATAATCCCATTATTCCATTCGTTGAAGGTGATGGTATCGGTATAGATATCACGCCTGTCATGATAAAGGTGGTCAATGCTGCTGTAGACAAAGCCTACCATGGCAAAAAATCAATCATCTGGATGGAGGCCTACCTTGGTGAAAAAGCTGCCAAAATCTACGAAGGTGACTACTTGCCAAGCGAGACATTAGATGTCTTAAAAGACTATGTCATCAGTATCAAAGGTCCATTAACCACACCAGTTGGCGGCGGTTTTCGTTCATTAAATGTTGCAGTACGTCAAGAGCTTGACTTATACGTCTGTCAGCGTCCAGTACGTTGGTTTGAGGGTGTCCCAAGTCCAGTCCAACATCCTGAATTGACTGACATGGTCATCTTCCGTGAAAACTCAGAAGATATCTACGCTGGTATTGAATGGAAAGCGGGTAGTGAAGATGCCAAAAAGGTCATCGACTTTTTACAAAATGAGATGGGTGTCGATAAAATACGCTTCCCTGAAGACTGCGGTATCGGTATCAAACCTGTATCAAAAGAAGGCACACAGCGCCTAGTGCGCAAAGCCATTCAACATGCTATCGATAATGACTTGCCAAATGTAACCTTAGTGCATAAAGGCAATATTATGAAGTTTACTGAAGGTGCGTTTAAAGAGTGGGGCTATGAGTTAGCTGCGGAGCGTTTTGGCGCCGAGTTGTTAGATGGCGGTCCTTGGATGACGATGAAGAATCCCAAAACAGGTAATGAGATTGTCATTAAAGACGTCATCGCCGATGCATTCTTACAGCAAATACTAATGCGTCCTGCAGATTACTCAGTAGTGGCAACACTAAACTTAAACGGGGACTATATCTCTGATGCACTGGCAGCAGAAGTTGGCGGTATTGGTATCGCACCAGGCGCGAATAAAGGCGGCGCTGTTTCTGTTTATGAGGCCACTCATGGTACTGCGCCAAAGTATGCAGGTCAAAACAAAGTAAATCCAGGGTCGTTAATACTGTCAGCTGAGATGATGTTACGTGATATGGGCTGGGTTGAAGCAGCAGACCTGATTATTGAAGGTATAAAAGGTGCGATTGCTAATAAGACAGTGACTTATGATTTTGAGCGCTTGATGCCAAAGGCTACCTTACTTAGTACCTCGGAGTTCGGTGCAGCAGTCATCAAGCATATGAACGCTTAAAATTTCATGGAAACGTCAGCTTTAAACCTGCGTTGCTTATAACGCTACATAGTGATTCCTTGTTTCACTAATTTCTTAAACCGAAAAAAACACCCCAACGATCTTAGACCGTTGGGGTGTTTTTATTTTAACCAATTACGTACTTATAACGAATTGATAGCTTCGTTGAATGTTGTGCTAGGGCGCATTGCCTGCTCAGCCAACTTTTCATCGGCAAAATAGTAGCCATCGATATCTACAGATTTACCTTGAGCGTCATTGAACTCTTTAACAATAGCGTCTTCTTGACTCTCAAGACTTTGCGCAAATTTAGAGAATTTCTCTTTTAGCTCGCTGTCTTGCTCTTGTGCCGCAAGCTCTTCAGCCCAGTACATAGCCAGATAGAAGTGACTACCACGGTTATCTAACTCACCTGTTTTGCGTGATGGTGATTTGTCATTCAATAGCAGTTTTTCTGTCGCTTTATCAAGCGTATCTGCCAATACCTGTGCTTTGGTATTGTTATCGTTTTTGGCCAAATGCTCCAAAGACTCAGTTAAGGCTAAAAACTCTCCCAACGAATCCCAACGTAGATGGTTTTCTTCTACCAGCTGCTCGACGTGCTTTGGAGCAGAACCGCCGGCACCCGTTTCAAACAGACCGCCACCCTTCATTAAAGGTACAACTGAAAGCATTTTTGCGCTCGTGCCCAACTCTAAGATAGGGAATAAGTCTGTCAGATAGTCACGTAAGATATTACCAGTCGCAGAAATAGTATCCAGACCACGCGCCACGCGCTCTAAGGTATAACGCATCGCACGAACCTGTGACATGATCTCAATATGTAAGCCATCAGTATCATGGTCTTTTAAGTACATATTAACCTTTTTGATTAGCTCGTTTTCGTGCGGACGATATGGATCTAGCCAAAAGATAACAGGCGTATTTGATTCACGTGCGCGGCGTACAGCAAGTTTCACCCAGTCTTGAATCGGTAAGTCTTTGGTTTGACACATGCGCCAGATATCACCCTTTTTGACGTCTTTTTCGAGCAAGACTTCGTCGGTGTCAATATCGACAATACGTGCCATACCGGTATCGCTAGATTCAAAGGTCTTATCATGCGAGCCATACTCTTCAGCTTTTTGAGCCATAAGGCCGACATTAGGGACAGTACCCATCGTCGTTGGATCAAAATTACCATGCCATTTGCAAAAATTAATCATTTCTTGATAGATACGAGCAAAAGTAGACTCAGGCATAACGGCTTTGCAATCGTATAATTTGCCATCAGCGCCCCACATTTTACCGCCATTACGAATCATAGCAGGCATAGAAGCATCTACGATAATGTCGCTTGGAGAATGGAAGTTGGTAATACCTTTTGCAGAGTCGACCATGGCCAGACGCGGGCGATGCTCTTGACAGGCATGTAAGTCCTGCTCAATCTCTTCACGCTTTGATGCTGGTAATACTGAAATTTTATCGTATAGATCAGCCATGCCGTTGTTGACGTTAATGCCTAACTCATCAAAACACGCGCCATGTTTTTCAAAGGCTTCTTTATAGTAGATTCTTACTGCATGCCCAAAGACGATAGGGTGAGAAACTTTCATCATGGTGGCTTTTACGTGCAATGAGAACAAAATACCAGCTTCGCGGCAGTCTTCCATTTCACGCTCATAAAACTCTAGCAGTGCATCTTTACTCATGACCATCAAATCGATGACTTCTTTGTCTTGCAACGCAATTTCAGGCTTTAAGACTTTTTTAGTGCCATCATCGAGCGACAATTCCATGCGGACAGTGCGAGCTTTATCTAATGTTATAGACTGCTCACCGTCATAAAAGTCACCGCCATGCATGTGCGATACGTGCGTGCTTGACCATTGCTTCCATTCACCCATAGAGTGCGGATGTTTGCGAGCATAGTTTTTGACAGCCTTTGGTGCACGGCGATCTGAGTTACCTTCACGCAGTACAGGGTTTACTGCACTACCCAGCGCTTTACCAAAACGCTTACGCAGCTCTTTTTCTTCATCCGTTTGAGGATCTTCTGGAAAATTGGGTATCGCGTAGCCTTTGCCTTGTAGCTCTTTGATTACCGCTTTCAACTGTTGCACAGAGGCACTGATGTTAGGTAGTTTGATAATATTGGTGTCAGGTTCTTGTGTTAGACGACCAAGCTCAGCCAAATTGTCAGGAACACGTTGCTCTTCATTTAAGTATTCAGGAAATTCAGCCAATACTCGGGCGGCAACAGAGATATCGCTGGTCTCAATAGCAATCCCTGCCGTCTGCGTAAAAGCCTTAACAATAGGTAAGAACGACAGAGTCGCCAGCGCTGGGGCTTCATCAGTTTTTGTATAAATAATTTTTGACATTTTAGTAGGGTAATCCTTTAGTCGGTAGTTAATAATAAGGCTTAGTATTATTTTAAATGCTAAATGCTAAATGCTAAATGCTAAATGCTAAATGCTAAATGCTAAATGCTAAATGCTACTAAGCGATAACGAACTATATGGCTATAACTAGTACATTATATGCAGTTCCAAAAGTTAAAACAGCTTAAAATTTTCTATTACTCATGTTCATTTACAGGCGTTAATATAAGATTTCAAAAGGTTGCCCTAAAGAAACCATTTTTAAAAGTAACTGATTGACAGCACATTATAGCTAATCCGCTATAAATTCGCTCAATGTCAATCTTGTTTAATGAACTAAGTGTACTGTTTTTGCTCATATCCTATGTATCTAAATTATATTAATCTAATAACAGCTTTATTCTACCAGTCATCGACACTGATATCATCTTTTCCATGCAATTAACGTTTTTTGCAACTATTATCTAGGGGCAAATTTTTTGGTATATTTATAAAACCAATCGATAACGTAAATATCTGTGGTTTATGTAGCAAACGCCTTGCTTGGCTATAATCATACAACATAATAAGTAAAGTCATCTGCAGCGTTGTAGATGACTTTTTGTATTGGTTGAGCATAAAGCTCAATTTTTTGAACATTATTGTTTGCTTTAATGGGATATTTTGCAAATTGTGACAGCAAAATAGTTGACGTTTGATACGCTAAACCATAAAGAAAATGCAATGTGAGAATTATGAATTTACAATATGCACTACTCAAAGACACAAGCTGGCAGAGTCAAATCGATTGGCAATTGCCTGATACGCCTTTTATGTCGTTTGCCTTTTGGCAGGCATTAATAGATACACATGCCATTGGCGAGCAGGCAGGATGGTTGCCTATTTTCGTTTTGGTTTATCGTACAGATGATGTGGGTCACAAAGCTACGATCGATACTATCATAGAACCAGTAGATATTGCTCAAGCTGTCGCCGTCATGCCAGTATTTGTAAAAAATCATCATCGCGGTGAGTTTGTGTTTGATCATGCATGGGCGCAAGCTTACGCGCAATATGGTCTTGACTATTATCCGCGCCTAGTGACAAGCTCTCCTTATACCCCAATTACTGGGCAGCGCTTATGGTTGGCGGCTGGCGAAACGCTTGATACCAATATCGTAAAAATGATTATGGCAGGAGTAGACGACATTGCCCAGCAAGTAGGAGCGTCAAGCTGGCATGGACTGTTTGTAACGCCAGAATTGGCCAAGCTGGCAATGTCAGCAATGCCTGCTCATAATGTGAGTGATCCGGCACAAATAACCCATACTGAAATAGAGGCGCTTACTGCAAATAATCCTATCCTTGAGCGCCAAGGCTGTCAGTTCTTATGGCAAAATAAGGATTTACTGCAAGATGGCAAGCCGTTTACAGACTTTGATGCGTTCTTAACGACATTGACGGCTAGAAAACGTAAAAATATTCGTGCTGAGCGTAGAAAAGTGATTGCCCAGGGGATTCGTTGCGTTCGTAAATGCGGAGATGAGACTACTGAGGCGGATTGGAAGGCATTTTATCATTGTTACGTAATGACCTATGCCGTCCGCGGACAGCAGCCATATTTAAAAGAAGCGTTTTTTATGGCATTAGCAAAACAGATGCCTGAGTGTCTGTTGTTAGTACAAGCTTACGATACTAATGATGAGATTATTGCCAGTAGCTTGTTTTTATACGACAAACCCCATAGCGACAATGCGACTTTATATGGGCGCTATTGGGGTGCGCTTGGTGAGTATGATAGTTTGCATTTTGAGCTGTGCTATTATCAAGGCATTGAGTTTGCCATTGAGCAAGGTTTGACGCATTTTGATCCCGGTACTCAAGGTGAGCACAAACTCATAAGAGGGTTTATTCCAACTAAAACACACTCATTGCACCGTATTTATGATCCACGTTTTGTACCAGCGATTGCTGACTTTTGCGCAAAAGATCGACTACAAATGGCGCGATATCGCCAGCAAGCGCACGATGCATTACCGTTTAATATTGATAACATGCCAGAGTTTACTGATCACGATTGATAAGGTTTGAGAGTTATGAGTAATATTAGCTTTTCTTTTCTAACTTCTCATATTTAGTCACTTATGCCCAGTTACTCCTTTGATTATTTCAATACTTTGCCACCGCCCATTGAGCTATTACCATGGCTCAATGCCGAAGGCTCATTAACTGCAATGCTAGAAGAAAAGGCAGGGCAGCCATTACGCGTAGAGCGTAGCTTTGAAGGTTATCGTCAGCTTACGTTACACCAAAAGCGGCAACTAGGTCTGCATAACTCCGCACTTAATCGTTCGATGCTAGCATGGGTACGCGAAGTTCGGTTGTATGGTAATGAGGATAAGCCTTGGGTACAGGCGCAGAGTGTCTTTCCTTTAGCAAGTCTAGAGGGAGGTGCGAGTCGTCTGCAGCAATTAAAAGGTATTCCTATCGGCTATGTCTTATTTAAACGCAGCCGTACTTTACCTAACAAGCGCTCTGTCTGTTTAACTGACGATGGGTGGCAACGTCAAACGTGTTATGACTGGTATAGACGTAAATTACTGATTAGTGAAACCTTTTTATCAGCATTTTTGTCTAGTGATGCTTGAGGGTTTTTAATAATCGTAGGTTTGCTAGATAAACATTGCTAGATATGACGTATTTAACATGTGCTGGCATGTATTAAGATAAGAAAAACGCTTATTTTGTTGGCCATTTATTTACGCTATAAAACCATCTAATTCGCTTAGCTTAAGGTAAGGGTTTTTTGCGCTCATAACATAAAATTTCATGTTACACTTGCCCATAGCGATACGCTAAGTGCAGAAGTACATCAAAACTTGTTGCTGATATCGAGGCGCCGACTCTAGGCTTCTTTTTTCTAACAACGCCTTTTTAATAATAGTCAATACGTAGGACATACATATGTTTAAAGATATATCTATCAAGGATTTTGATCCAGAACTTTCAAAAGCCATGGAAGCTGAAAGTGTACGTCAAGAAAACCATATTGAGCTTATTGCGTCAGAAAACTATTGCTCGCAAGCTGTGATGGAAGCGCAAGGTACAGATCTCACCAATAAATACGCCGAAGGCTATCCTGGCAAGCGTTATTACGGTGGCTGTGAGCACGTCGATGTCGTTGAGCAATTGGCTATTGATCGTGCAAAAGAGTTGTTCGGTGCTGAATATGTCAACGTACAGCCGCATTCAGGTAGTCAAGCAAACTCAGCCGTCTTTTTAGCATTGCTTGAGCCTAACGACACGGTACTAGGCATGAGCCTAGACGCGGGTGGTCACTTGACGCATGGCGCGCATATTAACTTTTCAGGCCTTAACTACAACGCCGTACAGTACGGCTTGGTCGAGGGCACTGGCCTTATCGATTATGATGAAGTTGAGCGTTTGGCAAAAGAGCATAAGCCTAAAATGATTATTGCTGGTTTTTCAGCATACTCACAGGTTGTAGATTGGGAACGTTTCCGTGAAATCGCCGACGAAGTAGGCGCGTATTTACTAGTAGATATGGCACACGTGGCTGGTCTTATCGCTGGTGGCGTTTACCCAAGCCCAGTACCATTTGCTGATGTAGTCACTACGACAACGCACAAAACCTTACGTGGCCCGCGTTCAGGTATGATCTTGGCTCGCGATGAGAAGCTGGCGAAAAAGCTCAATTCTGCGGTATTCCCAGGCAACCAAGGTGGTCCATTGATGCATGTAATCGCGGGCAAAGCGATTTGCTTTAAAGAGGCGCTAGAAGACAACTTCAAAACCTATCAGCAGCAAGTCGTCAAAAACGCCCAAGCGATGGCTAAAGTTATCCAAGAGCGTGGTTATGAAATCATCTCTGGTGGTACTGAAAACCATCTAATGCTGATTAGCTTGGTTAAGCAAGAAATGACGGGTAAAGAAGCGGATAAATGGCTTGGCGATGCGCATATCACTGTCAATAAAAACGCTGTACCAAATGATCCAAAATCTCCGTTTGTCACCTCTGGTATCCGTATCGGTACGCCAGCGATTACTACACGTGGTTTTAACGAAGCGCAAGCTAGTGATTTGGCTGGCTGGATTTGTGATGTTCTAGATAGCCGCGGTGATGAAAAAGTCTTGGCCGATGTACGTGACAAAGTAGAAGCCATCTGTAAAGAGCTACCAGTTTACGAAAAAAACCAGTAAGCCAGTTCTCTTAATTTAGCCAGCGCTTATTAGTCGTTGGATAAAAAAAACCGCTCAGCTTAGGCTGAGCGGTTTTTTCTTGTTATAAAAAAGTCTGTCTTTTTATGCTTAAGGTTATGAGTAACTGACAGCCTTGTTATAGCTAAATTTCCAGTCGTGATTTTGGAACATTGATGGTTTGGTCATAGTATTCAGAATTATAGTACACGGAGATTAGGCAGCCAACGTATCAGCCATGCCAAACACATCAACCACCGAGCTGATTTAAGGCCAACGCCAATATCAGGCCAACACTCGCACTGATACCCGCCCAGTGGTTGCCGCGTTTAAAAGCAGTTGGAAACACCTCAGTCGCTAGAGAAGCAATAACAGCTCCAGCAGCGAAACAATCGATAGCACTAATAATCTCTTCATCAACGCCCTTGAGCAGCACCTTACCTAAGATAGCAGCAAGCGATAACAAAACAGCAGCACCGATCCAAAGCATGAGCACTTTCTTGTTACTTTTGCCATTTTTGCGCATCTCTTTGGCACCGCCGGCTGCTTCTGGAAGGTTGGACAACAAGATAGAACCTGCTAATGCAGCGACTTGCATTACGTTACCGCTTAGAAGTGATACGCCTAGCGCCAAATTTTCAGGCACCCCGTCAAGTGTGATAGCAGCCAATAGTCCACCACCGCCTTCTGAGTTGAGTTTTTCATCAATCAGGTAGTCAACACCTGCAAATACGATGGCGCCTAATAAAGTGAAAGCCGCTGTGATCCAAATTCCGCTATCAGTCACAGCTGGTTGTAATAGCTCGATGACCACTGATATCGTCAGTGCGCCGCCTGCGACCGCCAACAAGTTGCCTTCAAGCCAGCTAGGTAGTCGTCCATACAAACCCCAAAGCGCCCCGACGATAAGGGCGCCTGATACAACAATGATTACTGCAAACACTAACATAATTTACCTCAATATTTTTATACAACATTGATAACGGCTAATGGTTTTGGTGTCATTATAAGTTGCGTAACAAAAACGTAAGGTTTGTTCTTTAAACTATGTGATCAGTAAACACGCTAACTAAAAACCCCAACTAACCAAAGTGTAGTTGGGGCTTTAATTATTACTAAGACTGGTCTAAAAAGTCTTGTTTTTACATAAACGGCAAATTAACGAATATTTGCAATACCGTAGCGTTGACAATATCGACAAAGAATGCACCAACCATTGGCACAATTAAGAACGCCTTATACGAAGGCAGGTAGCGATCGGTGACCGCCTGCATATTTGCAATCGCAGTCGGCGTTGCTCCCATACCAAAACCACAATGTCCTGCTGACAAGACAGCGGCATCGTAGTTTTTGCCCATTACCTTAAAGGTTACTAGGTACACATAGATAATCATAATCACCGTTTGTACAATTAAGATAATCAGTACAGGTCCTGCCAAATCAGTCAGCTGCCATAGTTTTAGTGACAACAATGCCATGGCCAAAAACAGGCTCAAAGAGGCGTTACCTAATACATCAATGGCACGGTCAAACATCTCGAAGTTAAAAAATATCGTCAGTACGTTACGAATAATCACACCGCCTGCCAGCGCCCAGACGAAGGTAGGCAACTCAAACCAAGTATCGGCTGCAACCAATGTCATGGTTTCTGCAAACGCCAGTGCACCGGCGAACAATGCCAAAGTTTCGATAGTAGAGGACGCAGTAATAAGACGAATGTGGTCAGGTCTTTCAAAGATTTCTTTATCATTTAAAATGTCGTCTTCGTCGTGCTTGGTACTATATAGTGACTGCGCGCCTGTTACCTTTTCGATATCACTTGGACTTTGATTGTAGGGAGTTGGCTCTATACCAAGCCTTTGAATCAACCGACGAGCTACAGGCCCACCGACTACGCCGCCTGCGACTAGACCATAAGTTGCAACAGCGATACCTAGAGTCGTTGCACCGACTACGCCATATTGCTCCTCTAAAGTAATGCCCCAGGCGCCTGCTGTACCATGTCCACCAGTAAGCGCGATAGAACCTGTGACCAACCCAAGTAAAGGGTCAAGTCCAAGAGCACTTGCCATCGCGACACCAACGATATCCTGCAAGATAATAAAAACGGAAACCACAATGGTGAAAACTAATAATGGCGTACCACCTGCTTTGAGCTTACTAAAATCAGCACTCAGACCGATAGAGGCAAAGAACATCAGCATGGTCGCCGTTTGCAATCCTTGGTGAAAGTTAAAGCTAAATCCCCAAAATATATTTAATATATAAACAACGACTGCAGCGACCAAACCACCTGCAACTGGTTCTGGAATATTAAAGTTTTCTAAAAATTTAATATTTTTAACCAAAAAACGCCCTAGCAGTAGTACTAAAGTGGCTAGTATCAAGGTGTAATAGCCATTTAAAGTAATCTCCATACTTCAATCCTTTCTCTAAATATAAATTAACCCAAATTTGGGACAAAATTATATTTATCCCAAATTTAGGTCTCGTGATAATTAGCGACTAATCCTTGTCTTTTGTCGGCATAGTCACCCAAAGTTGCGGCTTGCCGAAGTCCTTATAGGCATCTTCAATAATGCCTTTAAAAACGTTAAAGTCCTCAGTGTTTATGTTCTCTACCGCAGCCAAATTAAGCGCTAGATATGCAACTTTACTGTCTGTCAAACAATCCCACGCACTGTCCCAGTTATGGGCAAAGTAGCTGGGGAAATCGCACGCTTCGGCTAAACTTGTTAAAAGTGTTTCTTTATCAAAAACCTTACCGATTGGGATATCGATAGCCTGCTCAGGAATGCTATCACTAAGTGTTATACCGTTTTGATTAATATAGTAAATGGCTTGGCTCATGTCAGTTTACCTGCAGTTTTTGAAAGCTATCGTAATGGTCGATGGTCAAATAATAGACGGTAGGAGGGTTGCCACCAGTGACAATACGCCGCGCTCCTCGATGAGACACCCCAGGCGTAGGTACGGTGTACTCACGGTAGTAGCCTTGGGACTGGGCAGGCAGTCTGCTTTCACGATTATAAAAGGTAGTACCGTCTTTATTCGGATATGGAAAAGGTCCACCTTGTTGAATCAGCACAATGGTTTGGTCTATCTGAGGGTCGCCAGTAATAGCGCTTGTCTCTGTTTCAACATAAGAAGAAGCTGACGTAGTATTAGATGGAGCATCACCGAGTAACGCCGGCTTTAATTCTGTATAGCCAAAGAATATGATGGCAATAAGAATAAGTACGCTAAGAGCAGTCGATTTCCAGCTTTTTTTGTTCTGCCTATTAGAGTTACTAGTATCGTTACGGCTATTCACGTCACTTAGTCTCTGACTGCCGCTCTGATGACTTTGGTTTGAACGTATTGAGGCGTGATTTACTTTGGCGGAACTCTCTTCGATACTCAACGAAGCATCCGTAACCTCAGTTGCTCGCAATTGATCTTTATGGTTACGTTCGCTATTAAAATAGACTCGTTGACCTACGGTAATTGGCTGCGACAACCTGACGTTACTGACATGAAAGAAGACATCTTCACTTTGCTCATCAACATCGATAAAGCCATAGCCTTTATCTGAGTTATAGTGCTTAATTTTGCCACTTTGCATGAGATCATGTTCCTATATAATGTTTTCGTTATGTTGCAACCTGATCTTTATCATGGTTTTTATTGAGAAAGTGAGTTTTTATGGCCCATTTACCCTCAATAAAAAAACGCCAGCAATGGGGCTGACGTTTTTTGTGGATTATACTTGAGGTTAGGTCATAAGTGGTAGGTTAAGGAGTAAAAGTTAACAAGAGACAACAAGTTAGGCACGTGTCTCACCATGTCCATAGACGATCCACTTCTGTGAGGTTAGGCCTTCGAGTCCTACCGGGCCACGCGCGTGAATCTTGTCGGTTGAGATGCCAATCTCTGCGCCCAAGCCATACTCAAAACCATCTGCGAAACGACTAGAAGCATTAATCATGACGCTTGCTGAGTCCACTTCACGAATAAAGCGCTGCGACTTAGTATAGTTATCAGTAATGATGACATCGGTATGATGGCTGCCATGGGTGTTGATATGTTCAATGGCTTCATCGATGCCTGCCACGATTTTAATCGCTAAGATAGGCGCTAGATATTCGGTATCCCAGTCCTCATCGGTTGCAGACGATAGGTGACCCTCAAGCTTGGCATTGTCATTCAAGAGAGCTTGCGCCTTATCATCGAGACGTAGTTGCATGGCGTCATCAGCTTGTACGATAGCTTCAGCAATCTTCGGTAATAGCTCATCTGCAATCGTGTCATCGAGCAATAACGTCTCCATCGTGTTGCATGTGCCATAGCGATGGGTTTTTGCATTGACGCTGACATCGATGGCGATTTTTGAATCAGCGTCGCTATCGATAAAGGTATGGCAATTACCGTCTAAGTGTTTGATGACGGGTACTTTGGCATCATTACTAATACGAGCAATCAAGCCTTTGCCGCCACGCGGTACAATGACATCGACGTATTCTGTCATAGTAATAAGCTCGCCAACGGCAGCGCGATCTGTGGTTTGCAGTACTTGTACGCTATGCTCAGAGAGGCCCGCTTTTTTTAGGCCTTGGTGGATACATTTAGCGATTGCTTGATTGGATTCAAAGGCTTCAGAGCCACCGCGTAGAATAATGGCGTTACCTGATTTTAGGGCCAATGAAGCAGCTTCTAAAGTAACGTTTGGGCGTGATTCATAAATCATGCCAACGACGCCAAGTGGCACGCGCATTTTACCTAAGTGAATACCAGATGGGCGATAGGTCATATCGGTGACCTCACCGATAGGATCAGGCAGGGCTGCGACATCTTTTAGACCTTGAAGCATGCCCTCAAAGCGATCTTCGTTGAGCTCTAAGCGATCTAAGAGTGCTGCTTCAAGGTCGTTTTTTTGACCGTTATCCATATCGATTTTGTTAGCAGATAAAATATCTTGTTTGTTATCAACTAATACATCACGAATCGCTATCAATGCTGAATTTTTATCGCCAGTATTGGCAGCGGCAAGCGTACGCGATGCTGTACGAGCTTGTTTGCCGACTTGTTGCATGTAAGTAGCGACATCTGCGGTATTTGATTGACTCATAGAAGGGTTCCTTGTGTGTGTGGATGAGAGTTTTTCACTAATAAGGGGTTGTCATTGGCAAGAATTTACGTTTTTTCGCCTTCACAACGTGATGCTATTTAACATAGAGGAGTTACCGTCGATAGTAAAGATGAATTTGTGAACAGTATCTGCTTTTACTTAGCAATTTTTGTCACTTACAATGTCTTTGCCAGCCTTTATAAATATAAGATTTAAATCAAAATATTGTCTATTTGTAAGTCTGTTAACTCAAAATAATCATATAAAAAACTTAATACGTACGCGGTTACGCACTTTTAACATAACTGTGCTGTAAATACTAAGGTAGTGACAAACAGTTATCAGTATAGTTGAGTACTAAATAACCAGACATTCCCTAAACTCAATATCCATTAAGTGGGTTTAGAAAATTTTTTCATCCCATTATGCTTATTAAGCAACGGAGAGTTCAGATGAATACTATTAAAGATATGACTACCTCAGATACGACCACTCACAAACCTATGCATAAAAAGTGGCTTTACGCTTCTTTAGCAGCAGCGGCTTTAACATTGGGTGCTTGTGCAGATAAAGAAGCACCTATGAGTGAAGAAGAAACAGCTATGGATGCGCAAGTAGAAGTAGAGCAAGATGCCACTAGTGTTGATGATGTCGAGCAAGTCACAGAAGGAGTCAACAGTGCAGATATCTCTGATGATCCTATGGTGAATGATGATGTTGCCGTTGCTACGGCTGATGAGTCTGAAGTGGCTGACGACACTGAGATACTAGACGGTAGCGAATCAGAAGAGCATGTATCAACCTACTAATTTTAATCTCTTAAATTACTATTAATAAGCTTACAGACTGGCTGTTGATAAGCCTATAAACTGGCTATAACTTAAGCTGACTATTACCAGTTTTATATAAAAAACAGTAATATCATATGTAAGCTCAGATATGCTAACACTGTCTGAGCTATTTTTATGGAAAAAGGATAAAGAAGCAAGAGATATCAAGCACAAAAAATAGATAGAAAGTTTGCCTTTTGGTCTTGTTTTAGGCGACAATGTGGCGCAAACGTCCTATAGAACTTATTAGCATCATTTTAAGTTATTATTACGCTTCTCCCTTTATTTATTTTTATTGGAAATCTACCGACCCATGCTTGAGACTGCCGCAAACTCGACTCGCCCTATTGCCTTAGAGTTACAAGATCTTCATAAAAGCTTCGGCTCATTGGCTGTGCTCAAAGGTGTATCGTTGATTGCTTATGATGGCGATGTGATCTCTATCTTAGGGTCTTCTGGCTCTGGTAAATCGACTTTACTACGGTGTATTAATCTACTTGAAAAACCAACACAAGGGCATATAAGCATTGGCAATGAAGAGCTCATGCTAAAGCCAACCAAATCTGGCGAGATGCAAGCAGCAGACAACAAGCAGCTTGATAGCTTACGGGCCCGTGTGGGTTTTGTCTTTCAAAACTTTAATTTGTGGCCGCATAAGACCATTCTTCAAAACATCATTGAAGGACCAACACAAGTATTAAAAGTCAAAAAAGAGCAGGCTATCATTGATGCAGAAAAACTGCTAGATAAAGTTGGTTTGCTTGATAAAAAAGACGCTTATCCTGCCAACTTATCAGGCGGTCAGCGTCAACGTGTTGCGATCGCTCGTGCACTTGCTATGCAACCACGGGTATTATTATTTGATGAGCCAACTTCTGCACTTGACCCTGAGCTGGTCAATGAAGTGCTGACCGTTATGCGCGACTTAGCAGAGGAGGGGCGTACGATGTTAATTGTCACTCATGAGATGCGCTTTGCTCGTGAAGTTTCAAACAAAGTGGTGTTTTTGCACCAAGGTGTGATTGAAGAGATAGGCACACCCGAACAAGTGTTTGACAACCCTACCTCAGAGCGAGTCAAAGAGTTTATGGCATCGCACAATCAAAACTAATAGCTAAACTTATCTATAATCTTTTATATAGCGTGCCATATATTAGCCTTAGCTTCAGATAATCAATTACCTGACCACTATTTGACGTTGTCATTCTGAGTCATTCTGACAGTGTCAGATAGTGGCGATAACATACAAACATTAGGTATGTCTTTTATCCTCATTTGATGCTTTATTGCTCGATAATAACAGTCAATATGCAAAACGTTTGTTTTTGATATTTGAGTGAGGTATTATCGAGTTGTCCATAAAATGTCAATACTTGTTATTGTATTTATATCTGGCAAGGATGCCAGACGTTAAAACTACACAAATCTTTATCAAAATTTTATTAAAAAATGAGGAACGTATGATGTCGAACTCTCGCCTATTGTGGTCGTCAATGACCATCACCGCGGCCATTGCACTTAGTGCCTGTAGTCAACCTGCCAACGAGGCCGCTGATACTAACGCTGATGCACCGGCAGCGGACGCGGCTGGTAAGACGATTCGTATCGCAACTGAGGGTGCTTACCCTCCTTTTAACTATACTAATGCTGACGGCAGCTTGGCAGGATTCGATGTCGATGTTGCCAATGCTTTGTGTGAGCAGATGCAAGCCAACTGTGAAATCGTCGCACAAGATTGGGACGGTATCATTCCAGGTCTATTGGCTCAAAAGTATGATGCTGTGGTCGCAGGTATGTCGATTACTCCTGAGCGTCAAGAAAAGGTTGATTTCACTGAGCCTTACTTTGCAAATACCATGGTATGGCTGACCGATACGACTGGCAGTTTTGATCCAATGGCAATGCAAAACCTGACGTTGGGCGGTCAACGTTCAACGACTCCAGGTGCTTATTTGCAGGACAATTATGAAGGTAAAGACGGTAATACGGTTCAATTATATGATAATTATGATAATGCCTACCTAGACCTAAAATCTGGTCGTAGTGATGCTGTATTGGCCGAAAAAGTATCTGCCAAATCGTGGTTAGCAGATAACCCTGAAGGCTTTGGTATTGTTGGTGATGAGATAGATAATGATGACAACATTGCTATCGCTGTACGTAAAAACGACTCTCTTAAAGATGACTTTAATAAGGCGTTGAGTGAGATCCGCAGCAACGGTGAGCTTGCTCGTCTTGAACAAGAAAACTTTGGTCAATAAAAATCTGTTTTAGAAATAAGAGAGTAGCAATTATGACAATATCTATGACATCATCAATCGTAAATAAAGCCAAATGGTTGGCACCGCTTAGCGCTGCTATGCTGATGCTGGCTGGCTGTAACAATAGTACTGCACCAGAAGAGAGCGCTGCCTCTGATACAGCAGTTTCTGATGCGCCTATTAATGTAAAAATCGCCACCGAATCAAGTTACAAGCCATTTAGCTACACAGATGCTGATGGCAAACTTATCGGTTATGAGATTGAACTGGTCGATGCGCTATGTGCGCAAATGCAAGCTGAGTGTGAGGTAATCTCTCAAGATTGGGATGGTCTTATTCCTGGACTTAATGCACAAAAATTCGATGCGATTATCGCTGGTATGTCGATCACACCTGAGCGTAAAGAAGTGGTAGATTTTACGGATCCGTACTTTCACACTGGCATTATCTTAATCGGCAAAAAAGGCGATGACATCAGTGTCGCTGACCTAAAAGGACAGCCTGTAGCTTCGCAGCGCTCAACGGTCTCGTCACAGTACCTGCAAGACGAATACCCTGATGCTGACATCAAGCTTTATGATACTCAAGACAATGCCTATCTAGACCTAACTTCAGGTCGCGTACGTGCAATGATGTCAGATAAAGTGACAGGTATTGATTGGCTAAAGACAGAAGCTGGTCAAGACTATGAAGTCAAAGGCCAAGAGATTAGTACCGAAGAAGATGCCATGGGCATGGCCTTTCGTAAAGGTGATCCTCTAGTTGCCAAATTCAATGAAGCGTTGGCTGAGCTAAAGTCTAATGGTGTCTATGATCAGATCACTGGTAGCTACTTTGGTACCAGCACAACCGCTGCGGCCCAACAAGCGGCAACCACCGACGGTGTTGAAAAGGTTGTCGTCGTGGACGAAGAGGGCGTCGATGCCAATGCTATGATTGCTGAAGAAGAGCAAACAGAATCGGCGACTAATTAATAGCGGATTTAATAAGTAAAATCTGAGCTGTTGGTCTTTAGTAAATATCAAGGATGATTATGAGCAACCATTTTGTCTCCGCGATCGTAATGGCAAATATGTCTGTTGTGAGATCGACTAGAGTGAATCGTTTATTAGCTCCTTCATTGGCTATGGCGGCAGCGTTTACGTTAGCTGGTTGTAGTAATAGCCAAGAAAGTGCTGAGAACGTTAATGCAACAGTTGATGAAACTACGGCAGCGGCTGAGTCAGGTGAGGTGCTACGTGTTGGTACCGAAGGCGCTTATGCGCCTTTTAACTATACCAATGCAGATGGGACACTCGGCGGTTTCGATGTCGATATGGCCAATGCCATTTGTGCGGATATGCAAGTCACCTGTGAGATTACGGCGCAAGATTGGGACGGTATCATTCCTGGCCTGAAGGCTGGCAAGTATGATGCGATTGTAGCTGCGATGTCTATAACGCCAGAGCGCGCGCAGCAAGTCAGCTTTACTGATCCTTATTTTAGCAATACTTTGGTGTTTTTGGCCAAACAAGACAGTGGCTTTGATCCAAGTCTGAGTAGTGATATCGATGCTCACTCTATCGCCGCCCAGCGCTCGACCATCTCTTCACAGTGGTTAGAGGAAGCTTATCCAAAAGCAAATATGAAGTTATATGATACTTTGAGCAATGCGTTTTTGGACTTAGGGTCAGGTCGCGTTGATGCAATGATCTCTGATAAGCTGCCAGCGCTAGAATGGTTAAGCTCACCATCAGGTAGCGGCTATGTGGTCAAAGGTGATGAGATCGATATCGATGATAACTTTGCAATCGCTGTGCGTCCTGGCGATGATCTGCAAGCAAAAATTAATCAATCATTAAAGAATCTAAAAGCTGATGGTACTTATGATAAGCTCAATCAAAAGTACTTTGCTATGCCAACTGTGGTAACCGATGAACCTATCGCAGATACTGCTGCTCAATAGAGGTGTCTTGCTCTAATGGTTTATAAGCCAACCTCAAAATACTTATCTTATTAGTCAAAAGGATATTGCCAAACTGGTGATATCCTTTTTATTTTGTCGATGGTTTTTTATCTTACTGACTGTACAGTCTTGCCAAATTTATCCTCGTAGTCGGGGTTTTGACAATAGCAATGTTTATTTATAGACAGGTTTTGCTTATGAGCAGTAACATAGAGCTTGCCGATTATGATAAAATCACGGCGCATTTCTACCGAGTCAATCAATCATCGTCTCTGTGCAAGGCGACATTTGTCATTGTTCTAGAAGATATAAGACGATTGATACGGATTCTTTAACTAACATTCTGCTAACTGGCTAATATAAAGAGACTGAGTGGACAACTGTGTTTGACTTACAAGGATTTGGCGCGCTCTTACTGAGCGGCGCAACCGTCACTATCAAGCTTGCTTTGACCAGCTTAATTATAGGCATGGTCCTCGGGCTTTTGGGTGCGACTGCTAAGCTGTCCAAGGTTTGGATACTACGTAAAATTGCGACTGTTTACACAGCCACGATGCGCGGTATCCCCGAGCTACTATTGGTACTGTTCATATATTATGGCGGCTCCATATTGCTCATGAGTATACTCAAAAATTTTGGTTATAATGACTATATTGAGATCAGTGCATTTTGGGGCGGGGTCATGGCCTTGTCTATTGCCTTTGGTGCATATGCGACCGAGATTTTACGGATGTCCATTCAGGAGATTCCAGTAGGTCAAAGCGAGGCGGCTCAAGCGGTTGGCATGCGTCCTCTTCAGACGTTTTATCGGATTACTTTACCGCAAGTGTGGCAGATTGCCCTACCAGGTTTGGGTAATTTATTTTTGGTACTGCTCAAAGATACTGCTTTGGTATCAGTCATTGGTCTTAAAGATATTATGTATCAGTCATCGCGCGCCGCCCAGTCAACCCAGCAGCCTTTTACGTTTTATATGGCAGCAGCGATTATTTATTTGGGGCTGACGATGCTCATAACAGGCTTTATGATGTGGCTTGAATGGCGTGCAAACCCAGCAGCACGCTATGCAAAGAAGCTTAGCCGTCAATCGACCACAGGGTAGAGGAGAGATACTCATGGATTGGAATTGGCAGGTTATTTTTGATCATATCCCAGATTTATTGGGCGGTGCAGTGTTGACCGTGCAACTGGTGGTAGTCTCAGGCATCATTGGGCTATTTTTAGGCTTGGTTTTAGCGTTATTAAGATTGTCCAAAAGCTGGTTGGTACAGATTATACCTTTTTTGTATATCTTCTTCTTTCGTGGTACGCCGCTGCTGGTACAAATATTCTTGATTTACTATGGTCTTGGCCAGTTTGAAGCCGTTCGTGATTCGTTCTTGTGGGAGCCAGTACTTAGCCAAGCTTATTGGTGCGCCATTATCGCGTTTACGATGAATACGAGTGCGTATCTTGCCGAAATTATTCGTGGAGCCATTCAGACCATCCCAGTCGGTGAGCTTGAAGCGGCCGATGCGATCGGCATGTCAAAATGGCAAAAGCTCACCCGTATTACTTTGCCGCGAGCATTTGGTATTGTGATTCCAGCATATAGTAATGAAGTGATTTTTATGCTTAAGGGTAGTGCCTTAGCCTCAACGATTGCGCTGATGGATATCACTGGGGTAGCCCGTACTATCAGTGCTCGTACTTATACTTTGATGGAGTTATTCTTCGCTGCAGGTATTGTTTACTTACTATTATCATGGGTAGTTTTATTCGTTTTTGGCAGGTTTGAAAAACGTATGAATCGTCATACCAGCTACGTACCACCAGATGTCGTGACACGTACTATCCCATGATATAGGACCATGTTTTTATTACATAGATGATCAGACATTACGATAGAGCGGTTGATTGACCGCTACTAAAAGATAATAATGAAAAATAGTGATGAAAGTTGCTTGGTAAATGCTCGTATGACTTCCTTTTATAGTGAGAACGCATTATGACTGAATCCCCTCATGTTTCTTTGATTAATGACATTGTTAGAGAAGCTAATGATTTTAGCATAGACGATGATACCAGCAACCAAAACAAGCGTCATTTGATAGGCAAAGTCGTCTGCGTCGGTCGCAACTATGCCGCTCACGCCGCTGAGCTTGGCAATGCTGTTCCAACGCGTCCATTACTATTTATCAAGCCTGCTTCAAGTATTATCTCTTTATCAGACGTTATTCCTAGTAGTGTCCGTGATACACCTCGTGGAAAAGTATATCCAGTACATTACGAAGCAGAATTCTGTATTCGTTTGGGCAAGGATTTAAAGTCAGCTTCGTTAGAAGAGGTTGTCAGTACGACTGGTTTAATCGAAGCAGTCACGCTAGGGCTAGATTTGACCTTGCGAGACTTACAAAGTGAGCTCAAAGAACAAGGCCATCCATGGGAGCGTGCAAAGTGTTTTGATGGCGCATGTGTGCTCGCTGAATGGGTAGATTCGCAAGCGTTTGGCGACTGCAGTGATGTGCATTACCAGCTTTATATTAATGATGAGCTTAAGCAAGACGGTAATAGCGCGCTGATGCTATTCCCCGTTTATGAGTTACTTGCCGAGATTAGTCAGGCTTTTAGTCTGCAAGCAGGTGATGTAATTATGACTGGCACGCCAAGTGGGGTTGGTATATTGCATGCAGATGATAAACTAAAATTGGTATTGGGCGCGCATGAGTGGCAGGCGCGAGTGCAATAGTGTTGCTTTAACTATAAGCTTAAATAAAAACTTGATGTCTAAAAATATAAAATCCCAAGCCAATGCTTGGGATTTTTTTGTTTAAATAAAGCCTGTTATTTAAATGTCATCGTATCGTCATAAAAGTTCAATAGACTCAAGCGTAATCCGCATCTTCGTAGTGGTAATTACAAAGCTGCGACTGACCCCGTTTATGCTAATCCAGCCTAACAGCAAGGTGACTGACAATGACACTATTGAGTAAAACGACATTACTAAATAATAAGCAAAATCTTGCCCACGAAGTTGTTGAAGACTCTAATCCTACTCATAATACTGACTTTCAAAGCATTATCGATCGTCGTCTAAACCGCCGTAGTATCCTAAAAGGTGGTACAGGATTGACAGCAGCTGCTTTTTTTGGCGCACTTCCTTTAGTCGGATGTGCTGACAATGATGAAAGTAGTGCTGGAAGCCCCATTGTCAATAAAGACAATAATGCTGCTATTCCTGCGCAAGGTGATTTAAAGCGTCCTGAGACTTTAAAGTTTGAAGCAGTCGCACACTCCACTGCCGAAACAATGAGTGTAGCAGAAGGTTATAAAGCTGAGATGATATTACCACTGGGCACGCCATTAATCTCTGGTATTGATGATTGGAAAGACAATCGTGAGCAGTCCGCTGAGTCGTTTGATTGGCGCATGGGTGATAACCATGATGGCATGTGGTTCTTTGGCAAAAAGGGCCATGCGTACAATGCCAAAGCGTCAGAGAATGGTCTGCTAGTCATGAACCATGAATACGTAAATAGTAGCGAGCTAAGCCCGTTTGGTTACCATGTAATCCAAGATAATAATGCTGCGCCTATATTCAAAAATCGCCGCCTCGCAAGCGATGTGCGCCGTGAAGCCAATTGTCATGGCGTGGCTGTAGTTGAGATGACTCGCCGTGCCGATGGCATAGGTTATGAGATGGTACTCAATTCAAAATATAATCGCCGTATTACTAGCAGTACTCAATCGCAGTTAGCAGGGCCAGTTGCTGGCTCTGATTTGGTCAAGACCAAATTTGATCCAACAGGCTTTCAGACTCGTGGGATTAATAATAATTGCGGTGCAGGACTCTCGCCTTGGGGTACATATTTGACCACAGAAGAGAATTTCTTAGGAGTCTTTGCCCGTGGTCAAGATGCCAGTCAATTAACTGCCGCGCAGAATTATGGTCGTGAGCGTTATGGTGCCATAGAAAATTTTGCCAGCTCAGGGTATTTATGGCATACCCCAGAAGCCAAAGACGCCAAAATCTCTGATGAATTTTCCCGCTGGGACATGACTGCTGTCGGTGCAACCGCGACTGACGATTACCGAAATGGTTTTAACACTTTTGGTTATATCACTGAAATCGACCCTTTTGACCAACATTCTATGCCAAAAAAACGCACAGCGTTGGGTCGTTTTGCTCACGAAAACTGTGCCTATGCACCTGTTGAGCAAGGCAAACCAGTGGTTTTTTATATGGGTGATGATGCTCGCGGTGAATATATTTATAAGTTTGTCTCCAAAGCTTTGTGGTCCAATAAAGATATAGGGGTGGGCCTAAAAGCCGGTGACAAGTATATGAATGAGGGCACGCTATACGTTGCAATCTTTCATGACGATGGTAGTGGTGAGTGGCAGCCGCTAGTTCATGGTCAAAACGGACTGGATGCCTCTAATAGCGTGCTGCCCTTCAATGGACAAGATGACGTATTAGTGTTTGCTCGTGCTGCTGCTGACACGTTAGGGGCAACCAAGATGGATCGTCCTGAATGGGTATCGGTCAGTCCCATTACTGGTGAAGTTTATGTGACTTTGACCAATAATAAATATCGCGGTGAACGTGATGACCAACCAGTGTCTGCAACCAACCCACGTAGTTATGAGGCTCGTGGTAAAGCGCGCGGCAATGACAATGGTCATATTATTCGCTGGGCAGAAGCAGGAGGTGATCATGCGGCAACGAGCTTTGAGTGGGATATTTATCTATTTGCTGCGCCGAGTACTTTGTCAGCAGAGAACTTATCGCAATTAAATGACAATAACGACCTTTCTTCCCCAGATGGTCTGTACTTTGACCCACGTGGCGTATTATGGATTCAGACTGATGACGGCGCTTATACCGACACTACTAACTGTATGTTGCTCGCAGCATTACCGGGTAATGTTAGTGATGGCACAACTGTAACCACCTCGGCAGGACAGCAAATACGTGTCGGTATGAGAGCAAATAATGATAATATCAAACGTTTTTTTGTCGGTCCTGAAGGCTGCGAGGTGACGGGTATTACCCTAACACCAGATTTCAAAACATTATTTATTAACATTCAGCATCCTGGTAATACGTGGGGTGCAGTCGCAGGCGGTAGTACACCGCGCTCAGCTACGGTCATGATTACTCGCGAGGACGGAGATGTGATACTGGCAGAGTCGTTTGCAACGGATGTGAGAACGACATAGAGGGTGAGTTGTTCGTATTTATTGAAGATGAGCACAGCAATCTTATGTGACAGGATAGAGGTTTTGTTTATCTGATATAGCAGATACTATGAGTAGGTACTCTTATCATCAGATACGTCAAAACTATGAACAATCTAGATTCTATCGATTCGATTCACAATTTATTTGCCAAAAATAAGCTTGAGCCTAATATAAGCTCTGGCTCTGATGCTAGCTCAAGGTTTCAAGGTGACTTATATGAAGAGCTGGCTAAGCTTGAATATATCTATATCGATGATGCAATAGAGTTACAGGCAAACGATGATAGAACCACCATTGCATATAATCCTATATCTTTAAGCGACTTTTTTGAGGGATTAGCACAGCTTGCTACAATGGGAGTGGTGGAGGTAACTGATATTGTAGAAGCTATTCACCGTGAGATTGTTTTACGTCCTTTGGGGCGTTTTAATGAAAGCAATGTCAGCAAATGGCAACGTGGTCTCACCGGTCGAATCTATGGAGCGGTACGCCGGGTAGCATCCTTGGTTGGCAATAATCTAGCATTGGCCCTGCGATTGTATAAAAACGTAATTAGTCAAAAAGACGCCCGTCCGCTACCAGAATCTTTTAAACAGCTTATCAACGTCCTAAATGGCGTGATGGGCGATCATCTGGTCAATCATGACAATCCCCTCGCGATTCCCATGATTTTATACGACAGCGCCTCACGTCCAAGAAGTGGACAGCTGCAAAACAAAGAGATATCAGGACGCGTTATTATCTTGTGCCATGGTCTTTGCATGAGTCACTTAAGCTGGCAACCAGCTGAACCAAACAGCCTTGGTGCACATATTAAGCGCAGTCTGCCCAAATCCACCGTTTTATATCTTGATTACAATACCGGACGACGTATCTCGCTCAATGGTCGTAACTTCTCCAAAGTACTACAAGAGCTGGTAGCACATAATCCAAACATCAGTCAGATAGACTTAGTTGGACATAGCATGGGCGGATTGGTCGCTCGTAGTGCCCTGTTTTATGGTAAACAGCAAGGCTTTGATTGGGTAAAGCGAGTGGGTAATTTGATTACTCTTGGTTCACCGCATCATGGGGCAAGCCTAGAGCGTATCGGCTATTTTGTACAAGATATGATCGCCAAACTGCCTTTTGCAGGATCACTTGCGAAGTTGGGTGATTTACGTAGTACAGGCATCATCGATTTGCGTCATGGTAGTATTCGTGACGATGACTGGATGTCTTTAGAAGGTCGCAGTGTGCTACCGCAAGACTTTCATCATCCTGCGCGGTTGCCGCTACATGTCAATACGTATTTTATCGCCGCCACACTGGTTGAAGCGCATTATGATTCTAAAGCGACAAGCTTATTGGGCGATGGTTTGGTAACCATAGAATCTGCGCTAGGGGAATATGATGGTGAACATGCTTTGTCAGTACCTGAAGGACACAAGGCTATTTTTTATGGCGTGAGTCATTACAATTTACTTTATAACGATAGAGTGCACAAACAAGTGGTCGCATGGTTGTTGGATAATGGCCAGAGTAACGCCAATCAAGAAGGGGATATATTAGGCACTTGCATCCATTCTTATCCCGAAAATATCGAGGTGAGGGTTTAGCTTTTTAGCCTTACTTTATTATTTAGAATCATCCAGTAAAATAAAACCCCCAAGCATTACACTTGAGGGTTTTAATTATGAGTTCAAATAAAACAAAGCAAGTTAATAATAACTACTCAGCAAATATCGCTGTAACATCGTCTTTGTTAAATTTATAAACTTCACCGCAGAATCCACAATCCATCTCAAAAGTACCGCCTTGCTCTTCGATGATATCCAAAGCTTCTGCTTCACCGATTTGCTCAATCGCCATCTCTGACTTTTTACGTGAACAAGTACAGCCAAAGGCTAGCTCGACAGGGTTAGGGGCGACGACGTTTTCTTCATTGTACAAACGATACAAGATTTCGTTGGTATCAAGTGTGGTCAGCTCTTCAGCTTTGACCGTACGAGTCAACACACTCAAACGCGTCCACAAATCATCATCGATACCCGCGTCTTCGTTTTGCTGTACTTCATAGGTTTCCTCAGCAGTACGAGGCAGCATTTGTACCAATATACCTCCCGCTTGCAAGCCATCAGATGCCAAATTAATCAGCGTTGGAATTTGTGCAGACTGCTTTTGATAATGGGCCAAGCAGTCAGCCAAATTGTCATGGCTACGCTCAACGATACCTTGATACGCCTCACCGCCATCGGGCTGAATATTAATAAATAACACACCTTGACCCATAGCCCCAAGCTCAGCGAAGGCTTCATTAGCACAGGTCATGTTTTCCCATGCTTGTACTTGCTCATCTGTATCAGCTTTCCAGCTGGCAAGTGCACGAATAATACCGTTTTGATCACATTCAGCCATTGCCCAATTTAGCAAACTGTCACTGTCTGATGATTGTAATTGAATAGATAAGCGGCCGTCTATTTTGACAGTACCGATAAGCAAACTGGCCGCCGTTAGCATCTCACCTAGCAAGCGCTTAATCGCTTCAGGGTAAGGCTTTTGAGCGATAGTACTGGCATAACTACGTGATAGACGAACGACATCACCACGTACAGGTGAGTCTTGAATAAAAAAGCGCTGGCGTACGTCGTTATTGGTACAAGCCGTATTAGCCATCGTTACTTGAGTATTGTGATTGGTTTGAGTCATAAGTCGTTAGTAAGATTAAGAAGTTGCTAACTTTATGGGGATTATTGGTAAATTATCAACAACGCCACAAGCATGATAATTAAGTTTAAGTCATAGTGTCCTAATAGAGACTTTATGTGCTGATACAGGTCTTGTTGCAATACATGAGATATTATGAATATACGCAAAAAAGTCTATTAAGAGTGTTAAAAGTATTGTACAGTAACATTAAGTTGCTCTATGATAACTAAAAGTAACAGCAAGGATGCTGGACAGTAGGATAAACAATGTTCAGAGTTATCACTATTTGTACTAATTTGATAAAAGGATGTATCTTATGGCTTACTCGCTCTCAAAACCTCTAACACTAGTTGCTGCTATGGCGTTTGGCTTAGCTGGCTGTAATAACAGTAATCAAACGACCAGCGAAGCTCCAGCAGATGATGCTGCTACGACGGAAACTGCCGCGAGTGCTAGTGGTACCCTACAAAAAATAAAAGATTCTGGCACTATCGTCGTCGGTTATCGTGACTCCTCAATCCCATTTTCTTATATCGCTGATGATCCCAACCAGCCAATGGGCTATGCACACGATTTAGAGATGAAAGTTGTCGAAGCGGTCAAGCAAAAGCTAAACATGCCAGATTTAAACGTCCGTTATAATCTTATCACTTCACAAACTCGTATCCCACTGGTACAAAACGGTACGGTAGACTTTGAGTGTGGCTCAACGACCAATAATGAGGAGCGCCAAAAACAAGTTGCGTTCTCTAATGGCTTTTTTGAGATTGGGACGCGCTTGTTAACCAAAACTGACTCTGGCATTCAAGATTTTGAAGACTTAACAGGCAAAACCTTAGTTACTACGGCCGGTACGACTTCAGAGCGCTACATTCGCAAATATAATGATGAAAATAATATGGACACCAACGTCATCTCTGCAAAAGATCATGGTGAAGGTTTCTTGATGTTAGAGAACGGCCGTGCCGATGCCTTTATGATGGATGATGTACTGCTCGCTGGCGAAAAAGCCAAAGCCAAAAATCCTGATGAATGGGTCATCGTAGGTGAACCACAGTCGTTTGAAATCTACGGCTGTATGATGCGTAAAGACGACCCTGAGTTTAAAGCGGTGGTCGATGAAGCGCTTGCCAATACCTTTAGCTCAGGTGAGATTAACAGCATCTATGATAAATGGTTCTTAAACCCTATTCCACCGAAAAACGTCAATCTCAACTTTGAGATGTCAGACAACTTAAAGGCTCTAATTGCTAACCCGCACGATAGTGCTCAGCCACAAGACGCTGCACAATAAGACATTTGTCCCTCACTATAGCCGACTCATGCGCTTAGGAAAATCATCTAGATTGACCTAACGCTTGAGTCTATCTTCCGCTGCTCGGAGAGACAAAAATGAATTATAGCTGGAACTGGGGTGTGCTCTTTGAGCAAACCGGTATCGGTAATGAGCTGTACTTACATTGGATGATCACCGGTCTTGGCTGGTTGTTGTTGATTGGTAGTATTGCATGGGCGATAGCCATGATCATTGGTACCATCTTTGGTATCATGCGCACCTTGCCAAGTAAGACTGCGCGCAGTGTCGGCACCGCCTACGTCACTTTTTTTCGTAATATCCCCTTATTGGTTCAATTATTCTTTTGGTTTTATGTCGCCCCTGGTTGGCTAACACCGGCCTTACAAGAATGGTGGTATAAAGACTTGTCTCCGAATACCTCAGCCATGCTCTCAGCAAGTATCGGGCTTGGCTTATTTACCGCTGCGCGTATCGTTGAGCAAGTGCGTACGGGTATTGAGTCACTACCACAAGGTCAAATCAATGCCGCTTACGCTCTTGGGTTTAGTGTTCCGCAAGCTTATAAACAAGTCTTATTACCCCAAGCCTTTCGTATCATCTTGCCGCCACTTAGCTCTGAGCTGACCAACTGCTTTAAAAACGCATCAGTGGCCTCTTTGGTCGGCGTAATGGAGCTCATTAGCCAGACCAAAACCATTAGCGAATATACTCAAAATAACCTTGAGATTTATACTTACGCGACTGTTATCTATTTGGTATTTAATCTATCCTTAATCGCCATCATGGGTTTGATTGAGCGCAAACTGCGTGTACCAGGGCTTATTGCAGGGAGTCAGAAATGAGTATGATGACCGAACTTGCAACGGCCTATCCAGGTCTAATGGGTGGCATGCTAACCACCTTAAAAGTATTGTTTTTAGCCATTCTCGGTGGTATCAGTTTAGGAACCGTACTCGCTTTAATGCGCTTATCTGGTATTAAGGCGCTAGAAGTACCCGCCAAACTCTACGTCAATTACTTTCGTTCTGTACCGCTGTTACTAGTATTACTATGGTTTTATTTTGCCGTACCGATGATTTATTTTTGGGTAGCTGGTAAATACTTGCAACTTGATGCCGCCTTTGCTTCATGTGTCGTTGCTTTTATGATGTTCGAAGCCGCCTACTTTTCAGAAGTGGTACGGGCAGGTATTCAGTCTATTGGTAGTGGGCAAGTCAATGCTGCAAAAGCCTTGGGTATGACTTATGGGCAGACCATGCGTTTGGTCGTATTACCACAAGCCTTTCGCAAAATGCTGCCACTTATCTTACAACAATGTATTATTTTATTCCAAGATACGACGTTGGTATTTGCTATTGGTTTGACAGACTTTTTCCGTGCAGCCTACGTCCGTGGTGAGCTGATGGGTTTATTGACACCTTATATATTAGGCGCAGGCGCAGTATATTTTGTCATCAGCTTAAGCGCTTCTATCGGTGTGCAACATGTACAAAAACGTCTGAGGTTTTGAGTGTTTTTTAATAACTTTAAAATAATGTGGTTAGGAGCCAGTGATGAGTAATGCTGATATGTATACAAATGACTTTGGCGGACTGGTGACAAACAATGGTCATGCCAGTGATGAGATAGTCATTCAAATGACTGACGTCAGCAAATGGTATGGCGACTTCCAGGTTTTGAGCGACTGTACTGCCCACGTACATAGGGGTGATGTGGTAGTGGTTTGTGGCCCATCGGGCAGTGGTAAATCGACCTTGATTAAGACTGTCAATGGTCTTGAGCCTTTTCAAAAAGGTGAAATTATGGTCAATGGTATTTCAGTCGGTGCGCCAAAGACTGACCTACCTAAGCTGCGTAGTAGCGTTGGTATGGTGTTTCAGCACTTTGAGCTGTTTCCACATTTAACCATTATCGACAATCTGACCGTCGCACAAATTAAAGTATTGGGCCGTAAAGAGTCTGAGGCCAAAAAGAAAGCGATGGCATATTTGGATCGGGTGGGACTGACAGCGCAAGCGGCGAAGTATCCGGCCGAGTTGTCTGGAGGTCAACAGCAGCGGGTCGCCATTGCCCGTGCGCTTGCAATGGATCCCGTAGCGATGCTGTTCGATGAACCAACCTCCGCTCTTGACCCTGAGATGATTCAAGAAGTACTTGATGTGATGGTCGAGCTGACACGCGACGGTATGACAATGATGTGTGTGACTCATGAGATGGGCTTTGCCAGCCAGGTGGCCAATCGTATTATTTTTATGGATGAGGGCTATATCGTTGAGAATTGTAGTAAGGATGAATTCTTTGAAGGCGCGAAAAGTGAACGCGCGCAGATGTTTTTGTCAAAGATTTTGAACCATTAAAAGTTTATTTCATTTTATAATGATATCAAGCGTCTATAAATAGGCGCTTTTTTGTGTAAGTAAGTTTATATCCTCAATATTGAAATGAGTGACTACATCGTAAGCGATGCGGGAGAATAGATGAGTGCATGGCTGTTTACTGATACAATAAGAGCAATCATATCCAGCAAATTTTGTAAAACTTAACAAACATAATAGTCAACTTAATGGGAGCTTATATGAGTGCAGAACATTCATCTACATCAAAAGGTATCGTCATTGTTGGGGCAGGACTGGCGGGTTGGCATGTCATTGACGCCATTCGTGCGAAAGATAAAGACATTGCAATCACGTTGGTCACGACAGATAGTGCAGATCGTTACCACAAGCCCATGCTAACCATGGCGATTAGTCAAAACAAACGCGCGTCGGACTTAGTACGGGCTACAGGTAGTGATGCAGCTAAGAATGCAAACGTCAATTTACTTGCCAATACCCAAGTCAGTGACATCGATTCAGCCAGTCAGCAATTACATCTTATCTCTGCTACGCGCTCAGATCCGGCCAATGTGGATTACGCCACTATTGGCTATGATAAATTAGTACTAGCAATGGGCGCTCATCCTATCTTTCCGCAAAGCTTGCCAGAAGATTTGGTTTGGCACGTTAATCATATTGAACGCTTTGGTCAACTGCAAGAAAAGCTGGCAACGGGTAGTCAACATGTCGCTATCGTCGGAGCGGGTATGGTTGGGACGGAGATTGCAGAAGATTTGCTAAAAGCTGGGCATGAGGTGACGCTGATTGATTTAAATGATGCACCGCTTTCACAAATGCTACCGTCAAAAGCCACAGCTCGTATCGCTCAAGCAGTCAAATCTCAAGGGATTAACTTTTTGGGTGGTTATCAAGTGTCTGACGTGACGCGTGTTAGCGACAGCGCCAATGATAATGACAGTACAAGTGGCCATGATAAATTACAAGTAAACTATAAGCCGATAGCAGGTGCCGACTCTACGGCTGATCAGCAGCCTGAACCCTTAATCGTAGACCATGTGATAGCTAGTACAGGCCTCACTGTCGATGATAAATTGCCTGCCGCTGCTGGGGTTGAGTTCAATCGCCGTACCGGTATCGTGGTCGATGCGACAACATTACGTACCAATGCTTCTAATATTTATGCTATTGGTGACTGCATGTCCATCAATGGCGTTGCCTGTCGTTATGTCGCGCCACTACGAGCACAAGCGGCTACCATTGCCGACGATATATTAGGTCATGAGCATGAGGGCTATGAGCATAAGCCACCGATGATTCGTTTAAAAAATAAAGCCATCTCTGTCATGGCGACTGGTGTGCCACAAGCGACAGGCAATTGGCAGGTAAAGACTGAAACTGATGACGAGTTAATCATGGATTTGCTAGATGATAACGACGAAGTCAGTGCGACAGTGACTATTAAAGCGCCTGTCATGCCTAAAGCTTAATTGCTAAAACTTCTTAAATCATAGCCAGTGCTGCCATCCCAATGCAGCGCTGGCTTTTTTTAATATCTAGCGGATACTTTTTGTTAATCGTTAACTTGATGGTACTGCGCAACAATCATAATCGATACGTACTGTATCAATATTGTAGACAGGCTTTTATTTGAGGCGCTATATTGGTTAGGGCATGATTTAACTAGATCATATAGTTAACAGAATATTCAAGGAGGAATATTGTATTTACCTTAGCAGCGCTTTGAATGCTTATAAGGCAACAATCAAACTAATAGCAAAACGAAAGGACTCGTTATGACTCAGCTTATCGATTTCGACAGTATTCTTAATAATGTTCCCAAAGTTAATGTAGGTGCGCGCTCAGCGAATGCGCCACTGTCTCAAAGCCATGATAAAGGACTTGATGTGCCGCTGATTGAAGCGACCATCGGTGATTTTTTCGATGCCATTGTCCATAAATATCCTGAGCGTGAAGCACTGGTTTCGCGTCATCAGAATATCCGTTGGACCTATCGCGAGCTACAAGAAAAGGTTAATCAACTGGCTAGTGCCATGATTGAGATGGGGCTTGAAATAGGTGATCGTATCGCTATTTGGTCGCACAACAATAGCGAATGGTTGCTGATGCAATTAGCGACAGCGAAAATCGGCGTCATCCTAGTCAATATTAATCCTGCTTATCGTACCTTTGAGCTGCAATATGCGCTGAATAAATTGGGCTGCTCGGCCTTGGTATTGATGCGTCATTTTAAAACCAGTGACTATACGCAAATGATTCGCGAGCTATGCCCTGAAATTTATCATAAAAGCTATCAACAGCTTGATTTGGTGGAGATTCCAACCATTGAGCGCATTATTTGGATTGATGAGCCAGAGAGCGATGAAGACTTTAATTTTATGCAAAAGTTCTCTAGTTGGATGGCAGAGGGAGATGCCAATGACCCTCGCGTTGCAAAACGCCAAGCCCAGCTCAAAAACACCGACGCTATTAGCGTGCAGTTTACCAGTGGCACAACTGGCACACCCAAAGGCGCCACCTTAACGCATCGCAATATCCTAAATAACGGCTATTTTATGGGCGAAGGAATGAGGCTGACCGAAGAGGATAGGCTATGTATCCCATTGCCACTCTATCATTGCTTTGGCATGGTGGGTGGCAACTTAGCCATTTTAACCCATGGTGGTTGCGCGGTTTATCCCAATGATGGCTTTGATCCGCTGACAGTATTGCAAACAGTGGAGGCAGAAAAATGTACCGCCTTACTTGGCGTCCCGACGATGTTTATCGCGGAGCTGGATCATCCAGACTTCGATAGCTTTGATTTGTCCAGTTTGCGCACCGGTATCATGGGCGGCTCTAGCTGCCCTATTGAGGTCATGCGCCGCGTCATGGATAAAATGCACATGAGTGAAGTAACCATTGCTTATGGCATGACCGAGACCAGTCCAGCTTCTTGTCAGACCAGCTCACAAACGCCCCTTGAAAAGAGAGTGTCGACAGTAGGGATGGTGCTGCCAGCGCTTGAGGTCAAAATCGTGGATACCGAAACGGGTGATGTTGTCCCGATTGGAGAGACAGGCGAGCTACTCACATACGGCTATGCGGTCATGAAAGGCTATTGGGGTAGCCGTTTTAAAACCCGAAAAGCCATTCAGGATGGTTGGATGCATACGGGTGATTTGGCAACAATGGACGAAGATGGCTATATCACGGTAGTTGGGCGTAGTAAAGATATGATCATTCGTGGCGGCGAAAACATCTATCCAGTAGAAGTCGAAAACTATCTCTATCGCCATCCTAAAATCCGTGATGTACAAATCGTCGGCGTGCCTGATAAAAAGTATGGCGAAGTATTAGCGGCGTGGATTATTCCAAAAGAGCCAGGTAGCTTGAGCGAAGAAGAAGTGCGCCAATTTTGTCGTGACCACATTGCTCATTACAAAGTGCCGACCTACCTTCGCTTTGTGACTGATTATCCAATGACCGTGACGGGCAAAATTCAGAAGTATAAAATCGTTGAACAAATGATAAAGGAGTTAGGTTTAGAGTAGACTGTGGTAGATAGATAGCTGTTAACAAACATAAGTCGTTAATTTATAGGCATTAATTTATAAGTGCTATTATTATAAAGACTTACAACTGAATGCTAAAGATATAAAGACAGAAGTGTTAAACACTGATAAAGTCAGCTTTATGCCCTAGTGGTAGCAAGCTGATTTTTTACCTCTGGTTATACTTAATACTGACAAATCAGTAATGGAGGATGTGTCTTTCTTAAAGAGTGCTTTTAAATGATACATATTGTATCGATAATATTGACAGTCTTTCATTTGAAGCGTTACTATAGATAATAATATATGATATAGATTCAAGGATGAAAAATCGGCTTACGGGCTGTTTTTATATAGAATAAAAAGATAAAACGAAAGGACTCGTTATGACACAAAATATTGATTTCGATACTACCCTAGCTAACATTCCCAGCGTCAACATGGGTGCGCGCTCAGTCAATGCGCCACTTTCTCAAAGCTACGACAAAGGTCCTGATGTACCACTGATTGAAGCGACTATCGGTGATTTTTTCGATGCTATTGTCTCTAAATATCCAGAGCGTGAAGCATTGGTCGTTCGTCATCAAAACATTCGCTGGACTTATAAACAGCTGCAACAAAAGGTCAATCAGCTGGCAAGCGCTATTATAGAGATGGGGCTTGAGATTGGTGATCGCGTCGGTATATGGTCTCATAACAATAGCGAGTGGTTACTCATGCAATTAGCGACCGCTAAAGTCGGCGTTATTCTCGTCAATATCAATCCTGCCTATCGTACCTTTGAGTTGCAGTATGCCTTGAATAAACTTGGTTGCTCGGCATTGGTGTTAATGCGCCATTTCAAGACCAGTGATTATACGCAAATGGTGCGTGAGCTGTGTCCAGAGATTTATCATAAAACTTACAATCAGCTGGATTTGGTCGAAATACCGACGATTGAGCGTATCATTTGGATTGATGAGCCGGGTAATGATGAAACCTTTAGTTATATGCAAAGGTTCTCTGACTGGATGAGCGAGGGTGACCCTAACGACCCACGCGTTGCTGAACGGCAAGCACAACTCAAAAATACTGATGCTATCAATGTTCAATTTACCAGTGGTACGACTGGCACGCCAAAAGGTGCGACCTTAACCCACCGTAATATCTTAAACAACGGCTACTTTATCGGTGAGGCAATGAATCTCACTGAAGAAGACATATTGTGTATTCCTGTGCCGCTTTATCACTGTTTTGGTATGGTACTCGGCAATTTAGCCATTTTGACCCATGGCGGTTGTATCGTGTATCCCAACGATGGTTTTGAGCCATTAAGTGTCCTGCAAGCGGTCGAAGAAGAAAAATGTACGGGTTTGCATGGAGTGCCAACGATGTTTATCGCGATGCTTGATCATCCAGACTTTGGAAAATTCGATTTATCCACTTTGCGCACCGGTATTATGGCAGGCTCTAGCTGTCCGATTGAAGTCATGCGCCGCGTCATTGATGAGATGCATATGAGCGAGGTCACTATTGCTTATGGCATGACCGAGACCAGTCCAGTATCTTGTCAGACGAACAAGCACACACCGCTTGAAAAGCAGGTTTCCACTGTCGGACTGGTGCAGCCAGCGCTTGAGGTCAAAATCGTCGATACAGAAACGGGCGAGACTGTACCGCTAGGAGAAAAAGGCGAGCTACTCACGCGTGGCTATTCGGTAATGAAAGGCTATTGGGGCGACCGCTTCAAAACACGCGCGTCCATTCAAGATAATTGGATGCATACCGGGGATTTGGCAACCATGGATGAAGATGGGTACGTCAAAGTGGTGGGTCGTAGCAAAGACATGGTCATTCGTGGTGGCGAGAACATCTACCCAGTAGAGATTGAAAACTATCTTTATCGCCATCCCAAGATTCGCGATGTGCAAATCGTTGGCATACCTGATGCTAAGTATGGTGAAGTATTGGCGGCATGGATTATTCCCAAAGAGCCTGATTGCTTAAGCGAAGAAGAGGTTAAGGAGTTCTGCCGTAATAACATTGCCCATTATAAAATACCTACTCACTATCGTTTCGTCGAAGAATACCCGATGACCATTACGGGCAAAATTCAAAAGTATAAAATTGTTGAGATGATGAAAGATGAGCTGGGCTTATAGTAAGCTTGCTTCTTAGATCTGAAACATTTAGGTTTTAAACATCACGGATTAATCATGTGAGTAACGCTTAAAATAAATACCAGTTAGAATAACTCGCATAACATAAAAAGCTACTCGCATTTACGCATCAAAGAAAAGGGATATCATGAGCGCTATCATAACCAGTAAACTGAGTCCAAACGCTGCTGAATTTCAGCAAAACAGTGCCGCCATGCAAGCGGTAGTCGATGACTTATATGTGCACTTGCGTAAAGTCGTCCAAGGCGGTTCAGAACGTGCCCGAGCTAAGCATCTAGCACGTGGTAAGCTGCTGCCTCGTGAGCGCGTCGAGCGTTTGCTTGATGTGGGTACGCCATTTTTAGAAGTCGCTCCAATGGCAGCGCATGATATGTATGGCGAAGAGATTCCCGCTGCTGGCGTGATTGCTGGTATCGGTCGCATTAACGGCACTGAGTGTATGATTGTCTGTAATGATGCCACGGTGAAAGGCGGAACTTATTACCCATTGACGGTCAAAAAACATCTACGTGCGCAAGAAATTGCCCAAGAAAACAATTTGCCTTGTGTGTACTTGGTGGACTCAGGTGGCGCTAACTTACCTAACCAAGATGATGTATTCCCTGATAAAGAACACTTTGGTCGCATCTTTTTTAATCAAGCCAATATGAGTGCTGCGGGTATTCCACAGATTGCCGTGGTTATGGGTAGCTGTACGGCAGGCGGTGCTTATGTGCCAGCGATGAGTGATGAGTCTATTATTGTTAAAGACCAAGGCACCATCTTTTTGGGTGGCCCACCACTTGTAAAAGCAGCAACTGGCGAAGAGGTCACCGCTGAAGACTTGGGCGGCGGCGATGTGCATACCCGTCTGTCAGGGGTAGTCGATCATTTAGCGCAGAACGATACCCATGCACTATCGATTGCGCGTAATATCGTCAGCCATCTGAACCGTCCTGCCAAGCAAGTTCCGAATCAAATCAAACCACGTCCACCACGCTATGATGCCAAAGAGCTATATGGCGTCATTCCAACGGATAAGCGCAAGCCATTTGATATTAAAGAGATCATCGCCCGTATCGTCGATGACAGTGCCTTTGATGAATTCAAAGCGCGCTTTGGCACCACGCTAGTATGTGGATTTGCGCATATCGAGGGTATGCCAGTCGGTATCATCGCCAACAACGGGATTCTATTTAGTGAGTCGGCGCAAAAAGGCACGCACTTCATTGAGCTGTGTTGTAAGCGTAAAATCCCATTGATATTCCTGCAAAATATCACCGGCTTTATGGTCGGCCGCAAATACGAAAACGAAGGTATTGCCCGTCATGGTGCCAAGATGGTAATGGCAGTGGCCAACGCGAAAGTGCCGAAATTTACCGTCATCGTTGGCGGCTCATTCGGCGCTGGTAACTATGGCATGTGTGGCCGTGCTTATAGCCCACGTTTCTTATGGATGTGGCCAAATGCGCGTATCTCTGTCATGGGCGGCGAGCAAGCAGCATCGGTATTGGCAACGGTCAAGCGTGATAATTTTGACCGTAAAGGCGAGGAATGGAGTAGCGAGGATGAGGCTGCATTTAAAGAGCCGATTCTTGATATGTATGAGAAGCAGGGCCATCCCTATTATGCGACGGCGCGCCTGTGGGATGATGGCGTGATTGATCCTGCTGATACTCGTAACGTACTGGCTTTAGGTCTTAGCGCTGCCTATAATGCACCGATTGAAGAGACGACTTATGGGGTCTTTAGAATGTAAGAATTTTAAGGTCTGCCCATAATAATTTACTACTGCGTCAACCTTATTTGAAGTACGATTTGTACATCTACATTCGGTTTCCTTGTATTAATATTATTATGGATTGACTAAAAGTTTGATTAAGTGTCTTTTAATTAATTATCTATAAAAAGATACATACATAAGAAATATAGAGAAAGTTACTATAAAACATTGAGATAACCCTTTATGAATAACTATAAAAGCCTATTGGTTGATATTGAGCAGCACGTAGCGACGGTGACGTTAAATCGTCCTGAGATACGTAATGCCTTTAATGATGAAATGATTGCCGAGCTGACCGAGGTTTTTACCACGCTTGGCGCTGATGATAATGTGCGAGTCATCGTGTTAGCGGCTGCCGGCAAAGCGTTCTGTGCGGGTGCCGATCTTAACTGGATGCGTGCCATGGCAGATTATAGCTATGAAGAAAATCTAGCGGACGCTGATAAACTCGCGCAAATGCTTAAAACTATCTATGAGTGTCCTAAGCCGACAGTTGCTGCTATTCAAGGTGACGTTTATGCAGGTGGTATGGGTCTAGTGGCTGTTTGTGATGTGGCTATCGCCGTTAAGATTGCGAACTTTTGCTTGAGTGAAGTGCGTTTGGGACTAGCCCCTGCAACGATTAGCCCTTATGTTATTAGAGCGCTAGGTGCTAGAGCATCACAGCGTTATTTCTTAAGTGCTGAAGTGTTTGATGCCAAAAAAGCGCGTCAGCTTGGTTTTATCCACGAGCGAGTCAGCGAAGAAGTATTAGATGAGGCAGTGGCAACATTCTGTGCCAAGATGGTCAAAAACAGCCCCGATGCGGTTAAAACTTGCAAGCAGCTGTTGCATGATATTGCAGGCGCGCCTATTAGTGATGACTTAATTGCCGATACGGTAAAAGGCATTGCTGATATCCGTTCATCCACACAAGGTAAGGAAGGCGTACAAGCGTTTTTGCAAAAACGTAAGCCTGACTGGTTGACGGTAGACTAGCCGCAAACAACGATAGCCAAGACGACAAATAAAAATGACAAGACACAGGGATAGTTATGTTTTCTAAAATTCTAATCGCCAACCGTGGTGAAATTGCCTGCCGGGTGGCCGCGACTGCCAAGCGTCTGGGTGTGAATACCGTCGCTGTTTATTCTGATGCTGACCGCGAAGCCAAGCATGTCGCTGTCTGTGATGAAGCGGTTTATTTGGGTGGATCGTCCCCGAAAGATAGCTATCTTAAAGGCGATGCGATCATTGCAATTGCTCTCGATGTTGGCGCACAAGCGATCCATCCGGGTTATGGGTTTTTGAGTGAAAATGCGGATTTTGCGCAAGCCTGTCAAGATGCAGGTCTGGTCTTTATTGGTCCATCTGCCGATGCGATTCGCGCCATGGGCGGTAAGTCTGAGTCCAAGCGTTTGATGGAAGCGGCAGGCGTGCCACTGATACCGGGTTATCATGGTGACAATCAAGATGCCCAGTTTTTAAAACAGCAAGCAGATGATATTGGCTATCCGGTATTGATTAAAGCCAGCGCTGGCGGTGGCGGTAAAGGCATGCGTATCGTAGAGCAGGGCAGCGACTTTATTGACTTGTTAGATTCATGTCGCCGTGAAGCGATTACCAGCTTTGGTAATGATCAAGTATTGATTGAAAAATACGCCCTCAAACCACGCCATATCGAGATCCAAGTATTCGGTGATACGCACGGCAACTATGTGCATCTGTTTGAGCGTGATTGCTCGGTACAGCGTCGCCATCAAAAGGTGCTAGAAGAAGCACCAGCGCCAGGCGTTGATGAGGCTATGCGTAAAGCGATGGGGACAGCAGCGATAGAAGCCGCGCGTGCCGTTAGCTATGTTGGTGCAGGTACGGTTGAATTCATCGTTGAACAGCGCGAAAGCGCTATGAGTTTTTATTTCATGGAGATGAACACCCGTCTGCAAGTTGAGCATCCAGTCAGTGAGGCCATTACTGGTGTAGACTTGGTTGAATGGCAACTCTTGGTCGCGGCAGGTCAGCCATTACCAAAAACGCAAGATGAGCTTGCGATCAATGGTCATGCGATTGAAGCGCGTATCTGTGCTGAAAATCCTGACAATGACTTCTTACCAGCGACAGGTACTTTATTTACCTATCAAAAGCCTGAACATAGTACCTTTATAATTAATAATGACAGCGCAGGCGTGCGCATCGATGATGGTGTACGCGAAGGTGATGTAATCAGCCCGTTTTACGACTCTATGATTGCAAAGCTTATCGTTCATGCGCCAACGCGCGAGCAAGCATTGGCGAAACTCGATCGAGCACTGGGACAAACGCGCATCGTTGGTTTACCGACGAATGTGGCGTTTTTGCGTTATATTCTTAATACTGAGTCATTTAGTAAAGCCAATCTTGATACTGCGTTGATTGAACGTGAGCATGATGAGTTGTTTAATCAGCATCCGCTTGAGTTATCGACGCTGGTTGTGACTGCTATTACGCAGCAGCTTGCCAGTGAAGGCGCTGCCCAAGGTACAGATGCAGATCCATTTAGTAAGCCTACTGGTTTTCGTGCTTATAACGATTATACAAGATCGTTTAGCTTGGGTTATGATGAGCAATCTTATAGCGCTCGTATTAGCAATTGGCACAATGCACATTATTCTGACAGCAAAAAGGGTGCTGAAAATACCAGCAGCTTTACATTGATTATTGAAAAAGAGATCGCAAGTAACGATACTCAAAATAATGTTAATGTAGCCGCTCAGACAGAAAGTATTTATGAGAGTGATGTGAGTTATGCCAGCAGCGACGCACATAATCATACTTTATGGATTGATGGCGCACGTATTAGCGCTCAAAGTTGGGTACATAATGAGATCGTTTATGTGTTCACCGACAGCGGTCGTGACGAGATTACGCTGATCGATATCATGGCGCACGTGGGCGAAGAGTCTGCAGCGGTCGGCAGCTTAAAGTCACCAATGCCAGGTCAGGTAGTGGCATTTAAAGTAGAAGTCGGCGACACAGTCAAAAAAGGTGAGCCACTCGCTGTTATTGAAGCAATGAAAATCGAACATACCATTACCGCACCGACTGATGGGGTAGTGGCAGAGTTGTTATTTGCAGCAGGTGACTCAGTGGCTGATGGTGATGAGCTGCTCCGTATCGATACCGAAGCTAGTGAAGCTTAAGAACCGAAGTATAAGGACGATAAAAGGATAATAACCATGAGCCATTCGTATCCAGACCATGTCAGAATCGTTGATGTTAGTCCACGTGATGGCTTGCAAAATGAATCAACGACAGTACCGACTGCAGTGAAGCAAACGCTTATCAACGATTTAATCGCAGCAGGGGTGAAAAAGCTGGAAGCAACCAGCTTTGTCTCGCCAAAATGGGTGCCACAAATGGGCGACAACAGTGAGCTGATGACCGCGCTTGCAGATAATAGGCGTGATGACGTTATCTATTCGGTACTGGTACCAAATATGCGCGGTTTTGAGAATGCCATCGTGCACCGTCCTGATGAAATCGTAATTTTTGGTTCAGCCAGTGAAACCTTTAGTCAGAAAAACATCAATTGTAGTATTGATGAAAGTATTGAACGTTTTGCCCCCGTTGCCGCTGCGGCAAAAGAGCATGGCATCAAAGTGCGCGGCGTTATCTCTTGTACGGTCGGTTGCCCCTATGAGGGCGAGATTGACCCAAGCCAAGTGGCGTACGTGACCAAGCGTTTGGTTGAGATTGGTTCAGAGCAGATTGGTATTGCCGATACCATTGGTGTTGGTACTCCGTTGAAAGTACAGCGCGCGCTACAAGCCGCTTTAGAATATGCTGATATAGCTATGCTATCAGGCCATTTTCATGATACTTATGGTCAAGCCGTTAGTAATACCTTGGCCGCCTTACAGATGGGCGTCAGCGAATTTGATACCTCAGTGGCGGGGCTTGGCGGCTGTCCGTATGCCAAAGGCGCAACGGGCAATGTCGCAACCGAGGATGTCGTCTATATGCTGCATGGTATGGGCATTAGCACTGGCATTGATTTAGATAAATTGGTCGTAACAGGTGAGCGTATTAGTGAGTTTCTCGGTCGCCGCAATGGTTCTAGCGTGGCACGTGCGCTGATTAATAAGCGTCAGTCCTAACTAAATGCACTGAAGATGTAATGGCTCTAAAAACAGATTAAAATTTAATTATTAAAACATTTATATACAAGGAATAGTTATGAGTTTACCTGGATTAAATTTTCAGCTTGGCGAAGATATCGACGCGTTACGTGATGTGGTACAGCAGTTTGCGGCTAATGAGATTGCCCCGCGCGCGGCTGAAATTGACAGTAGCGATGAGTTTCCAATGGATTTGTGGCAAAAGATGGGCGACCTAGGTCTGCATGGTATTACCGTTCCTGAAGAGTACGGTGGTGCTGATATGGGCTACGTCGCCCATATGGTCGCGATGGAAGAGATTAGCCGCGCTTCTGCATCCGTCGCTCTAAGCTATGGCGCGCACTCAAACCTATGTATCAACCAGATTAAACGCAATGGTAATGAGGCACAAAAACAAAAGTATTTACCAAAATTAATCAGTGGTGAATTCGTTGGTGCACTTGCAATGAGTGAGACGGGCGCTGGCTCTGATGTGGTCAGTATGAAACTAAAAGCAGAAGAAAAAGACGGCAGCTACATATTAAACGGTAGCAAAATGTGGATTACCAATGGTCCTGATGCAGACGTGATGGTTGTTTATGCTAAGACCAACCCTGAGATGGGCGCCAAAGGTATGACGGCATTTATCGTTGAAAAAGGCATGGAAGGCTTTGGTACAGCACAAAAGCTCGACAAACTAGGCATGCGCGGCAGTCATACCGGTGAGATGACCTTTAACAATGTTGAAGTCCCTAAAGAAAATATCTTAGGTGGCGTTGGTGAAGGCGTTAAAGTACTGATGAGTGGTCTTGATTACGAGCGCGCAGTATTGGCCGCAGGTCCTATCGGTATTATGCAAGCAGTGATGGACAATGTCGTCCCTTATATCCACGACCGCAAGCAGTTTGGTCAAGCGATTGGTGAGTTTCAGCTCATTCAAGGTAAAGTCGCAGACATGTATACCATCTTGCAAGCGGGACGTAGCTTCTTATATACTGTCGGTAAAAATCTCGATATGCTAGACCAACGCGGCGCAGGTCATAGTCGAGAAGTACGTAAAGATTGTGCCAGTGTGATTTTATGGTGCGCTGAAAAAGCCACGTGGATGGCGGGCGAGGGCATTCAAATCTTCGGTGGTAATGGCTATACCAATGAGTATCCGCTGGGTCGCTTTTGGCGTGATGCTAAGCTGTATGAAATCGGTGCAGGTACCAGTGAGATTCGCCGTATGCTGGTCGGTCGTGAACTGTTTAACGAGACTAAGTAAAAACTATTGAATGTTCGTTGGATATTAATTTCAAAACAACATCGATACATTAATATCCTCGTGCTAATGGGCTAAATTTTTCTTGCTTGCTGTTCGCAGGCGTGACAGAGGCTGTGAAAACTCATCCCATTAGCACTCTGTATGGGTTTGAAATCGAACAGGCTATAACAAAAAAGCAGGTCGCTCAAAACGTCCTGCTTTTTTTATGTCTATTTTCTATCTTATAAAATCATTATGTCTGTTTGCTATGGTCAAAATAGCGTGCCAGACCATTTAATAATAAATCATCACGCAAGCGCACTGAACGGTTGACGTGCTGGGCGATAATGGATGCATCGCCGCCAGTCATGATCACTTCAAAGTTGGGATGGCGACGGCTAATCTCATTGATCGCCCCAACGATAGATAGTAAGATACCGCGATGTACCGCATCTTGCGTGGTGGTGCCCTGACTGACGCTATCAAAAGTACCGTTAGAGATGGTGATTTGCTTGGTACCAGAAAACAATGACTCACGCTGCAAGTAAATACTGGGGAAAATATAACCGCCTAAATGTGTCGCGTGATCAATCAAATCAATTGTCACCGCTGTACCGCAACCAATTACACATTGACGTTTTTTCTTATCGACCGCGCCCAGCATCTGTAACCAACGATCACAGCCAAGTTGCTCATCATTATAGTCGCTACGCATCAATGGGTGCGCCGCATCGACATGGACAAACTCAAATGGGATGTTTAGACGACTCAGCGTTTCTGTTACTTTGGCGTTGAGCTCGTCACCCAGTACAGACGAGATACCGATAAAGTCAGGTGCATAACGTTCAAAGCGATCGGTTAGACCCATGAGTAATTCGGCAGGCGCTTGCAAATGCTGCTTGGCATCGTGTGCGACTATCTGCCCGATATCATCAGTGAGCCAGTATTTAAGACGGGTGTTTCCAAGATCTAACCAGAGCATAAAAATCCCTTTATATAGTGCTCGTTAAGTATGTGCTCTAAGCCTCACGAGTTACGTCAATACGGCCCGTAAAAAGCGCAGAAATCTTACCGTTATCTTCACGCAATTGCAAACACCCGTTTGTATCGATACTGCAGGCATGACCAGTCACCACATGCGCTTTATCATCATGGTCTTGAGTCACACGTAACCGCAGACCTGCCAGTGCATCCATCGTCGCAAATTCTTGCAAAAAGCTGTCCAGATAATAAGTGTGTCCAGTTGGCTTTTCTATCCCAAAGTGCTCAAAGCGCGTCATCGCTGCTATCAACGCTTTGCTCATTTGTTGATAAAGCGTTTGTAAGGTTGGTAGATTGATATCGTTGCTCTTATTATTGGTATCTGCTTTCAGCATCGCGTAAATGTCTTGTAAGCTGATCGCTTGATAGCTCATGCCTTCGCAAGTTTGCGCGGTTAGCTTTGGTGCAGCTTGTACATTGAGTCCAACACCTATGACCACACCGACCAATTTACCTGCTTTCCATACGGGTTCAATCAAAATACCGGCAAGTTTATTAAATTGAATAATTTGGGTGTCTAGTGTGGCTTTGTTTGATTGAGATTCATCTGGTTTAGGCAGGTTTTGATAAAAGCCCAAGTCATTGGCCCATTTGACGCCAATAGGGGTCAAACCTTGCGCGCGCAGCTGCTCATTTAACGTTTGGATAATAGGCATTTTTGCCAGCTCGACACCGACGAGTAACGATAACAAGCCGCTAATGGATGTATGCACTGGATGGTATAACGACAGATAGACATTGCCGCGCGGTGATTGCCATGAACGCCCCCGTTGCCCACGTCCTGCGCTTTGAGTCTCAGCCGTCAATAGATGTAATTCAGTGGCGCTCAGTGTGTCATCTTGGACACGTTCTATCAGCTCAGTATTGGTAGAGGCGCTGCTGATTACATGACAATGCGTAAGCTCAGATAAATAGACGGAGGTGCTGGCTGATGACGGCATAAATTTAGTCACTGTAGTTAAGGTCGTATGGGTAATCTTTGGTATACTGGCGCTTGTCTTAAGTAGACAATATAAGACAAACAGCATAAAGATCGGCTGAGAGTTTGGCAAATGTAATATGGTCGATTATACCTATTTAATACCTCTGATTTAGCTTGAGAGTATGCGCCAAGTAGACAGGCAAAAAAATAAGAAGACAAAAAAGTAGTCAGGCACGACAAAAACATTCAAAAAACAAGCAAAAGGCCAATTCGATGATGTTGTATGTATGGTTTGTGATTGCAGGAGCGTTTGCGGGCGTCAGTGCGGGTTTGTTTGGCGTCGGCGGCGGCATGATTATCGTCCCAGCATTGGTGTGGATTTTTACTGCCTATGATTTTTCACCTGCAGTCGTTACGCATTTAGCGATTGGTACTTCTCTTGCGACCATTGTGGTGACTTCTATTAGCTCATTGACTGCACATAATAAGCGTGGCGGTGTGCGCTGGGAAGTATGGCGCAAGATGGCATTAGGCTTGGTCATCGGTAGTCTAGTGGGTGCAGGCATCGCTGATATGATTGATGGCAAGGTATTGCAGGCCATCATTGGTGTTGGCGCATTATTGGTTGCATTAAAAATGTTGTTTTTATCCAATAAAGAACAATTGGGCAAGCCGTTACCGCCAGCTGGCGTTCAATTTGGCGCGGGGACAGGGATTGGTATGGCATCGTCTATCTTTGGCATCGGCGGTGGTAGTTTGACCGTACCGTTTTTAAATTGGGCAGGACTGCCAATGAAGCAGGCGGTCGGTACTTCAGCGGCTTGCGGTCTACCGATTGCATTGGCTGGCGCGGCAGGATTTGCATGGTTTGGTCAAGATGTGGTCAATCTACCTGAGGGTACGATAGGCTTTGTCCATGTCACAGGATTTATATGTATTTCAGTCGTTAGCTTCGCTATGGCAAAAGTCGGTGCCAAGCTTGCCCATGTATTACCTGCGCTCACGCTTAAGCGTGCCTTTGGCGTGTTGCTATTATTTGCAGGCGGGCAATTATTGTTGAGTGGTATTGGGGTGATTTAGGGCGATTTTTACTTCTTATCAATCGCATCAAGCCCCAGACGCATCCACTTTCTTGCTAACTCATCATGGTCGCTGAGCATACTCCAAAGCGCATCTTCACTAAAGATTGAATACTCTTTACCTGAGTATTCAATTGGCATATCCGCTTCACGATCCGTCATCCATTGCGGATTTAGATAGTAGTCTTTTAATTCGTTTTTCAATGCTTCAGCTTTTAAGAACTGCTGTTGCGCCTCAAGCTGTTGACGATGTAGCTCACACCATTCTTCATATTTTTGTTGTAGTTCTTGCGGGTTATAATCAGTCATCTGAATTTCCTTAATTTTTAGTGTTTATATGAATTATATAGATTTTAAGCCATATTATAGCATTCCTCACAAACCCTAAAAACTCGTCACAATTTCAGGTAGAATAGCCGCCTGTTTTCGCTAAGTTCACTGACCATTCATGCGTTTAAAATCTCTTAAGCTGGCAGGCTTTAAATCCTTTGCCAATCCAACGACTTTTACCTTCCGTCATGGTATCACCGCCATCGTCGGGCCGAACGGCTGTGGCAAATCCAACGTCATCGATGCCATTCGCTGGGTGCTGGGTGAGACCTCTGCCAAGCAGTTACGCGGCGGGGCAATGAGTGATGTCATCTTTGCTGGTACGCAGGATAAATCTGCCAAAAGTGTCGCCAGTGTCGAGCTGACTTTTGAGCACACCCAAGATGAGCAGACGGGCATTCGCCATGAGTTTAACCTCTATCAAGAACTGTCTGTACGCCGGCAAGTAAATAAAGAGGGACGTTCAGACTATTTCATCAATGGCACGCGCTGTCGCCGCCGTGATGTGGTCGATGTGTTCTTGGGCACGGGGCTTGGCGCGCGCAGTTATGCAGTCATTGAGCAAGGTATGATTGGGCGAATTGTAGATTCTAATCCGATGCAGCTGCGTGAGTTTATAGAAGAGGCGGCAGGGGTGTCGCGCTATCAAGCGCGCCGAATAGAGACGCAAAAAAAGCTCGAGAAAACCAAAGACAATCTTGCACGCCTGCACGATATGCAAAGCGAGCTGGTCAGCCAACAAAGGCGCTTATCTAAGCAAGCTGCTAGCGCTGAGCGTTATGAAGAGTTAGCCTTAACGCTTGCTGATATCAAGCAACAACTAGCGATTCAGCAACTGTATCAAGCTAAGCATACTCAGCAGCAGCAAAAAATCGCCCATGAGCGTAGCGCTAATGAGGTCATCACACTACAAGCAAGTTATGACGCGCTAAAAGTCAAGCAAGATAAGCTTGCTGCGCATATCAATCAAGAACAGTGGCTAAAAGACGATGCGCAAAGCAGCCATTATCAGCAGCAGCTAAGCTACCAGCAAGCCGAGCACCAGCTAAGTGATGCCAAGTCACAGCTAACCGTTATTGAACAGCAACGAGTCGGCTCAGAGCAGCAGCGTGAGCAAGCAGTCGATGAGATTGAGCGTTTAAAAGCTGAGCAAGCCACGCAGCAGAATGTGCTAGAAGAACTGCGTCCGCAGCTCGATGAGCTGAGCAGTAAGCGTGAAGCACATAAACGCAATGAGCAACCCTTGCAGCGCGCCTACCATGATGCGCAAAATAAGCTATCACGACTGCAAGATAGTCATCGTGCGCTTGAGCAGCAGCAAGCTATTAATGCTCAAGCGCAAAAACGGCATCAGCAAAACCATGATAAGTGGCAGCGCCGCCAGCAAAACTGGCAGAATCTATGGCAGCAGCTACAGCAGTCATTATCACCAGTTGCCAATACTGACAGAGCTAATGGTAATGGGCAAGAGCAGACTGATGCGAATAATTTGCAGCGCACGTTAGACACGCAAGTTGCTAAGCTAAACAAACAGTTGCAGCAAATTGAGCGCCAATACGATAGCGTCGATGAGCGGCTGTCTGAGCTACAACCACAAGCGCATGATTTACAGCAACTTTTAAACAAGCAGCAGCGCGAGTTGAGCGAGCATGAAAAACGTCACGCAGTTTTAGCAAGTGAGTACGATACTCTACACCAGATATTACATCCTAAGCCTACGCCAAAATCGCAACAGCAAGCATCTATTTCAGGAACTGACAATTTAAAAACTGATTTAGAAAGTGAAATAGCCAACGACTATAATAACTTAGCTATCACCACCTTGCGTGAGCACATTGAGCTCAGCACCAAAGGTCAGCAGTACGCAGAGCTACTCGATAGCGTATTGGCATTATGGCTGGATAGTCATGTGCTGGTCTCTAAGCAGTCAAGTACTAAAAAAGTTAACGTCGACGTTCAAGAAGCGAATAACTTATGGCAAGCGCTTGAGCATGACTTAACGGATTTGTTTACTTATCAGAATGTGCAAAACGAACAGATTAATAAACAGGACAATTCTTCAATAGAAAATGGCCATAGCTTGTGGCTATCTACTAAACAAAATGATGTAAACGCAAAGCCAATTATCAACGAAGTGCCAAGCACTTTGATTAATAAAGTATTGCCTTTATCACAGCTGATTAGCGCCCCCAAATTAGCACTTTGGCAGCACTGCTATTTATATAGCGCTCAACCTGAAATTAATACTCAGCAAACGTTAGAAGACTTGACTGAGATTTTAAAAGTGTTGCCATCATCCGCTATTTTACTAACCTCGGACGGCTGGCTTATCAGTCGCCAAGGTACGATGAATCTTAGTAAATTTATTGGTGCGCAAGATGGTCAAAATGATAGCAATAGTCAATTCTTAAGCCAGCGTTTACAGCAGCGCAGCCGTCTACAAGCGTTAGAAGATTTGCTTGATGAGTTTGAAAGCAAAATACAAGCGCAGCAAAAGACCATCGCTAATAACCAGCGCAACTATGATGCGTTAACGGTCAGCTTAGAAGAAACCCGCGCGCAAGCGGAGCAATTAACGCGTGATAAATACAACTATCAGCAGCAGCTCACCACGCAGCGTGCTACTGCTGAGCGCTTGCAAGCGGATAGCCTGAGGCTAAATGCGGATAAAGTTTCCCTTGAGCAGGAACAACAAGAGCTGGCACAAGAGCAGCAAACCCTCAATCATGAACAGCAGCATATCCAAAGTGAGATAGCGGCGCTGACACCAAAAATAGCGGATGCTCGGGCATTGAGTCAGCAATTGCAGTCCGAACGCAGTGAGCTAAATCGGACGCGTCAAGCAGACGAGGACGCTTGGCAAGCCTTGCAGCTGCGTATTCAACAAAACGAGATGCGCTTAGAGCATAGCGTTAGTAGCCTTAACCGTGTAAGTGCGCAACATAACAAGTCGCTACAAAGTGAACAACGTCTAAAGGTAAGTTACGAGCAGCAGCAAAATAAACTGCCAGTACTACAATCGGCATTACAAACTGCGCAGACAGCACGCGATGAGCAGCAAGCAGTATTAGCAGAGCGTGAGTTGGCATTAACGGCGCTTAAAGAGGCATATAGTCAGCAGCAGGCAGAGCTAGAGACGCTACAGCAGACATTGCAGACTCAGCAAAGCGAGCTTGCACATCACGCCACTGAGCTGGCATTAAGTGCAGCGCGGTTAGACGATTCCAGTACTCATACGCAAGAGGCTTTAGAAGCTTATTATAGCGTGAGTCACAAATATAAGGCCGATGAGAACTTATCACAGCAGCCCCAGTTAATGACGAGTGTCTCAAATTTATTAGCGGATTTTATCGCGCATGATCGCCGCGTGCGCCCTGACAAAATCGCTGAGCTTGAGCGTGAAAAGACGAAACTTGAGCAGCAACTGAGTAAGATTGGTGCGGTCAATCTCGCGGCAGTGGCAGAGTTGGCGGAAGTCAATGAGCGCTTAGAGCCACTCGCGCAGCAGACAGTAGATATCACAGCCAGTATGGAGACATTGAGCAAGGCAATTGCCTCTATCGATGAGACCACTAAGACCTTGTTTATACAAACGCTTGACGCGGTCAATAACGAGCTTGCCAATTTATTTGCCAAAGTCTTTGGCGGTGGGCAAGCCAGCCTAACGTTAAATACTGATGATATGCCTGCCAATGCACCAAAATCAGAGCAGTGGCGGGCTGGATTAACCTTAATGGCGCAGCCAAAGGGCAAGCGTAATAGTCGCCTTGCCGTACTTTCGGGCGGTGAAAAAACCCTAACCGCGCTGAGTTTAATCTTTGCGATATTCAAGCAGCATCCAGCACCGTTTTGTGTGCTTGATGAAGTTGATGCGCCACTTGATGATGCCAACGTCGCTCGTTTTACTAGCCTCATTCATGAGCTGGCAGACGATTTGCAGTTTATCTTTATTAGTCATAATAAGCTTGCAATGCAAATTGCCGATGAGCTGAAGGGTATTACCATGCCAAATGCTGGTATCTCTACTTTAGTGAGTGTTTCACTCAATGAAGCGGCCAGCTATATCGACAATTAGTATAAATAATCGATATTAATCATTGATAACTGGTATCGGATTTTATACAGACTTTAGTATTATAGTGAGTGCTGAGAGTGTAACGTAACGCAACTATGTCGCGCTGACCATAAACAATTACTATATGGTGACGAGGTTAGTCAGCCATGCTAGACTATTGCCATTTATTCCATTTTGTGTATTCCCTTTTATCATAGTTATTAGGATGTATTTCTCATGACCGCTATTCAGTTTGTTTTGATTGCCGTTGCTGCATTTGTTGTGCTTGCAGGCCTGTTTATGGTCATTCGTAGCTTTAAGCGTCGGAATGGTACGGAGGTTGCGGTAGTCAATTATGATAAAAATGGTATACCTATCATACCGCGTCACGAGCGTAATATTGTCGATCAACCAGATTTTGATGATACAGTTCCAGGTGAGACCACCATTGCGCCCAATCGTGACTATCTCGATGCGGTTATCGAAGATGAGCCGTTGACCGAGACCCATACCACTGTCGATGCACAATTGACTCAAGGTCGCGGTGAGATTGGCGTGGATACTGATGACAACAATGATGAAGACTATACGCGCTGGCAAGCTGAGCAGCAACGTGCAGATAATGCTGAGTTTTCAGAAGCAGCTCGCCACATGCAAGCTGGTAATGAGCAAGAGCTTGATGCGTTTTCTAGCCTTATGTCAGCGACGGATAGCTTGATGCCAGTGATTGATACGGCTGAAGAGCCAAGCTTTGATGACAACAGCCCGATACTAGATCAGCATCTGTTAGAGCCTGTCGATGAAGCGCAAAATGGCCCACTTATCAATGCCAAAGACAATATCAACATTTCTATCTTGCCGCGTCAGTACCGTGATCGCCCTGTAGAAATCATTCGTGGCCGCGATTTATTGGCTTTGATTGATAAATATGGCCTACGCTTTGGGGCCATGAATATGTTCCACCGCTATGAGCAAAAAGACGGCACCGGCATGCTGTGGTTTAGTATGATGGGTATCACCGATAGTGGTATCGCGCCGTTTGATCCGCATAGTGTGGCGACTAACACTTATAATGGGGTGGTAGTATTTTTATCACTGCCGCATCCACAAGCGCTGCGTAGCTTTGATAGTATGATGAGCATTGCTTATATGATGGCGGATGATTTAAATGCGCTGATACTTGATGAAAACAATGAATCGATCACTCCTGAATATAAACAACAATTGCGTAATCAAGTTCGCGACTATGAAATCTAATAAATATTGAAAATCAAACCGTACCAGTAGTATCTCAACAGGCAAATAAGGTAACGCAGATAGTATATTGATGTTACGTTATTTGCCTTTTTCAATCGTCCTCATTTTCTGTAAAACTCTATCCGAGTAACCTGCAAAATTGTTATCATATCGGCATCTTGAATTGTAAAGACGCCGACTATGACTGACCCTATCGCACCGACCACCTCTCAAACCCAAACCAATCAAAAAGTAGCTTCACAACCTTCGATTAATTCTGATGCTCATCACGACATCATCACTCAAATGCGCACGCTTATTGATGCCATCAAGACGCACAATTATGCCTATTACGTGCTTGATAACCCTGTTTTAGACGATAGTGAATACGATCAGTTACGTCGCTCTTTGCTTGAGCTTGAAGAAGAATATCCAGATTTGGTGCAGCCGGACAGTCCTATCAATCAAGTCGGTGATACGCCGCTGTCGGCATTTACTCAAGTGACCCATGACATTCCAATGCTGTCGCTTGGCAACGTATTTGATTATGACGAGCTGCATGCTTTCATGCGCAGGATCAACGACCGTCTGAGCGATGCACAGCAAAATCCTGAATACGAGATGGAGCTTAAGCTTGATGGGCTTGCAGTCTCACTAAAATATGAGCACGGTAAGTTTGTGCAAGCAGTCACGCGCGGTGATGGGCAAACGGGTGAAGACATCACTCAAAATACTAAAACGATTCGTAACTTGCCACTTTGGCTCGCTGATGCCGCTGATATCCCACTATTAGAAGTACGTGGTGAGGTGCTGATGCCTAAGGCAGGCTTTGAGCGTCTTAATCGCCTTGCCGAAGAGAAGGGCGACAAAACTTTTGCCAATCCGCGCAATGCCGCGGCTGGTAGCTTGAGGCAACTTGATCCAAGCATAGCCGCCAGTCGTCCGCTAGCTTTTTATTGCTACTCGGTAAATCAAGGTCTACCTGAAACTATTGAGACGCAATCGGCCGCGTTGGCTTGGCTTGGTGACATTGGCTTTAGTGTCAGTGCCGTACGAGTGGTAAAAAACCCACGCGAAACTCAAGAGTACTATGAGTCTGTGATTGAAAAGCGTGCCAAGCTACCGTTTGAAATCGATGGTGTGGTAATTAAAGTCAATAGCTTAGCCTTACAACAGCAGCTTGGATTTTTGTCACGTGAGCCGCGCTGGGCAACTGCCTATAAATTCCCCGCCGAAACCGTCATGACCCGTCTGCATACTATCGAATGGCAGGTCGGGCGTACGGGACAGATTACCCCAGTTGGTAAATTAGAACCCATCAAGGTTGGCGGCGTCACCGTTAGTAATGTGACTTTGCATAATTTTGGTGAAATTCAGCGCTTAGATGTGCGTGCAGGCGATATGGTCAGCGTACACCGGGCAGGCGACGTCATTCCAAAAGTCACGCGCGTCTGGCATGATCAGCGTCCAGAAGACTCTGAGCCAGTTAAGCTACCCTCTACTTGTCCTGTCTGCGACTCACCTGTCATCCTGCCAGAAGATGAAGCGTTGGCGCGTTGTACTGGCGGACTGTTTTGTCCCGCGCAGCAGACCGAGGCATTGATTCATTTTGTCTCGCGTCGGGCGATGGATATTGATGGTTTAGGCGAGCGTTGGCTTATTAGCTTTTTTGAGCATGGACTTATCAAAACCGTCGCTGATATCTATCAATTGCATAACCATCAAGAAGAGTTGATTACCCTTGAAAAGTTGGGTGAAAAATCCGTACAAAACATCATCAGCGCTATCGAGGCCAGTAAAAAGACCACCTTAGCCAGATTTATTTATGCGCTGGGTATTCGCGGTGTGGGTGAAGGTACAGCACAAAACCTCGCCCAACAATTTGGTGATCTTGATAGCCTGATGACAGCCGATATGGACGCGCTTATTGAAACTCCTGACGTTGGCGCGATTACCGCTGAGCTTGCCCATGAGTTCTTCCGTGCCCCGCACAATATCGAAGTCATCACTGCACTACGTGAGGCTGGCGTCCATTGGGATAAAGTTGAGCAAGTCGCATCAGAAGGGCTACCACTCGATGGGCAAACGTGGGTCATCACCGGCGCGCTCGATAGCATGGCGCGTGATGAAGCTAAAGCAAAACTACAAGCACTCGGAGCAAAGGTTGTTGGTAGCGTTTCTGCTAAAACCACGGCGCTACTGGCAGGGGAGAAGGCCGGCTCGAAATTAACTAAGGCGGAAAAATTAGAGGTTAAGGTGGTGGATGAGGATGAGTTTTTGAAGATGGTTGGGGATGAGAACCGTTAAAAAATTGCACTGCTAACTGCGAGCATGGCTCTTGTCTTGCGTCGGGCAAAACAGTGTTTTGCTTATTCCTCCTCAGGTTCGCAAGTGCAAATCCCTTAGAGGGGATTTGCTGGTTAGGTCATACTTTAATAACATGCTCGTCCCTCGCACACCAATTATAAATTAGAAACGTAGGGTGATTTAGGCTTTAGCTAACTCACCCTATAAAACTCTAAAAGCCAACCAATCTCTCACCACTAACCCCAATGTTATTACCCTCTAAAAATCAATAACATACGCTTACCCGCAAGCATTGCGCTCTTTTTTATAATGGATTGTACAATTGTAAAAAGGAGTAAATCATGCCCGCAGACAACGATAATAATAACGACGCTGAAAAAACCAACACCAACTCTATCAGCCAAGACAAGCTTGATTTTCTCATCAATAAATTGCCCGGTGAGCATGTCAACGGTGACGGCAAACGCGCCATCATCTTCCGGATGGTAATGGAAGATCATCTATGTCCGTTCGGATTAAAGTCGCTGGACGCGCTCAAGCATGCTGGCTACGACATTGTCGATCGCCATATCACCACACAAGACCAAAACAGTTTAGTCAAAGATACATTGGGAGTTGAAACCACACCGCAAACCTTTATTGAGGGCAAGCGTATTGGCGGCAATGAGGAACTACAAGTATTCTTAGGCAATAGCGAAGCCAAAAGCAATGATGACACTACCTATGCGCCCATTATCGCCATATTTTCTGTTACCGCTTTAATGAGCTTGGCTTTATGTTGGGCACTATCAATTAGTGTATTGTCCATGCAAGCTTTGATGTGGTTTGTTGCCTTATCTATGTGTGTGCTGGCCATCAAAAAACTTGAAGATTTAGAAAGCTTTACGACTGGGTTTTTGGGTTACGATTTATTGGCCAGAAGAGTCGTGCGTTATGCTTATGTCTATCCGTTTTTAGAAGCCATTGCTGGTATTGCCATGCTTGCTGATCAGCCTTGGCTCAATCCGATAGCGGGTATTATAGCGTTAACGATTGGTTTGATCGGCGGCGCCTCAGTGATCAAAGCGGTTTATATTGATAAGCGAGAGCTAAAATGTGCCTGCGTAGGCGGAGATAGTAATGTGCCATTAGGGGCTATCTCATTAACTGAAAACGTGATGATGGTAGGTATGGGTAGCTATATGCTTATTCGTGCTTTGCTTTAGTAAGTAGTTTTTAGGAGGGTGCGCTTTGCGTACCCTCCAATATTAGAAAATCCTTAAACTTTTATATCAGCCTGCCAGATAAATAAGTACTTTGCTCGACATAAAAATGAAAAACTTGCTTCAGTAAAACTTATGGCGGATAGAGCTTACTAGTGACCATTCTAAACCTCTTATTGTGGCATCTCTCCATGCACCTCAACATCACCTTTCTCACCATCCGGCTGAATCACGATGGGTAACACCAGCCCTTTAGCAAAGTCATCGGATAGCACATAATCATAGCTACTGGCAGCGACATCGGGCGTAGTATGAATGATAAGCTTCATATCTTTACCATCAGTCAGCTCATGAGAAGTATAACTATCGCTGACTTGATCAAGCACCTTTGACAGTGCTTCGTTACTTGCCATGCTCACGGTTAGGTTATGCTGAGCGGTCGCAGCGTCCACTTTAAAGTAGTCCGCATAATCAAGGACGTTTTGACTATCGATTGCAAACGGATACTTATAATTGGCGCGATCAGCAGGCTTTTCACCGCTATCTATTAATGACCAGTCTATCGTATCGACTTCTGATGCTGATGAGTTTGCCGTGGCTGTTTGCGTGGTTTGGTCGGTAGTATCAACAGAGTCGGTGGCGTTATCGCAGCCTGTTAGCGCCCATATACTTGTAGTAGCGATTATCATCATACTTATTAGGCGCTTCGTCATCGACGTATCCTCTTTATTAATCATAAATTTTTATATAAGCGCTATTTTGACAGCTTTCTTTTGGCTTCTCTAGCGGAATAAAGCAAAATATCTTTTCTTATCTTAAAAATATGGAACACAGCATAGTGCCATCTATCAAACCATCTAGACCTAGACGCATAAAAAAACAGCCATCTTTCGATGACTGCTCTCGGTTCGCTGTTTCTTATTTTGTTTTTATATCGTTTAAATGCGCAAGGTTAACGATTCAACCTTAACCATTATCTACCGATCTGGCAGTTTACTTGATATTCTTTACCATCAGCCCATTTCATGGCTAGGATACCTTTATCGCCTTTCATATGCCATGCATAGACAACTTCTGGGTTTGACTCATTGACATAACTTGCCGTATCGCCCTCTACGCCGCCATTTAAAATAATTGGCTGCTCTGACCAGTTCACTTTAGGTAGGGTGGCAGTCAACATCACTTGTTTTTTATTGATAGATTGTTTTGCAAGGATTTGACTATCATCAGTACAAGTATAAGGTGCCGGTGCCATACGATCATAGGCTGCATCAGTTACGCTTTCTGAAGTAGGCGTTGTCGTACTTGGCGTGGTAGGAGTGTTTGGTGCGGTAGGCGTAGGCGCGGTAGTAGCACAAGCGCTAAGTAAAGCAAGGGCAGGTAGAGCAGTCGCAATCTTAGTTAAGGTGTTCATAATTTTCTCCAAAGAATCAAATCATATCGTTTATTTGTATTTAACAATGCATTAAGCATATAGCGCACATATTAGCGAAAGTAGAGCTTGTAGATTGTTAGAAATTGTTTGCTAGCTGTTATTCACGTTACGTAATCGCTGGTTAATGTAATTTTACTCTCAGAGTATTTTAATTGGCCAATTCTGTACAACAGACGTATGTACTGCATGAACTACTTTGATCAAAAAAGCACTTATCGACTGGGAAGCCAATAAGTGCTGCTAATGGTATTAATCCGATGAGCCAATAATATTCCGCTCATCGTTTTATACATTCAATACTATTTGGTTTTACGCGGTGGCAACCCGGTATGCTGGGTTTGGAAGTTACCACGGCTGACTTTTTTGCGCGCGCTATTAGGCTGGTTTTTGCGGTTTTGGCTCGCTGATTTGCCACTGCGTTTGACGGAGTCATTACCCATACGGCTATTCTTTTTACGTGCCGATTGATAGCTGTCCTGACTGGCATCACGGCCCTCTAAATGCGCATTAAATGGCGGTATTAGACAACCACGGTTTTTGCCAATTAGGTCGCTACGTCCCATGTCTTGCAAAGCGCGGCGCAGTAAGGCCCAGTTTTTCGGGTCATGATAGCGCAAAAACGCCTTGTGCAGTTTGCGCTGCTTGCCGGATTTGACGATATCAATATCACCGCCCTCGCGGTTGACCTTGTGTAGCGGGTCTTTATGGGTATGATACATGGTCGTTGCCGTCGCCATGGGGCTAGGGTAAAAGGCTTGCACTTGGTCGGCGCGGTAGTCGTGAGATTTTAGCCACAGCGCCAGATTCATCATGTCCTCATCTTTGGTACCCGGATGCGCGGCGATAAAGTAGGGTATAAGATACTGCTCTTTGCCAGCCTCTTGGCTGTACTGCTCAAACATGGCTTTGAATTTATCGTAGCTGCCCATGCCAGGCTTCATCATTTTAGATAAGACATTTTCTTCAGAATGCTCTGGGGCAATCTTTAGATAGCCACCGACATGATGGCTGACCAATTCTTTGACATATTCGGGGTCTTTGACCGCCAAATCATAACGCAGACCGGAGGCGATAAGGATTTTTTTCACACCTTTGATATCACGCGCCTTACGGTATAGCTGGGTTAAATTGCTGTGATCGGTGATGAGGTTTTCACAGACATCGGGATAGACGCAGGACGGCTTACGGCAGTTTTTCTCAATAGTCTCGTCCTTACAGTTGAGACGGTACATATTGGCCGTCGGCCCGCCCAAGTCGGAGATGACGCCAGTGAACGCAGGCGCAGTATCGCGGATGGCCTCGACTTCACGCAGGATAGAGTCCTCAGAGCGGTTTTGGATGATGCGCCCTTCATGCTCCGTGATCGAGCAAAACGTACAACCACCAAAGCAGCCACGCATGATATTGACGGAGAATTTAATCATATCAAAAGCCGGAATACGCGCATCGCCATAGCTTGGGTGCGGCAGGCGCGCATAGGGCAAGTCAAAGACGTAGTCCATCTCTTCGGTAGACAGTGGAATCGGCGGCGGATTGAGCCAGACATCGATGGAGGTAAACGAGTTGCCCGCGCCGCTACTGTGGCGCTGCACCAAGGCGCGCGCGTTACCAGGATTAGTCTCTAAATGCAGAATTCGACTGGCATGCGCGTAAAGTACAGGGTCTGATTTGACATGGTCATAATCAGGTAGGCGAATGACGGTCTTATCACGTGGCGGCATTTTAAATTTGTGCTTACGCGCAGTGAGTCTTTTATTATCAAAGCCGCGCATCTGTACCACTTGCGTGTCATCATCGACTTGATCGGCGTTCAGTACTTTATTGGTGACGGGTTCTGCGACAAAGCCCTTGTACTGGGCTGACATGCCAGTCATGGCTTGCCCAACTGGCGAGTCGCTAGGCTTTTCTTGTTCAATCTTGCAGCTATCAACGTCTTCGGTCATCACATACGGATTGATGATAGGGTCAACGCGGCCGACCGTATCGACATCGTTGCTCGCGACTTCCGTCATATGCGCTTGCCAATGGCGGCGGCTTGGGGTTAATAAATACGCCGTACCGCGCAAGCTGCTCATTTGCTCAAACGTATAGCCTTTAGACAAGCCATGTACTACATCGACGATGGCACGTTCCGCGTTACCATATAATAAGACATCGGCACGGCTATCCAATAAAATACTGCGGCGTACTTTATCTGACCAGTAGTCATAGTGGGCGATACGGCGCAAGCTGCCTTCAATACCGCCTAAGATAATTGGCACATCAGGATAGGCTTCACGGCAGCGCTGGCTATAGACGATGGCGGCGCGATCAGGGCGCTTGTCCGCGACATTGCCAGGCGAGTAGGCGTCATCGCTACGAATCTTGCGATCGGCGGTATAGCGATTGATCATGCTGTCCATGTTACCTGCAGTCACGCCATAGGCGTAGACCGGTTTGCCAAGCTCCATAAAGGCGTCTTTGCTCTTCCAATCTGGCTGCGCGATGATGCCGACGCGAAAGCCTTGCGATTCTAATAATCGCCCGATAATTGCCATACCAAAGCTTGGATGATCGACATAGGCATCACCTGAGATGATAATCACATCGCACGCATCCCAGCCCAGCGTGTCCATCTCAGCACGCGTCATCGGCAAATAAGGCGCAGGCTCATAGCAGCTTGCCCAATGCTTATCGTAGTCATATAGTGGCTTGACGCCTTGTTTGAAGGCGGTGCGAGCGATGGTATCGGCAGACATGAGGTGACCCTATTAATAGCGTGTTGGCAATCGCGACAGATGGACAATGTATTGCCGCAGTCGCTGATGCATAAAAAGGCGCTCATCTTACCATGAATTGCACTCATGGTGTGAATGCTGATTTATAGTAAGTCTTCGATAAGTGATTGATAGCATAAGGTAAAATGATGGATTAAATGGGGTATAGTGAACCATAAAGGCCTATTTTATTGATAGTGCGGTTTACTTAATGGAATCGAAAATGCTCTCGATGATTTTACTTGTGTACTTTATGCCAGTTGTCGTGCTTATTTATCTAATAACGACGGTTTATTATTATCAAAAAGGTCGTTTTTGCCGCAAATTCTTTACTTATAAATATTTAATGATAGCGATGCTGGTGCCCATAGCGGGCATGGCGCTGATCACTTTTGAATATTGGATAAATATGACGCATGGCGGCATTCATGTCGGTACATGGTTGTCTGTCTTATTTGTTTACGCCTTTATAGCGATTATTTTTGCCATCCCTTTTCTGCTATATCTGATAACGCCAAACAAGCAGCCTTAGCATATGGATCAATCTAAATAAATCTTCGTGCCACTTTTGGTAAAGTTCATCACAAACTGACTTTTAAAGTTGCGCACGTTGTTCTCATACGTCAGTAGATTGCGCGTAAATTGATGATAATCGCTCATGTTTTTGGCACTCACCATCAGCATAAAGTCGGCATCGCCCGACACCTCATAGCAGCTCATCACTTGCGCCTGCGCGTTCATTAAGCGCTCAAATCGGTGCTGCATCGAGTTATTTGAGCGCGCCATCTCAACCATCACAATCGCCGTCAAACTATAGCCGACCTTATTAGGATCTACGATGGCGACTTGCTTGGTGATCACGCCTGTGTCTGTCAGTGTTTGAATGCGGCGCTGGGCGGTAGCGATGGACACATGGACGTGTTCGGCGATCGTCTTTAGCGGCAGCGTGGCATCGTCTTGAAGGAGGTTTAAAATGGCTTTGTCGGTGGCGTCTAAAGACTGGCTCATAGGATCATACTCTGTTAAATCGTAATGGTTATTAGCGCATGCTTAAATCATAAATATGAAAAATGTAGTTATTATCACTATTATAGAGGATATGATAATAAGTATAGAAAATATCGAAAATTATGATAAATAAAGTTATAAACGAGGTTTTATAGAGATTTTTTATTGGAGGACGTCTGTATGATAGTCGTTAACCATTTCAGAGTGGTTAACCGATAAACCCTATAACCGATCTTCTTCTACTCACTCGCTAAATCAAGGTGCTTTTATGTCAACGTCTACTTTATCCGGTGCGCTTCACGCGACCTTGTCACGGCTGCCGATGCCTGCGGTATGGGCGTCGGGTAGCGCACAGGAGCGAACGCTGATGATGGGCGCAGCATTAGCTATTTTATCCAATGTTTTATTTGGGGTGCTATATGCTTACAGTAGCTTTTTGGCACCATTATCAGGTACGCAGGTATTTATCTGGCGCATGCTGGCGATGTGGGCGGCACTGGTTGGTTTTTTAACTTTTAGCGGTCAGCTGACAGGGCACATTGATAAATTAAAATCGCTTGGCAGCCTCAAGCAATGGGCGTGGCTATTATTGCCAACGCCAATATTTTTAAGTCAGTTTTGGCTATTTATGTGGGCACCGGTCAATGGCCAAGGCGTACAAACCGCGATGGGATATTTTTTATTTCCGCTGATGATGGTGGTGTTTGGCTGTGTCTTATTTGGTGAAAAATTAAGCCGCTTGCAGTGGCTAGCGGTGGGCTTTGCCGCGTTAGGCGTTGGCAGTGAAATCATTCGCACCCAAAGCATCTCATGGGCAACCCTTTGGGTGTGCGGCACGTATCCGTTATATTATATTTTGCGCCGCTTGCAGGGGGTTGGTGCGGTTACTGGGCTTTTGGTAGATTTGACGATATTTGCGCCATTTGCTTTGGGGTATTTATTTTTTATGGCGCCGGATAGCTTAAGTTTGGTTGGCGGCTCGGGCTTTTTTATTATGATGCTGATTGGCTTGGGTGTTTTAAGCGTGCTGGCGATGAAAACCAATGTTGATGCCAGTCAAATGCTGCCCGTCAATGTCTATGGCATGATGAGTTATTTGGAGCCGGCATTGCTCTTTATCCTTGCCATCACCATTTTGGGCAATCCGTTTGAGTCAGGCATGCTCTTTAGCTATGGTTTGATTTGGACAGGGATTGCATTTTTAATTGCGCACGGGGTCAAGCAGTTGCGAGCGACCAAACGCAAGCAAGTCGCGGCGTCAGCGTAGCGGGTTTACATAGCTCTAAGCACATTAACGTAAAAACGGCTATCATAACGATAGCCGTTTTTTATTGCATGGTGACAAATTTTTTAATCTAAATGCTGCTTAAAGCCGCGCTGCTTATCACGCTCCCAGTCACGATCTTTAAGAGTTTTGCGTTTGTCATGTTGTTTTTTACCCACCGCCAGTGCAATTTGACACTTGACCATAGAGCGCTTCCAGTAGCATGATAATGGCACGCAAGCATAACCTTTTTGGTTAACCGCGCCCATCAACTTTTCGATTTCGCGACGATTAAGCAGCAGCTTACGGGTACGAATGCTATCAGGGCTCACGTGCGTTGAGCTACTGAGCAGCGGCTGAATATGCGCGCCAAAAAGAAAAGCCTCATTATTACGAAAGATAATATAAGCTTCGGTAATGGTCATTTTACCGGCACGAATAGCCTTAACTTCCCAACCTTGTAGCGACAATCCTGCCTCAAACGTCTCCTCAATGAAATATTCATGCCGCGCTTTTTTATTTGAGCAAATTTGATTGTCCGGTTTTCTTGATTTTTTTGACATAATCTCTCCATAAGGACTACAACATACCGTGTCCTTGTCTAACTGTTCCTCACCCTAACCCTAATACGGATTATATTTTTGTCATGCTAAGATGGATGAGTCGAACCAACTATTGTAGCAAAGCTACTACTAAAAATGTTAGGGCAAATGTAGTCGTGCGTTATCGATATTCAGTAGATTTGGATTAAAAGTTATACTAAGTACTGACCATAGATAAGTATTATGTTTAACCAAAATTTGTTAGCATAAGCGCTATTATTAACCAATAAATTAGCCTTGCCATGAATCCAGCAACTTCTTCTAACGATTTAGATTCTAACCTTCCAAATTCTAATGCGTCAAAGCTTTCAAACGCTACCAAACCTCTAGAATCTTCAAAATCTTCAAAGCTACATACCAAAATTTTATACCCAGGTACTTTTGATCCCATCACAAATGGACATGTCGATTTGGTCACCCGTGCGACCAAGTTGTTTGATGAAGTGGTGATCGCTGTTGCCTCAGGTCATCATAAAAAGCCGTTGTTTAGTTTTGAGGAGCGCGTTGCTCTGGTAGAGACGGTATTTGCTGATTTACCGCAAGTATCAGTCGTGGGCTTTGAAGGGTTGCTGGTCGATTTTATGCGTGAAAAAAATGCCACCGCGGTATTACGTGGTTTGCGCGCCATGTCAGATTTTGAGTATGAGTTTCAGCTCGCCAATATGAACCGTGAGCTTGATGAGCGCTTTGAAGCGGTATTTTTGACCCCATCTCAGCATTATTCATTTATCTCATCGACGATGATTCGTGAGATTGCCAAGCTTGATGGTGATGTGAGTAAGTTTGTGCCCAAGTGCGTCTCACAAGCTTTTATTAACAAACTTGGCTCATAACCCTACTTATTTAATAGGAGCAGTTTATGGCGTTATTAATCACTGACGAATGTATCAACTGTGACGTATGCGAGCCAGCTTGTCCAAATGAAGCGATCTCAGAAGGGGACGATATTTATGTTATCGACCCCGATCTATGTACGGAATGTGTCGGTCATTTTGATGAGCCGCAATGTGTGGTCATCTGTCCTGTGGACTGTATACCCAAGGATCCAAATCACGTTGAGACTGAAGGCGATTTACTGGCTAAATATAAACGTATCACCGGTCAGTGATGCGTTGTAGATTATGCTATTGATAAATGCTCAGCGCAAAATAAAATCGATACGTTAATAGTTGTACGCGACTGGTATAAATTTTCCTTACTTGCTGCTATCACAGCGGCTACGAAAAAATCATCCCAGTCGCACTTTATCTATTTTAAATTGAGTTCACTATCTATACGAAAGTACTAACTGTAGGGAAATACTAACTGTATGAAAGTGCTAAAAACTAGGAATAATATGATGAAAATGGACACTCAATTTGCCACACGTTTGATGTTTAAGAGTGTGCTATGACAAATACTTCTACCAGCGATTTTGACCACCATTATCTTTGGCATCCTTATGCCAGTCTACCGCCCACTTATTCTAATATCGTTATTGATCATGCAGAGGGTATCTACATCGTCACTGAAGATGGTACGCGCCTTATCGATGGCATGTCGTCGTGGTGGGCGAGCGTACATGGATATAATCATCCCAAACTAAATACTGCTATCACAAAGCAGCTGGGCAAAATGGCGCATGTCATGTTTGGAGGCTTGACGCACAAGCCAGCAATCGATCTGGGTGAAAGACTACTAAACATTGTCCCCAAAGGACTTGATGCGATATTCTATGCTGATAGTGGCAGCATCGCTGTGGAAGTGGCGCTAAAAATGGCGCTGCAATACCAAATCGCGGTTGGACGTACTGATAAAAACCAATTTGCCTCGACCCATTCAGGCTACTATGGCGATACCTGGCATGCGATGAGTATTTGCGATCCGGTCAATGGCATGCACAGCTTATATGGCACGCAATTACCGACGCAGCATTTTGTTTCTGCGCCGCCTATGGGGTTTGAGCATAAGTTAACGCAAGACGTGCGCGATGAATTAACCCAGCTTTTTGCCAACAACAGCGATAAGCTTGCCGGATTTATTATTGAGCCTATTATTCAAGGCGCAGGTGGTATGCGCTTTTATAGTCCTGAATACCTGCAACTGTTACGTAAGCTATGTGATGAGTATGACGTGTTGTTAATCGCTGACGAGATTGCCACAGGCTTTGGACGCAGCGGTAAGCTGTTTGCGTGTGAACATGCAAATATCTGTCCTGATATTATGACCATTGGTAAGGCGCTAACAGGTGGTTATATGACATTTGCTGCCACCTTATGTACAAGACAAATCGCGGATACTATTCATCACAGTGATTATCCAGCGCTGATGCATGGGCCGACCTTTATGGGTAACCCGCTGGCATGCGCGGCCGCTTGTGCATCGATTGATTTAATCATGTCTTATGATATCGAGGCGCGTACGGCAAATATGCAAGCTGTGATGCAGCAGCAGCTTGCGCCTGCTACGGCGTTAGATGGTGTGAAAGAGGTCAGGTGTTTGGGGGCAGTTGCCGTAATCGAGCTAGAGATGGCCGTTGATATGCCCACTTTTCAAGCGTTATTGATTGACAATGGTATTTGGGTCAGACCTTTTGGAAAATTGGTCTATATTATGCCGCCTTATGTGATTACAGATAGTGAACTTAACACATTGTGCCAAGCGTTGTTAAAGGTAGTGACAAGCTATCTGCAAACCTTACAACTGGCGCAATAAAAATTGAAAATACGCAAAAATAAGTTTCTTATTAAGGTAGATAATGAGCGTCCTATTTGTATCTGGTATTGATACCGACATCGGTAAAACTTACGCGACTGGAATGATTGCTAAAGCGTTAATGACACAAGGCATCAGTGTCATTACCCAAAAGCTGGTACAGACCGGCGTGACGATCGATAATAACGGCACAATGAGTATCGCTGATGACATCATCACTCATCGTAGGTTAATGGGTATTCCTCTACAGTCTTATGATTTGGATTTTACAACTTGTCCTTATCGTTATCAAAAGCCTGCTTCACCGCATTTGGCTGTAAAACTTGCCAACGCAGTCTTAGACCCCAAAGTCGTTGACAATGCTACGCGCTGTTTGCAAGCCGATTATGATGTGGTGCTATTAGAAGGCGCAGGTGGTTTGCTCGTACCTATTACAGAGCAACTATTAACCTTAGATTTTATTGCTACTCAAGGCTATCCTATAGTATTAGTCACTTCTGGTCGCCTCGGCAGTATCAATCATACGCTGCTTAGTCTAGAGGCGATAAAAGCGCGTGGATTGTCTGTGCATAGTATTGTTTATAATCCCATACATGATACGAGTCTTAATACCGATAACGAGATAGCTACTAGTACAATTGAGTTTTTAAAAAATCACATACAACAGTATTATCCAACCACATATTGGTTACAGTTGCCTTATCTAAACGATACAACACTGCCTGACAACCAAACAGCGTCAGTAGATAAAGCGTGGGTTTTACCATCGAATTTTATTTAAAAAGTCTTAATCTGGTCTTAAAAGTGCAAATAAGCGTAAAACTTATTCCTAGTCTGTGATTAGATTTGCTATACTAGCGCCCTTGGTAGACTAGGCGATCGCCGCTGCATACTGTTTAACAGACTTGCAGGGGAGGAAAGTCCGGGCTACATAGGGCAGCGTGCCAGCTAACGGCTGGGCGGGGTAACCCGACGACCAGTGCAGCAGAGAGTAGACCGCCTCGCGTCAGCACGTGAGGTAAGGGTGAAAGGGTGCGGTAAGAGCGCACCGCGTGGATGGTAACATCTCACGGCATGGTAAACTCCACGCGTAGCAAGACCAAATAGGCATCGGCATGGCGCGGCCCGCGTTCGATGCGGGTAGGTTGCTTGAGCGTATCAGCGATGATACGCCTAGAGGAATGATCGTCCACGACAGAACCCGGCTTATCGGTTTACCAAACCTTTTTTATTGTTCGTGCTTTATTACTAATAGTGATAACAATTACAACTAATTTGAATTAAATTTAGATTTTTTGCAAAAAAAGCCAATTAGGGGTTGACGATATTCACCTCTATCGGTATTATACCGAGCCTTAAATGGCGATGTAGCTCAGCTGGTTAGAGCGCACGACTCATAATCGTGAGGTCGAGAGTTCAAGTCTCTCCATCGCCACCATCTATATAGCAGTAATGCGTAGTATGAATAAATCCAATCCTTTGTGGTTGGTTTTTTTTTGTCTAAAATAAGTCGTTAGACAGTGTCTGTATTAATGATACAAGCTCAATAAACAATCATTACTACTGCTATTTACTTGCCAATTTCTTGCTAAATCATAGCTTTATCTACCTACTCACAGATTATTTCTTGTAACTTATGCCCCTCTTACTTATCATAGGGGCTGTTTTTGGTGAAGTCCTGTAACGCTATGTCTGTACAATTGCCTCCTTATCGTCCTATTAAGCATCGCAGTGGCCTCAAAGTCATGGGCGCCGCATTCCATGCTTTACTGATGCGTGAGCTACAAACACGCTTTGGTGGTTATCGTTTGGGCTACCTGTGGGCACCGCTGGAAATCATATTCCAAGTTGCTATCTATTTAGTAATTTTTGGCGCTGTTATGACGCGTGTGCTACCAGGGATAGATTACATGCTATTTTTGGTTGCAGGTTTGGTGCCGTTTCGGATGATGAGTACGATAGCGACACGGTCTTTAGGAGCGGTAGAGGCCAACCAAGGCCTCTTAATGTACCGCTCTGTACGTCATATTGATGTTATCATTGCGCGCTCGTTTTTAGAGCTGGTTATTTACTTTTTTACCTTTGTACTTTTATTAGCAATATTGCTTTTTATTGGTATTCCTATTAGTTTTGCGCAGCTACATATAGTGCTGTTTTGTTGGATAACCTTATTTTTATTTGGTTTTGGTCTAGCAATGATTATGATGGTCGTCGGTTATTATGGTGGCGAAATTAGTAAAATTATCAGTTTAATTTTCACTATTTTATATTTTGCTTCTGGGATTATCTATTCTATTCATATTATTCCAGAACCTTACTTTAGCTATCTACTTTATAACCCTTTTATCCATAATATTGAATTAATGAGGCATGCTTTTGCGCCTAATTATCCAGCTTATCATATCGACATAACGTATTTTTTAAAGTGGACTGTCGTAGTCAATTTCTTAGGTTTATTGATGTATAAAGCAGTAGAAAGAGATTTGATACGGTCAAAGTAAAACATCTAATAACTCCTAAATATAGTGTTTTATAGGGATTAGTTCTAACTCATGGTAAGTAAATGATCGAGATAAAAAACGTTTCCAAGTCGTTTATGACTAAGCAAGGTCGGCATTATCTATTTAAAGACTTAAACCTGACCATTGGTGATAAACAAAGTGTGGGTTTGCTAGGCCGTAACGGTGCTGGTAAGTCTACCTTGCTACGCATTATATGCGGACTTGATGAGCCGGACCACGGTGAAATTATTACTGACTCAACGATTTCATGGCCAGTCGGCGTTGCAGGTGGCTTTCAGGGTAGCTTGACTGGACGTCAAAACGTACGTTTTGTTTGTCGATTATATTCAAGCGGTCCTTATATTGATGAAAAAATTCGTTTTGTTGAAGAGTTTGCTGATATCGGTAATTATTTTGATATGCCGGTCAAAAGCTACTCATCGGGAATGAAGTCACGTCTAACTTTTGGTTTAAGTCTAGCGTTTGATTTTGATTATTATATGCTCGATGAAGCAGGTGCTGTTGGTGACGCCGCTTTTCGTAAACGTAGTGAGGATATCTTGGCGGCTCGCCGTGCGCAAGCAGGATTTTTAATAGTGTCGCATAATATTGGTGATATTAAGCGTAACTGCGATATTGGTATTGTGTTAATGGATCAAACAGCACTCGTGTTTAACGATACAAAAGAAGCGATTGAGGTATATGAAGAGCATGTCCACAAAGCGAAAAAATAAGATTATTGACTTCTCGCTGTTTATCGGCTTGGTAATCCTTCCATGGGTCTTGGTGATTTTTTATGTCATGACGCTCGCACATCCGCGCTTTATTTCGACTTCTGACGTAGTGGTCAAACAAGTGAGTGATGCAAGCGTACCCTCTGGCGGCGGTTTATCAGCGCTACTGGGCGTTAATAGCACCAGTAAGGAAGATGCCACTTATCTGACCGAATATATCCTGTCCAATGACATGATCAAACGTCTTGATAATAAATTTCAGTTTCGAGAAGCTTATTATGTCGATGGCTCAGACCCTATCTACGAGATAAATCCTGAAGCGTCACAAGAGGAGCTACTTGAGTACTTCAAAAAGCGCGTTCATATCGACTTAGATGAGCAAAGTTACATCCTTAGTGTCTCAACAGAAGCCTTTGATTCAGATTATGCTCATGAGCTCAATAAAGCCATCTTGGGTGAGTCTGAGCAGTTCGTCAACCGTATCTCACAAGAAGTCGCTCGTGACCAGCTCGTATTTGCTGAAACTCAGCTAGATGAGTCGCAAGATCGTCTAAATGAAGCTAAAGAGCAGCTGCTTACTTATCAAAATACTAATGAGATCTATGATCCGCAAGCCAATGCGCAGATAGTAAATCAACTGATTGGTAGTTTACAAGCGCAGTTAAGCTCACTACGCACTGAAGAGCGGCAACTGCTTAGTTACTTGAACCCTGATGCGCCGCAAGTGGTGTCGATAAGAAGTCAGATTAGAGCGGTAGAAGAACAAATCACTCAAGAACAAACCAAGCTGACCTCCCCAAGTACGACCAAATTAAATCGTCAAGCAGTACAGTTTGAAACGATTAAAGCGGATGTCGATTTTGCGACTGAGCTTTATAAATTGTCGCTATCTTCACTTGAAAAAGCACGTCTAGAAGCCTTTAAAAAGATGAAGAACCTGATCGTCATCTCAACCCCTTATGAGGCTGAAGATGCGTTGTATCCGCGCCGTGCCTACATTATCTGGACATCGCTGGCGTTATTAATAATGCTTTATGGCTTTGTACGATTAGTCATGGCAGTCATACGTGATCATCGTAGCTAGTTTGGCATTGGTGGTTAGAAAAAACACTGGTTGTTAGTACTACAAGTCGTTAGCAACTTAATGTATCTAACAACTATAAACGATTTGATCAATTTGACTTATATAATTAGATATCAGCAATGATCGACAGATCAGCAAAGGAATACCGCTCATGAACATGAAACCACGCCCAATCGTGATGATGATTAAAGTGATCAGTTTGACGATGGCTGCTACTAGTCTTCCAGCAATGGCTGCAACCAGCTATGCAGAACAGATGGCAGGGTCTAGCTTTGGAACCAGTGCCAACAATACCAGTCAGGATCAAAACCGTAATAATATCAATGTCTCGACTCAAGCATTCGCAGGCGGTGTTCCTGGTCAGGCTACGACACAAGAGGCAGTCAATGCAGCCAGTTTACCAAGTCAATCAGTCATTAATACCACGCGTCCTTATCAAGACATCAATACGCAAGACCTGATGTTCGGTGAGCAATTGTTTCGCGGTGCGTTTTCTACCACATCAGGTTCTACTTTTAATGACAGCTACGTCATCAATCCTGGTGATAATGTACAAGTACGTATGTGGGGTGCTTATCAGTTTGCATCGACTATGACTGTTGATCCGCAAGGCAATATATTCTTACCCAACGTGGGTCCAGTACGGGTATCTGGTGTACAAAATGGCAACCTACAGAATGTCGTCAAAAGTGCTGTTAACCGTATTTATCGCTCAAACGTCGGTGTTTATGCTTCATTAGAGCAAGCCCAGCCTGTTAAAGTGTTTGTTACAGGTTTTGTTAAACAACCAGGGTATTATGGCGGGCTCGCAGCAGACTCAGTGCTCTCATATTTAGATCGGGCAGGCGGCGTTGACCCAACACGTGGCAGTTATATTGATATTCAAATCAAGCGTAATGGTCAGCTATTACAGCAAGTCAATTTATATGATTTTTTATTAGCAGGTAAGCTGCAGCCATTCTCTTTTCGCGATGGCGATGTGATCACGGCTGCACCGCAGAAAAAAACTTTCGCTGTGAGCGGACAGGTTCAAAACGAATACACTTTTGAGTTTGATGTCAATGACTTGACCATTGGTGATGTATTACAAGTTGCTAACCCAGCTGCCAATGCAACCAACGTCAGCATTACTCGCAGTGCAGGACGCGCACAAACAGCAGAATATTACTCGCTTGCCGATGCACAAAATGTGTCCGTCTATAATGGCGATCAACTGGTTGTTACCTCAGATCGTTATGCTGGCACTATCGCGGTACAAGTCAAAGGTGCTCATACGGGTAATGGTGCTATGGTTGTGCCTTATGGCGCTCGTCTAAAAGACATCGTACCGCAATTACAACCCAGTCCACTAGCGAAGCTGACGCATTTGACGATTTATCGTCAGTCGGTGGCTGAGCAGCAAAAACGCATGATTAATGAGTCGCTTGATCGCTTAGAAGAATTGACGCTAGCTACTCAATCAACGACGCGTGAGGAAGCAGCGCTACGTCAAGACGATGCCAACTTGGTCAAACAATTTGTAGCCAAGGCACGTACTGTTAGACCTGATGGGCAGATAGTAGTCGTACCAAATTCTTGGCAGGATATTATCCTTCAGCAAGGTGATGTCATTGAAATACCTGCGCAAACATCAGTGATAACCGTTAATGGTCAAGTACGGTCGCAAGGCGCGCTCACTTTTAATCCAGACTTTACGGTTGGCGATTACATTGCCAATTCAGGCGGCTTTGGAGACAACGCTGATACTAAAGAGATCTTAGTGATTCATCAAAATGGGGCGAATGAAGTGGTCAATACCGCTTATCGTATCCAGCAGGGTGATGAGATTATGGTTTTACCAAAGGTCAAAACCAAGCGCGTTGAGATTACCCGCGGAATATCACAAATCGTTTATCAATTGGCAGTTGCAGCCAAAGTTATTTTAGACTTATAACGGTTGATGTCAAAAGTATATTGACGCCAATACAGCATTGAAAAGGATGATTAAAATGACAAAAAGTGCAGCAAACGAAGATAAGGTGCCAACGACGTCTACTTCTAAGGCTGTACCATCCTTGTCATCAGCTCAGCATTTGGTCCCCAATCGTTTGGCGGTCATTGGTAAAGGGATGCGCCGTAATAATTTGCTGCTGCCCAATGTCTTGGACGCTGATATTCAACGCTGGTACCTATGGTCAAGCGTGCAGCAGCGTTTTAATCCAAATCTACAAACGCCTAACGCTTTTATCGGTTGGGGACACAAAAAAAGCTATCAACGTGCTAAGAGAGCAGCAGATCGTCAACAACTAACAACTTTAAGTATCGAAGATGGCTTTTTACGCTCATTAGATTCTGGTATCGGCAGTCGTCATGGACTGAGCGTGGTTGTTGATGACATCGGTATTTATTTTGATTTAACACAAAGCTCACGCCTTGAGCAATTAATCGTTGCGCGCGCTAAAGAATACGCTAACTCTGATAGTGATATATTAAATAAAGTACATGCTCGCCAGTTAATGACATATATTTGCGATAAACAGTTGAGTAAATATAATGCTGTGATTACCTGTCCCTCATTAGACAAACTGGTTATTGAAGAAAATACCAATCTAAAAGAAGACTCGGTAAAGTCGCATGTACTCCTAATTGATCAGGTCGCTGGCGATGCTTCTATTAAAGGCGCTGGTGCAAGTAAAGGTCAGTTTAAGCGTATGCTAAAGACTGCCTGTCGCAATCATCCTGATGCCTACATATGGATTAAAGCTCATCCTGCCGCCAAGTCAGGTTACCTGACCAGTCTCAAGCTACCTAAAAACGTTCGACTATTAACGCAAGCACTCAATCCAATTGCCCTACTGGCACAGGTAGATCATGTCTATACGGTCAGCTCACATATGGGATTTGAGGCGTTGATGCTAGGCAAAGCTGTACATTGCTTTGGGGTAAATTGGTATAGCGGCTGGGGGCTTACTGATGACAGCGGCGCACCAAAACGGTTGCTAAAAGCAGTTAAAAAGCGCCGTCAAACCTCAACAGCAACGTTAGAGACATTATTTTATAGCGCCTATATTGATTATAGTCGCTATGTCGATCCAGCAACGAAGCAGGCATGTGATATTGATACGGCGATTACTTGGTTGGTAACCAATCGCCATTGGCAATCGCGTCTTGAAGGTAATTTGACGGTATATGAGTTTAGCCGTTGGAAACTGCCTTTCGTTAGGGCCTTTACCAATCTGCCGCGTACGACATTGTTTGTCAAACCAAAACCGCGTCTAAAAAACTTACTACATCCGGATCATTTCAAGGTCAATTATCACCAGCCTTTATTGGTATGGGGCTTAGCTAAACGTCAACAAGTCCATAAACGACTACAGTGTAAACTTGCAAAGCCGTCAAGATCAGATATGCCAGCTATTTATTGTATGGAAGATGGTTTTATCCGCTCAAATGGTCTGGGTGCAACATTACTCGCACCATTGTCGGTAGTAATAGACAAACAAGGTATTTATTATGATGCCACTCAGCCCTCAGATTTAGAAACCTTATTACGCAACTGTGATACCTTGACACCACAGCAATATGCACGAGTGCAGAGGCTGCAAACCAAATTGCTTACTCAGCGAGTAAGCAAATACAACGTTGGTACGGAAGTTAATGCTGCCGATAAAACCGGCGTTATCGATCAAAAAATGCAATGGATGCAGGATGCAAAGGTATCTGGTAGACCACGTTTGCTTATCATTGGGCAAGTAGAAGATGATCTGTCAGTGCAGTATTGCGGCTCAGATATTAAGACCAATCAAGGTCTGATTGAGCGTGTCAGACAAGACAATCCTGATGCCTATCTAATTTATAAACCGCATCCAGATGTAGAAGCTGGTCTACGAGCAGGCAAAGTTGATGAGGCGTGCTTAGCAAAAGTACAAGCAGTTGCCTATGATACAGCGATGCCTGATTGTTTAGAGTGCGTCGATGAGGTACATACGATTAGCTCATTGACTGGCTTTGAAGCACTATTGCGGGGGCTAAAAGTGACTTGTTACGGTTTGCCGTTTTATGCAGGGTGGGGCTTGACGACCGATATAGATGCACAGTTATCACCAAAAACAGATTATCTACAGAGGCGAAAGCGGGACACAGCATTATCGCTTGAGCAACTACTGTACTGTGCACTCATACACTATCCACTATATCGCTTACCTGAGGGTTATGGACTTGCACAAGTAGAGCAAGTGGTTGATTACTTATATCCTGCTAAGCACCAAAATCAACAAGTGTCTCAAAATAAATCATATGATAGTGTGGCTCAAACAAACACTATTTTACCAGTAAAGTTGTCTACGCTATCAAAGCTTACTAATCAGTTGAAACGTCATACTACTACGCGCTTTATGCAGCAGCGTCATACATGGCAACAGCATTTGCACAAAAAAAACCAGTAGGTTTAAAACAAATCCATTACGACAATTATGTTTTTTTTGGTATAATTTGTGTACAATTTAGCAGTCGTTACAACATTGCTTTATTTGTTCAACGTTAATTTTTAACTTTCTAACCGACGGTACCTAATCTTATGGCAGCTTCGATGCATCAATTGCTTACTCATCGACACGTCTTGCTGCTACAAGGAAAGATGGGTGGTTTTTTCAATCGTTTTACAACATTTTTGCAAACTCAAGATATTCAAGTAAGTAAAATTAACTTCAATGCTGGTGATGCGTTTTTTTATCGTCATCCTAATGCTCATGATTATGTAGGGACTTTAGGGCAGTTTTCCTCTTGGTTACAAGCTTTTATTGAAGAGCACAGCATTGATGCGATTGTCTGCTTTGGTGATTGTCGCCCGCATCATACGCAAGCTGCCTGCTTGAGTGAAAAGTTAGGCATATCCTTTTTTGTGTTTGAAGAAGGCTATTTACGACCTGATTATATTACCCTACAAGAGCATGGTATCAATGGCTACTCACGCTTAAACATTGCCGATATTAAAGCACTCAAAAAAGCCAATGATAAACCGTTATACACGCACAATCGATTTTATCGATTAAGTGTTGCTGCTATCGTTTATTATATCGTTACCCGCCTATACAAGTCGCGTTATCCGCACTATTCACATTATCGCGGAATGACCGCATGGCAAGAAGCAATCGCTTGGTTAAAAGCGCCTTGGCGTAAATTGCGTGGGTATTTACCAGATAAGAAGCTACAAAACCATCTCGTCACTCACGCAGATAACAATTATTTTTTGGTCAGCTTGCAAGTACATAATGATTCGCAGATTACCCATCATAGTGGTTATCGTGATGTCGTGCAGTTCATAGACGAAGTTATTGCAAGCTTTGCAGACCATGCTGATACAAAGCAGATGCTCGTATTTAAGCATCATCCCTTAGACCGTGGCCATCGGGATTATCGCGAATTGGTAGCAAGCTTAGCAGCCCTTTATCAAATCAAATCAAGAGTATTTTATGGTTGTGACATGCATCTGCCAACGCTCATGAAGCACAGCATTGGCATGGTCACCATCAATAGTACAACGGGTCTACAGTCGGTATATCACAAAAAACCCACTAAGGTTATGGGACGCGCTATCTATGACACGCCTAAGCTAACAGATCCTAAGGCGCTTGCACAATTTTGGCAGCAACCCAAACATCCAGACAATGAGTTCTATTTGAGGTTCCGTGAGTATTTGATCGAACAAACACAGATCAATGGGGCATTCTATGGTAAGTCGCCGTGGATGTATAAATACTTGCAACGACCAGTTAGCACAGACGCAGTATCTGATACAGTCAAATAATGTCTTATACATATCGAGTAACTCATTTAATGCAACCACTTATAGTCACTGATTTGCTACCGTAACTCTAAACTATTATGCCTTATACAATTAAGGCTTATGCAACTGGCAATGCTGATCAGTTATAGTGTTAAATTTCAACCAGATTGCTCCTAATAAAATCTTCTTACTTTATAGTGGAAAACTGCTAGAATACGCTCATATGTCTATGTAGGTTAGCAAGTGTCGTCCGTCGTGATTTTAATAGTTAATATTATTAATTCAGTTCAATCAGACGCACTTTGGCGACAACCATTGACAACACTTATCTTTATTGTTAATTCTGTTTTACAACATTTTTATCATAATTAATATCTAATAACCGTTCGCTTTTTACTATTGTTCAGGCATCGTTGTTCAATAGCGGTTATCCAATCACCTTTTATTTAGTAGGCGCTTTGTGACTGCATTAGCCAATATTCGTAACTTTTCTATTATCGCCCATATTGATCATGGCAAATCAACGCTTGCCGATCGATTTATTCAAATGTGTGGTGCCTTGCAAGATCGTGAAATGCAAGCACAAGTACTTGATTCCATGGATATCGAGCGCGAGCGCGGTATTACCATCAAAGCACAATCAGTAACCCTGTTCTATGATCATCCAAATGGCGAGCGCTATCAGCTCAACTTTATTGATACGCCGGGACACGTCGATTTTTCATACGAAGTTTCTCGGTCATTAGCCGCTTGTGAAGGTGCACTACTGGTGGTAGATGCCGCGCAGGGCGTAGAAGCGCAGTCCGTTGCCAATTGCTATACTGCAGTTGATCAAGGCTTGGAGGTAATGGCGGTTTTAAATAAAATTGATCTGCCTCAAGTTGAGCCTGAGCGTGTGATTCAAGAGATTGAAGATATCATTGGTATTGAAGCCATTGATGCACCGCGTGTGTCTGCCAAATCAGGGCTTGGTGTTGACAAACTATTAGAAACCTTAGTTGAAGTTATTCCTGCACCGACGGGTGACCGCGAAGCACCGCTACAAGCTTTGATTATAGACTCATGGTTTGACAGTTATTTAGGCGTGGTTTCATTGGTGCGTGTGCGTGAAGGAACCGTAAAAAAAGGCGATAAGATTTATATTAAATCGACCAAAGAGGCGCATCCGGTCAGCTCTATTGGTGTGTTTACGCCCAAGCCTGTCGATACAGGTATTTTAGAAGCTGGGGAAGTGGGTTTTATTATTGCCGGTATCAAAGACATTGCAGGGGCTCCCGTCGGTGATACGATCACCCATGCTAAAACACCAGACGTTGATCGCATTCCAGGCTTTAAGCAAGTGACCCCGCAAGTTTATGCAGGCATGTTTCCTGTTGATGCCAATGATTTCGAAAAGTTTCGTGAAGCACTACAAAAGTTGCAAATTAATGATGCCTCACTGTTTTTTGAACCTGATACTTCTGATGCGCTAGGCTTTGGCTTTCGTTGCGGCTTTTTAGGTATGCTGCATATGGAGATTATCCAAGAGCGTCTAGAGCGTGAATACGACTTGGACTTGATCACCACTGCGCCATCTGTTATCTATGAGATCGAAAAGAAAGATGGTGAAGTCATTTATGTCGACAATCCTTCGCATTTGCCTGAGCCTAACAATATTGAAGAGTTCCGCGAACCGATTGCCCGTTGTCAAATCTTAGTACCGCAAGATTATTTGGGTAACGTTATGACCTTGTGCATTGAGCGTCGCGGCGTGCAAGTTGATATGCGCTTTATGGGTAAGCAAGTTCAGCTGATTTTTGATATCCCAATGGGTGAGGTGGTCATGGATTTCTTTGACCGTCTAAAATCAGTCTCTCGTGGATTTGCATCGCTTGATTATAATTTTGAGCGTTATCAAGTAGACAAGCTGGTCAAAGTTGATGTATTGATCAATGGTGATAAGGTAGATGCCTTGGCGATGATCGTACATCAAGACCAAGCACGTTTCCGCGGGAATCAATTGGTGACCAAGATGAAAGAGCTTATCCCGCGCCAGATGTTCGATGTGGCCATTCAAGCAGCGATTGGCAGTCAGATTATCGGTCGTAGTACGGTCAAAGCCATGCGTAAAGACGTCCTTGCCAAATGCTACGGCGGGGACGTGTCACGTAAGAAAAAGCTGTTATCTAAGCAAAAAGCAGGTAAGAAGCGTATGAAGCAAGTCGGGAATGTTGAGATTCCTCAAGAGGCATTCTTGGCGGTACTGCAAGTAGATAGTTGATGGTTTACACTGTCTTACTTTGGTTTTACACACAATACGTCAAATGTCGTTGTTCTTACCGTTAAAGCCGTGAGATAAACAGCTTTTTAATAGGCAAATTAGTATGGATTTTGATTTTAACTTGATTTTAGTGCCATTAACGATAGGTTTAGGGCTAATATGGCTACTAGATAAGTTGGCACTAAAACAGCGTAAAACACGTGGCCATGGTAAAGAGAGCTTATTGGTACGCTGGGCTTATGACTTTTTCCCCGTCTTAGCAGTGGTTTTGGTCGTACGCTCGTTCTTAATTGAACCTTTCAATATTCCATCATCGTCTATGGTGCCAACTTTATATACTGGCGACTTTATTGCAGTCAACAAATACGCTTATGGAGTGCGATTGCCTCTGACTTATAATAAAGTATTAGAAACGGGTAATCCTGAGCATGGCGATGTGATGGTGTTTCGCTATCCTGAAAACCCTAGCATTTATTATATTAAGCGTGTCATTGGTTTACCTGGTGATACTGTCAGCTATAGTCAAGGACAGCTTGCGATCAATGACGTACCAGTCGATACTAAGCCTGTAGACTTTAATGCCAATAATGATCTAACTGCACAGCTTTATCCTGCTGGTCAAGTGACACCTGGTCAAGTATTGACAGAGTCTGAGGCTACGCAAATGGGCCAGCAAGAAGAAGAACAAGCTCAGTATTTTCAAGAAACACAAGGTGAGAATAAGCATTTAGTACGTTATCTATCAGATATGAACAGCTCACAATATGCGCCATTTTTGCAACAGCAATCTCCTGAAGTGGTCAGTTCCGCAGGGACAGAATGGCGTGTCACAGTGCCCGATGATGAATACTTTGTGATGGGTGATAACCGTGATCGTAGTGCTGATGGCAGATTCTGGGGGTTTGTACCTGATGAGAATTTAGCCGGTAAAGCTGTGTATATTTGGATGCACAAACCACCTGGTCTGAATCTTCCAACTTTTGCACGTAATGGTTCAATTGATTAGTCGCTACTCTATTGATTGATTATTGTGCTAATATCAATATTAACCCTAATTAAATTAATATATATACTGTATGTAATTCATCAACCTAGCTGTGTAAGAGCACAGAAAGGTTAGAAAATATTAAGATATAAATCATAGAGTATGAAATACAATTATATTAAATATTAGGAGAATTTATGCTGCAGCAGTTAACAGGGTTGTCGTCGCAACGTGGGGCGAGTGTGACTAGCATAGTTTTATTGCTTATTATTATTGTTATTGCTGGCAAATTGGTGATTGCCATTATGCCAGCTCAAGTTGGTGATTATCAACTGAGTAAAACATTAGGTACTCAGCTAAAAGAGGCGAACAATAATGGCGAGACTGCAAAACAATTCGTTGAGCGTGTTAATCGTCAACTGTCTATCAACGCTGATTACGATACGACCGCTGAAGAGGTGTTTACTTTTACCAATAAAAAACCAGGTGAGCTTGCTCTTTATAAAGATTATGACAAAACCAGTAATTTTTTCGGTAACGTTGATATCGTTAATCGTTTTGAAGGTGAGATAAATGCCGCTCCAGTAGATTAATCGACTATTTAACTGTACAGATCACTAACATTAAAGGATAGCCAAAAGCCACGCATGAAATCAACTTCACAACCATACAAAGCGCTGCCTACCGCCAAAAAAAATAGCGCATCTATGGAGACTTTACCAAAAGGCTCAGATTTTGTTCAGCGTCTGGCAGTATTGACCCGAAAATTAGGCTACGAGTTTAATGATTTGAGTTTACCAAATTTGGCCTTGACGCATCGTTCATTTGATAGCAAGAAGAACTACGAACGTTTGGAGTTTTTGGGAGATGCGCTTCTTGGTATGATCATCGGTGAAGCTTTATATCATCGTTATCCAAATCAAAACGAAGGGCGTCTGACGCGTATGCGTGCTACGTTAGTACGTCAAGAATCATTGGTGACTATTGCGCAAAATTTAGAATTGTCTAACCATTTGATTCTAGGTGTTGGTGAGCGTAAAGGTGGCGGTCGTAACCGCGCCTCGATATTGGCTGATGCTGTGGAGTCATTGATTGGGGCTATTTATTTAGACAGTCAAGATATGGAGGTTACTCGTCATTGCGTATTAGCATGGTATGGTGACCTTATTGATAACGTCAATGACCAAAAAGCTTTGAAAGATGCCAAAAGTCGTTTGCAAGAATGGCTACAATCTAAACAGTTTGATTTGCCTCATTACGAGTTGGTCGAAACACGGGGCAATGCTCCTTATCAAATATTTGTAGTACGCTGTCAGGTCAATATTAATAATTGTCCTGATATTACTGAGTCTGGTGAGAGTCGTCGTATAGCCGAGCAAAAAGCAGCTGAATTAATGATTAATCAATTACATAAGTTGCCAGGTGCTTTTAAAAAACGTTGATAGCTTTTTCTTTATATGATGTTCGGTTTTATAAGCCCTAAATCATTGATTACATTACCAATTTATAGTGTCTCAGCAGATGGCATCAGACTTCAAATATCTTTACATTAACATTAGCTTTGTAGATGTTCTTAAAATATAGAACGTGCTACTAAGATTATTATCAAAACCCCACAGGATTACCCTATGAGCAATCATAATGACTTGCCATTCACTCCCAAAAATAATGCCCATAATATGACAGAAAATGCTGACACCAATCAAAATGAAGCTGTAGAAAACGTTGAAAATATGCAAGAAAATAGACAAATAGGCGATTCATTAACCGCCGTTCAGCCGCACGACACTAGTGATGCTGATGAACATGATAAGAGTATTACTCTTGAAAATAATGCTGCGATTGATGGGTTTTTTGCGCCAAGTAATAAGGCTGGGGTTGCTAACGACTTTAAAGCAGGTTATGTGGCGATCATTGGTCGTCCAAACGTTGGTAAGTCGACTCTGATGAATCATCTATTGGGTCAAAAGCTATCAATCACTTCCCGCAAGCCGCAAACGACGCGCCATCGCATTCATGGTATTTTGAGTACCAATGAGATGCAGGCGGTGTTCGTAGATACGCCAGGTATTCATCACAATGAAGTACGTGCTATCAATGAGCGTATGAATAAAGCTGCCGTATCAGCTTTGGTAGACGTGGACTTAGTATTATTTGTAGTCGACTCAGACCAGTGGCGTGAAGATGATTTACTGACGTTACAAAAGCTTGGTGAAACTGATTTGACGGTCGTATTGGTCATCAATAAAGCAGATACGTTAAAAGATAAAGGTACGCTGCTTCCATTGATTGAAACATTTGATGAGAGCTTCGACTTTGCTGACATCGTACCTGTTTCGGCTTTAAAAAACCAAAACTTAGACCGTCTTGAAGAAGTAATTGCGTCACATCTACCGAATGCCACGCCTATCTACGATACTGAGCAAATTACTGACCGCTCAGAGCGTTTTTTAGCCAGTGAAATTATTCGCGAAAAAATCATGCGTAGTGCAGGCGACGAAGTACCCTATGATCTCACCGTCCAAATCGATGAGTTTAAAGATGAAGCAGCTCATACAGACCCAAAAACTGGTCGTCCACGTAAAGCCTGTACTTTTATTGATGCCACGATATATGTAGAGCGCAATGGGCAAAAAGCCATTGTGATTGGCGAAAAAGGTCAACGTATCAAGCAAGTTGGGATGGATGCACGCAAAGATATGGAACAGTTATTTGGCAAAAAGGTCATGCTAACTTTGTGGGTAAAAGTTAAGCGTGGCTGGTCTGATGACGAACGCGCACTCACCAGCCTAGGTTATTGATTTAAAATAAATATTTGATCTACACATGATGCTGAGGTAATAGCCAATGCGTAATGAAGCATTAACAGGATATTTATTACATCAGCGTCCTTACCAAGAAAAACGGGCGCTTTACTATTTATTTTCTTGGCAACATGGCGTAGTACACGGTATTGGTAAAAAAGGTGCGCCTTTGTTTGAGCCGCTACAACTGTTTGCAACAGGTAAGCGCGATCTAAAAACTTTTAGTCAGATTGGTTTATTACCCGTAGAAGATAGTTTTACAAAAGATGCTACAACGCCTAGGCCGACACGTTATCAGCAAATAAGCGGTCAGCAGCAGTATGCAGCTTTGTATTTGAATGAGATACTGTGGAAGTTATTGCCTAGCGAAGACCCAATGCCAGTATTGTGGCAGCATTATCAAGACAGCTTAACGCAATTAAAGCAGCCATTAACAGCGACTGCTCTTAGGTTATGCTTACGTCAGTTTGAGGCTGATTTGTTTCAAGAGTTAGGCTTTTCTTTGACGCTAGACCATGACAATTTATTAACGCCTATCGAACCTGATACGGATTATCGATTTTTATCTGATGTAGGTTTTGTGGCTACTAACCAACCTGATAAAACGACGATCAATACGCTACAAACACTTTTTATCGGTGCAGATATTATTGATATGGCACATCTAGGAATAGTTGAGGCCACACTAAATAATTGGTCACGTCTTCATAAACATCTGATTGATCACTTGCTTGATTATCAGCCGTTGCAAAGTCGATTACTGTGGCAGCAGCAACAACGTTACCAATGATGGCGTCAATCTTTAGACAAAGTATGGTCGTTCAAAAATTATTTGAGGTAGTACTACTGTAGCCCTATCATCTGTATGTTACTTGGAACTCGTTATCAAAAGGATTTCTTATGACCACATCTTTACAGCACTCATCGAAGAATACAATAAAAACCCCTTTATTGGGTGTCAACGTTGATCACGTAGCAACCTTGCGTCAAGCACGCGGGGTTGGCTATCCCAGTCCTTTAGAAGCAGTGCTATTATGTGAAAAAGCGGGAGCAGATGGTATCACCATACATTTGCGTGAAGATCGTCGTCATATTCAAGATTCAGACGTCTATGAGATAGCAAAACAGTTAACAACCAGATTAAATTTAGAGATGGCAGCAACGTCTGAGATGTTATCTATCGCTCATAAAGTTAAGCCATATTGGGTTTGCTTAGTGCCTGAAAAACGTGCGGAGCTAACGACCGAAGGTGGTTTGGATGTAGCAGGGCAGATCAGTCATCTAAAACCTTATATTAAAGACTTACAAGCAGAAGGAATTAACGTTTCTTTATTTATAGATCCGGACGAGGACCAGATTGCAGCAGCAGTTGACTGCCATGCTAATGCTATCGAGCTACATACTGGTACTTATGCTGAGTTAGGTCTGGCTGGAAATACGAATGATCAAAAGGACGAATTAGAGCGTATCAAACAGGCAGTGAGCATTGCAAAAAATCTAGACAGCGAGTTACTTGTTAACGCAGGTCATGGTTTGACTCGTGACAATGTAAATGCTATTGCTCAGATAGTTGATATTTATGAGCTTAATATTGGACATGCCTTGATCGCTGATGCTGTATTCGTAGGCTTAGAGCAAGCAGTGGTTATGATGAAAGCTGCGATGCATAAGTAACTTTGTAGATCAGGTATAAGCTAATAGCGCCTCTAATAATATTGCTACAACAAATAATGCATTTATGTACAACCAGTAGGGTGTCTATCATTAGGTTTGTATTTGATATTACCATTTTGATTAAAAGAAATTTGATACATAGCCTGACTATAGGTTGGGCTTGGACAGTATTTTATGTGGCCAAAGTGTCCTCGGGGTTTGCCTGTATCACCATAGAATTTAACATAATGCCGTTTTCCAGCTCGTAAATGTAGTGTGCCATATTTAGGATTTAAGCCTTGCTTACTAAGTAAATAATCCGTACTAATATCAAAAACTTTATTATTATTTTTATCAACAAATAACAAAAGGTTTTTATCGCTATTCTTATTACACCGTCCACCTGCATCAGATAAACATACTAATAGATTCTGCCGTCGAATAAAACTTTCAGCTTTCGCTATTTTGAGAGTGCTTTCTAGTTGATTTTTGATACGTTTGGCTTCCATACTTGCCAATTGATCTACGATCGCTGGCGCTGCGATCGTTGCGATAATAGCTAAAATTGCCACTGTTACCATAAGCTCTACAAGAGTAAACCCTTTTTGTTGATAAGATTTCGACAAGTATGGGACTCTTAAGCATACAGCTAGATTCAGATAAGATAGAGTAAGGTTCGATATGGTGTGACATATTCTAATCATATATAGTCATCGCTTACGCTATAGATTTAATTATATAGGCCAAATTCATCAGCTTTATACATTTGAGTGAAGCCCTACATTGATACCTTTTCTAGTACAAGACTTTAACTTTTAAAAATACCTTGGACTTTTAAATTCACAAACCTTAACAACAACGTTTTTAACGCAACAATCACATATCAGCTCATTACTTTAAAAGTATATACTAGAATAATGTTTGCTATTTAATATATATGAATTATAGTGCAACTGTCAAAATTTGTTTCAATTAGTGAAGACTAATCTTTATTAATAGAGAAAAAAATTCGATTGTATTAAACTAGTTGCAGACAATAGGTAAAATCTAATTTGCTTCTATTGCGAATTAACATTCAAAAGACTAAAATTGCAACGTATGTTAGTTCTTAGTAAAATAAGCAGGCTATTGTGTTTGTGTTGCAACACTATCGTGTAATAATGTGTAGCTGCCTAACGAAAAAAGTTGTAAACTTAATAGATAGTCGATAAGCTACTTCCTAATTAGTTTTGTTGTATAATTATGCATTCGTAAAAGATGTCTACTTTTATTACATCTTAGGAAGCGGTTTTGCTTAATGCATCACTCAAATCATCCTTTGGAGGAAGTCCATGAAATTGAATAAAATTGCTCTAGCTCTGGTTGCCGTAGCAGCTGCACCTTTAGCAGCTAATGCTGGCGTTACTATTAGCCCGCTATTACTAGGTTATCACTACACTGATGAAGCGCATGATGAGCAGCGTGAAATCTTACGTACTGGTAAAAACCTTTATGTAAATGCTGATGGCCAACAAATTGGCGATGGCAGCCGTGGCAATGACAACGGTGGCGTAGCTAAAGAAAGTGGTCTATATACTGGTGCTGCTTTAGGTATCGAGCTGACTCCTTCTACTCAGTTCCAAGTAGAGTATGGCGTATCAAACACTAATGGTGAAGCGTCTGAAGATTCTGCAGATGCTGGTATTAACCGTTTTGACGTTGAACAAACGATGATCTCTGGTAACTTCTTAATCGGTACTGAAGAATTTACTGGTTATACTGATAGCGCGTTCAAACCATATGTATTAGTTGGTGCTGGTCAATCTAAAATTGAAGTAGAAAACCAAGAAACTTATAATGAAGAACAAGGTTCTTCTGTAGGTGAAGTTCCAGCTGGTACTGAAGTATCATCATCAAAAGATACTATCGGTAACCTAGGTCTAGGTGCTATGTATCGCATCAACGACGCGCTAAGCCTACGTGGTGAAGCTCGTGCGATTCACAACTTTGATAACAACTGGTGGGAAGGCATGGCATTGGCCGGTCTAGAAGTTGTACTTGGTGGCCATTTATCACCAACAGTAGCTGTACCACCACAAGTTGAGCCAGAAGTGTCTGTTCCACCAGTAGTAGTGGTTGAGCAAGATGTTGATTCAGACGGCGACGGTGTACCTGATAGCATCGACGAATGCCCAGGCACTCCTATGAACGTCGTAGTTGATGAGCGCGGTTGCCCAGTAGCAGTAGATATTACTGATGAGCTAAAAATGGAGCTACGTGTATTCTTTGATAACGACAAATCAGCTATCAAAGACCAGTACAAAACTGAAATCGCTAAAGTAGCAGAGAAGATGCGTGAGTATCCTAACTCTAGCGCTCGCGTAGAAGGTCATGCTTCTAAAACTGGTCCTTCAGCACGTTACAACCAACGTCTATCTGAAGCTCGTGCTGTGGCTGTGAAATCTATGTTGACTAACGAATTTGGTATCGCTCCAAACCGTCTATCAACAGTTGGTTACGGTTATGACCGCCCAATCGCACCAAACGATACTGAAGAAGGTCGTGCAATGAACCGTCGTGTTTATGCCATCATCACTGGTGACAAAACAATGACTGTTGAACAAACTAAAGACATGGTTATTCAATAATATATAGCCAATTAGTTATGTTCTAGATTGTATAGTTACAAAAAAAGCTGCCTATTAGGTGGCTTTTTTTTGTTTATACTGTGAGATAAATAACTTATTGCATAAATTTATAATCTAATAATGTTATACTAGCCGCCCAAACACTTTGTAAATTGACAAAGTGTACATTAGCATAGCTATCTGTATGATGGATTTATCAGTAGAAAATCTTACTTTGCCAGTATTTTTTATTTCACTACCCCTCTTGCGTAGTCACTCTATAGTAAAGTAAAAACAACTATCTGCTTTATGATAAAAGATTCTCCAGCGGCGCTTACTGCTACTGCATTTTATTAAGACGAAACGAGCATTTTATATGGCGAACGATATCAAACACCTGCGTAATATTGCAATTATTGCCCACGTTGATCATGGTAAAACAACTCTAGTTGATAAACTATTACATCAATCTGGTACTTTTGGCGATCGTGCAAACATTGCTGAACGTGCAATGGATTCAGGTGATATTGAGCAAGAACGTGGTATTACTATTTTGGCCAAAAACACGGCCATTCGTTGGACAGACAGCTCTGACGATACAGAATACCGTATTAATATTGTGGATACTCCAGGCCACGCTGATTTCGGTGGTGAAGTTGAGCGTGTGATGTCAATGGTTGACTGTGTACTTTTGGTCGTTGACGCTGTTGATGGACCGATGCCCCAAACCCGTTTTGTGACCCAAAAGGCGTTTGAGCAAGGTCTAAAACCGATTGTTGTTATCAACAAAATTGACCGTCCAGGTGCACGTCCTGATTGGGTCATGGATCAGATCTTTGATCTATTTGATAACTTAGGTGCCACTGACGAGCAGTTAGATTTTCCAGTGGTTTATGCATCAGCATTGAATGGTATTGCCGGTTTAGACGCTGATGATTTGGCTGATGATATGACGCCATTATTTAAGACCATTGTTGATGTGGTACAGCCTCCGCAAGTAGATGCAGATGCCCCGTTCCGTATGCAAATTTCAAGTCTTGACTATAATAGCTTCGTTGGTGTTATCGGTATCGGTCGTATCCAACGCGGTAAAGTTAAAACTAATACCCAGGTTACAGTCATTGATAAAAACGGTAATACTCGTAATGGCCGTATTTTGAAGATTATGGGTTATCACGGTCTTGATCGTATTGAAGTAGAAGACGCACAAGCTGGTGATATTGTTTGTATTACTGGTATTGATGCACTTAATATCTCTGATACTATTTGTGACCCTAATCACGTCGAAGCATTGCCAGCTCTGACGGTTGATGAGCCGACTGTATCAATGAACTTTCAAGTAAACAATTCACCGTTTGCTGGTCGCGACGGTAAGTTTGTGACTTCACGTAACATTCGTGAGCGTCTTGAGCGTGAACTGATTCATAACGTAGCATTACGTGTAGAAGATACCGAGTCTCCTGACAAATTCAAAGTATCGGGTCGCGGTGAGCTACACTTATCTGTACTAATTGAAAACATGCGCCGTGAAGGTTTCGAGATGGGTGTTTCAGGCCCAGAAGTTATCGTTAAAGAAGTTGACGGTAAGCTACAAGAGCCTTATGAAAACGTTGTGTTCGATATTGAAGAAGAGCATCAAGGTTCTATTATGGAACAGGTCGGTTTGCGTAAAGGCGAGATGACCAATATGGAGCTTGATGGTAAAGGTCGTATGCGTATTGAGGCGACCATACCCGCTCGCGGTTTGATTGGTTTCCGTTCTGAGTTTTTAACACTAACTTCAGGTACTGGTATCATGACGTCAAGCTTCTCACATTATGGCCCACAGAAACTTGGTGATGTTGGTGGGCGTTCTAATGGCGTACTGGTGTCTATGGCAAACGGTACTTGCTTAGGTTTTGCACTCTTTAATCTACAAAAGCGTGGCAAACTATTCGCTGAGCCACAGCTTGAAGTATATGAAGGTATGATCGTTGGTTTGAACTCACGTAACGACGATATGGCTGTTAATCCAACGACCGCTAAACAGCTTACTAACGTACGTGCCAGTGGTACTGATGAAGCGCTGACGTTGACGCCAGCGGTTAAGTTTACCCTTGAGCAAGCGCTTGAATTTATTCAAGATGATGAGCTGGTAGAGGTGACGCCAAAAGCTGTCCGTATTCGTAAACGCTACTTGACTGAAAGTGAGCGCAAACGTCATGGTCGTAGTAAGAAAGGTGCTTAATATTGTAGTATAGAATGATTGAAAAAAGGCTAACGCAATGTTAGCCTTTTTTTATGTTTGCTCATCAATTTTTTATAGTTGGTTATTTTGTTACTACGACATGATCGTTAGTATCAATAAGGATTTCTGAAGGTTGGTCAACGACAATACGTACGATATTGTCGTTAGCGTCTTGTGACTTATAAAAATTGTCTTCAGCGACTGTACAACCCAAGCAGCGCCCCATCGCACTCCAAGGCTCAACGAACAGTTTTTGTTGTGCTTGATCAGCGTTACCACCGATAAGAGAAAAAGGCAGACTGACGAGATAAGCGGCAGTACCAGTGACAGCGGTGACTAATTGTAAGGGCTTTCCAACGACTGTATCAACAATCATCGTGTCATATGATGGACCAAAATCACGCTCATCTATCTCTATTGCAGCCGAGGCTGGCTGCGTAAAAGCTATCATAAAGCCTATGCTTAAGGCCATCGTAAGAATCTTACTTTTATTGAAGCGTGGGTTATCGGCATTAGCAGTCATCATTATTTCCTAAAACATGTAAGCGGTATAAGTAATAAACACTGCTATTGAAGATATTTACAAACAAAGGTACTTATAAACAAAGGTACTTACAAAGCAGCGTTGACTCTTTATTAAAGCAAGATGTGTGCCGATAAGCAATATAAAAACATATTATATCGACTTTATCTCATATATATTAGTAAATATTTGTTTATAAAATTGGCTGACAGAGTGGGCAAAACACGCTAGCACGACCATTGAGTTTGATATTGTCGAGTACAGTATCGCAATGCGGACAAGACTCACCTTGTCTACCATAGACATTTAAGGTTTGTTGAAAGTATCCCGTTTGTCCGCTGGCGACTGTAAAATCACGTAGTGTCGAACCCCCAAGCTCGATTGCTCGTTGTAGTATGACTTTAATATGTTTGACCAATATACTTATTTGTTCGTAAGACAATTGATGTGCTGGGGTAGCAGGATGAATAGCAGACAAGTATAGACTCTCTGTTGCATATATATTGCCTACACCAACCACGACCTGCTGCTCCATAATGACTGACTTGATAGCACGAGTAATAGGGCGTTGCTTGGTTGTCTTATCCGACATACTATTGACATTGCTACGCTGAATCAGGCGATACAGATAGTCAGTATCGAAATCTTCTGATAGTGGTTCAGGTCCTAGATGATCTAAAAGCTTGGTACTATAATCCTTATACCATAATACTGCGCCAAAACGTCTGGGATCATGATAATGCAGTTGCGACTGAATACCGTCATTGTCAAAAGTTATTATCAAATGGTCGTGCTTACGTTTATCAGTACCTAAAGAATGCTGTTGTAGACTACCTGACATGCCTAAATGTATGATCAGTTGACGTCGATGTTCAATGGTGTTTTGGCCATTTTCTATCAATTTTACTCTAGGTATAAAAGTCAGTATTAAATACTTTGCTCGGCGCTCTACGTCTTGCAACGTATAGTCAATTAATATACCTAAGTCATCTGGCATCGGCCAACGTAGTTTTGGTTGAAATACTTGTATGGCGGTAACTCTTTGTTTTAATAAAGGGGCAAGACTGGTTTTTGTGGTTTCAACTTCGGGTAATTCAGGCATAAGGGCTTTCTACAAAATTTATAAAATATAAAGTTAAGTTATCGATTAACGGTTAGACAATAGTACGACGTGCATGCAAAATCCCTGGCTGCAGTTCAAGCTTGGCAAGCAGTTTGGATAGATGGGCCAATCCCGAGACTTCGATATGAAATTTTAGCGAGGCTATATTGTCATCAGTGCTCAAGGTCTCAACCTTGCGTATATTGACACTTTCTTTGTCAATGACTTGGGTTAAATCACGCAATAATCCACGTCTATCATAAGCTTCAATATGGATATCAACAGGCTGATAACGACCGGATTTAGACTTCCAAGCTGCACTGATCTTTCTCTCAGGGTCACGTTCAATCAGACGCATGTATTCAGGACAGCCACGGTTATGAACACTAACGCCGCGAGATAAAGTAATGTATCCAGAAATTGGCTCACCATGCACAGGATGGCAACAACCTGCCAAATTTATTTCAATATTATCCAAACCATCAATACAGATTTTGTAGGCATCAAGTTTGCCTGTTGTTTTTGGATCAACACTAGGGGTGTAATCTTCCTTTTCTTTTTCAGGCTCTAAATGCAGCTGACGAGAGATGTGACCAGTTAATTGATGGAGTCCAATGTCGCCTGTAACAAGCCCAACGATAATATCGTCCGTATTATTAACATGAAAATGCTGCGTATAGTCATTCAAGTCGATGCTATTGGGATGTACTGAAAGTCGCTCAAGCTCTTTACTTAGCATCTGCTTACCGATTTCGATATTTTTATCACGGTCTTGTTTGTTAAACCATTGACGCAATTTAGAGCGGGCACGATTGGTATGAATATAACCAAGTGACGCAACTAACCAATCACGATTAGGCTCACGTGACGCTTTAGTAATAATCTCAACCTGTTCGCCTGTTTTTAGCTGGTAAGTCAATGGCACGTAACGCTGATTGACTCGCGCTGCTTGAGCGCGGTTGCCTACTTGCGTGTGTACATAATAAGCAAAGTCAAGTACGGTAGCCCCTTTTGGTAGTTCAGTGATGTCACCATCTCGACTAAAAATGTAAATCCTCTCAAGCTCATCAAAATCAACGATTGGCTCGTCATCTTCTAGTTCACCTAACTCACGGTCATTAAACTCACCCTCTGCTATGAGCCCTAAACGATTTTGACTCCGAGTTTCGTTATTAATAGAAAGCAGATGACGTAATGAGCTGATCTTTTGAGTGAGGTAGCTGTCTTTTTTCTTTTTGAGACCTTCCTTATAATTTACGTGAGCACACATACCAAGCTCGGCCTCAAAATGCATGCCTTGGGTGCGTATCTGTACTTCAAGTGACTTGTTCTCAGCGATAACCGCAGTATGCAACGAGCGATAGCCATTAGGCTTTGGGTTGGTAATGTAATCATCAAACTGTTCAGGAATGTACCGCCATAAGCCATGTACCAAACCTAACACATGATAACAATCCGCTGGGTTTTCCACCAATACTCGTAGTGCTCGAATGTCATAGAGTTGATCAAACGATAAGCGTTTTAGCTTCATTTTGCGATAGATAGAATAAATATGCTTGACTCGTCCTGAGACATCGGCAGTAATATCAGCTTCTGCTAACGCATCATTTAGCTTGTTTTGCACTCGCTGAATATAGTCTTCACGCTCGCTGCGTTTTTCGGATAATAACTTGGCAATCTCTTTGTAACGCTCAGGGGCAAGATAACGAAAAGCCAGGTCTTCAAGCTCCCACTTTAACTGAGCAATACCTAATCGATGAGCGAGCGGTGCATAAATGGTCATCACTTCGCGGGCCACACGCTGTTGACGTTCAGGTTTGGAGAATGATAACTCACGCATGGCAAAGGTACGCTCGGCAAGCTTAATAAGTACCACGCGCACGTCGTTAGTGACAGAAATAAGCATGCTGTAGATGTTAGATAGCTGATCACGTTGATTGTTGACGAAATGGTCTTCTAGGCGCTTGTTGCTTTCTATAATGGCAGACAGCTTTCCCATAGCTAAGGCGTCTTTAACTAAACTTGCAATCTCTACCCCAAAGCTTTGCTCAATATCAGTCAAACTCACCAACGATTTGCGTGCGCTACGGTATAACATAGCAGCCACCAAAGCGTCTTCGTCTTGATATAAATAAGTCAGGATATCTGCCATACCAATACCCGTCACATAAGCACCAGAACGTTCAGACTCGCTAGTATTCATACGACTACGAATAAACTCGCAAGCAGCAGCTAAATTAGGGACAGTTTCTTGGTCGATACGTTTTGCAACATTATCTAGCCATACGGGTACATCAATATTGGCTTGACCTGAATCATCAGCGATAGATGCTTCTGCAAGCATCTGCATATCGTCTAGAAGAATGTGATCCGAATATTCGTTTTTTAATTTGGGATCATGACTATGATAAGAGTAGTAGGCAGAGCGATCAAAAGTGGTATGTAGCTTATGCGTTGCTAGTTGTTGTTTAATATCAGATGGTACTTGGGCGTAGCTATTAGCAGATTGATGAGAGCGCTGGCTTGCCACCAACTGTGCTGCTAAAGCTGCACTATCAGCTTGTGTTGTTTGCCCATCAATAAGCGGTAAACCTTCTCGAATTTTTACCATAGCCGACTCCTCTTAGCTATTTTCAAAATTTCTTATCGTCTTACCTGCTATGCAAAAACGCTTGATCTACCCCATAATTCATGATTATCAGATATGATCAACACAGCTACAAAAATCCATTTTTTAGCAGCTGTTATAAAGAGTTTATGCCCAGTATTTTAAGACGATAAGCGCAAATATGCACAATGTGTAGATAAACACATACAGCTTGTATGGGTATTATTATGTCACTTTAGAAGGCTAATTCAAGCAAGGCTCTGTAGTGATAATGCATACAAGCGTAACGGTATTCCGACGAAATTTCATTTATGCAAAACAGTTCAATTTAAATCAGTAATAAGCCCAATGATACAATCAATAAAAATTAAGTTGTTATTTTCTCAAAGCGAGCAATGGATTCGACATGACCAGTATGACAGAACATGTCCATTACTCCAGCATGGGTGAGACGGTAGCCTTGCTCTAACAAAGCTTTTGTATCACGTGCAAGGGTAGCAGGATTACAAGAGACGTAGACAATCCGCTCAGCATTAAATTTAGGCAAGTATTGCATGATTTCCCAAGCACCAGAACGTGGCGGATCAATGAGTAACGCATCAAAACCTTCGTTAGCCCAAGGTTTATCAGTACAGTCGTGAGTCAAATCTTGGTTATAAAATTTGGTATTATGAATACCGTTACGACGTGCATTGTCTGCTGAGCGTGCTGTCATTGCGTCGCTGCCTTCCACACCTACAACTGCGCCAGTTTCACCAACAAGACGAGCTAGAGGCAAACTAAAGTTGCCTAAACCACTAAACAAGTCGAGTACCCGCTCGCCCGCTTTTAGATCTAACAAATCGCAAGCAAGCTTGGTCATCTGACGATTGACAGAAAGGTTTACTTGCGTAAAGTCAGTTGGGATAAATTCGAAAGTAAGGTCATATTCTGGCAGTTGGTAATATAAACGTCCAAATTGTTGGCTCAGATCATCTTTGTCAGTCAAGGCAACGCGTTGGATACTATCAGCGCCTTTAGACTGTAAATATAGCTGCCAATGACGCGCTGCAAAAAACGCTTTAAGCTTTTCGATATCAGAGTCTGATAATGGAGCTAGATGACGTACGATAAGAGCAACAGGCTGATCGCCATCAGGTAGCTCTGGTAGGTATTCACCCATTGCTAGCTCTAGCTGAGCAATCTTATCGCGGCTCTCAAGTGTACTCATAAGTGCTTTGAGGTTTTCAATCTCAAAGCCAATACGTGGATCTAAAATATGACATTCGTTTAATTCGGCTAAAAAGTTACTTGAGCGCTCACGAAAGCCGACCAATGCAGTTTCTTTTTTGGCGACATAGCGTACGCCAAGTCGTGCTTTGGTACGATAGCCGAGACGATCACCAACTATCGGTGCAAGCCAGTTGTCCGGCTCAGCATTGGCTTGATGTATAAGCATCTCAGCAAGTACCGATTGCTTAAAGTTGATTTGACCATCTGGCTGCCAGTGTTGTAAGCTGCAACCACCGCAAACGCCAAAATGCGGGCAGGGCGGTACAGCACGTTCAGGATTTGGGTTGGATGTGATATCAATCGCGTCTCCCTCTTCAAAGCTGGCACGACTATTGGTTAGTTTGACCAAAGCACTTTCACCCGGTAAAGCAAAGCTGACGAAAACTTTTTTGCCATGCTTGTCTGCTACATGTCCCTCTTTTTCATCAAAGCCATTACCATATACGGCAACCCCGCGCCCATCGTGCGACAATCCATCAATATTGAAGGGAAGTGGCTCTGCCTCTTTTAGACGCCGACGTGTCTTGGATGAAGGTTTAGATTTTTTCTTATTAGGCGGGATAGTGATCGTTTGGGTATCGTTGGCTTGTGACATAGTATCAGTTGCTGTAGACGTTTTTGAATCGGTGGGTTGCATAAACCTGCCTTAATAATAAATAACTAAAAATGAGAGTAGGTGCTATTGTCGATAATACTGTGTTTGGTCTTTTATGGTTCAGGTACGGATGTCCAATCGGCAAGAAACTCATGATGGCGCGCTTGACCATCTGCTTGAGTAAAGTTTGCTAAATAGTCACGGCTTTGTTGTTGCCAATGATTATAAGACGGAGACGACAGCTTACCGGTTAGACGCAGCCAGCGTAGATATATCAGCCACGTATTCATGACATCAGATTCGCAATAGATCGATAGTGTTTGCCAATCATTATCATTAACCAGAGCGCCTACCATGCTGCCATCCACATCGGTCTTACCAGGTAGCCCATACAGGCTTGCAACCACATCCATCGCTTCACGGCGACTCGCACCATATTGGCTAAATCTGTCCATTAAATCTAGATGCTTGGTTTGAAAGCGATTGACATAATTATCAAAACGCATGTTTTTAATACGCTCGCCCTCTTCAAACAGCGATGGGGCAGACAGATCATACTGCATAGCGCGGTAAATGAGTACGGGTATATCAAAGCCTGAACCATTCCAGCTAATCAGCTGTGGCAAGGTTTCGATATCGCTGAAGGCGCGGAAAAACTTGGCAAGAATATCTTTTTCGCTAAACTTATCTGCCGTCAAAGAAAATAAAGAAAACTGCCCATCTTTGATGTATAGCGCTGAGATGCACACTATGCGCTGTAATGGTAAGCGCATAAAGTCATGGCCAGCTTCTTGTATTCGAATGGCAGTCAAGGCACTGAGCGCATCAGCGTCGCTTAAGTCAGCCAGTTTTGGATAAATACGACGTGCAGCATCTGTATCCGCCACAGTCTCAATATCAAAGACCAGTACAGGATTGGCAGGTAGGGCATGTGACATAAATAGTCCTAGTTACTTATTGTGCAAGCATTGGTCAGGCATTACGACTGAGTATTATCATCGACAGGAGTGTCATCGACATTGTATAGACCAGTTGATAGATAGCGATCACCGCGATCACAGACGATAAAGGCAATAACAGCATCAGGGTTCTCTTTGGCGACTTGTATAGCCGCCCACGCTGCTGCGCCTGATGAGACACCAGCAAAGATACCTTCAGTCTTCGCCAGTTTGCGCATATAGATTTCAGCGATATGTTGGTCAATATCCATGATTTCATCGACTAAATCTGCCTCAAAGATACCTGGCATATAAGCTGCAGGCCAGCGGCGAATACCGGCGATAGACGCCTCTTCATCAGGTTGCAGGCCGACAACTTTAATCGCTGGGTTTTGTTCTTTAAGGTATTGCGATACGCCTGTAATGGTACCTGTAGTGCCCATTGAGCTGATAAAGTGGGTAATTTTGCCTTCGGTCTGCGCCCACAGTTCAGGGCCTGTCGTCAAATAATGTGCTTGCTTATTATCAATATTATTAAATTGATCAAGCACAACCCCCTGACCATCAGCTTGCATCTGTAATGCCAAATCACGTGCAGCCTCCATCCCTTCATCGACTTCGATTAAGGTTGCGCCATAAGCTTTCATGGCGTCTTTACGCTCTTGAGTTGAGTTTGTTGGCATTAACAAAGTCATCGGATAGCCACGCATCGCGGCAACCATGGCTAAGGCAATGCCCGTATTGCCGCTAGTTGCTTCAATCAAGGTGTCACCAGGCTGAATATCTCCGCGCTGTTCTGCTTGATAAATCATATTAAAAGCAGGGCGATCTTTTACAGAGCCTGCAGGATTATTACCTTCGAGCTTTGCCAGCAACGTCGCTCCATTGGTAATACTTTCTTCTACAGGCAAACGATGTAATTTTACGAGTGGCGTTTGGCCAACACAATCAGCAAGTTCGGTAACTTGATTGATAAAATTGGCGTTTGGCGTAGTGGTGGAGGACATAGGGCACCTTTGTCTATTTTGGAATAATAGTATTGTAAATACAGTTCTAATCTTTGTTCTAGTCAATTTTGTACTGGTCACATCTCATAATGTCGTGTAACCATTTTATTTGGTATCGACTATAACCGAAAGTTATGACAAATTGAAAATGGCATCATTATATCATTTTGTTTTTAGCTACGCTGATAGCATCAAGATATTTTGGTAAATGAATAAGATTAAAAAGTCAGTCAACTAGGGTCTGTTGGGTATCTAAGTATGAGGACAGCGAATAGTCATGACAGTATAAAATAATTGTTGATATTTATGATAAGTTGATATGAATGGCCAAGATGATACCGACACTTCTAAATGCTGCTAAAATAATGAAAGTATTTAACATATTGATGGCTGGATAAAATCATTTATAGTGGTTATTGATAGATAGCACAGAAACCTGTAGGGATAAGTTTTAACATGGCATACAAAAAACGCTTTGATACCAGTAGCGCCTATGGTCAGTTGATCATATTGGTGTTTTTACCGATTTGTGTGTTAGCAGCAGTCGGCGGTATTCTTGTTTTTCATGAGACGATGCGTGCTAGTGAGTCAGAACAAGAAGCGTTAGCCGAGGCTGTGTTGATTCGTTACAAGCCTATGGTTACTGAGCTGATCCCTGCTTTGTTAGTGCAAGAACGTCAGCAGTCAAAAGCCAATGAAAAAAATTCGCAGGATATGATTGATGATATGGCGGCAGCCAGCCAAGCAGCACTTGAAAACAATATCCGACCTGAGTATCTGCCGTTGTCGCAAGTACATTCGGACCATTATATTAGTGCTCGTGGTGGACGATTGAGTAGTACGGTACTGTCAGAAGAAGCGCTTGGAGGTATGTCCACCTCTCGTCTATCGTCTGCTACAGTTATTGATGAAAGTCTCAACGAGACAGCCGATGCTCCTCAAGGGGCGATGGCCACATTGGTATCGATTCGCGATAGACTCAGCCGTATGCAGTCGGAGCAGCATGTACAACGCATTGCCATTATCAACGAAAATAATCAGGTACTTGCAACAGTCGGTTATGGTGTGAGCGAAAGTTGGCCTTTAATTGATGCATCACAAAGTTTTTTGTCCCAGCAATCGACGCCTATCGGTACAGCTTATGGCACTGTATTGGGTAATTTTGAAGGGCACAGATTGTGGTTGCTTGTCGATATGGATAACGAGCCACTTTACATCGCGCGTTACCGTATCGCGATGGCGCTCGTTATTACCGGTCTTTTTACGATTTTAATTTTGCTATTAAGTCTCAATATTTATGCCAAACGCTGGATTGCGCCTATTTATGAGCTGCGTTTGCAGCTACAGCGTACTCATGTGGACAATTTATACAAGCCTATTCCGGTTGAGTCTGATGGAGAGTTAAACTTATTACAACAAGACTTGGTTAAGACGTTACGGCGCTTGCACAGCAGCTTTCAGGATTTAAAAGACCACGCGGAACAAACCGAGGACGATCTACGCCTGGCTTTTGATGAGATGGAGATGCAAAACATTTCTATCAGAAATGCTCGTGATGATGCCATCTCAACCAGTCAGGCTAAGTCTGCATTCTTAGCCAATATCAGTCACGAGCTGCGCACACCTCTAAACAGTATTGATGGATTTATTAATTTGCTGGCGCGTCACGGTGAGCTCAATCCTGAACAAGACTTATACGTACATACCATTCGTAAGTCGTCTGCACATCTGCTGGCATTGGTAAATGATGTGTTGGATTTCTCCAAAATTGAAGCAGGCAAGTTGGTGCTTGATCGTCACGAGTTTGATCTTTATGACACTATTTATGACGTGGTCGATATGCTCTCTCCTGTATCGGCAGAGAAAGGTCTACGTATGGCCGTACTGTTTTATAACGATGTGCCGATGCGAATCGTGGGTGATGCCCTACGCCTCAAACAAGTTTTAACCAATCTTGTCGGTAATGCCATTAAGTTCACCGATAGCGGTGATGTCGTGGTGCGCGTAAGCTTAGATGATCATCGCGATAATCATCTGATGATTAGCGTCCAAGATAGTGGCAAAGGGATATCTCTTGCAGACCAAAAGATGCTGTTTCAAAGCTTTAGCCAAGGTGATCCTTCTATCACGCGTCAGTATGGTGGCACAGGATTGGGCCTTGTCATATCTAAGCAACTAACACGGCTTATGGGCGGTGATATTGGGTTTTATGACAATGCACAAGAAAATATAGCCAATCAAGGAGCGACGTTTTGGTTTCGTATGCCAACTCATATCGATGTATTGGAAGCTGCCACTGGTCAAACCATTGCCTTGCCAGTACTTGCACCACTGGCTAGTGCGAATGATGAGTTCAATGTATTGGTCTGGATCAATCACATTGCGTCAAGACAAGTTTTAAAAGCTAGCCTGCAAGTCCTGCCTATCAAACTTACTCAAGCCAACTCGTTACCTGGTGTGCTTGAGTCACTAAAAGAGCATGGCAATTATTGGGACTGGGTAATCGTCGACAACGACACACAAGATGACATGACAGCACTGCTTAAGCAAATTCGTTTGCACTATCAAGGCAAGCTTGCTGTGTTTGGCTATCAAGTTGCTGCTGACCAAGCGTTATTAAACCGCTATCATGCCAATGTCTTATATGAGCCGTTAGATAAGAGGCAGTTATATGCCATGCTCGACACTCAAAAGAAAAGCGAACCGGTCGCAGCGCAAGCACCGCGCTGGCATGGCATAACTGTGCTGGCAGTAGACGATCATCTGCCCAACCTTTTAGTATTAGATGCGCTTCTTAGTGAGCTTGGTATTCATGTCATCACTGCCAATAGTGGCTTTGATGCCATCGAATTGATCAGCAAGCAGCAGGCCAAAAATATAAGAAATGCTAAATCGTCGCAACAAAGCTTATCCAAAAAAACACAGATATCAAAAGCTCAGGCCCGTGCGCAAACCCATAAGGTGTCGGCCAATGCTGCCTCAACCATAGACATAGATACCGAAGAAAATTCGTTGGCCCATTCAAAAAACAACCCAGAAGATAAAGACAGCATCGATCTTATTTTTATGGATATTCAAATGCCACGTATGTCGGGTCGTGAAGCGGCGCAGCAAATCCGTAAAATAGAGGTTGGTGATAGCCATATTCCTATTATTGCACTAACGGCTCACGGATTGTCTGATGAGCGCGATAAGCTACTCGCAAGTGGTATTGATGACTACGTTGGCAAACCAATTAGCCAACCGCAATTGTTACAAGTGCTACAAAAATGGTTAGGGCGTACATCAACGTCGCAGCATTTACTACCAGTTGCGCCTACTGACGCTACCCATAGCATGGCGTCCAATGTCGTAGACAATACCAAAATCAAAAGTCTGTCTGTAGATAAAACTGTGCGACGTCCACTATCTCTGAAAAAAATCCGTGATGACTATATGCGAGATATTCACCCTCGTGATGAGTATAGGCGAGAGCCCCAACGGGCGACTCAGCCTCGTTATCAAAGCTTACAATATCAAGATACTCTCATTGAACAAGATGAGCAATCACAACACCCTTCACCGGAACAAACACAACAGGATCATGGCTCAAAAAGTAGCAGCATCGTTGGGATGGAGATATTGGACTGGCAAGATGCGCTGACACGTTCGGCAAACAAGCCGGATTTGGCTGCTAAGCTCATTATTATGATGATCGATACAATAGCGGATGAAAAAGAGGCCTTATCTCAAGCGTGGCAAGCGCGTGATCGAAATATGCTGGCGCAAGTTGCACACCGCATTTTGGGTGCCAGTCGCTATACTGGTGTCCCGCAACTGCGTAAAGCCAGCCAAGACTTGGAAGATAAGTGTCTATTAAATGTTCAACATACTACGCCGGTGCAGTTTGCCATGCTCAAGCCGTACTATGAGAACTTATTGCTTGCGCTCAACAATCTACAGGCGCTTGATCTATCACCATATCCGCAACTGAACTATCATCGCTTGAGCGAAAATGATATGACTTGGAAAATGATCTAGTGTGGTTGTCGTCAAAATAACTATCTGGTCAACTGTCACTAAAGTAATGCGTCAGATATTATAAAACGATATAGCCAATAAAATATCGATACCTCTGCAGTCAGTTATTCGCGCGCTACAGCAGATATAAGCCTGTTAAGATTAATAAAGTATAACTGCTAAAACGAACATCAACTTATCATCCAAATTGCTTATTAAGGATTGTTATGCATGCTATCGCCGCTCATCAATATAAAACCCTACAAGTTAGCGTTACCGAAAATATTGCCACCGTTACTATAAATCGTCCTCAAAAAAAGAACGCCATGAGTTTTCAAGTGGTTGATGAGCTGATCGCTGCTGCTAGACATATTAGTAAGGATAAAACGTTACGTGCCGTCATTCTTAATGGTGCTGAGGGGACGTTTTGTGCTGGTATAGATTTGGGTGATTTGAATCATCCCAAAAATCAAGCGTACGCTTTTTGGGAATTAATTAAACCTAACCAAAGCCTATTTCAGCAGGTCTGCTTGGTCTGGCGCGAAGTACCAGTTCCTGTGATTGCTGTATTAGAAGGGTATTGCATTGGGGCAGGATTACAGCTGGCTCTGGCGTGCGATGTGCGCATTAGTCATCCTGATTGCAAACTGTCCATTATGGAAGCCAAGTGGGGATTAGTGCCAGACATGGGATTGACGCAATCGGCACTAGGGGTCGTGCGTGCAGACGTGCTAAAAGAGCTAGCAATGAGTGCGCGTACCATTGATGCGGAGGAGGGGCGAACACTAGGGTTGGTTAGTCATTGTAGTGAATCACCATTACAACAAGCACAGTTGCTGGCCGCTGAGTTTGCCGAGCGTTCTCCTGATGCGGTGCTCGCAAGTAAGCGTGTCATCAATGCCATGTATCAGCAGTCGCATACGACGCTATATAAAGAAAAAATGTGGCAGTTAAAACTTATGTTAGGACGAAATCGTAAGCTTGCGCTCAAAAAAGCCAAAGAGGTCAGTACAGTGTTTAGCAAACGCCAGTTTCGTTAATTTAACCCTCAGCTTATAGCAGTGTTGTAGGTGCTGTTTAATTATTGAGGTTTGTTCTATTAAGGTTATATCTCTATTGAAATACAAGCAGATAGTACGATATAGGACTGTCTGCTTGCATATTTGTAACGATAATAAATTAGATATGCACCATTGTTTTTATCAGTAATGCTTGTCAATAAACAGGAATATTTTATTGATAACGTTTATATTGAATAAAAGCAATCGAAGTATCAACAGCAATCTCTGTATAAAATGGTCCCGCTATGTCTGCTCCAAAATCCTCTTTGCCCAATAAACCTATGACTGCTGAACGTGTGCGCGCTGCTGATCTGCCTGTTGCATGGATTATGATGCTTGGGCTGATTGTGGCGATAGGACCTTTATCTATCGATATGTATCTGCCTGCATTACCATCGATGGCAGATGATTTTGAGGTATCTACAGCATTTATGGCCAACTCCGTACCAGCTTACTTTTTTGGTTTGGTATTTGGGCAGCTATTTTATGGTCCTTTTAGTGACCGTGTTGGTCGGGTCAAACCTTTATATATAGGTATGACCTTGTATGTCATTGCATCGATTGTCTGTGCTACGACCAGTAACGAGTATATTTTGTTCGCTGGGCGGACATTACAGGCACTTGGCGCCTGCGTAGGTGCGGTCGTCACCCGCGCAGCGATACGTGATCGACTCACCGCCAAACAAACGGCTAAAGCTTTTTCTATTATGATTTTGGTAATGGGATTGGCGCCTATTTTAGCGCCATCACTTGGTGCACTATTCCTACAGTTCTTTGATTGGCATTCGATTTTTTGGTTTTTAGCAGCTTTTGGGGTGCTTAATTTACTATTAACTAAGTTTTTCTTTTTTGAAACCCTTACAGCAGAAAACCGTAATGTTCGCCCTGCTAAAGAAGTGCTCAGCCAATATTGGAGCTTATTAAAAGATCCAAGTTTCAACTATCCGGCAATTGGTGGCGGGCTGTTGATGGGGGCGATGTTTGTCTATATTAGCTCGGCTTCTGAGCTAATTATGGACACGTATGGTGTGTCAGCGACGCATTTTGGTTGGCTCTTTGGTATGAACGCTGCAGGGTTTGTGGCGTTAACTCAGCTTAATCAATGGCTCACCAATCGCTTTCGTATTTTGAGTATCTTACGTTTTGGTGCGATGATGCAGGTGATTTCGGCAGGCGTACTGTTTGTGGTTGGAATACTACTTGGTACAGATGCTTGGCTGCCGCTAGTTTTAAGCTGTATTTTCTTTTGTATTGCAGGTCTTGGTCTGACTCAGCCAAACGCTTCTGCCATTGCGTTGGCATTTCAAAAACACCGTGCTGGGATGGCAAGTGCCTTACAAGGCTCTTTGATGTTTTCAGTCGGTATTTTTGGTGGGCTATTGTTGAACCTATTTCCAGTTAATCCTGTACTTAAGATTGGTATTGCAATGTTTGCCTTAATGAGTCTGGGCTGTTTTTTAATTTGGAAAATAGATCGCAACTTAAATCTTGAAGATACGGATTAAAAATTTTGTTATTAGCTTCTATTTAAAAAGCATTCAGTTATCTAATAGATAATGAATGCTTTTTTTATACCTTTAACAAAAGATATATTACAATAATTTATATATAACCCAAAAATTTATTTCATTCAAATAGATGGGTAAAACTTTCAAATAACTTCTGTTATCTACCTTTTATCATACTATTCATCCACTTATCTAGTTTTTTCTATGTTTCTAGCTATCCTAAAATCACTGAATTAATATCAAATGTAACGGTTTGTATTTTTTATTACAAAAAAGTTATATACAAATTTGTTGGTTTGTTAAGAAAAAAGTTACTAATATTTTCCAATTTTCAAGGATGAGTTATGAAGACATTGTATAAAGTACTCCCGATAATACTAGGCGTAGGATTGTTTGGTTGTAGTAATTCTGGTTCCTCTAATAATGCCGTCACTCAAGATAGCGCTAGTACCTCCACTACCAAAGGTAAAGACGACTTTGTTAGTCAGTTGCCTGATACTGCCCCCGTGATTAAAGTGGGTACCGAAGCAAACTATGCACCATATGAGTTTAAAGACGAATACGGTAATGTTACTGGATTCGATATAGAACTGATGAATCATATTGGTGAATCACAAGGCTTTAAGGTTGAGGTCTATAACGACCCTTGGAAAAAGCTGTTTGATAATTTAGATAGTAAGAATAGAGATATGGTGGCCGCTGGTCTTACTTACAGTGACGAGAGAAATAGCAAATATTTATTGTCGGATGCTTATGCACCCTTGCCTACTAGCCTAGTGTACTTAGATAGTGAATTGAATATTAAGTCATTAGATAATTTGGACGATGTAAGTATTGGTGTATTAAGCGACTCTTAACCTTATCAATTTTTTGCAAAAGGCAATTATGCAGTAGGTGCTCTAGAACAGTATCCAACTACATTTGCGGCAGTGCAAGCTATGGCACAAGGCGAAGTTGATGCGGTTGCAGATGATTCTGGTGTTATACGTTATTTATTAAACGATTTATCAAGTTTAGACCCAATATATTTTGACTATGAAGGTATTGGCGCCGATGGTGCTCGAAAAGTTTTCCTTATCGATAAAAACCAACCTGAACTACTTGAAAAGGTAAATGTAGGGTTAGAAGGATTAAAAAAGGATGGTACTTATGCTGTGCTAACGACAAAATGGTTTGGTGAAGACTTGACTGAAACTGCTTTAAAACAGCAAAAAATGTTAGGAACAAGCTAGATTTCGATAAGAGCAAAGTCATCTGACCTTTTATTCTATTTCTTACAAAAAAGCATTCGTACGCACGACACGTATGAATGCTTTTTTTGTCAATATGTAAAGTTATTCTACGACCCTTTCGAGGGTAGAGCGACTGTACTGTACGATTCTATCCTATTAAATAGTAATGATTATCATTTACTACTCGTTTACCTTGATTGCTTTTATAAAGTTACTTAAGTATTATTCATTGTAAATTTGTGTAATAAATGTACTAGTCGTGCAGCATGTTATTTACCTAGATATTATATGTCTTTCTATGTAAATACCATGAGCTTAATATTAGTTTTTTGAATATTTTTGGTCAAAATGTAGTTAAGTTAATGCCAGTTCATTAATTTAAAAACACCAAATATATTTATGTATAGGTATGTTGTATTGAGTCAATAAGCAACTATTGAAAGCAAAAAACGATAAGTACAATTTATTAAACTGTAAAAACCTCCCAATTTTTCAAGGATAGATTATGAAACAGTTATATCGTGTACTTCCTATTGTACTAAGTGTGGGCTTATTTGGTTGTGGCAATTCTAACAATGCAGGCAATACAACTACGCAAGAAAACGCAACAACGACCAGTCCAACAGTGGCAGAAAACAAAGATACTTTTGTCAGCAAATTACCAGATGATGCTCCAGTAGTTAAAGTAGCAACGACAGGGACCATGCCTCCGTTTTCCTTTCAGGATGACTATGGAAATATGCAAGGTATTGATATTGATGCTATCCGTGCTATTGGAGAAGAGCAAGGCTTTAAAGTCGAGTTTTATAAAGAAACTTGGCAAGACATGTTTGATAGCGTAGAGACTGGCGGTCGTGACTTGGCGGTATCAGGTATCTCTTATAAAGACGATCGTAACGTAAAGTATGGCTTGTCCACACCTTACTTTTTTAACCCATCAGCCATGATGTACTCAAATAAAGACTTAGACTTGAAGCGTTTAGAGGACTTAGGAGGATTACATGTTGCTGGTATGGAAGGTGCAAAACCTGCAGAGCAACTAAAAGAAATTGGCAAATATGGTGAGCTTTCTACAAGAACCACAGCCTTTTTACTATTTGAAGACCTACTGCAAAACAAGGTCGACGTTATCCTACATGATTTGCCTATTTTGCAATACACCGCTAAGACCCATCCAGAGTATGACGTTACTATCGTACCGTATGAAGGTGAAGATACGCCTTCAGCGCAGCAAGTTGTACTAATGGCAAAGGATAACACTCAGCTTATCGACACTGTTAATGAAGGTATCACCAAACTTAAAGCAGAAGGGACCTTTAAGACAATCGAAGAAAAATGGTTAGGTGAAGCTCAATCTGACGCCCAAACTACTGAGCAAGCAAACTAAAGGACTTTCAACATGGCAACCACACATAATGTCGATAATAAGCGTTATCAAGGTCTGATTATATCAATTGCATTGTTCTTGTCGTTGATTGGTGCTTTGCTTGCGTTTACGTTTTATACCTCAAGCTTATTAGAAAGAAACACAGTATTAATTGATCAAACCAACCAAGTTGCCAACAGTGCGCAGGCGGTGATCAAAGACTTGTTTGATTTGGATAATAGCTACGGTGAGGATACCAACTCTCCTCATATGCAGCGAGTTTTTGAGCGTTTAGAGCAGAATACTGGGTTGATTACCAACTCTATTACAGCTATCGGACAAGGTGGTACGATTACTGATATCGATGGCGATACTTATGATTTACCGCAAGTTGATAGTAAGGCACAAGCCAACATCGTAGCAGCTAGTGAGCAATGGCAGCTTTTAGAACCTAAAATTCAAGCGTATCTAAAAGATGCTGATAATATTATGGTTGACTCTGCTGATGAGTTAACGCAAGCAGTCGAGCAGGCAAAGACATCAAGTTTGCTTATTAACGACTCTTTAGACCAACTGACTGATGATGTATTTACGAGTGCTGAAAACCAAGCCAATACTATTCGTCTGGTTCAGATACTTGGTGTTGCAGCAATCTTTGCCTACTTTTTGATCTTTGTATTCTTCTTTGTACGTCGCTTACGTGAAACAGATGCTGAAGCATTAGCAGCACGTCGCGAGACCCAAGAGATTATGCAAACGGTTAATACCGGCCTGTTCTTGCTTGATAAAGACTTAAATATTGGTCAGCAGCATTCAAAGGCACTCAATAAGATTATTGGCTCTGATAGCTTAGCAGGAGAAAACTTTGCCAGCGTACTACGCGGCCGTATTTCTGATAAAGATCTAACGACCACACGCCAGTTCGTTGAGCAGCTATACAATCCACGAGTGAAAGAAAAACTGGTTAACGATCTAAACCCCCTACACAAAGTATTGCTACATAACACTACTAGCGAACAGGGTTCGGACAGCCGTTTCTTAGATTTTAGATTTTCACGGGTTTATGAAAATAAAGACATTGCTCGTATTTTGGTCAACGTTAACGATGTATCAGACGCTGTTCATCTAGAACAACGTTTAGAGAAAGAACGTTCACAAAATGACATGCAGATTGAGATGTTAACAACCATCTTAAATGTAAATCCAAAAATCATTAATGAGTTCATCACTAACACCAAAACTCATATTGAAAAAATCAACAATATCTTAAAAAATCCTGGCAGTACGCAATATGAGCTTGAGGTTAAATTAAACGCTATCTATCGTGAAATGCATAGCTTAAAAGGTGAGGCCTCAGCATTAAAGTTACACAGCTTTACTAAGATTGCATCAGAAGCAGAAGATCAGCTTAACGTGCTACAAAATCAAGGCAAGCTGTCTGGTAATGACTTCCTGCCTTTAGCAGTGCATTTGGATGATTTGCTCAGTTTGTCTAACACTATCGAGACATTGGGTGAGCGTATCAACCGTACAGCGCCAGCTAGTGCAGCATCAGATGTACATGAAGCAGTAGTCCAAAATCAAGCAACAGATCTGTCAATAGATGGTTTAGAAATTGCAGGCAATGAGATTGACTTGGATGAAGAAGCTGACAGTCATTTGCTCGATTATTATCATGATTTTGCACGAGATATCGCAGCAAGACAAGGCAAACAAGTACAACTTGATAGTGCTACTTTGGGACAAATCAAGATACCAGAGCATCTTAAAAAGACCGTAAAAGAAATCAGTATCCAGCTGCTACGTAATGCTGTGGTACACGGTATTGAAACGCCTGATGTGCGTCAATCAGCTGGCAAGTCTGCTGTTGGTACAATTGGTCTTGAGATGCAAAGTAGTGGTCAAGATTTTATTGTGACCCTACAAGATGATGGTCAAGGTATCGACTATGATGGTATTCGTGAAAAGTTAGTCAAGCAAGGTCGTTTCGATGTCGAAGAGGCAAAACAACTTGATCGTAATGGCCTGTTAAAACAGCTGTTTTCTTCTGGATTTTCTACGAAAGAAGATGCTGACGAAGATGGTGGTCGCGGTGTTGGTTTAGACATCATCAAAGCTCAAGTAAAAGAATATGATGGTAAGCTCAATGTAAATAGTGAGCATGGTAAGATGACACGTTTTGTCATTACGCTGCCTAACGCTTAATTAAGGATAATAAATACGTTATGTATAAACTAATGATTGTTGATGATTCCAATATCATTCGAAACCGCATCCAGCGGGCTTATGACTCAGGAAATTTTATGTTGGTTGCGACGGCAACCAGCGGTGTTCAAGCTATTGAGAAGTTCAATACGCATCGTCCTGATGTCATTACTATGGATTTAACCATGCCACAGATGGATGGTCTTGAATGCATTGAAAAGATCATCGCTATTGATCCTGATGTACGAATTTTGGTGGTATCGGCATTGTCAGATAAATCTACGGGCATCGAAGCATTATCGCTTGGTGCTAGTGGGTTTTTATGTAAACCTTTTTCAGAAGAAGATCTCGTAGAGTCTTTGTATGAGCTGGTACAAGACTAATATCATCCAACGACCTAAGCAGATGTCATTATGAAAGAACAAAAGCTACAAATTTTTTTGAACATTATTAGTAACTATTTTAATCAGTTCGGAGGTTCAGAGCTCATCGCTGATACGCCTTATTTGTTAGAAAACAAACAGCCAAAAGTTCACGACTATACAGGTGTGATTGGAATATCAGGTGTCCAGAAAGGTGTGGTGTATTTTTCAGCAACACGCGAGTTACTGACTTCTTTATTAAACAGTATGGGCGAAACTGAAAATAGTGAAGAGATTTACATGGATCTTGCAGGTGAAGTGGCTAATACTATCGCTGGTAATGCACGCAATGAGTTTGGAGCCGAGTTTCACATCTCTGTCCCATTCGTATTTAAAGGGGCGCCGCAAAGTATCGTATTACCTAGCGAAGAGCGTTCCTTTATTATTCCTATTACTTGGCTATCGCAAGTCGGCGAAATTGTAGTTTGTCTGCAAGATTAAACATGTTGCGGGCATATGTTGGATATGGATAATAATATATTATGGTTAAAGTAGAAAAGTTAGGTGTGTTCCTAAGTTCGATTAATGCATTTTTTGCACAAATTGATGACGCACAAGTGGCTATTAATACCCCTTATTTGAATAACAATAAAAGCACTATCGGTTATGACTATAGTGGTGTTATTGAAATATCAGGTCCTCTTGAAGGCTGCGTTTATGTCAGCGCTCCCAGCAACATGCTGCGCCAAGTGATCAAAATAATGGGTGAGCCTGACTCATCGATTACAATGATGAAGGACTTACTTGGTGAAATGGCCAACACGATATCTGGTAATGCTCGTACCGAATTTGGTCCAGAGTTTATTATCTCACCCCCACATATCGTTCAAGGTGCACCAAGTGTGTCTTATTTGCCAAAAGAACGTCATAGTTATATTACCAATTTTACATGGCGTGGTTATGAAGCAGTCATAGGTATTTGTATCGCTTAAGCTAATCAATAAATTGGCCATCATTAAAAAACGACGTATAGGCGTCGTTTTTTTGTGTTTTCTTAATAAGTCATTGGTTTTATTGTCTGTTATTTAAGTATGTAACACATATCGTCAAAGTAATTGTTTATAATTAATAGGCAGTTATGATAAAATACAGCGCAGCTATTTTTAGAATATACTTTTTTTAAGTAATAGCTTAATTTTTAAATCAACCAATGACACACACATCATGGTAAAAAATTACTGGGTGTTTGGTGACTTGATTAATTTGCATATAGTAGAGTATTACGACGTTGCATTGATATAGTGTGTAACGTAAGCAAATGCGTGTCGCTAAATAGGTAGTTTTTGTGATGTGGAGGCATAACCCAACCAACAGGATATTTAACATGGCTACAAACAATCCAACCAAAATTGAGATGCGCGACTTATTACAAGCTGGCGCTCACTTCGGTCACCAAACACGTTTTTGGAATCCAAAAATGGGTCCTTACATCTTTGGTGCACGCAACAAAATTCACATCATCAACTTAGAGCATACTGTCAAAGCATTTAATGAAGCATTGACTTATGTAAACGGCTTAGCTGCTAAGAAAAACAAAGTATTGTTTGTTGGTACTAAACGCGCTGCTAGCGGTATCATTCGTGAGCAAGCTAGACGCGCTGGTATGCCATATGTTGATCACCGCTGGTTAGGTGGTATGTTGACTAACTGGAAAACACTACGTCAGTCAATCACTCGCCTAAAAGAGCTTGAGAAGCAAAGCGAAGACGGTACGTTTGCTAAGCTTACTAAGCGTGAAGCGTTAGAGCGTACTCGCGATATGGAAAAACTTGAGCGTTCATTAGGTGGTATCAAAGATATGGGTGGCCTACCTGATGCAATCTTCGTTGTTGACGTCGATCATGAAGCGATCGCGATCAAAGAAGCTAAGAACTTAGGTATTCCAGTTATCGGTATTGTTGATACAAACTCTAATCCAGACAACGTTGATTATATTATTCCAGCAAACGACGATGCTATTCGCGCTGTGACTTTGTATGTATCTTCTATTGCTGATGCGATCATCGCTGGTAAAGAGTATGCACAGACTCAAGCTGGTGGCAAATCTGACCAAGAGCAAACTGCACAGCAAGCTTCTACAACTGAAGAAGCACCAGCTGAAGATAACGCAGACGCTACAACGCCAGCAGAATAAATGACTGCTCGTTAAGGTCTAACGTTGAAAGGATATTTTGATAGTGTATCTGTCTATATCCATATTAGGTTATTAACAACATACAAGCTTACAATAGGCATGATGCAGTTTGACTCGTCATGCTTTGTTGTTGATGGATAGCTCTTTCACAACTAAGTATAGCTGTCTATGTCTCCCTTGTTATACATAGCTCGTAAATAGTAAAACATCAGCGACGTTAAGCCCCTCATACATAACAATACTAAGGTAACTCTTATGTCAGAAGTAAAAGTATCTGCCAAAATGGTAAAAGAATTGCGTGACCGTACTGGTCTTGGCATGATGGAATGTAAAAAAGCACTGCAAGAAGCAAATGGTGATGTCGAAGTTGCTATCGATAACTTGCGTAAGTCTGGTCAAGCGAAAGCAGCTAAGAAAGCAGGTAACATCGCAGCTGACGGTGCTATTATCATCGCTCAAGGTGACAAAAAAGCATTTTTGTTGGAAGTGAACTGCCAAACTGACTTTGTAGCAAAAGATGATAGCTTCACAGCGTTTGCAGAAAAAGTCGCAAACCTTGCTCTAGAAAACAACGTGACTGACGTAGCTAAAATCTCTGAATTGCCTTATGGTGACGGTCAAACAGTTGAAGAAGCACGTGTGTCTTTAGTACAGAAAATCGGTGAAAACATTCAGGTTCGCCGTGTTGAAACTATTGAAGGCGACAATATCGCATCATACCGTCACGGTCTACGTATCGGTGTTGTGGTATCGTATGAAGGCGGCAATGAAGAAACTGGCAAAAACCTTGCCATGCACATCGCAGCGTTCAACCCTGTTGCTGTCAATGATGAAGATGTCTCAGCTGACGTACTAGCACGCGAAAAAGACATTATCGAAGCAAAAGCTAAAGAATCTGGCAAGCCTGATAACATCGTTGAAAAAATGATCGAAGGTGGTCTACGTAAGTACCTAGACGAAGTAACCTTACTACGTCAACCATACGTCATGGACAATGACAAAAAAGTAGGCGATGTACTAAAAGCTGAAGGTGTAAAAGTACTTGGCTTTAAACGTCTAGAAGTTGGCGAAGGCATCGAAAAAAAGCAAGAAGACTTTGCTGCTGAAGTTGCTGCTACCCAAGCTGCTAACAAGTAAGCTTTAAAATATATTACAGGTCGCGGTGGATGCTAAATAATCAATAAGTTTGTATTTAGCATCCATCAACTGACTGTATTTAGATCGTAAAATAAAAAGCCCGCTAATAGATGAGCGGGCTTTTTTGTGTACAGGTTTTAATATTTAAATATATGTCTTACTTTCAATATTAGCGCAAAGCGGCGTAGGCGGAATTGGCATAACTGGCACTGCCACTGTTGTTGCTAGTGCCGTAACTGACAGTTTGTATCCCACCACTATTGTTGTTGCTATTAACAGTAGCATTATTAGCGCTCATAGTATTATCAGACAGACCTGAGTCGTTCTTGTATAAGCTATGGTAACGACTCATCACTTTTTTGACGTAGTTACGAGTTTCTTTAAAAGGTGGTATACCGTTGTATTTATCGACATTACCTTCTCCAGCATTGTAACCTGCTATCGCAAACTCTATATTGTTGTTAAAACGGCGCATAAGCCAAGCAATGTATTTAGCTGAGCCTTCAATATTGTCAGCAGGATTCCAAGGATTGCTGACTTTGAAGCGACTGGCAGTAGCAGGCATCAATTGCATAAGACCTTGCGCTCCCACAGGAGAACGAGCATTAGGGTTAAAAGCTGACTCAGTGTGCATCATCGCTTTCATTAGGCCTGGATCAACGCCATGCCGAGTAGCAGAGGCACGAATATAGCTATCATAAGCATCGCGACTACCGCTTTTGCTAGCAGAGCTACTGCTATAGCTGTTACTACTACTATCACCGTCATACATCTTTGAGTCTTTGTAATAAGTCACTTTTACTTTTTTAGTAAACTTATCAAAATTACCAGTCGGATTGACGTTCGTTAAGAGAACTTGGCCACCCTTATCTTTATATATGTACATGTTACCAGCTTGAGCGGTAACCGAGAGGGTAGATAGAGCGATAGCAGTCAACATAAAAGGAGACAGAAAACGGTTAAATAGAGGGGCAATTTTTATCATAGAAAATATCACTTTTTATCGAATAACAGCAAATTACTCTGCTTATAGGCGTAATGTTTTGTTTAATAAAGCCATTATTAGTAGCTGCAGGTTGTCACACCAATGACTGCCATAAATAGCCAACAAAATTACGTCTAACCAAAATCACTTGCAATAGATACAAAAGATAATAGTTGCTTACTATATCATAAAATAACTTTTAACCCTATAACCTTGGTTTGGAATAAGCACTAAATATTTTTAATAAATATTTAGAAAAATCAGATATTAACGCTATTTTTATTTTGAACAAGATTGATAAATACGTTTACTTATAATCTGATTATAATGTTATAAGGACAAGCGAAAGACAAACAGTTATATAGGTTTAGACATTTCTGATAGACATAAGTTTTTAAAATAAGACACATATCGGGTTTGCGAGTGACTGGTTTTAAAAGTGACTGAATTTAAGATTGACTAATCTTATATGCTTTATAAGCACCAAACTTTAAATGCCTAAGGCACTGATAAAGATAGGCACCCAAACTGCTGTTAGTAAACCGTTGACTGCCAGTCCAAAAGCAGCATAACGTCCAGCTGTATGACTGATTTGCCAAGCTTCTACTGTACCAAACGCATGAGCGGCCAATCCTAATGCCAAACCTTTAGCGCGGTCATCATCTATACTGCGAAATAAGAACCGAGCCAGCATGCCGCCTATTAAACCTGACACAATGATAATTAAGTTGGCCATTGCTAAAGGCGCTTTTATCAAATCTGCCACACTAAGGCCAATAGGGGTCGTTACAGAACGAGTAGCGAAGGCTAATAAGGTGTCATGACTTAACGAAAATAGATAAGCCAATGACATGGGTAGGAGGGCGCCGACCACACTAGCGATGACTACAATATTGGTCAAGCTTTTGACAGGTAACCCTTTGAAGCTCATAGCGGCTAGTGGCACAGCCAATAATACGGTGACGTAACCTAATAAATGGTCAAAGACAGGTTTGGCAACACTATAATAATCATTGTAATCCCACCGTGAAATAAACAAAAATACAATGACTAAGACGAGTGCAGTAATGACCATTGGTAACCAAGATATCTTCCTTGCCAATACGCGAGCAATAACGTGTGCGGCTAAGGTGAGTAATATCGCTGCCAAGGTAGCTATAAATACACTATCAAAGCTCATGCTGTCTCTCCTAAGCCTATTATGGCTTTTTATGCTCAGTAATAGTGTCGTCATTGATACTGACATCACTACTTAACCAACGATTGGCAAGTAGGCCAAGCCCCCAAAGAGGTATCAGCGTACTAATCAACATGGTTAGCATGACTCCCCATAGCTCATCGCCTAACGCAAAAAGCAGTAAACCTGCGCCAGCTGATATTGGCAAAAATGCAAAGCCACTATCAACCAGTAGCGTATTACTGGCTTTGGTCAGCCAGTTAGGTAAACCTTTGAGTATCCGCCATGCTACAAGAATAAAAAACATCGCTACCAAGCCGACTACATTGGCTGCTTTTTCAATACCCGCCCACTGACAAACAACAACGGCTGTTTCACGGACAATAATGACCATAGATAGTGTAATTATTAATGCAATCCATGGCGGCATAGACGAGGAGTAGCTAGCTTTCATAAACAATCCTTGCCAAAATAGCAATTAGTCAGTGTTGGAAATAAGGTAGAAGTTGCATTGTTGGCACAGAAAAAAGCGCTATAGCATAGAGTGGTAAGTATTATACAAAGATAACCAGACGCTTTATTGACTTTGCGATTGATTATATACATATTGAATAAACTAATAAACCTCGCTGAATACACAGATTTAACTAGTAAGGTTTGAGCACGTTAATAAGGTAAAAATACTTGTTCGTCAAACAATAAAAGTGACTTAAAAAAGGCCTGTACATGCAAACGTTGCAAGTACAGGCCTTTGTTGGACCAAGCCTACATACCTTGTTTAACTGGCTAAGATGATGAATCAGTCGTTGAGGAGTCATCAATATCAACAGGCTCATTGATATCTTGGCCATCCGTATTTCCAAAACCATCATCACCATCAGTCGTCGCTTGCTCAGTATTAATATCCTGTTCAAATGGTTCAAGTGTAGGCATCAATAGGGTTGCTTGCGCTAATGGTAAGACATCAATCGGCGATAAGTTTGCTTGCCCTAGTATTTGCTTGAGTCTATCACTTGGTAGACGAATGGTTAAGCATTCGTGTCCTGTGTCATCGTAGCTTTCTGCTTGAATAACCCCTAACTCATAAAGCGTATTTTTGAGCTGACCGGCATCATAAGGAAGCGTCAAGTCAAACGTTGTCAATGTACCTGTTAATAACTGCTGTACAGCAAGTGACAACTCTTCCATGCCTAAGTTATCTTTTGAAGACACATAAACGCGATTGGGCTTACCTTCAGTTGCATAGCCTATATGTGCAGGCTCATCGGTTAAATCGATTTTGTTATAAACGTTGAGTACAGGAACATCATTATCAATCTCAGCCAAGACATCTTTGACAGCCTGGATTTGCTCATGCATATCTTCACTAGAGGAATCAATAACATGTAACAATAAATCAGCCTCTAGCGTCTCCTCCAAAGTCGCATGAAAAGACTCAACCAATTCATGCGGCAGATGACGAACAAAACCTACCGTATCAACAAGCACGACCCGACCAACACCTTGCCAGTCTAGGCGGCGCAGCGTAGGGTCTAGGGTTGCAAATAGCTGATCTGCGGCATAGATGTTTTCATCAACTAGACGGTTAAACAAAGTTGATTTACCAGCGTTGGTATAGCCAACCAAAGATATAGTAGGTACATCTGACTTTTGACGTTTGGCTCGACCTTGAGCACGAGTTTGCTTTACTTTATCGAGCTTATTTTTCAGCTGATTGACGCGCGTCTGTAACAAACGGCGATCGGTCTCAAGCTGAGTCTCACCTGGCCCGCGCAGACCAATACCACCTTTTTGACGCTCCAAATGCGTCCAACCGCGTACCAAGCGGGTAGACAGATGGTTTAACTGCGCAAGCTCCACTTGCAGCTTACCTTCATAAGTACGCGCACGCTGAGCGAAAATGTCTAAAATTAAACCGGTGCGATCAAGTACGCGGCATTTTACTAGGGTCTCAATATTACGCTCTTGTGAGGGCGATAAGTTGTGGTTAAACAGAACAATATCAGCGTCATGTTCACGAACCAGCTCAGCGATTTCTTCAGCTTTACCACTGCCGACGAAGTATTTGGCATCGGGTCTTGAACGTGATCCGGTGACTAGTGCCAGACGATCAGCCCCTGCCGAATCTGCCAACAACTCAAATTCGCTTAAATCATCAGGATCTTGGATTTGACGAATGTCTAAATGTACGATAATGGCACGTTCGCCACCTGAGTGTCTTTCAAAATATTCCAAAAATTCTCACCTCTGAATAGAGTAAATAAATCGCTACTATTGTATAAAAATATAGCATGTCAGCAGCGTTCAGTTAAGGTCTATATATGGTCTGATGTCTTGATATTAAAGCGTATAAAAATAATTAGCGATGATTTTATGTTACAGCGCTTTTAGGGTAACTCGCTATCGATGATATTGTTATCTTAACTTTTTTATCAATAAATATAAAAACGGCTGATAAAATAGTATTAAACCTTGAGAAAACGAAGAACGTGCTGGTCCCACAGTAGCATAAGAAGACTGAGTGAACAAATCGTCACTGACTCACAAAACTTTGTTATACTTACCTCGTTTTTTGGCTTAATTTTGTCCTTCATATAAGGGTATTAATTTTTAGGCTGAATCAACATTTTCATTTATCTAAGTATTAATTTGTTCAGGTAATTGTTTAAACCGTTATCTAATCATGAGGGGCACAGATGAGCCAATCTAAATCAAAGTTTTCGCTCAGAAAGCAGGTGGGCCGCGGCAAAAAAATAGCTGGCATGACGACGACTATCGCAGGTGGTATGCGCACAGCACAGCGTATTGGTGCTTTTCGTGAACCACCACGTGAGACGTTACCACGCTATATTCAGACTTTTTGTCGCAAGATGGCAGGCTCTTTCGGTGTCAAGATTGTCCAGGTTGAGCCTGTGCCGCAGTATCACGGCCTATGGGTATCTAACCATGTTTCGTGGATGGATATCCCTGTAGTTGGTACTGTCAGCCCTGCTTTCTTTTTGTCAAAGGCAGAAATTGGCGATTGGCCTATCTTTGGTAAGCTTGTCCATGCAGCAGGCACAGTGTTTATCAAACGTGGCTCTGGCGACGTAGGCTCAGTGACAACGCAAATTGCCAGTTTTTTAAATGAAGGTTTTTCAGTTATATTCTTTCCTGAAGCGACCACCACTGATGGCAAAAAAGTGAAGCGTATTCACGGTACTTTATTACAAGCAGCAATCGACGCGGATGTACCGATTCAACCGCTTGTACTATGCTATGTTAATAAAGATGGTACCTTAAGTGAAGCACTGCCTTATTATGGCAAGCTTACGATGAAAGACAGCATTAAACGGGTCCTTGATAGTAAAAACGTGACCGCTTATGTACTACCACTTGAACCATTAGATCCAAACGGCCGCAGTAAGAGTGAGTTGACCAACGAGCTACAAAAGCGTATGCAAGAAGGTTTGACTGAACTACATTCAAGAGTACTTAGCACGTCACCTAACGCTTAAGAATTCATGTCTAATCTTGATAGGGATAGCATAAGAAAAGGCGCAAATCGCTATTGTTACTAGAGCGATTTGCGCCTTTTTGATATCAACAATGAACAACCTTATGTTGACCGTATAAATACGAGGCTGACCAGTCTATGGAGATGGGTTGGGTTGGCGCGTATGTACCGCTTCTATGGCATCTAATACATCAGTGGTTAAAGTCAGATGAATACTGTCAATATTTGACTTTAGCTGCTCAAGGTTGGTGGCCCCAATGATATTACTAGTGACAAATGAGCGTGAGTTAACAAAAGCCAGTGCCATCTGTGCCATATCTAAGCCTGCATCTGCGGCTATCTTAGCGTACTGGGCGGTTGCTTCTTGTGCTTGCTCGTTGACATAGCGCTCAAAACGATCATATTTCGTCAGGCGTGCTCCTTCTGGACGTTTGCCATCCAAATACTTACCTGATAGGACGCCAAAGCCAAGCGGAGAGTAGGCGAGCAGACCAACGTTTGAGCGGTGTGCAATCTCCGCCATGCCTACTTCATATAAGCGGTTAAGTAGGCTGTAAGGGTTTTGTACCGTAATCGGCGCTTTTAGTCCATTTTTATCCGCTTCCCATAAATAGCGCATCAGACCCCAAGCAGTATCATTCGATAGCCCATAAGCACGAATACGACCTTTTTTAATTTCATCATTTAAAGCACTGATGGTTTCCAAAAACGGCGTGAGGTCTTCTAGTGGCTGCGCTGCCATATCTTCAGTATAACCGCGCTGTCCAAAGTAGTTGGATTGGCGTTCAGGCCAGTGCAACTGGTAGATGTCGATATAATCTGTTTGTAGACGCTCAAGATTACTATCAATCGCGCTACTGATTTGCTCAGCGTTAAAACGCGTTTGACCGTCACGCAAAAAGCTCATTGGTGACATTTTGCTGGCAAGTATGACCTTGTCACGCTGTTTGGTCTGGTTAAACCATGTGCCTACGTAACGCTCTGTATCACCTTGCTTGTCTTTGTCTGGCGGTGAAGGGTACATCTCAGCTGTATCCCAAAAGTTTACCCCTTCGCTGAGCGCCATGTCCATTTGCGCGTGTGCTTCAGTTTCGGTGTTCTGTTGGCCCCAAGTCATCGTACCTAGACAGATTTTAGAGACTTGTTCATCGATTTGTGGAAGCGTCTGATATTGCATATAAATGTCCTTTTTAAAAGGGTTGTTGTTCTCTAGAGTACGTTTCATTATTACATTAGTTGGACGCCAGTCACCCCAGGTGGGGTAACTTTAAAGACTTTGACTTTAAATAGCACGGATTGACCAGCAAGAGGATGATTAAAGTCCACCTCTATCTCATCGTCATTGATAGTACTGATCGTACCTGGCAAAGTGTTTTTACCTTTGTCTTCAAATTCGACCAACATGCCAACTTCTGGATTATCGGTGACTAAAGCGAACTGAGTGCGACTAAAGTGCTGGATGTTTTCAGGATTCCATTCACCAAAAGCCTGCTCAGGCTCAAGATGGGCTGAGCGCGTGTCACCCGCACGTAGATTCATCAGTACCTGCTCAAAACCTGGCAATAAACTCTCATCGCCGATGGTAAGCTTGACAGGTGAATCACGGTGGAAGGTTGAGTCAACGATGGTACCGTTCTCTAGAGACACTTCAAAATGAAGCTTAACAAGGCTACCGTGAGTAATACGTGTGTCTTCATTTGGATTGATAAATTGGGAGTCAGTCATAATCAAGCGCCATTAGTCATAAAAGTAATGAGGAATTATTTGATGTGTATAGTGTAAGAAATGATAAGACAATTAACCATTAATGTAAGCGTTAATAATGTAACCTAAATAGTTTACAATATTTGACTGTTTAATACAGAGGCAAAAACAGATGGCAGATAGGCAACAGGGCACGATTAAAAAATGGCAAGACGATAAAGGTTTTGGCTTTATTAATACTGAAAATGATGAGTCCGTATTTTTTCATATTAGTGAATTTAAATCACAGCGTCGCCCTAAGATTGGTGAGTCTGTCATCTTTACGGTCGGACAAGACAATAAAGGTCGTGTGCAGGCAAGACAAGTACAAGAGCTTGAATATGTACAACAACAAATGGCGAAGAAAAACAGTCAAATCCGTAAACGTAATCAACAACGCACGGCACAAGCTGAGTTTGAGAATGGGCAAAAAAAACGTTTGCTCCTTGGTGCCGGTTTTTATGGCGTGCTTATACTACTTGCATTGACCAGTGAGATAAGTTGGCTGGTGGTTGCATGGTATATAGCACTAGGATTTATCACTTATATGATGTATGCCAAAGATAAAGCCGCAGCCCAAAGTGGCGATTGGCGTACGCCTGAATTAACACTACACCTGCTTAGCATGCTTGGTGGCTGGGTCGGAGCGATGGTCGCACAGACGTATTTGCGACACAAATCACAAAAGCCTGAATTTCGCATGACCTACTATCTGACGGTCATTATCAATTTAGCAGGGCTGCTCTTTGTCATAATGGGCGGCAGCTTAGATTTTTTAACCGAGTTATTGTAGAGCGTTGGTTTAAATTTGCGCCAGTATTCGCTGATAAACGGCTGTATCTGAGGCTGAAAAACAGCAAAAGATCACTTCACAAATTGAAAAATCATCCATTTGTTCTAAACCGTTTTGCACATACTCTCTGACTGTATCGATTGCAACTTTAGCTGCCTTATCAATGGGGTAACCGTAGACGCCTGTACTAATAGATGGAAAGGCAATACTGGTGAGACCTTTTTGAGTTGCCAGTTCTAAAGATTTTCGATAACAACGGGCAAGTAGTGCTTGTTCGCTACTATGACCGCCATGCCAAACAGAGCCTACAGTATGAATCACATACTGGGAGGGTAAGTCAAATGCTGGACTGATTTTAGCATCGCCAGTCTGGCAGCCATTTAATGTACGGCAATACTCAAGTAGCTTAGGTCCCGCTGCCCGATGAATTGCACCATCGACACCGCCGCCACCAAGCAAACTTGAGTTGGCAGCATTAACAATGGCATCGACGTTTAAGGTGGTGATGTCTGCCTGTAATACTGACAAAGTCACAACATTAGAGGGCTCAATATTAGGATTTTTAGAAGCAGAAATTTTCTTTTGATAAATAGGTCTTGATTGAGTGTTTGACATAGAAAAAACCTTTTTATTAGTTCAATAATATTATTTTATAACTTATTCTAAATTATTTTCCATCATTGGCTTGTATGTTATATGGTTATAATAAGTTGTATTTTATCAGCTCAATTCTATAGATCTATAAACAACCAAACAGGTAAATGGACTTTAATCATAACAAGGTAAATTATAATGATTACTCTGTACAAATATACCCAGCCAAGTCGAGCGGAGACTGTGATTTGGGCACTAAGCGAGCTTGACCTAGATTATGAAGTTAAAGAGATAGATGCCAAAAAAGGTGAGCAAAGAAGTCCTGAGTTTCTAGCAATTAATCCTTTTGGTAAAATCCCAGCATTAACTCATAATGACAAAGTATTTACAGAATCTTTGGCTATCATTGAATACCTTAATGACTTGCATCCTGATAAACCACTTACGCCTAACAGAGACGATGAAAACTACGCAGAGAAAAACTACAAACTGCGTCAAGTCATCTCCTTTGGCATGATTGAGCTGGAAAGTTATCTATGGATATTGACCAAAATTAAAGTTTTACAAAACTTTGAGAGCTGGCCCGAGGGTACGGCTGATAACTGCATGAAGTGTATCCAAAATGCGCTACCCATTGCTTACGCTTGGTTAGATGAGCAGGACTATATAGCAGGGGACAGCTTTACGTTAGCAGACATTTATTATCAGCAGCTGTTTACGTGGGTAAAAATGCTAGGAGTTGAATTACCAGAGCATGTTAAGGCTTATCTTAAGAAGTTATCAAAGCGTGAGAAGTTTCATGGGAGGTAGGATAATAGCGTGTAGCAAGAGCCGCTCCAACACGTTAATTTATCAAAAACAACAGGCAAAAGAAAAGGCGGGTTACGTATTCGTAAACCCACCTTCCCAATCTAAAAACTATCTACGATTATCATTGCTAAATTTCACGCTTCTTTTCTAAAAATAGCATATCAATGACAATCATCGCCACACCGATACTGATACCCATATCGGCAATGTTAAATATCGGATAATGCCAGACATCCGCATTATGCACATGGATAAAATCGATGACGTGACCATGTAGCAAGCGATCTATCAGATTACCAACTGCACCGCCAAGTACCAATGCTAGACCTGTAGATAGTAGCTTGGCTTGGCGCGGGGCTTTTATCAGATAGCCTATCAAGAACAGCGACATGATTAGAGCAAGACCTGCAAAAAACCACTTTTGCCAACCGCCTGCATCGGCCAAAAAGCTAAAAGCAGCGCCATAATTGTACGCTAAGGTCCAATTAAGAAACGGCTCGATAACGGGTACGGGCTCATGAAAAGTCAGCTTGGTTTCAGCTAGCCATTTTGTCCATTGATCGATGATAAGCACGGCAAGCGACAGCAAATACCACATAAAGGCACGACTGCCATTTGCGATAACTTTTGGTGTTTTAGTCAAACGTCCTTTGGGCGTCGATGAACTACCCGTGGTTGCATGGGCAGGTTTGGGCGAGCCGTCGGCCTCAACCTGCGGCCGTTGATTGTCGGATGATTCCGTTGGATTAGGCATAGTGACGCACCTCGCCATTGCCAGCGACGTTGGTTACGCAGCGCGCACATAATTCAGGGTGTGCTGGATCTGTACCGATGTCATCACGGATATGCCAACAGCGTATACATTTTGTGCCAGTGGCCGCGCTCACATTGACAGTCAAGTCTGCTGAGCTGTCTTCTGTTTGCTTAGCATCATTGGGAGCTTTAGCTATTGGAGCCAAAGTCGCTTTACTGGTAATCAAGACAAACCGTAATTCTTCACCAAGTTTTGCTAGGCTCTCATGCATCGCGCCATCGGCATACAGGGTGACGTCAGCGGACAAATTAGCATTAATGATCTTATCGCCGCGTGCAGTCTCGATGTTTTTATTAACCATGTCTTTGGCTTGCATGATACGTTGCCAGTCCTCACTACTGATGGCACTGAGCTCGAATGCTGGGAACTCGTACCATTCTTGGGTAAACACATAGCCGGCGTCTTGCCCGTTTTTACCTTGCAATACTTCCCAAGCTTCTTGGGCAGTAAACGACAAAATCGGCGTAATCCAGCGAATGAGTGCATGAGCAATATGATAAATAGCGGTTTGCGCAGAGCGGCGCGGCTGTCCGTCAGTTTGAGTGGTGTACTGACGGTCTTTAATAATATCTAAATAGAAGCTGCCCAAGTCTTGCGAACAAAACGCGGCAATATGCTGGGTGACTTGGTGAAAGTCCATGGCATCATAAGCACTGACAATTTGTGCTTGTACCGCTTGCGTACGTTTAATAATAAATTTATCAAGACTGACCAGCTCATCCATAGCAATGCTATTAGTCTGAGGATTAAAGTCGTCGGTATTGGCAAGCAAAAAACGCAAGGTATTACGGATACGGCGATACATGTCGATTGCGCCTTTAAACACCGTCTTACCTGCGCTCATCTCATAGCGATAGTCGCTAGAGGCGATCCACAAACGCAGCATATCTGCGCCTGTTTTATTAATCTCGTCTTGTGGCGTAATGATATTGCCAAGTGACTTACTCATCTTGCGGCCGTTTTCATCAACGACAAAGCCGTGGGTCAATACTTGCTTAAACGGTGGGCGCTCGTACATTGCTTCAGACGTTAATAGTGAAGTCTGGAACCAACCGCGATGCTGATCAGAGCCTTCTAGATACATATCAGCGGGGTTGGTCAATTCATCACGCTGTTCAAGTACCGCAAAATGCGTCGTCCCTGAGTCAAACCAAACGTCTAAGGTGTCAGTAGATTTGTCATAATCAGCAGCTTCATCGCCTAGATAGTCTTCACAGCTGGCATCAAACCATGCTTCAACGCCACCTTTGGCGATGTTTTGTGCGGCCATCTCCATCAGCTCAAGCGTCTTTGGATGCAGCTCGCCTGTTTCTTTATGAGTAAAAAAGGCAATCGGTACGCCCCAGGTGCGCTGACGTGAGATGCACCAGTCAGGGCGACCTGTCATCATAGATTCAATGCGGTTTTGCCCCCAAACTGGCGTCCAATTGACTGATGGGATATCGGCAAGCGCTCGCTCGCGTAAACCTTTGGTCTCCATGTTGATAAACCACTGCGGCGTTGCGCGAAAGATAATGGGCGACTTATGGCGCCAGCAATGCGGATAGCTATGTTCAATCTTGGTATGACTAACGAGATGACCGTTGTCATGCAAAGTGGCGATGATCTTTGGATTGGCTTTATAAATGTGCTCACCGGCGAATACCGCCGCGCTGTCCAAATACACGCCCGTACCGCCCACTGGGTTTTCAACTGGTAAGTTATACTTAAGGCCCACGATATAATCGTCAAGACCGTGACCAGGAGCAGTATGTACCAGACCTGTACCACTATCGGTAGTCACGTGATCGCCTAAGATAAACGGTACTTGACGATCTACAATCAAGGGATGCTGAGCACGCAAACCTTCAAGCTCGCGTCCTGATACGGTTGCCAATACGCCTTCATCACTGAGTTTAAGCTCGGTTAATGCCGTTTCAATCAGATCAGTGGCGAAGAGAAAATTACCTTTTTCAGTTGCGACTATACTATAGTCATGCTCAGGATGTACTGAAATCGCTTGGTTAGCAGGTAGCGTCCAAGGCGTGGTTGTCCAAATGACAGCGGCAATGTTGCCATCAATTTCACTTAGCGCCGCAACCTTTTCGGTATCAAGTACATCGAAGCTGACATAGATAGCGTCAGAGACTTTATCTTGATATTCAACTTCTGCTTCAGCTAAGGCAGAGCTACAATCCAAGCACCAGTTCACAGGCTTCATGCCGCGGGTCACATGACCGTTGTCATAGATTTTAGCCAGTGCGCGTACGATATTAGCTTCTTGCGCAAAGTTCATGGTTAGATAAGGGTTATCCCAATCACCAAATACCCCTAGACGCTTAAAGTCCGCTTTTTGCAATTCAATCTGAGTGCTTGCGTATTCACGACACAGACCACGGAATTCAGTGGCAGAGACTTTTTGACCAACTTTACCGACTTTGGCTTCCACCTTTTGCTCGATAGGCAAACCATGACAGTCCCAACCGGGCACATAAGGCGCATCAAAGCCTGATAGCGTTTTTGATTTAACGATAATGTCTTTGAGCACTTTATTGACTGCATGACCTAAATGAATCTGACCGTTTGCGTAGGGAGGGCCATCATGCAAAATATATTTGGTTGCGCCTATACGTGCTTGACGAATTTTACCGTACACATCGTCAGCTTCCCATGCTGCAAGCCAATCAGGTTCACGTTTGGCAAGATTTGCACGCATGGCAAAAGGTGTGTCAGCAAGATTTAGTGTGTCTTTATAGTCGATAGATTCGGTCATAGTCTTCGTCTTTGTCTCTATTTATACAGTGGAAAGATAAGGGTTGGGATGGAATATATTATGTGGTGACTTATAAACCAGCAGACAGGTTTAGCAAAATCAAAGCTACTCATTATAGGGTAAAAGAGGGACTAAAAATAGGGGCTATCATGCATGGGGCTAACCGACAACATCAGGCGATTACTAGGACAAAAATGGTGTGAAGGCTTGAGTTATAGTTAAGTATCTTGCCATGACAATAGGCTAAAAGGTTAAATTTTGGTGTAGCTTACAACAGGATGCCAGTATAGACCGCGCAGTCAGCAAACTGTTGTATGCATAAAGGAAAAGGTTTGGCACAAGAGACGGAGAATACCTGCAATATTATCATTTGGCTGTATCACAGGCTTTTTTATTCCTTCAAACAGGTATGATGGTTAAATGCTCTGCTAAATTGAAAAAAGGCTTTGTAGAAGTTTTAAAATCAAGTCCAGCCTCTAAATGATTTAAGTGCTGGTCAATCAATAGCAACAGGCGTTCTTCATCTTTATCTTCAATAGCTTGAACTATCTCAAGATGCTCATCTTCAGCACAGTGGGATGAGCCAGCCATGTTGTACAAGCCGATAATTAAGGTGGTACGTAACGTCAGCTCGCTCAAAAACCGCTCTAAAACTTGATTATCAGCGATCATCGCCAAACGCATGTGAAACGTACGTGATAAGCGCAGCTCAGCAGGCTTGTCTCCAGTTGCACGTGCTTTGGCTTCAGTAGCTATGATAGCACGCATATCAACAATATCATCTGGCGTAATATTTTCGATCACTTTACGTGCCAGCATACGTTCAATCATTCGACGCGCTTCAAAGACATCACCAGCTTCTTTGGGCGAGGGCGTTGAGATAAAGGCTCCTCGATTGGGCTGCAATTGCACCACATGCATCGTAGCAAGCGTAGAAAGTGCTCGCCTGACATTGGCTCTATTACAGTCAAACAAATCGCTTAGTACCTGTTCACCCAGCTTTGTTCCAGCAGGCAGCCGCTGCTCTGATACTGCCGCAGTGATTGAGTTAATAATCGTTTGCTCTGGCATCTCATCGATCCTAGAAGCTGTTTTTTCGGTTTTTATAACATTCATAGGCGCAATTATAGTGTGCTGCTGTTAGCTCTACAACAAATATTATAATTTTTTGATTGTTTTGTTAACAAAAATAGTTAACAATGTTTGTTAACAACTATTATTATATACAAGCGGACAATAAAACACGAAAGCCAATAATGAAAAATGAAACCAATAGCAAAACTTACAGATAGGGAGTCGCTATGAAAATCTTAGTTATGAACCCAAACTCTACAACGTCTATGACAGACAAAATCGTAGAAAGCGCGCGTCAAAAAGTCAGCGTCGGCACGACCATTATTGGTGCTTCTGGTACAGATGCACCGGCTTCTATTCAAGGGCATCACGACGAAGCGATGTCTGTCCCTGGTTTAATCAGACGTTTGCAACAAGCAGAAGCAGAAGGCATCGATGGCGTAGTGGTTGCCTGTTTTGATGATCCAGGCATCGGCGCTTGCCGCGAAGTCTTTTCAGGACCAGTACTGGGAATTTGTGAAGCAGCGGTTAAGGCGGCAAGTATGATTTCGACATCGTTCAGTGTCGTAACCACTTTGCCGCGTTCAGTACCTGTTATTGAAGATCTTATCCATGGTTATGGCTTATCACATCGCTGCCGCCGTGTACGCTCGGCTGCCATACCAGTACTTGCGCTTGAAGAGCCAGGCTCTGGCGCACGTGAAAAGGTTCGTGATGAGATCTTACGTGCAGTGCGTGAAGACAATTGTGAGGCCGTAGTTTTGGGATGTGCTGGTATGGCAGATCTGACAGAATGGCTGACAAAAGAGACTGGCGTTCCTGTTATTGATGGTGTCACTGTTGCTACGCGCATGGTTGAGGCTTTGATTGGCTGCGGTCTTAAAACCAGTAAGGTTGGTGCTTATGCTGCACCGATTGAGAATTAAATTAACCAAGATGAATTAATCCACGATTAACCAACAAACTTTCTCAAGGAAGGGGAACGTAATGGAAAATGCGAAAGTTGCCGTCGCTGCGGCAGGAGTACAAACCCTCGATAATAAGGCAATCGGGGAGGAGAGTCTGGCACCGCAAACCACGCGTATTATGGGCTCATGGTCTTATTTATTTGCATGGTTGGGGGGATGTGTATCAATTGGCACATTCACCGTTGGTTCAGGACTTGTGGGTACGTTAAACCTGCTACAGGTAGTATTGGCTATCGCAATTGGTTGTACCGTTATTGGTGCTGCGCTCATGATTAATGGTCGAGCAGGCCACAAATACGGCATACCGTTCATGGTACAAACCCGCTCTGCCTTTGGCTTTTCAGGTAGCCGTATTCCGGCACTGGTACGTTCGGTGCCAGCGATTGTCTGGTTTGGTTTTCAAAGCTGGATCGGCGCTGGTGCCCTAAACTTAGTATCCGACACTTTGTTTGGCTATAGCAACATTGTCGTATTCTTCGTAGGCTTTCAATTTTTACAAATTGGTTTATCCGTTCTTGGGTTTCATGGTATTAAATGGCTTGAAAACATCGGTTCGATTTTTATTATCGGTTCACTCGCTTATATGTTTTTTAGTGTTATTAACAAGTACGGTGATACGATTTCGACTAACCTTGTCAATGTCGAGGGCACATGGGGTACACCATTTTGGGGTGCCACGATGTTGTTTTTAGGGGTCTATAGCACAATGATGCTCAACGTATCTGATTACTCGCGCGAGCTACGCGAAAATGTTGGGCTATTTCGTCAAGTTGTCATCTATGCTAACTCAATTTTGCCTGCCACGCTATTTATGGGTTTAATCGGTGTCATGGTCACTAGTGCGACTGGTGAAGTTGATCCTATTCAAGTGTTTTCTAGCGCTGTCGATAACAAGCCTTTATTGGTTATCACCATGCTTTTCATCGCTTTTGCGCAAGTTACGACCAATATCTTAAACAACGTTATCCCACCTGCGTATGCTTTAATGGATATCTTTAATCTTAAGTATAAAACAGCAGCTGTTATTGTGGGTTTGCTAGCTTTCTGTACCTTCCCTTGGGAGCTGGTAAAAGACGAGTCTGCCGCAGGTTTGAATCTATTTATTCAAACTTATTCGGCATTCTTAGGTCCGTTATTTGCAATCTTGGTAGTAGACTTCTATTTCTTGCGTAAACAAAAACTTGATATCGATAAGCTCTATGACAAAGACGGCCCTTATAAAGGTGTGAATATGGCCGCAGTCATCGCCATGGTTACCGGTATCGTAGTCGCGTTGATGTTCTCTAGCATCTCTTGGTATGCAAGCTTGATTCCAGCAGGAGCTATCTATTGGATATTGATGCTTAAGATGCCAGCTGCACAGCGCTTTATGTCGTAGTCAATGCGATTGATGTACTCAGTCTTTTTGCATAAATCGTTAAACAGCCCCTATAGTAGAGAGCTCTACTATAGGGGCTGTTGCGTTGGACAGTGAGTTCCTGCATGATAACCTTTATGGTTCATTGTTGGGCTGTATTTATAACACTGACCCTGTACCACTTATTTTCTATAGTTAAATACACCACTCTACTGTCATCAAGGAAGATGAAATTATGAAAATAGGAATTCCAAAAGAGGTGAAAAATAACGAAAATCGGGTTGGCTTAACGCCAAATGGAGTCAGTGTCCTAGTCGATGATGGTCACGATGTGCTCGTTGAAAAGGATGCTGGCATAGGCTCACAGTTTACTGACGATGATTATAAAGAAGCGGGCGCGACCATCGTTAGTGATGCGGCAACAGCATGGGACGTAGAATTGGTCATCAAAGTAAAAGAGCCGCAAGCAGATGAACATCGATATCTCACCCAAGACTTAATCCTATTTACCTACCTGCATTTAGCAAATGAGCCTGAGCTTGCCAAAGTATTAATCGACAACAAAGTGACCGCGATTGCTTATGAGACAGTCCAGCTAATGGATAATTCATTGCCACTACTCACACCGATGAGTGAGATTGCTGGACGCATGAGTACACAAATTGGTGCGCAGTTTTTGCAAACTTTTTATGGTGGTAAAGGGGTGTTACTTGGCGGAGTCCCTGGCATTCAAAAGGGCAGAGTGACTATTATCGGTGGCGGAGTATCTGGTACGGAAGCTGCCAAAATTGCCGTTGGGCTACGTGCTGATGTTACTATTTTAGACTTAGATCCTCAGCGGTTGAAAGAGCTGTCCGAGATGTTCGGTAATAACGTACAAACTTTAGTATCTAATAAGGTCAATATCGCAAAGAGTGTCAAAAACAGTGATTTGGTTATTGGTGCCGTATTGATTCCAGGCGCAGCGACACCCAAACTGGTGACTAAGGAGATGATCGAATCTATGGACGATGGCGGTGTCATCATCGATATTGCAGTCGATCAAGGCGGGGTCTTTGAAACCACAGATCGTATCACCACTCATGATAGTCCCACATACATAAAGCACGGTATCGTCCACTATGCGGTGGCAAACATTCCTGGCGCTGTTCCACGTACTTCTACCATGGCATTGTCTAACGTCACCTTAACATACATACAAACACTTGCTAACAAAGGCTATCAGAAGGCCTGTCTTGATGATGCAGCATTGGCAAAAGGCGTCAATACCATGCAAGGCTATATGACTTATGAAGCTGTTGCTAAGGCACTAGACTATGAGTACAAAGCGCTGGATGAGCTGATTGGTTAATTTTTTAAGAACATGGTGACTGTTGTACTCATTATGAGCCGCACTGCAATATAAAAAATCAGTGATTTTAATAATGTTTTCAGTGATTTAAATTGACGTCAAATATTCGTTATTATATGGTGGATGATAGAGACTAATCAATGACACCAACCAGTAAAAGGATAATAGACATGGAGCTTTACGATTTAGAGGTATCAGGGAATTGCTACAAGATTCGGCTGTTCTTAGCATTGATAAAACAACCTTATACGCTGCATTCAGTAGATTTTTTGGGGGGTGAGCACAAGAACGAGACGTCTATTGAACGAAATGCGTTTGGTGAAGTGCCAGTGTTGATTGATGGTGATTTGACTCTCAGAGATTCGCAAGCCATTTTGGTTTATCTTGCTAGAAAGTTCGATAGAACAGACTGGTATCCAACAACGCCTGCTGAGGAGGCCAAAGTTGTTCAGTGGTTAATGGTCGCTGAGAGTGAGATTGCAAGAGGCCCTAACGATGCACGGCTGCATGATAAGTTTGGTTACGAGCTTGATATTGATATAGCTCGGAATAAGTCAGCTCGTGTTCTAGATATTTTAAACAAACATCTATCAGACCGTGATTGGTTAGAGCTTGACCGGCCAACATTAGCAGATTTAGCGTGCTTTCCTTATGTGGCACTTAGCGAGGAAGGCGGCGTATCATTGAAGCCTTATCCAGCAATAACAGACTGGATAGAGCGTATAAAAGCGTTACCAGATTTTGTCAGCATGCCTGGAATATAAGGCAGCACTTTTTATAAGAACAAACTATTTACGTAGGGCTACGGGTATAAATAAGTTAAGTCCTCATAAACAAATACAGGCAGCTTTGGTCAAAAGTTGGCGCTAAGCCACAACCTTAATTTAAGGGACCAAAGCGGCTGAATGCCTGTCAACCCTTGCGTCATCTCGCCATCTTTTAAGACCACATAAGAGGGCGTTACTTGTCCTTGCCACTCGGCAAAAATATTGCCGTCTTGGTCATTAACCGTTGTAAAACTATAATCATGCTCATTAAGGTAGCTGTCAAGTTCTTGATCAGAACCTGACTTAATTGCGACAGTGACTACCGGATAGTCATTAGACGCTGCAAGTTTGTCTATCGTTGGCGAAGTCACACTACAAATCGGACACCATGTACCCCAGAAATATACCAGCGTTGACTTATCTGCACTCATAGCAGCCAAATCAACGGGTTGGCCTTGATAGTCCGTCAATTGTAGCTGTGGGTTGGCTGGCATGACTGGCTGTCGCCACCAGTTAATCGCAGTATAGATGACCAAAAAGACAAAACCATATAATAGTACGGTTTTGAGTACGGATAACAACCTCTGTTTTGGGGTCTTTTTAGGTTTTATTTTGGTCTTTTCAACATCTGTAATCATAGTGTCTGCTTATTGCATATTTACTTAAATAGAGGGCTTGAACAACAGGCTTTTAAAAAATTTTTAGACAAAAATAAACGGCTGTATAGTCAGCCGTATTATTTAAATAATGATGTTTAAAGTAGCAATTTATCAATATATACAGTGGTTTGTTGACGCTACTGAATGGCATTAGTGAGACTTTTTCGCACGTCCTTGCAATGCATCGCCCAATAATACGCTACCAGAATTTTCATGACGTTCGTCGTCGCTCAGTTTACTGGCAGAAACTTTCGATTTTCTCTTCCATTTTAAGCTAAATAAATCATCACGGCGATCGATTAAGTTGTGTACTGAACCTTCATTACGCACGTAAGTAAGCTTATCCAAGTTCAAATCAGAAAAGAACACCATCTCTGTATTTGGAGTGGTCTCTGCCATAATCGCATCGTGAGGGAACGCAAAATCTGAAGGCGAAAAGATGGACGACTGAGCATACTGTATATCTAGACTTTCAACTTGTGGCAAATTACCAACTGAGCCGCAAATCATAACGTAACATTCGTTTTCGATTGCACGCGCTTGAGCGCAATGACGTACCCTTAGGTATCCGTTTTGGGTATCTGTCCAAAACGGTACGAACAAGATATCCATATCATCAAGCGCCATCAAGCGGGCAAGTTCAGGAAATTCAATATCGTAACAGACTAGGATACCGATACGGCCAGCGTCGGTGTCAAATACTTTGACCTCATCGCCACCTTCAATAACCCAAGCACTGCGCTCATGTGGCGTGATATGGATTTTGCGCTGTTCTTCAACAGTGCCATCACGGCGACATAAATAGCTGACATTATATAAAGTGTCATTTTCATCGAGCAATGGCATCGACCCACTAATGACATTGACGTTATAACTGACGGCTAAATGCGAGATCTCGTTTCTAAACCATTCGGTGTAACCGGCCAAAAACCGGATAGCGATGTTTTGATCTGTTGATTCGCATAATCCCATCAATGGCGCATTAAAGAACTCAGGCAAGCAAGCAAAATCAGAGTTGTAATCTGCCATTATATCGACGAAGAACTCAACTTGTTGTAACAGCTCTTCTGGTGACTCAACTTCACGCATCTGCCACTGAATACCGCCAATACGCACTTCAGATTTGCGCGTATTGGGCTTGTAGTCTTTGGGCTCATAATAAATATTGGCCCACTCAAGTAAGGTTGCAAAACCTTTAGATTGCTTATCATCTGGTAGATAAGCAGTCAAAATACGCTTGACGATAAAGCCGTTAGACAGCTGAAACGATAACGCTGGATCATGAATCTCACGTGATTCAACAGCATCAATATATTCGCCAGGGGTGAGGTCTTGATGGTCGTGGTATTTTGGAATACGACCACCCGCCAAAATGGCACGAAAGTTGAGCTGACGGCACAGCTCTTTACGAGCATCATATAACCGACGACCCAAACGATAACCGCGATACTCAGGATCGATTAATGCATCTAAACCATAGATAGCGTCGCCTTCAGGATTGTCTTTGATGATTTCTTTTTGTCCGATCAAATCATCATAAGTATGCGGGTTAGAAAATTTGGCATAATCAACACGCATAGATAGTACGATACCGATCAACTGATCATGATCAAATAACGCAATCTGCCCTTCTGGAAAAGCATCAATCAAGGTATGTATCGTGGTTTTTGACCATGCGCCGCCTAAATTTGCATAGACGCGATCCATTAACGCTTTTAATTGGGCGTAATCTTTTTTCTTAATTTCGGCAATCGTTAAATGAAAGTCGTCTAATTTTTCAATTTTGCTCATAATATTCCTGTTTTGGATATTTGGGATGTCAGATAATAATTTTTATAGATGAATAAGGCTTTAGAGTATTGATAATACTGAATTTTTGTGTAACAAAACTCATAAAAATATACCTATTGCTTCGTTTAATCGTTACAATATTTAATTGTCGTATTTACAACGAGTTGTTATAGCCACAGTGATTATTTGGTATGCTTTTTTGCGGTAGCATGTTCCCTAAGGGGTGTCATTTTATCAACTAAGATAACTAATGACAGTCTGGCATGGTAAATATTTACTACGTTTTTGTGAATTGTATGATTCGGCTCATTTAAATGTGAGTTTTGAATATTTTACTATCCATACAAAAGCGCTATTTTTAGGATTCTGCATGTCTTTGCAACAGGGTGATACAACTGATTTATTAGAGAATATAGAAGAGTCAGCACTTATTCAGCTGGTGTATGTGAGTAGCATCACTTTTAAAAGTCGCATAAATACTCTCATATTTGATGAAGTAGAAAAGCACGCACGCGATCACAATGAAGACCATGGCATCACTGGTATCTTATGTTATGGCAATGGTCAGTTTTTACAATGTATTGAAGGTAGCAAAAAAGAAGTACTCAGTTTACAAGCCCGTATTTTTGCAGACTTGCGGCATAAAAACGTTAAAGTCCTCTTAGTTCAAGCTATTGATAAACGTAGCTTTATGGATTGGCGTATGCGCTTATTGTTTTTGGAGCGCTGGCTATGGTCGCCCGCAACCAAACAACAAGCTGCGCTGTTAGCACCATATCTGCCTTTTAGTCCGCATGGTTGGTCTCCCAAGCGCACAGAGCAATTCTTACAAATTATCAGAAACTTTGTTACCCCGCCTCATATCAAAGCGGCGGGTATTACTTACAATGCATTGGGCAATATGGTTCAGCATATTGCAGCACCTCATCAAGCGTTTTTAGTTGTCCAAAGCTTCTTATGCATATTGGTCGTTGCAGCGTTATTACTCTTGTATTTGTAGACTGCCATATTTATAGACAGCCCAGCTAAAGTCCAGCTTATTAGTTATTCGTAGCGATTAAAAAAATAGTGATGGAGCAGTGACGAATGGTACCTAGCGTCACTGTCTTGTCATACCAACTAAAAAACGTGTCGCTACATATCGAAAATCTTACCCCGATTCATAATATTGTTTGGATCGAACACTTTTTTGATCTGTCTTAAGTAGTCAATCTCAATCTCGCTGCGACTATAGTGAAGATAAGGTTTTTTGGTCATGCCGACCCCATGTTCAGCAGATACCGAACCACCATATTTTTGTACGGTCTCAAACACATATTTATTAACAATCTGACATTCATTAAAGAAGTCATCTTTGGTCATATTCTCAGGTTTGAGGATATTGAGATGCAAATTGCCATCGCCAATATGACCGAACCAACACACTTCAAAGTCAGGATAATTGCTGCTGACAATATGATCAATCTCAGCGATAAAATCAGGTACATGACTGATTAATACCGATACATCATTTTTATATGGTGTGAATACGGAAATGGTCTCAGAGATATACTCACGTAGTTTCCAGAGCTCCTCGGCTTGCGCTAGACTCTGACTCATGACGCCATCAACGACCCAGCCCTGTTCCATGCAATGCTCAAATATTGCCATGGCTTTATCCATAATAGGCTCATAAGGCGCTTCAAACTCAAGCAGCGTATAAAACTTGGTGCGCGACTCAAACGGCTCTTGGACCTGACCATGCGCCATTAATTTATCGACTGCCACATCATCAAAAAACTCAAAGGCAGTTAGATCAATCTTCGCTTGAAAAGCAGACAACACATTCATCACATCGTTAAAGCTGTCCATGCCAAGTACCATGACGTTCAACTCTTGTGGCAGACGCTCAAGTTTGATCTGTGCATGAGTGACTAAGCCTAGCGTACCTTCACTACCGATAAACAGCTGGCGCAAATCATAGCCAGTGGCGTTTTTGACCATACCACGGTTCAATTGTAAGATATCGCCTTTACCTGTGACCACGGTCAAACCCATAATCCATTGACGGGTCATACCGTAACGAATAACCTTGATACCGCCAGCATTGGTGCCGATATTACCACCCATTTGACTAGAGCCTGCTGAAGCAAAGTCAACGGGATAGTACAAATCTTTGGACTCCGCGAATTGCTGTAGCTGCTGAGTTATCACGCCTGCTTCGATTTCGACCAAACGATCAGCAGGGTAGAATTGTCCGATATGATTCATTTTATCCATACTAACGACAATCTCGCCATTGGCAGCGACCGCGCCAGCCGATAAACCCGTACGACCGCCACTAGGTGTTAGCACTATGTTGTACTCATTAGCAAGTAGCACTATAGCTTGTACTTGTTCCGTCGTTTTTGGAAAGACAATAGCCGTGGGCGCGGGCGCAAAATGCTTGGTCCAGTCTTTGCCCCAATGCTCTAAGCTTTCGCTATCGGTTTTAATTTGTGTATTATCGAAATTGTGCTCATTTACCAAGGTATCAAAGATGATCTCGAGCTTATTAGTATCGGTAACAGTTGTAGTCTGAGGTGCAAATGGCGTCATGATTGAGTCTCTGTATAAACATTAGCGCTACACCTAACGGCTTCTCTTAACCAAAAAATTTTAACTAAAGTTAGGGCTAGCGAGTAGCTGCTTTAGATAAATCAGTTAGGACGAGATAGGTAATATTATGAACGCTTAAAGGCTGTAAATAGTGAATAAAGCAGTTTAAACAATGTTTAGATAACAAAGCTCACTATAGCATAAAAAGTTTTCAGGCTTGATAAGCAATAATTCATCTAATCTGCTAACATCACCGTTAAATTTTGTGTAAGATAACCGGACTGTTTTCGTTTCATCTAGCATAGATTATTTTTAATAAGGCAACCATAGGACAGTCCTCACATGGCATTATCATTACAAAAAGACAAAATCCGGTTTTTATTACTTGAAGGCTTGCACGAGAACGCCTTAAAGATTTTAGACAATGCTGGTTATAAAAATATCGAGTATCTTAGTCACGCCCTAGATCAAGATGAGCTGATTGAGAAAATAAAAGACGCGCATTTCATTGGTATTCGTTCGCGCACGCAGCTGACTCGTGAAGTCCTTGAGCACGCGGACAAGCTTATCGGTATTGGTTGCTTTTGTATCGGCACCAACCAAGTCGACCTTGAAGCGGCTCGCGAGCTAGGTATTCCAGTCTTTAACGCGCCATACTCTAACACTCGTTCGGTTGCAGAGTTGGTATTAGCAGAAGCGATTATGCTATATCGCGGTATTCCTGAAAAGAATGCCACTGTTCATCGCGGCGGCTGGGGCAAATCTGCTACCAATTCACATGAAGTACGTGGCAAAACGATCGGTATCGTCGGTTACGGCTCTATCGGCTCACAGCTATCTGTATTGGCCGAAAGCTTCGGTATGAAAGTTATCTATCATGACGTGGTTACTAAATTACCGTTAGGCAACGCTCATCAAGTAGGCAGCTTAAATGAGCTACTGTCTACTGCTGATATTGTGACTTTGCATGTGCCGGATGAGCCAAGCACGCGTTATATGATGAAAGCAGAGCAATTTGCACAGATGAAGGAAGGCAGTTACTTTATCAATGCGGCACGCGGAACTTGCGTTGAGATTGATGATCTGGCTGCAGTACTTGAATCAGGTAAAGTCTTGGGTGCTGCCATTGACGTATTCCCAAAAGAGCCAAAGTCTGCTGATGAAGAGTTTGAGTCGCCACTACGTAAATTTGACAATGTTATTTTGACTCCGCATATTGGTGGTTCCACACAAGAAGCACAGGCCAATATTGGTTTAGAAGTAGCTGAGAAGTTTGTTAAATATTCTGATCAAGGTGATACCATCACAGCTGTGAATTTCCCAGAGGTATCTATTCCTTATAAAGAAGGCACGCATCGTTTGCTGCATATTCACAAAAACGTACCAGGTGTACTGTCGCAAATTAACCGTCTATTTGCAGAAGCGCACATTAACATCTTAGCGCAAAGCCTAATGACTGAAGGCGATGTCGGTTACTTGATGATGGATGTTGATTATAATGATTCTAGTGCAGCGCTTGATCAGCTAAAAGATGTAGAAGAAACAATTCGCGTGCGGATTTTGTTTTAACATTAGAACCTTTTAAATATAAGTTTTTACAAGAATTAACCAGCATTATAAAAAGTAGCAGATAACTTTTAAAGTTGTTTGCTATTTTTTTTGTCTTTTTGGTGGGTTTAATGTTGGTGAAACTACATCCGTCATACACGCTAGCGTATAAGTTAACCTTTTCTTTGTTGTAGGGATTGACTGATAATTTATACTGTATAACCGAGTTAGCAATTGAACTCAATTTTGAGTTAGTACAGCTCATTGTTTAATCTTAAACAATAACAGCAAGGATTTTTATGAAAATGAACATAATAAAAGCAGCTGCACTAGGTGGCGTATTAGCCATGACAGCAACTGCTGGACAAGCAGCTAGTCAAGATGATTACCAATTATCAAGTCACATACTTGATATCAGCACTGGCAAGCCTGCGCCAAACGTTAATGTAAAATTGATGACGCAAAATGATGGTAAGTGGAAAGTGCTCAGTGAGCAAAAAACGGATAATAATGGTCGTATTGGTAATTTCTTGCCTAACGCAGGTAATGCTGATCATAAAGGGACGTATAAACTGCTTTTTGAAACTAAACCTTACTTTATGAACCAAGGTTTAGAGACTTTCTATCCTTATGTTGAAGTCAATTTTAATATTGAAGACAATAACCATTATCATGTGCCAATCACGCTATCGGCCTATGGTTACAGCACTTATCGTGGTAGCTAATAAAAATACTAACAATAAAAAAAGAGGCCAACTGAGCCTCTTTTTTTTGTTATGAGCTTTACTGACAGAGCATTTAACCTAACTTGTCTGAATCAGTAGAGTCTGACGAAAGACGCGCTTCAGTCTTAGCCACTTTACGTTTTTCAATCACCTCAATGACATCACTACCAATATGGGCTTCACCGCGTTGTTTCGCTAACTGCATCTGATGCTCACGCTCACGAAAACGCGCTCTTTGCTCATCGGTCGCTTTATCAATACAGTGCGGACATGACTCACCTTTGATATAGGCGATGCTTTGCATATCATCTTGAGTAATAGGCATACGGCAAGCAAAGCATTGCTCATATTCGCCTTTTTCTAGGTTGTGATTGACTGAGACGCGGTTGTCAAAGACAAAGCAGTCACCCTTCCACATAGAATCGCTGGCGGGTACTTCTTCAAGATATTTCAAAATACCACCTTCTAGATGATAGACCTCTTCAAACCCTTGCTCACGCATATAGGCGGTGGATTTTTCGCAGCGAATACCGCCAGTACAAAACATCGCCACTTTTTTGTGTTTGGCTGGGTCGAGCTCTTTCGCTACGTATTCCGGAAACTCTCGAAAAGTCTCAGTGTTTGGATTGATTGCATTTTGAAAAGTACCGATTTGTACTTCATAGTCGTTACGGGTATCGATAAGGATGACATCAGGGTCCGAGATCAACTCATTCCATTCACTTGGTTTTACATAGCGTCCAACTGACTGTAATGGATCGATATTTTCTACGCCCATCGTAACGATCTCTTTTTTTAGCTTGACCTTGGTGCGGTAAAAAGGCTGCGTATTGGTATAAGACTCTTTAAAAGTAAAAGTGCCGATTGCTTCGAGACTACGCAGATAGTCTAGGACAGTATCGATACCTTGGCGGCTGCCAGAAATCGTACCGTTAATGCCTTCACCTGCAAGCAATAGTGTGCCTTTGACGTCGTTGTTAAGCATGGTATTTAGAATTGGCTCACGGTGTTGCTCAAAGTCATCAAAACGTGTGAACTTATAAAGAGCAGCTACGACGATATTGTTAGTCACGCTATCGTAGGCGGGCGCTGACTTATTATTGTCTGTAGTGGTGTCTTGAGTGGTACTCATGTGTTTCTCCTGCTGGCTAGGTCGCAAACCTAGTGCAATAAGGTAAATTTAAATTGTGATGGTATAACACTAGCAAGATTGTGGAATTGGCTAGTGCGGGCGTAGTGTAGCAAATTTGACGCGTATTTTGAACGTTTTATAAAGCTAAGTGTTATAAATTAAGAGAGCTTTTACCTACTTATTACTAAGCTATAGAGGTAGACTACTTAGATACAGCTATCACATAATGTCAATGGAGATGACACATGAGTAATCTTTCTATCAATTCTACTATTAATTCTTCCGCAAACATGCCTATCAGTCGCTATCCAGTACCATCATTGGAGAGCCTGCCTACTGATATTTTAGAACGCATTCTAGCGGTGCAAGAAAAAGCCAAATTTATTCCCAATGTGTTTTTAGTGTTAGCGTACCGCCCAGCAGAGTTCAGAGCTTTTTTTGCCTATTACGATGCGATTATGGAGCGAGAAGGTAGTACGCTAAGCCCAGCTGAAAAAGAGATGATCGTGGCTGCGACGAGTGCCGCCAATGGCTGCCAATATTGTGTCATCGCTCACGGTGCGTTACTGCGTGTGTTTTCTAAAGAACCACTACTGGCAGATCAAATAGCAATCAACTATTTACATGCACCCATCAGCCCTAAACAAAAAGCCATGCTGGCGTTTTCAGTCAAGCTCTGTCGTACACCAGAGCTCATCCAAGATTCGGATTATGCAGCACTCAAAGAGCATGGCTATGATGACGAGGATATTTTAGATATCACGGGTATTACCGCGTTTTTTGGTTTATCTAATAGAATGGCAATTGTAATGAACATGCAGTCCAATGAAGAGTTTTATACAATGGCTCGTATGCCGAGGAAGTAGAAGCTATCTAATTTACTTAATTATTTATCGTTAGGTAGACACAAAAAATCCAGCTTAAAGGCTGGATTTTTTATTATCAACTTTTTATCTGTTGAAGTTAATTATCTTATAGCTTATTTGCTTTGGAACCAACGATCCGCTTGGTTACGAGCGCTTGCAATATCTGAGCTTGATAGGTTTAATGCTAATTGACCGATTTTACCACGTGCTTTATTACGTACTTTTTCGTCTAGCATGCCATCACGAGCAGCGAGGTCATACCATTTATATGCATCGACTAGATTTTTTTGCTTCTCATCTAGCAGTGCAAGCGTATAGCTGGCACGATTGTCGCCACGCATCGCGGCTTTCTCTAACCATACACGAGCCTGTTGTAAGTTTGGCTTCACGCCTTCACCGCGCAAATACATGATAGCTAAGTTTAACTGAGCAGGAGCAACCCCTTGCTGAGCCGCTTTAGTGTACCACTGAATTGCCTGCTGGGTATTTTGAGCAATACCTTCACCCTTTTGCAAGCGCTTGGCCAGATAAAACTGGGCATGATCGCTACCTTGAGCGGCACGGTTAGACAGCTCGCTAACAGGCATCAGCTCAAAACGCGACGTATCAAGTGGTACGTTTGAGATTAGCTCAGCGTTGGCCAATCCGGCACAAGAGAACAAAGCAGTAAACAAGGCGGCTTTTAATAATTTCATAGCAGCTCCAAAATTAGGCAGTTGATAAGCAATGGATAAAGTTTATCGCCAACACTTATGTTATAAGGCAACACTATCGCAGATTCTATTTTGCAGTATGAACTTACCTAGTTGTTAGCAAGGTGATATCAACTATGAATATAATCTTTATCATTTACGCTAAATCAACAGATAAGCAGTTGTAATGAGGGTGTCATCGACACTATTTTGCTAGCTTACCACCCGAAGTTACGAAACTCAAATACTAATTACTCATTTTAACGTCGTTTTGAGCATTATAGAATGTAACAAAATCATACGGTTATTAAGCTGTAAGAATGAATATACAGAATATAATACTTATTTAGCTACTAATAAACTTAATCACAGTCCTTTAATATAATAAATTCAAATAGACTTTTGTTTGGTTACTCGGTAAATGGCAACATCTGCTAGAAGATTAGGTGCCTGTCTTATTAGAGTTGACATTAAAGGGGAGGGACCTTTATCTGAGTCACTAACAGCAAAACGGCTAAGAATATGAATATCATGTTTGGCACACAATTGCTCAAAATCTTTGAACGTGCATAGATGAATGTTTGGTGTATCGTACCATTCATAAGGTAGGGCTTCTGAAACTGGCATTAAACCTTTGAACCCCAAATGAATACGGTTTTGCCAATGGGCAAAGTTGGGGAAGGTAATCACAGCTTCACGTGCGACCCGTAGCATGTCAAGTAATAGTACATCAGGGGCTTTGACCGCCTGTAACGCTCGTGCCATAACAACAGTGTCAAAACTGTTATCAGCGAAACGAGCCAGCCCATCATTTAAGTCTTGTTCGATAATGGACAAACCTTTACTGATAGCATCGTTAATCTTATCTTCGTCAATCTCAAGTCCGTAGCCAGTAACGCTACGTTTTTTTTGTAAATGAGCAAGTAGATCGCCATTACCACAGCCCAAATCTAATACATGTGAGTGGGGCGAAATCCAGCGCTCAGCCAACTGATGATCCATTCTCATAAGCGCTCTCCTTTGGTTATCGAGTTGCTCGTTATAAACGGTGCAGTTAAGAAGCCTTTGACTGCGCCCATGTAACGTGGGATATCAAATAAAAACGAATCATGACCGTGCGGCGCATCAACATCAATATAACTGACTGGTTTGCCAGTGGCCATGAGTGCATTCACAATTTCTTGTGAGCGCTCGGGAGCAAAGCGCCAGTCGGTAGTAAACGATACGACCAAGTACTGACATTTGGTATGGGCAAATGCTGATTTGAGTGCAGTCAGTTCTTGGTGATTGCCACTTTCGCTATCATCTTGAGACACAAGATTGTCCTCAAGTGTGCTTTTAGGGGTGTTGATTGATGCAGCAATTGAGTCTTCAAGTTGCACTGCTGCTGCCGAATCTAGCGATTGTGTTGATGGATAGTCGCGCGTTGGATCAAAATAATCTAACGCTTTGGTCATAAGTAAATAGGTGTTGGCATCGAAATTTTTACTAAAGCGTTCGCCTTGATAGCGCAAGTAGCTCTCGACCTGAAACTCGACATCATAGCCATACATAAATTTGCCTGATTTTAGATCTCGGCCAAATTTGGCTTTCATGGCATCTTCAGTCAGATAAGTAATATGACCCACCATTCGTGCAAGGATAAGCCCGCGACGAGGATAGGTGCCTGCTTGTATATAACGGCCGTCGTTAAAATCAGGGTCAGAGAGGATGGACTGACGAGCGACTTCATTAAAAGCAATATTTTGCGCAGATAGCTTTGGTGTACTAGCAATAACGACGCAGCGTTTTAGTCTGTCTGGATAATCAACTGACCATTGTAGCGCCTGCATCCCGCCCATAGAACCACCGACGATAGCGTGCCAAACATTGATGCCTAAGCGGTCAGAGAGCATTGCTTGAGTTTTTACCCAGTCTTTGATAGTGATTAGTGGAAAGTCAGGGCCATAGACTTGTGGCTCACTGCCATCGGCTTGATCAAGGGTATCAGGGTTGATGGTCGTTGGGCCCGTGGAGCCAAAACAGCTACCGATGTTATTGACACACACCACAAAAAACTGGTTGGTATCAATGGCTTTATTAGGGCCAATCATATTGTCCCACCAGCCCGATTTTTTGTCGTCAACACTATAATAGCCCGCTGCATGGTGACTGCCTGATAGGGCATGACAAATCAAAATGGCATTTGATTTATCCTTATTAAGTGTGCCATAGGTCTCGACCATTAAGTCAAAAGACGGCAGGGTACGATTGCATTCTAAAGTAAGCGGTTCGGCAAAATGGAATTTTTCGGGTGTGACGATTCCTACTGAGCCAACCATGTCGACTGAGCGATTCGAATCGAATGTATCTTTTGGAAGTTGGTCACTGGTACTATCAGGGCGTGCGTTCAAAGCTACCTCGCAAGACAACGATCATCAATAAAAAAAAGACAAGATGAAGACTATTTTTCTATACTGTTTTTAAAATGAGCTTGCCTATTGTATGGCGATGCGCGTAGGAGTACAACCTCCATGCGCCGTCTTTATTTGACGCGCGTAGCAAATTGTATAAAGGCCGCCTTTGCTATGCGTTTTTTTACGATAAAATGCTACACTAATCAGATATTAAATAAATATCGTCTTAACAATCCTCCTTTATTACTTATGAATAACATACAGCCTTTATGAAACCTAAACTGCCGCCACGTATCGCCGTCTTATTAGTCAACCTTGGGACACCTGATGAGCCGACAGCGCCTGCTGTCCGTCGTTACCTCAAACAGTTTTTATCTGACCCTCGCGTCATTGAGATTCCTAAGTTTTTGTGGGTTATCATTCTCAACTTGTTTGTCTTGCCCAGTCGTCCTAAGCGCGTGGCAGAAGCTTATGCCAGTATTTGGGATGGCGACTCGCCTATGCGCAACATCTTAAATGAACAAGTCGCTAAGCTTGAGCCGCGCTTGGCGAAAGACGCGGCGCCGTATCGCGTATCTGTGCATCCAGCGATGAGCTACGGCAATCCAGGACTGCCTGATGTCATGGACAAATTGCGCGCTGATGGTGTCGACCATTTTGTGATGTTGCCGCTATTTCCACAGTATTCAGCAACTTCAACAGGTGCAGTCTATGATGCCATCACAAAATGGACACAAAAGCAGCGCAATTTGCCCAATATCACGATTGTCAAAGACTACTTTGCTCATCCTTTATATATTAAAGCCTTAGCCGATAGCATTCGTCGTTTTCAGGCGACACATGGCAAACCCGAAAAACTGATGTTTAGCTTTCATGGTATTCCGCAGCCTTATGCTGATAAAGGCGATCCCTATCCAAGCCGATGTAAATGCACCGCCGCGCAGGTGGTGCAGGCGTTGGGTCTTGCCGATGATGAATGGATTATAAGCTTTCAATCACGTTTTGGTAAGCAGGAATGGGTGAAGCCGTATACCGATGTGGTACTTGATGAGTGGGCGAAGTCAGGGGTCAAATCGGTACAGATTTTAAGTCCCGCATTTTCAGCTGATTGCCTTGAAACCTTAGAGGAGTTGGCGATTGAAAACCGTGATAACTTTCTTAATGCAGGCGGACAAGAGTACCATTATATTCCAGCGCTAAACATAGATGAGGCGCACATCGACTTATTAGAAGCCATGAGCGCACCTCTAGTTAAAGGCTGGGCGGGTACGCTTGATGGCTGGGTATAACCTAAATATCCCAATACAAAGACAAAAAAATACCGGACATTGATACTGTTCGGTATTTTTTAACTGGGGTTTGCTCGTTATAGATCATCACTATTGCTGTGCTCAGCAGCATCTTTATCAGCGATATCGACAATATCCGGATAGTCACCATCATCTAGATTGTCTTGTACAAGGACATTATCAATAGTGGCTTCATCAACGTTTTGACGATGTATCGGAGTAAGTCCTTCAGTTGCCGCGCTGCCTACTTCAGTATTACTAAAGCCTGCATCGTTATCAATCACATCGTCGTCGTCAAAGGTATGCAGCATGGGATTGTCCATATCTACTTGCTGATTACTGTCACCATCAATGCGATCTTGTGCGTCTGGAAGTGGGGTTTTTGAATTATCCATAAGTCATTCCTTAATTTTTTATGATAGGTTGGATGTTGTCAATATTGTGCAGCTTTAAGAGGTTTACTGCCAGTAGTAAGGTGTCACAGCATGTTCAAAAAATGTAAGGTAAGCCGACTGATGAGATCGTCATGATGAAAAACAATAAGCGACCAATAATAGTAGCGTTGATAAGTGCCAGCGTCAGTTTGGGCGCCTGTGATCGCCTGCCTACTAGCAATATAATAGCTGTAGACGATACTGACGAGTTTGCAAAGCAGTCAATCGTGATTGTTACCAAGCTACCTGCTGCGACCACTATTATAGATTGCGCGCAATTGACACCCAAGCAAACCGTCCATGTAAAAGATCATAGTGCTTTAAACCAAAGCTGTGATCTAACAGAAAAATCAGTACGTTTCGTCCTTAGTCAATCAGACAGCTCACTCGACTGTCAGGGAGCTGCACTTAGTACAATGGCTGATGACAAATCAACGGCCAGTGCAATTACGATTAAACCTAAGACGGATGACGCTATCGAAGATATTGCCGTTGCCAATTGTCATGTAGATGGCTATGGTCATGCGCTACATATTCGCCAATATAGCCAACCAAATCAGCGCTACATTCGCGGCTTTATCGATCCTGCTGCCAATCGGAGGCTTGCTCCAAGAAATATTCGCGTAATCAACGTTACTAGTCGCAACAGTATTAACAGTGGTATGTTCGTCGGCGATCACGTACATGGCGTTACTTTTGATAAAGTACGCATTCAAAACGCAGGCACCGTGGGGTTATATTTAGAATTTGGTAGCCGCGATAATGTGATTAAAAATTCTGTGTTTATCGGTAATGGTTTTCGCACGTTTAAGCCCAATCGTGAAGCCATCGCGGTGGATTCTTCAAGCAATAATCGCATCGAGAATAATCGATTTATCCATAATGGCGCAGGCAGTATATTGCTGTATCGCAATTGCTTTGAGCATGCTGATGATCCAACGCGGGGTAATCATTTTAAACGTACAGAATCGAGCCGTGATAATATTATTCGCGGTAATGTTTTTCAAGATGAGCCAGTGGGCGTATGGGTGGCATCAAGGCAGTCGCGTAATCTTAAAGGTTTTGCGTGCGGTGCATATTTGATTAAAGAGACGCCTTTTGCCAGCTATCACTTAGACAGTGCTAAAAACAATCAGATCATCAATAATCGTTTTGAACAAGTCGAGCAGGGCGTTGTTGTGGAGGATGATGGCACGCTTATTAGTAGTAATCAATTCGCCGCTGACGTTACTTTGCCTATTAATATTGGCTCAAAAGTTCGCGAAGACAGCGCAGCAGGGCCAATCAAAAACACGCTTATTAAAAACAATACCTTCACCGATAAAACCATCGAGCAAGCAGTTGATATTCGAGCGGCAAGCAAAACGGCCACTCAGATTGAGTAGCCGTCAGGATAATACGATAAGCTGTTGGTAAATGGTCTGCGCTTTATTTGGCACCCACTTTGGTATTTACCCAGCGTATGATTGGGTCGGGCGTAACTTGTGAGAGTGCCTGAAAGACTTTAGCTGGCAAACCAACAGCATAATGCGTACCTTTTATTTTACGATTAGGACTGGTGGTCAATTTGCACAACGTTTTTGCCACGTCATTGACGTTTAGATTGATACCCAAGCGATCAATACTCGTCACCTCAATATCTTTTGTCATATCAGACTTAACCCAAAGCGGCATGACGTCTATGACTTTGATACCGAGCTTTTGATATTCAATATTAAGGCCTTCGGTGAGACCGCGGACAAAAAACTTACTGGCTGCATAATTGGCAACTTCAGGCTGACCATAAATAGCAGACGCTGAAGACACATTAACGATTTTACCATTATTGCTATCAGCCAAATAAGGCGCAAGCTTATGACAGCCAATGAGTACGCCTTTGCAATTGACATCGATTAAAGACAGCTGCTGCTGCAAATCAGTCGCGGGCAAAGCACCACTGACTAGCACACCTGCATTGTTGATTAACGCGTCAATACTGCCAAAATTATCAATCATTTGACTGATAGCGTCTTCCCATGAGTCAGGCTGGGTTACGTCAAGCTGACCAGTTATGATACGTTTTTGTTTGATCGCTTTTTTAAAAGCTTTATCTTTAGTTGCGTCTTCAAGCGTATCAGTATTGGTTGCAAATAGACCAACGCTATGACCCTTTGCCGCCAGCTTTTTGGCAGTGGCCAAACCAATACCACGCGATGCACCAGTGATTAATATATTCATAATGAGTAACTTAATAATGAGCAATAATGAGTAAATCAAGGTACAACGCTAAGTCACGATATTTAGCAACACCCTTAGTATAGGTATCAATAAAGTCGGCACCGTTATAAATACTACTATTGTCCCTCGAGCTTATATTGAGTATAGCAAATTAATAAGCAAAGTTAATCGCTAAAGTAGATACCACAGTCAACTCTTCTTACTATCATCTTGCGGTTTTTAAATCTAGGTTTTCTGCTGTCTGAGTGTCAAAATCGGCTAACTTAAATTTCCACACATAAAACAAAGCAATACCATAAATAGCAGTTTCTGCTAACTCTTCAATGGTACCGCCAACGGCATAAGGGAAAACAATCGCATTCTCGCCCATATACTGTATTATCGCCAGTATGACTACGAAGACATATAATGCTACATCGACATCTTTTAAGACGGCTTTGAGATAACGCCATGAATAAACGAGCAACCCAACGATGACAAGATAGACAAGGGTCAGCACACCATCTTCCCACCAGTCATAAGAATGACCAAGCAGCGAAAAGTCGCCTGAAATAAGCAGTTCTGGTAAGTAGTTTAGCTCTCGGCGAAGCACAGCAAAAAATACGAGCACTGATGCGAGCCAAAAATAACGACTTTGCTTGCTATGACTTTGTACTACATACTGGGCACAGCGTAGTAAGCAGACAATAATAAGTATAAGACCGGGTATTTCGATGATGCCATCTGTAGCCAAAATAAAGGGCTCCTGGTTTTGCAAAAAATAAAAAAGTGAACCCAAGGACTCACTTTAGACCATCAATTATAAAAACGTAGGTGAAGTATATTATACGTCCAGCTAATAAAAAACAGCATTTCAAGATATAACTAACTGGTCATCAGTCATTTTAGGACTCATCTTATTAAAGATCGACTTTCACTAGAGCAAAAGCTTGATGCTTAAAAGAGTAGAAAAATAATGGCCTTTATCTACAGGTAGTGATGTTAGTTTTGATGTAAGCTGGTACTCTCGCACAAAGTGTTATTCTTCTACCAGTTCCCGCTGTTTAATAATCACCCGTTGCATCAACGTATTAAACTGTTTTTGTTCTTCCTCAGTCAAGACTGACAGCGACTGTTGGTTGACCTGTCTGGCACAATTAATGGCTTTGGTTTCAAGCGACCTAGCTTTTTTCGTCAGCAAGATGTGTTTGACCCGTGCATCTTTTTTATCTGCTACACGCGTGATCAATCCATCGCGTTCCATTCTATTGAGAGTATTGGCAATTGTCGCCTGTGCTAAATTACCTAGCTGTACCAAGTCATTTTGCGTTATACCATCTTGTTGCCATAGCTCAAGCAGAATGGGGAAGTGAGCTGTACTAATACCTAACGGTTTTATCTGTTCATTGAGCAAAATGGCGTACAACCTAGCAAGATGATTAGCAAGATACCCTGTAGATTCAGTTTTGAAGGTCATGATCTATTCTCTATATAAGTATATTTTGAACAAGATATTTTCTAATATGATATAAATATAGCTTGCTATGTATTTATATAGCATGCTATGTTTATATTCAAGTATGAAGCGATTAGATTAAGTTTGCGTCTAAAAGTTTAGAGCTTTTAAAGTGTTGTTAACGCTATTTGGTAAATAGTTTATCGCTAACGCCATGCTACTAAAAACACTGCTGGAGAATAACAATGGATCGTCGATATTTAGTCAAAATTCATGCTACCACTGGTTTTTTAGGGTTTTTCTTTATTCTAAGCTTTTGGTTAAGTACGCTTATCAGTGAGCTATTTATGTCTTATGAAACCATTGCTATGGTGAAGCAAAGCATTCTCTACGCTTTCATCTTTTTTATTCCAACCATGATAATTGCAGGCATGTCGGGTAGCAAGCTTAGCGTCAAAGTGAAACATCCCAATGTATTGGCTAAGAAAAAACGCATGCCATTTATTGTTATAAATGGACTGATTATACTATTACCGTCGGCATTTTATTTAAGCTATTTGGCAAGCTTGGGCCGCTTTGGTAGCACGTTTTATATCGTACAGGGCATCGAGCTGATAGTAGGAGCCGCAAACTTGACGCTTATGGGGCTTAATATTCGTGACGGGCTTGGTATTCGTAGAAGAAAAAGAGCGGTGTAAGTCTGTCTATGTTAGTGAAGTGGCCTTTTAGAATATACGTTCTAAAGTTTTAAATGTATCTACGAGTAGAGTAAATGGAGTGGTTTGTTCAGCTTTTTCTACGAGCGCTGAACAAACCAACTGATCCTCTACCAACATCAATCTCTAATGCGCCTCATCCCAATTCTGACCACTATCAGTCTCAACTAATAACGGCACAGCAAAGTCTACATGCCAACCCTTTTCAACCGCAGTGGCCGTTAAGACATCTTGCATGGCATTAGTAATGAGTTGGCTAATCTCTTCTACCTTATCGCTATCTACTTCAAACACCAGTTCATCATGAACTTGTAGTAACATTTTCGCCTGCTCTTTAGGCAGTACTTTATCGACAGCAATCATAGCGAGTTTAATCAAATCAGCAGCTGAGCCTTGGAGTGGTGCGTTAATCGCAGCACGTTCGGCGCCTTGTTTGACCATGCGATTGCTATGATTGATATCAGGCGTATAGAGCTTACGACCCAGTATAGTCTCGACATAACCACGATTGACAGCACTGGCACGTGTATCAACCATATATTGCTTAACTCCCGGATAGCGATCAAAGTACATATCGATATAATCTTGTGCCTCACCGCGGCTCATTTGGAGTTGTTTTGCCAGCCCAAAGGCGCTCATACCATAGAGTAGACCAAAGTTAATGGCTTTGGCATTGCGGCGCTCAGTGGCAGTAACTGCTTCAACATCTTTGCCAAGTACCTCCGCAGCAGTCGCGGCGTGAATATCCAGCCCTTCTTTAAAAGCGTGAGTTAAGTTGGCGTCTTCTGAGAAGTGCGCCATGAGGCGCAGCTCAACCTGTGAGTAATCCGCTGCCAAAATAACGCGTCCTTTTGGGGCAATAAAAGCCTGGCGAATCAAGCGGCCTGTCACCGTACGAATTGGTATGTTTTGTAAATTAGGATCAGTTGACGATAGACGTCCGGTACTGGTCAATGCCTGATGGTAGCTAGTATGCACACGATCAGTCTCGTTATCGGCTACGGCATCAAGTGCATCGGTATAGGTGCTTTTAAGCTTAGATAAGCCGCGATATTCCAGTACGATTTCTACTAATGGGTGATCAATCTTCGATAATATAGCTTCACCAGTAGAGTACTGTCCTGACTTGGTTTTTTTACCACCAGGGACGCCAAGCTTATCAAATAGCATCTCACCGAGCTGCTTTGGTGAGCCTAAGTTAAATTCTTCGCCAGCAATTTCATAAGCGCGTTTTTCTAGAGCGATAATTTCTTCATCAAAGCGTTTAGACAGCTCATTGAGGAAAGAGCGCTTAATCAAAATACCGTTTGCTTCCATTTGACAAAGAATTTGGGCTGTTGGAATCTCTAGCTCGTGCAGTAATTTCGCGTTGTTGTCATCCTCAGTAAGTTGCCTATGAAACAGATCAAAGAGCTGATAAGTAATATCGGCATCTTCACAAGCATAATCGCTGGCAATATCGATAGCCACTTGATCAAAGGTAACTTGCTTTGCGCCTTTACCAGCGACATCTTCATAGCTGATGGTCTGTGTCTGTAGATAATGCCGCGCCAGATCATCCATACCGTGACGAGTAATGGCGGCATTGATGACATAGCTGGCGAGCATAGTATCCATCGCCCAGTTATTAGGGCTGGCATGAATAGCGCCTACTAAATCAATATCATAATGACTGAGGATATGAGCGTCATATTTTAGATGTTGACCGATTTTGCCAATTTTTGGGTTTTCCAAAATAGGTTTAAGTTTTGCTAATACTGTGTCACGATCAAGCTGCTTTTCGATCAGCTCATCACCTTCTAAGCGATGCGTGAGCGGTACATAATAAGCCTCATGGGCCTTCACGGCAAAAGATAAGCCGACAATTTCGGCTTGTCGCCAATAAATACTAGTCGTCTCGGTATCGATAACGAAATGCGCTGCGTTTGTAAGCTGCTCAAGTAGGCTCTCAAAAGCGGGCATGTCGAGAATGGTATGCCAGGCTTTGTCATGGCTTTTACTGTCTTTAATGTTTTCAATCGTGCTTGATTGCAGTGATTTTGCGACTTGCGCTTGCGACTCAGCATCGACCTGACTGTCAGCGATGCTTGCGCTACCATTGGCAGGATGGTTTGGGTGATCAAGAGAGGCCAACTCATTTTTAAATTCAAGCTCACTATACAGCTTGCGTAGCTCATCAATATGGGCGCAGGGGTCAGTATTTATTATAAGGTCTGTCCAATCTTGTCCGATGGCCAAGTCGGTCACAATGGTCGCAAGCTTTGCATTGAACGGAATATCATCGGCATATTCGACCAAGTTTTTACCAGCGCGGCCTTTAATTTCAGCAACGTTTTTGAGCATTGTATCGATATTGCCGTATTTATTAAGCAAGTCTTTGGCGGTTTTTTTACCGATACCAGGCACGCCTTTGATGCCGTCTGATGAATCGCCCATCAAGGTCAAAAAGTCAATCATCTGATGAGGCTCAATCCCGAACTTTTCTATCACGCCTGCACTATCGGTGATTTTGCCTGTAAAGCTATCTTCTAATATCACACAATCATTGATCAGCTGCATCATATCCTTGTCACCAGTCGAGATGACCACGTGATGGCCTTGCTCAACCGCGCGATAGGCAAGGGTGCCGATAATATCATCGGCTTCTGCGCCTTCTATACGCAATAAAGGAATCCCAAGCGCCGCTACCAGATGATGAATATAAGGAATTTGTTCAACCAACTCAATATCAATGGGCGGGCGCGCTGCCTTATATTCAGCAGACATAGCATGGCGAAAGGTCGGAGATTTGGTGTCAAAACAAACGGCCATATGCGTTGGATGATAGCGTCGCATAAGCTTCAGCAAAGCGTTTAGTGTGCCGCGTATGGCATTGGTTATCAGGCCTTGCGAGTTTTGCATGGTCTTTGGCAGTGCATGGTAGGTACGAAACAGATAGTACGAGCCGTCTACTAAAATAAATGGTGGCTGGTCTTTATCTACATGACTAGTATCCATGGTCGCCACATTGGGCATATTATCAAAATTTGGTAGCGTATTAGGGTTAATAGGTGAGTGCGAATTGTGGTCATTATCGGTCATAGAGGTCACTTATCAGCTATTGGATAAAATCAAAAAATATCAACCATTATAACGATAAAATCAGCGCGTGCCGAATGGCTCAAAAGTTAAAATGTATATGACTATAAGCGTTATTTAACTATAAAGGTTAAAAACAACAAAGCCCAGACTTGCTGGGCTTTGCTAACAACAGTTCTGTTTATCAACTCATGATACAGCTTAGCTTTTTACTTCTGAAGTCACTTCAACATCAATATTACCACGTGTCGCCTTTGAGTACGGGCAGACTTGATGAGCCTTTTCAACGAGTTTTTGGAACTCATCAGCAGACAGGTCGGTATTTTCGCCAGTCACATGAATTTTTGCTGCTAACTTGTAGTCATGCCCTTCACCTTGTAGCAAATCTACTTCTATTTGAGTAGTCGAATCAAATTTGGCTTTTTCCATTTGTTTGACTGCACCAAGTGCGCTATCGAAACAGGCGCTATAGCCCATGGCGAATAGCTGCTCTGGGTTATTACCTTCTTTTCCAGAACCTGGCGCTACCATATTGATGCTGAGATCACTATCAGCTAAGCTGGCTGAACCTGCACGGCCGCCAGTAGTAGTAGCTTTAGTAGAGTATAAAGTTTTCATAACACATCCTTTGTTGTCAGTTTTTATAGTAAACACATTTTGTTGGTCATTAAGTTGATTAGCATAACAAATTTTTAACACGACTCTATATAGCGGTGGTAAATCTATACTATGAATTTGTAAGTCAATCTTTTAGGTTGGTAAGTAAAGTACTCGCTTCATGTGGTCGCAGCTTGGTGATTAGTGTAAGCTAATAGTAGCCGTTAAACGATGATAGATTAGGCGGTAGCCACTTCCTTTACATTTAGTGAAATAGCTTTTAACAACGTTCCATTACTGACAAATAAGGATGCCTAGCGATGAAAAAAACACACAAACAACTCTTTGCACCGCTTGCTATTTCTTTATTAGCGATTGGGCTTGTTGGGTGTGACGAGGAAGACAATGGCATTTTTGGCTCAAGCAATAACAATGAGCTGACGCTGACAAGTTTTGATAAAGGCATTGATCGTCAAACTGGTAGAGAAGCTGTGGCGCGTATTGATACCGAATATAGCGAGGGTGAGCGTGATATTGATGTAACCAACATTTTAGGAAGTTTTAGCGCGCAAAATATTGATGATTTAGAACGATCGATAGTGTTATCGAATAACTTTGAGGGCACGCTTGAAGATCGCTATATTAAGGTCAACGGACGTACTATCAGACAGCCAATTTATGAGTTGAATAGTAGTAATAATTTAAGTTATGAAACCATTTATAGAACATTAGATCTGTCTGGAGTCAGCGCTGGTAGTTATAGTCTTGGCAATAATTTGGCTAGTAGCCGAGGGATTCTCACTGATTTGAATAATTATCCAAACATTCCACCAAATGTAGAGTTTCCAACAGGTTCTGTTTGTTATATCCCTGTGACGACCAGTGACCGCTCGTTTTTTATTTTCAATGATAAAGATAAAACCCGTTATGATAATCTTGATGACTGGGTTGATATGAGCGAAAATCGTTTTAGCGATAATCGAAATTTTAGTACCACTCGCTCAGATACGGGTATCAATAATCAACTAAAAACTGCTCAGGTTAGATATTTTGCCTTTGACAATGAACCAGAATATATATTCAGAGCTGTCGATTATGACGACCGTATCTATGAAGCCGATTACATTGACAGTAATGCACCGCGCCCCAACGAAAACAGCAGACGCGGGGTGGTTGATTGCACTTTAGTTAATGAGGTAGCGGCTGACTTCTTAGAAGACCAAATCAACCGCTACTATTAATAGCTGTTTTGGCATTTACATAAACGTTGATTATGTACTATCGAAGATGACATCAGTTATGTGCAGCTTGCCATGCACTCATTGAACCAAGATAAATATCGATATTATCAAAGCCTTGGCTTGCAAGCCATCCTGCTGCGACTGTCGCCCGTGCGCCACTACCACACATCAACGTATAGTGCTGGTTTTTATCAAGTTTATGCCAACGTTCGTTAAGATGACCGACATAGATATGTTCAGATCCTTTAATTGCAGCAGAAGCTCTTTCATCGGCGTCGCGGACGTCAAGCAGTGTCCAGTCGTCTTTATTAACGTTGAGCCTTTCTTTAACCTCAGCAGTATCGATCATAGGTGTTGATTGTATCTTTTGACCTTGTGCGGCAGCAGACACCACACCGACATAGCCACCGACGATATTATCAAGGGCGATGCGTACCAAATGCTCCATGGCGGTAGCAAGCTGCTCTTCATTGGCGGCAATCAGTGCTATGCTTTCGCCTTCAGAGATAAACCAGCCAGCAAAAGCGGAGATCATCCCCACAGGCAGGCTCATAGCGCCGAGCAGATGACCGGCAGCATAAGCCATCGGCTCTCGAATATCGATGAGATGATCCGCGTCACAGGTTTTAAGCTCATCAAGCGATAGATGACGCGGACGCATAATGCGCGGCGCGGCGTCACCGCCTTCCATATTGAGGCGCTCCATCAAGCGAAAATAAGGGGGTTGATAATGGTTTTCGTTGATTTTGACATCGATAAATACGTCACGACTCTCAATCTGCAGGCGCGGATTATTCAGTCTTTCATGGCCGACACTTGAAAACTCACGCGCAGCCATACCTGAGCCGCACACTGACCCAGCCCCATGGGCAGGATAAATAAGGGCTTGATCGCCAAGCGCTAAAATTTTTTGTAATGAGTCATAGAGCAGACCTGCCACTTCCTTACGTCGATTGGGATAAAAGTCCGTACGCCCAACATCGCCCACGAATAGCGCATCCCCTGTGAAAACCCCGACAGCTTGTTCTGGATAGGCGCTATCAAATAACACAAAGCTAATATGATCATCAGTGTGACCAGGTGTCTCTAGTACGCGAATCTCAAGCTGACCGATGGCAAAGCAGTCATTCTCATGAGTTGTTTGCGCATAAGTGATAGGCTTTTCAGGATTTGGCCCATGTAGTACTACTGCACCAGTCAATTCTGCTAGAATTGGCGCACCAGAAACCAAGTCTTCATTACGGTGAGTTTCGAAGATATGGGTAATTTTCAGCCCAGCAGCACGTGCTTTTTCGACATAAATGTTACAGTCGCGGCGTGGGTCAATGACTGCTGCTTTTCCACCTGAGCCTACCAGATAGGACAAGTGAGCGAGTCCGGGTGTCTTTATTTTCTCAAGTAGCATAATTATTCCCTTATAAATATTGGTGGCTAAATATCATTGAAGTAACTGTATTCAATAGCTGTGTTTAATAATTGTATTCAATATCTAGATTTAACATCTATATTAAATTTCGTCTTTTTAAAAGAGTAGCAAATAAATAGTACTGGCACAGTATCAAGCTATATATTATAAGTAGGTGTATTGTTTCAGCGTATCAGTACCTTAAGCAAAAATAGCATCCAAACCATAAATCGGCTACAATAAGCGCACTAAATTTTCACCTCTATCTGTATTACCTTCTGTTTTTCCTTTCCAAAATTTAACGATAAGTTATTCATTATGAGCGCAGATTCTAAACCTTCAGCCACTAAGTTACCTCCTGCCAAGCTTGCTCGCGAAGTCGCCAAACGCCGCACCTTTGCCATTATTTCGCATCCTGATGCGGGTAAGACTACTATGACCGAAAAGCTACTGTTATGGGGTCAAGCGATCCAAGTGGTTGGTGAAGTCAAAGGCCGCAAAACCGATCGTCATGCAACCTCTGATTGGATGAGTATGGAACAAGAGCGCGGTATCTCTATTACGACCTCAGTCATGCAGTTCCCTTATAAAGATCATATGGTCAATCTACTAGATACCCCCGGTCACGCTGATTTTAGTGAAGATACTTATCGTACCTTGACCGCCGTTGATAGCGCACTGATGATGGTCGATGGCGCAAAAGGGGTGGAGGAGCGTACCATCAAACTGATGGAAGTTTGCCGGATGCGTGATACACCAATCATCTCGTTCGTCAATAAGCTGGATCGTCAGATTCGCGAACCGCTTGAGCTGCTTAGTGAAATTGAGAGTGTACTAAAAATCAAATGCGTGCCTGTGACGTGGCCTATTGGTATGGGTCAAGATTTCGTTGGGGTATATCACTTAACCGAAAACAAGACCTATCTTTATGAAAAAGGTCATGGTGGTGATATGAGCGTCGCTGAAACGCGGGACGGTTATGACTATCCTGATATACGCGAGCGTCTGGGTGAGCTGATGTTTAATGCTTTTGAAGAGTCGCTTGAGCTGGTACAAATGGCGCTAGAAGACTTTAGTGTTGAGGAGTTTTTAACAGGCGAGATGACACCAGTACTGTTCGGTACAGCGCTAGGTAATTTTGGGGTCAATATGGTGCTGGATACTCTAGTCAAATATGCCCCATCGCCCAAAGCGCATCCGACTCATGAGCGCGAAGTGGCAGCGACTGAAACTGAATTCAGCGGCTTTGTCTTTAAAATTCAGGCCAATATGGATCCGCGTCACCGTGACCGCATTGCGTTTTTAAGGGTTTGCTCAGGCAAGTACGAGAAAGGTATGAAAATGAAGCATGTGCGTCTGGGCAAAGACGTACGGATTGCTGATGCCCTGACTTTTCTTGCAGGTGACCGTGAAGCATTAGAAGAAGCCTATCCAGGTGATATTATTGGCTTACACAATCACGGTACGATCTCTATCGGCGACAGCTTTACCGAAGGCGAGGAGTTGAACTTTACCGGTATTCCACATTTTGCGCCCGAACTGTTTCGCCGTGTGGTACTAAAAGACCCATTAAAATCTAAAGCACTGCAAAAGGGTTTACAGCAGCTTAGTGAGGAAGGAGCTACTCAGGTCTTTATGCCGCAGATTAATAACGATTTAATCTTAGGCGCAGTGGGTGTGCTCCAGTTTGAAGTGGTCGCGCATCGACTAAAAGAAGAATATAAGGTGCAGTGTACTTTTGAACCCGTCTCCATCGCTACAGTACGCTGGATTCATTGTGACGATGAAGTAGCGCTGGCAAAATTTAAGAAAAAAGCGCATGATCAGTTGTCGATAGATGGCGGTGGCTACTTAACATATTTGGCGCCATCGCGTGTTAACTTGCAACTGATGCAAGATCGCTATCCGGAAGTGACTTTTAGCAATACTCGCGAGCACTAAAATCAACGATGCTAGAAGGTATTATTTAGTCCTATAATATATTCTTAAAAGACACGCTGGCCGTGTCTTTTTTGTTTGTATGATTCATTGAAAGTATTAGGCCATGTTATTAAAAACTGATCGCTAAAACAGTGTTCCTACAATAATAGATTTTGATTACGGTAGAATATCTATAAATGTCGTCTATTAATTAAAGAGGATATATGTCAATAGCTACTTATTATCATGTGATAAAGCATTCACAATTTAATAAAAATATAAATACAATCAAAGGTATAAAGCCGATTGCTACTTTTGGCGTTGCCATCTTATTGAGTGCTTTTAGTTTATCTACCAATGCGACTACTTTGATCAGTGCAACAGACTATCTTGATTATAATTTACCAAAACATTTACAAGAACGCTGTATTAAACGTGAAAACTGTCCAAAAATTGACATCAAATATCTTAAAACCAATCATGACTGGCTAAACGGGGTTGTTAATGGACGTATTAACGATCTAGTTGTAAACAGTAAAATGTCTGAGTCGGCACCTATCAACAATAAAAATAGTCACGCCGATGTTAGAGCAGCTATTGATGACTTTGCAGCCTCACAATTTTCTGATTTGCCTGCAGATAGCGTTTTTACTTATCGTTTAACGATAGAGCCTAAATATCTAGGACATGTAGATAACTTTGAGTTATTTGAGATACATTCCTATATATTTACAGGCGGTGCCCATGGAATGCCGTATAGCGAATATCTCGTATTTGATTCCACAACGAAGCAACAGGTGCAGCTGGTAGACATGTTGCAAAAGGGCAAAAAGTCAGACTTTGAGGCATTGGCGTACGATGCTTATAAGAAGTGGGTCGGTACAGTTGCCAGCGACACTCATGATTATGAGCAAAGCTGGCCTTTCGTGTTCAGTGACAACATAACTTTAACGGATAAAGGCATCGATATTCGTTACCAGCATTACTCTATCGGTCCTTATGCCTACGGTATGCCAGTGCTAAGTATCCCGTATGATAAGCTAAACACCATTATCAAGCCTTATTTCATGCCACAGTAAAATAAAGACAAACAACAACTTCCGGTATGACCAAAGATGGTATTTGGTCATATTTTCAAAAATTTATAATAAGGAGTCGCAAGATGACGAATAACTTAGATGACAACAACCTGCTAAAGACTAAAGAAGAGACAACGACTTGGCAGCTTAACGCAATGACTGAAGCGTTGGGTGATTTAACACTGACGGTTGATGACAGTTTGTCCATCGGACGCGGTAACGACAACGATGTCGTACTTGGTAGTAAGGCAGTATCACGCAATCATGCGTTACTTAGTGTCTTAAACGGAGATTTATATATTAAAGATTTGGACTCATCAAACGGGACATTTATCAATGATGAGCGCATTGAGGGCAATAAGTCTACTCATCTTAATACAAATGATACGGTTGGTTTTGCAAGTTTTGTCTTTAAGGTTGCTGCCCCGCAGGTAGATACTGATCCGGTCACACCAGTAGCAGCCGCGCCAGTTGAACCTGCGACCAAGCAAAGCACGGCGACAGACAAAGATAGCGTGCTGACTGAAAGCGTAGTAGATGAGACAGCTGTCAATGAGCCAGTGGTCAAAGATACCATAGTCACAGAAGTCCTCTCATCTACCACTAGTGAATCCGTAGAAACACTAACTAATACGGCAACAGAAACTACTTCTCAATCTACTTCAGCACCGAGTACGGCCACAGCTAAGGAGACAGTGATGTCTAATGATAAGTCTAAAGAGACGCTAAACCATGAGCCAACAGTTAACGAGCCAATAGCAAAACAGCCAACTGCGCATCAAGAGCCAGATGATGCTCCAGAGCACGATAAGACGACTAAAACCACTTTACAAGAAGAGTCAGATCCAGATGTACTACGCGCCAAACAAGCTGCCTCAGCGCAGTTTTCTGGTACTGCCAATCTAGGTCAAGGTCGCGATCTAGGAACTGAAGGCAATAATGCAATGGATCAAGCTGTCAACAATCCTGCTAATACAGGACATCCAGAGAAAAAACCAAGCGGTAGTTGGTTCATATGGGTATTTATCGTCATTATTATCATCGGAATTGCTCTATGGTTATTTAACATGGGCGGCGTTTAATCGCTTATTTTGATCGTTTATACAGTTTGCTAGCTGGCACCAATCAGTTATAGAAGATGCCTTATAACTAAAGAGATGAGCCGAACAGTACAGTAGTGCTAAATAATACTAACGCTGGCCAGTTTTGTTATACTGGCTGGCTATACTGTAGCTAAATTTGGTCCATCCTCATTTCTTGACAGGTTTATGCTCTATTTATTTCAACGCCGAGCATGTACTGTCTTTTTGCTACTGCTATTTTTATCTTTTGCCTATTTGGTGTTAAGAGACTTTTTACTATGATGACCTTTGAAGAATATAACGCATTTAAAACACAAGGTTATAGTCACGCCCCCCTTGTCAAAAAACGCTTAATGGATGCTCAAACACCAGTTTCTGTGTTTTCTAGAGTACGTGATTTAAGCGGTTCAGCTTATTTGTTTGAGTCAGTCGTAGGCGGTGAGCGCTGGGCGCGTTATTCTATGATTGGTCTGGGTAGCGATTTAATCTTACAGTACACAGACGGTTATATGACCATCAAAAGAGACGATCAGATTGATAGTGACGCAGTCGATGATCCATTTGATTATATTAGAAAGCTTATGGCACAGTATAAAATGCCCACACCAAATGAGATCGAAGCACTACCAAGCTTTAGTGGCGGGCTGGTGGGCTACTTCGGTTATGACATGATACGCGTTATTGAACCAAGCGTTGGATTGTCTGATGCGCCAAACCCCATGTCGCTACCTGATATGTGGTTAATGCTCTCGATGAGTGTCATCGTCTTTGATAATTTAGAAAACACTTTGTCCATCATCGTTTATGCAGATTGTAATGATAAGGATGGCTATGGTGCAGCGATTCGAGAGCTTGAGAAAATCGAAGATAAGCTGGCTGAGATGCCAGACTTGAGTACGCCCATCATGCCCACACCAAAATTTGAATCGCAAACTGGACAAGAGAAGTATTGCAATGATGTCAATAAGATAAAAAATTATATATTAGAAGGGGACGTTATGCAGGTCGTTCCCGCTCAGCGTTTAACTGCGGACTATAAAGGAGACTCGCTGGCAGTGTATCGAGCGTTAAGATTTTTAAATCCGTCACCTTATCTGTTTTTAGTACATGGCTATACGCTTGATGACCACAAACGTTTTGACATTATTGGTGCCTCTCCTGAGATTCTATCACGTATCGAAGATGGGACAGTGACAGTGCGTCCACTGGCAGGCACACGTAAACGCGGTCAAGATGAAGCAGAAGATCTAGCACTTGAAATAGAGCTACTGGCTGATAAAAAAGAAATCGCTGAGCACTTGATGCTAATTGATCTTGGTCGTAATGATATCGGCCGTGTCTGCGAGTATGGCAGTGTCAAAGTTACCGAGAAGATGTTTGTAGAGCGCTATTCGCAAGTGATGCACATTGCCTCTAACGTCGAAGGTAGAATACTAGCTGACAAAGACGCGCTGGATGTATTCTGTGCGACTTTTCCAGCAGGTACACTATCAGGTGCACCCAAAATTCGTGCCATGCAAGTGATTGACGAGGTCGAACCAGTACGTCGAACTGTGTTTGGCGGCTCAGTAGGTTATCTGGGTTGGCATGGCAATATGGATACTGCGATTGCCATACGTACGGCGGTGATGCGCCGCGGTAAGATACATATTCAAGCGGGGGCAGGGGTAGTTGCTGATTCAGTGCCAGAAGCAGAGTGGGACGAAACCAATAAAAAAGCACTAGCATTGGTCAAGGCGGTAAAGATGGCTTGTGATGGGTTACGTATTCATTAGTACGACTTGGTTAAAGACTAGCGGTCTGGTATTATTAAACCTATGTTATTTGATTCATACTTAGCTTAATGAAAAAAGACGTGATGTGTTGTGGCTACAATGAAAGTGCAGCATAAATCGTAACCAGTATTTTTATAAAAAAATCCAATGCAATCAAGTGCTTGAAAATTTTTATTAAAATAAGTGTAAAAAAAATAAAAAAGGGCTTGCGTCTGTCAAAATATTTGATAGAATAGCCACCACTTTGAGAGAACAAGCCGACTTAGCTCAGTTGGTAGAGCAACTGACTTGTAATCAGTAGGTCGCCAGTTCGATCCCGGCAGTCGGCACCATCTCTTTCAAAGTAGCTTTTTATAAATTTGCTTTATATTAAAGTCTGTTTATTCAAAGCAACCTAAGGTGGGATTGGGGAGCGGTCAAACCCAACAGACTGTAAATCTGTCGCGAAAGCTTCGAAGGTTCGAATCCTTCTCCCACCACCATATTTCTGTAGTTTGTCATAACGCCAAGCATACTCGTTATACATAATTACTCTTTATATTTATAATACTGTTTTGTATTCATACTATAAGAGTCACTTTGCATAAGAGTCATTGCGGGTGTGGTATAATGGTAACACCTTAGCCTTCCAAGCTAATGACGCGGGTTCGATTCCCGCCACCCGCTCCATATATACACCAACGCAAAAATTACCAATAAATCATCACGACAATCAGTATATTATTACTGTATCGTGATATTTTTTTTAGTACAGCTTATAGGCTGGCTAAGATATGCTCATATAGCTCAGCGGTAGAGCACTCCCTTGGTAAGGGAGAGGTCTCGAGTTCAATTCTCGATATGAGCTCCATTTATTGATTATACTTTTTGTGTTTGCTTCGCTACTTTTAAATAATGTTACGTCGATATCAACCATACAGAATGTTGAAAATTAATAGACTGTCGAAAATTCTAAAGTTAGTGTGGCGGATTAAGATTTAAAGGTGACACTGAGGTGTTGCCTTTTAGTGCTGTCAGTACATTGTGAATACATCAGTTATTCAACATAAACCGATCATATGTACTGAGTAGACTGAAAATGTTAGTATAGTGTTCGAATCGTATCTCTATACTGATAGTAAAAGTTTGTTAGATTTATCCTAGCGTCAACGGTTTGATGGTTTTAACTCTGTCATAAACCGTCAAATAGCTATTTACCGATCTTACTGTTTAATATTTTTTAAGCATAAAGATTCATCAATAAAGAGGAACTACCCATGGCAAAGGCCAAGTTTGAACGCAACAAGCCCCACGTCAACGTCGGCACCATCGGACACGTTGACCATGGCAAAACCACATTGACTGCCGCAATCGCAACCGTAGCAGCAATCACCTCTGGCGGCGAAGCCAAAGACTACGCGTCTATCGATAGCGCACCAGAAGAAAAAGCACGTGGCATCACCATCAACACCTCACACGTAGAATATGACACCGACACTCGTCACTACGCGCACGTTGATTGCCCAGGTCACGCCGACTATGTTAAAAACATGATCACTGGTGCCGCTCAAATGGACGGCGCAATCCTAGTCGTATCAGCAACTGATGGCCCAATGCCACAAAC
>NZ_JBPYDD010000005.1:0-344710 GCF_051847535.1 Psychrobacter sp. 1U1 | reverse complement strand
CGCAAATGAACGCAAATGAACGCAAATGAACGCAAATGAACGCAAATGAACGCAAATGAACGCAAATGAACGCAAATGAACGCAAATAATCAATTTAAACACTCAACTTTGTTGGGTGTTTTTTTGGTTGAAGAGTTCATTAATAAAAGACTCATGTTGCCTATAAGAAATTCGCTAAACTCTACAATGGCACTAATCTTGCTTGAAGCATTATTTATAAGTCTACAGTTGAACTCATAGACTAATATTATAATGGATTATAAGTGAGAGGATTTATGGGAATTAAACTAAACAATGAAAATGAGTTAGTAGTAAATTGGCACATTACAGAAGCTTGTAACTACAAATGCTATTATTGCTTTGCTAAATGGGGTAAACAAAAAAAAGAGATATTGAATAACGATAAATTAATCAAAAAACTGTTGGATGAAATTGAAACACTACCAAGTATTCTAAATAGGCTTTATTTAACAAGGTTTGATAAAATCCGTCTTAATTTAGTAGGTGGCGAAGTGTTTTTAAATACTAGCAAGGTAACAAAAATTATTCACTACGCTAAGCAACGAAAATTCAGTTTGTCCGCAATCACTAACGGCAGTAGATTGAACGAAGAGTTAAACAAGCTTATTGCAGATAATTTCGACAGCATCGGATTTAGCGTCGATTCATTAAATGAGCAAACAAACACGGAAGTTGGCAGAATTGAAAAAAACAAATCGATGAACATCGGCAAGGTTTTAGACGACATAGGCAGCATCAGAGATTTAAGCTCAAGTATTGATATAAAAATTAATACAGTGGTCAGTAGTTTGAACAAATCAGAAAATTTATCAAGTTTTATTGATAGAGTAAAACCTAACAAATGGAAAGTATTTAAAGTTCTACCAGTTAAAACGTCACAATATAATGTTTCTGAAAGTGATTTTTTAAAATTTTTAGATAGACATAAAGATTTCGCACATATTATCTCTTCAGAAGATAACGATGAAATGACTGACTCTTACCTCATGATTGATCCTGTAGGAAGATTTTTTCAAAACTCTTCCTTTGGTGAAGAGTATAACTATAGTCGACCAATTATAGAAATTGGTATCGATGAAGCTTTAAAAGAAATAGAGTTTAACGCTCAGAAGTTTCATAAACGCTACGAAAACAAACAAATTAAATTGGTAGAAGTCATGTAATGGTTAGAAACCGGCAGTACCCCAAAAGAGCACCGCAATCATCTAAAAATTATCCTCTAAACCAAACCTAACCCCGTACATCCACCACATAACGCCCGACCGTCTTACTCGCTATAAATCGATCTAAGTACTCAGGCGTTTACTCAAGGGTAATCTCTTCGCCATAACCCTCTAAATTATGTAGTTTCATATCGGTTGAAACGCGCTCCCAAATAGCTTTCTTACCGTCCAGTGGAATATAGACCGAATCGATACTGAGTAGGGGTCAGGTAATCCCCCGATTGGATGCATTCTATTGCACAAATCGCAAACTTAATGAATGGCGCGAGGAACTTTAGGTTTGCCAAGAGCACATTCCAGCGCGTCCCGATCCCAATCACCGAGATTTGCAGCAGCCTCATAAGTTGATTGTAAAAACGCCATAAGCGTGGCATCTGGATCGTCGCTCGTTCGCACAGCATCATAAGGTAGCAAAAACTCTCCAAGGTCTTTATCAAACCTTGCTTCTGCTGGTTCTACTTTTTGATCAGCAAAACCGTCTAGTCCCGGATAGGTGTAGGAGTAGAACATCGGCTCATCCACACCGCTACCACCTGGCCAAAATCCTGCAGAGGATACCTCATGGCTATAAGCCTCTTGCGCCACTTTATCTGGCAAGTTCGGAATACCTGCCGGGTGCAGAGGTGCAAGACGACCTGAAAACCGTGTGACAGCCAGATCGAACGATCCCCAGAACAGATGCGATGGTGAGACCTTACCGATAAATCCAGAGCGAAACTGAGTAAACACTCGGTCAATCTGGAGTAGGGCCGTGTGGAAGTTGGCAACGGCATTGGATTTATAAGGTCGAGTTTTAGTGTCTCTGATAAAAGGCGTTGCATCTTCCAGCTCGTTTGGCTGTCCATGAATATTAAAAGTTCCGCCTACCGCTTCGACGATCATTTTAGTTTGGGCATAGAAGCCTGCTACGCTCATGTCTTTGAGAGCAAATTCCTCTGAGCGTCCATCGTCAGATATCGCACGTAATTTATGATCACAAAAATCGAGTGTCAAAGTGATATAGCGATCACCATCTGGAACGGTTCCTGTCGATAAACCTTGCGGCGTGACATACAATGTTGTATGCCATGCATGATTAATCCATGGGGTATGCGATAATCGGTATTTACCAACGATCTGGCAGCATAGATGTAATAGTGTACAGGTCTCTTTCCAATCTTGATAAGGAATATCAGGCCAACTATCAACTGTCTGTTTCATAAAGTGCTCCATCGTTTAGGGCGTAACATTAAGTTTAATGTATAGCGTAAAATGATCCTTAACTAGCTTCATCCTAAAATAGTATTAAATTTAGCGGATTAATTATTACCTATCTTCTAAACCAAAAACCTAACCCTTTACATTTACCACATAACGTCCAACCGTCTTGCTCGCCATAAAGCGATCTAAGTACTCAGGCGTTTGCTCTAGGGTAATCTCTTCGGCATAACTTTCTAAATTAGGTAGTTTCATATCGGTAGAAACGCGCTCCCAAATAGCCTTTTTATCGTCCAGTGGAATATAGACCGAATCGATACCGAGTAGCGACACTGCGCGGGTGATAAAAGGTATGACCGTCATCGAAAACTCAGCGCCGCCTGCCAAGCCGCAAGAAGTAACCGCGCCGCCAGCTTTGGTTTGCTTGAGCAAGTTTGCCAAATAGTCGCCGCCGATGGTATCAATGGCGTTGGCCCACAGCTCACGACCGACAGGTTTATCGCCAATCTCATTAATGCTATCGCGATGACGGACTTCGCTTGCGCCAAGCTCTTTTAGATAGTCGCTTTGTTCAGGCTTACCAGAGAAGGCAATGATCTCATAGCCTAGTTGACTTAAAATCGCAATGCTGATACTGCCGACGCCTCCCGTTGCACCTGTGACCGCGACGGGACCGTCTGCAGGTTTTGCACCCATTTTTTCAAGCTTTTGCACACTTAAGGCTGCGGTTAGGCCGCCCGTACCGTAAATCATGGCTTCTTTTAGCGATAAGGAGTCTGGACAGGCGACCGCCCAATCGGCTGGGATAGAAATCATTTGGCTTAAGCCGCCATCGGTATCCATACCCAAATCATAACCGAATACGACGACTTCTTGACCCTCTGAAAAGGTGCCAGACTTGTCACTGATGACGATACCAGCGGCATCGATACCGGGGGTGTGCGGGTAGTTTCTAGTGATTCTTTTATTGCCCGATGCCGACATAGCGTCTTTGAAATTCAATGATGAATAATGCACTTCGATCAATAAATCGTTCTCAGGCAAATCACTGACGTTGCGCTGCTCAATACTTTTTTTAAATTCACCGTCGTTCGTTTCTTCGACAACTAAGGCTTTAAAGGTTTTATTATCAGCGTTTGTTTGATTGGACATAATATTATTCCTTTTTTATTACTTTTGGATTAAATAGGTTTTAAACACATATATTAAGGCTTAATCAATATCTTACCTTTTTTGTCTGACTGTACTTTTTCAGAGACCGCTGTTTGAATATCATCTAAAGGATAAATGCCGCCAGTAGGGAGTTTTAATTGACCGCTTGCCGCGCGCTCAATCAGCTCACGGGTTAGGCGCTGCATATCATCGCTACTAATCTCTTGCATCATATCGCTCGCCCAAAAGCCTTTTACCTGCGCCAAATTAAAAATCAGGTCACTAGGGTTAAGCGTGAGCGGTTTGCCAGACATGGCACCTAAAGATGCTAGCACACCGTGTTTACCTAGTAGAGATACCAGCTCGCCACCAGACTTGCCGCCGACCGCATCGACAGCGCCACTAATTTTGTCGTCACCAACGATATTTTTGACTTGCTCTTTCCAGTCATTGTTGTCGGTGACAACGTTGTTTTTGGTAATACCAAGATCGATCAGCTCTTGCTCGGACTCTGTACTGCGCACCAAATTAATCGTATTGATATTACGCTTAGGGGTGAGCATCGCCATAGATTCACCAACCGCGCCATTGGCAGCATTTTGGATGATCCATTGACCCGGCTTGATGTTTAAGAACTCAATGAGTAGCAGCGCACTCATCGGCATGGCGATAAGCTGAGCGGCCATTTCATCATCGATAGCGTCTGGTATAGGAATGATGCTTTGAGCTGGCGCGATAAAGTACTCCGCCCACGTACCTTGTACGCCTGATACGACGACGCGCTGACCCTTTTCAAAGCCTTTTACGTCTTCACCCAAAGCATCGATTTCCCCTACCGCCTCACTACCGCCCGTGGCAGGCAGTTCAGGTTTATTACCGTACTCGCCTTTGATGGTAACCAGATCATGGTTATGGATAGAAGATAAGATGGTTTTGATACGGACTTGGTTATTATTAGGTTCTGGAGTAGGGCTTTCGGTTACGCTAAGCACGTCAGAGGGTTTGCCAAATTCGTTGTAAGTTGCAGTGCGCATAGAAATATCCTTTTTATTATTTATAAGTTTGAGTACTTAAAGAGATATAAGCTTGATAACATAGTCAAATCATTTAAAACCGATACAGTGCTGTTGGAATGAATTTTGCGAAGCCTCTGAAGTGCGAAGCACACAGCAAGCGAGGAAAATTTATACCAGTAGCACGTAGCTAATAATGTATTGATTTTATTTAGTACTGACTATAATTTGCTATTTATAGACGATAACAACTCAGACTAAGCGTTCTCAACTTGATTTTGGTTACCTAACGTTGTTACTTGCTTATCATTGTAAATTCGATGAATGGGTTGCTATTATTAAATAAAAACATAAAAGCATAAAAAAATGACAGCATTCTAAGAAGAACACTGCCATCACTAATAGTTTTAGTATTGACTAAAGACTAAGGCTTCAAAAGCACTTTGCCTGTTTTCTCAGACTGCAATTTACCATCGACTGCTTTGATGATATCCGCCAGATCAAAAGTTGCTTCAACGGGCAGCTTTAACTTGCCATCAACGGCGCGCTCGATCAGCTCATCAACTAAACGCTGCTTGTTTTCGACACTCATTTCTTGACTGATTTTGCTGCCCCAAAAGCCTTTTAACGTTGCTTGCTTAAATATCATATCAGTAGGATTGAGCGCCATTGGCTTGCCTGACATTGCGCCAAAGACAGCAAACGTACCATAATGACCTAGCAATGACAGTAAATCACCACTGGCCTCACCGCCGACCGAGTCCACTGCGGCGCTGATGCTGTCATCGCCTATGATGCGACGGACTTGATCTTTCCAGTCGTCATCTGAATTATTGATATTGTTTTTGATACCGAGCGCGTCCAATTCTTCTAACGCATCGCTACTGCGAACCACATTAATGGTATTAACCCCGCGCGCAGCAGCTAACATCGCAAGCGATTTACCAACCGCACCATTGGCAGCATTATGAATGACCCATTGCCCACTCTCTACTTCTAAGAACTCAAGCAACATCAAGGCACTGAGCGGCATAGCGATTAATTGTGCCGCCATTTCGTCTTTTAAGCTGTCCGGTATAGGGAATATCATGCTGGCAGGCGCGGTAAAGTATTCAGCCCATGTCGCTTGTACGCTGGCTGCCGCAATACGCTGACCGACTTTTAGGTCTTTGACGTCACTACCGACAGCATCGATGATCCCCAAGGCTTCAGAACCACCGATCGCTGGCAGTTCAGGTTTGAAGCCGTATTTACCGCGAATGGTCAATAGGTCATGGTTATGAATCGAGGCGAGTATGGTTTTGACTCGCACTTCATTGGCCTTTGGCTCTGGAATAGGGCTGTCGCCAAGGCTTAATACCTCAGTCGGTTTGCCAAAAGTCTCATAAGTTGCGCTACGCATAATAAATCCTTTATTTTTTTTGATTGGTGAAAAACTACCAGCCACAGTAGCAAGTCGCGCGTGTCTATCGCAATATCAGTTTGGTTAATGAACGTTGTCATCGACTTACAATCACAAGGTAACGTCACTTCTATTAAGATTCAGACCAGACAGTCAAATAATACCCCTCTAAGCATTGTAGGCTATTGAAAAATTTTGACTACAATTCATAACAGAAGAGCAGTCTTTTGATGAAAGATCGGTTTTAAGCGATAAAAGCGATAAAGTTTGTGCAAAAACTCATAAATTGATAGGATTTTTTATCATTTTGACCTAATAGCATCATCGTCTTAAGAGACTCTTCCTACCTCATATTCTCTCCAAAGTCTTAAAAGCTGTTGACATTCATAACTTTTTTTATTATTAATGTTACCAATAGTTTTCTAATTTGTGTTATCAATAGGTAATAGTAACTGCTTACTTGGACCTAACAAGGTTTGGTTGAAGCGTTGTAATTACAAGGTAAAAGGTCGGAATATGACCTTTAATGACATAAATAATAGATACTAAACTTAAATGGATTTACTAAAAGATTGGGCAAGCTGCTTGCCATCTGCCCGATAGGATATCATATGACTTTCAACCCTACCTCCCTGCGTACTACCGTATTTTTACCCACCTCTCTTGTACTTGCTATGTTTATGACGGGCTGTAGCGACAATACTGCCAACACCAGCAATGCCGATGCTGCAGCTGACATTGACCCCAATGTCTTGGCTGAAACGCAAGAGCTAACCATCAATAACGGCACCGAGCCTGAGTCGCTAGATCCGCATAAAGTATCGGGCGTACCCGAATCTAATATTGGTCGTCAAATATTTGAGGGCCTGACCAATACCGATGCTGATGGCAAAACTATCCCAGCAATGGCAACCAGCTGGGAGAGCGACGATAACAAAGTATGGACGTTTAAACTGCGTGACGCCAACTGGTCAAATGGTGATCCGGTTACCGCAGAGGATTTCGCTTATAGTATGCGTCGTTTGGTCGATCCAAATACAGCGTCCCCTTATTCAAGCTATTTGGTTGATGCCAAAGTAAAAGGCGCTGATCAAATCGTCGCGGGCGCTGCTGGTACTGAGACGCTAGGCGTAGAAGCCATCGACGATAAGACGCTACAAGTGACACTAACAGAACCAGTACCGTACTTCCCCGATATGCTGATTCATAACTCAGTCAAACCAGTACATCAAAAGACCGTCGAAGAGTTTGGCGATAAGTGGACAGACCCTACTAATATCGTAGTCAATGGTCCTTATACAGTCAGTAAATGGCAGATCAATGACGAGCTGGTGCTGTCGCGTAATTCTGAGTATTATGATGACGCCAATACTACGCTTGATACGATTACTATGTTACCGATTCCCTCTAGCGTGACTGATGTATCGCGCTATCAAGCAGGTGAGGTTGATGTAACCTATAATGAGATTCCAACCGAGCAGTTTAACTCTTTGCAAACAGATTATGGAAAAGAGCTGAGAGTATCGCCTTACCTTTGTACTTACTATTATGAATTTAATACCGTAAAACCGCCTTTCGATGATCCTAAAGTACGCCGCGCTTTGGCGCTAGCCTTAGATCGCGATACTATTGTTGATAAGGTAATCGGCCAAGGCCAAACAGCAGCTTATCAGCTGACGCCTACTGTGACCAATGGTGATGTGGCAAACACGCCAGAATGGTCCAGTTGGGATCAAGACAAACGTATCGCTGAGGCCAAAAAACTACTTAATGAAGCAGGGTATGATGAGAATAATCCGCTTAGCTTTGAGCTACTCTACAATACCAATGACAACCATAAAAAGGTCGCGGTTGCTGCCACTTCATTGTGGAAGCAAGCACTTGGGTTTGTCGATGTCAATTTAGTCAATAAAGAGTGGAAAACCTACCTCGATACGCGCCGTAACGGCAATTATGAAATTGCGCGTGCCGGCTGGTGTGCGGATTACAATGAGCCTTCAGCCTTTTTAAATATCGCAAAATCTGACAATAGCGGTAACTACGGTAAATACAATAGCCCCAAATTCGATAGTCTGATGGCGCAAACCCTAAAACCTGGGGTCACCGATGCGCAGCGTGCAGATTTGTATCAGCAAGCAGAGGCTCAGTTGGATGACGATATGGGGCTGTTAAACATCTATCACTACGTCAGTCCGCGAATGGTTAAGCCTTATGTTATCGGATTTTCGGAGAATGATCCTTTGGGAAATTGGCAGGGCAAAAATATCTCTATTGCCAAACACTAGTCATTAAATCACCTTTATAAGTGAGCGCTATAAAAAAGATTTGTTCTGATTTATAGCGCTTGTCTGTTTGGACTTATAAATCTTGAAGGTCATTATTTCAAGAAAAATTTTAGAGATAGGAGCCTTTATACAAAGGTTCTATAAAGAGGTTCTATGCTAAAGCTCATCTTTCGGCGTATCTTAGAAGCCATTCCGACTATGTTTGTTTTGATTACCGTGTCCTTTTTTATGATGCGCCTAGCGCCTGGTAGTCCTTTTACGACAGAGCGCAACTTATCACCTGCGGTATTGGCAAATATTGAAGCCAAATATAATCTTAACGACCCAATGTGGCTACAATATGTCAACTACTTAAAACAGTTGGCAGTAGGCGACTTTGGGCCGTCTTTTAAGTACAAAGACTATACGGTCAATGAGCTGTTATCCCAGTCTCTACCCGTCTCGTTAGAGCTTGGGTTTTATGCCTTTGTAGTAGCGGTGGTACTGGGTTTGGCACTTGGTATTATCGCTGCACTCAAACAAAACTCGTGGCTTGATTACGTGCTCATGGCTTTTGCGATGACCGGCGTTGTGATTCCAAGCTTTGTCAAAGCGCCGCTACTCGTGCTTATTTTTGCCATCATTTTGCAGTGGTTACCGGCAGGTGGCTGGAATGATGGGGCGCTACAAAACCTTATCCTGCCCGTGACTGCGTTAGCGCTGGCTTATGTGGCAAGTATTGCACGGATTATGCGCGGCTCAATGATCGAGGTGATGAACAGCCAATATATACGCACCGCAAAATCTAAAGGGTTACCGATGCGTCAGATTGTGTTAAAGCATGCTTTGCGTCCAGCGTCACTACCTGTTATTTCTTATCTAGGCCCTGCTTTTGTGGGTATTATCACAGGCTCTATTGTTATCGAAACCATCTTTGGTCTACCGGGTATTGGTCAGTTATTTGTCAATGGAGCGCTTAATCGCGATTATGGTGTGGTGCTGAGTCTGACCATTTTGGTTGGCGTATTGACCATTGCTTTTAACGCTATTGTCGATATTTTATACGCCGTTATTGATCCCAAAGTTCAGTATTGATTGTGATCAAAAACGAGCCGTTATCTAGAGCGCACTGCCGCTTAACACTTCAAATGACAGATTATTAAAAGGACGACTATGAGCCTTATCGCAGACCAACCTATTGGCATGGCTGATTTGCCTACCAAAGAGATTAAAGGCCGTAGCCTTTGGCAAGATGCGTGGCGACGCTTTTATCAAAACAAAGCCGCAGTGGCCAGCTTTTTTATTTTATTGCTGGTCGGTGCTTTTGTGATATTTGTACCGATGCTAGCACCTTATGGGTATGCTGAGACCGATTGGAACTTTATGCAAGCGGCGCCATCGATTGAAAACCAGCATTATTTTGGCACCGATTCGCTCGGTCGCGACTTGCTCGTACGCACCGCAATGGGCGGACGGATATCTTTACTAGTCGGTATCGCAGGCGCAACGGTGGCAGTATTGGTTGGTACCGTGTATGGCGCAACGTCAGGCTATCTTGGTGGTAAAGTCGATATGATCATGATGCGCTTTTTGGAGATTTTGAGCGCCTTTCCGTTTATGTTTTTCGTGATTTTGCTAGTGACTATCTTTGGCCGTAACCTTATTTTAATTTTCGTCGCTATTGGCTTGGTGTCTTGGCTTGATGTCGCTCGTATCGTGCGTGGTCAGACGCTGAGTCTGAAAAGTAAGGAGTTTATTGAAGCCGCACATGTCGGCGGGGTATCAGGTTTTAACATTATTCTTCGTCATATCGTACCCAATGTGCTGGGCGTGGTCGTGGTTTATGCCTCTTTACTCGTGCCGACGATGATTTTATTTGAGTCATTTTTGAGCTTTTTAGGACTTGGTGTGCAAGAGCCAATGACCAGTTGGGGCGCGCTACTACAAGAAGGCTCACAGACGATGCAAGTCGCGCCTTGGCAGATTTTGATTCCGTCTGCATTTTTGGTCATTACTCTATTTTGCTTTAACTTTATCGGCGATGGTCTGCGTGATGCGTTTGATCCCAAAGATCGCTAGGAGGTCGACACTATGACAACTCAAAATATCAATACCGCCGCTCAAAACCATGCTAAAAATGATACTAAAAACAGTCCTCCTAAAAAAATAGTTTCGACCATTCGTGATGACAGTAGGGACGCGCCTGTAGATAGCCGCTCTGAGAAAAACAGCTTACTGACCGTCAAAGATTTATCTGTACAGTTTACGACAGAAGACGGTCTGGTGACCGCGGTAAATGGTCTAAATTTTAACCTCAATGAAGGGGAGACTTTAGGCATCGTTGGTGAATCCGGCTCTGGTAAATCGCAAACCGCCTTTGCCATTATGGGGCTGTTGGCTAAAAATGGCCGCACTCAAGGTTCGGTACGTTTTGAAGGTCAGGAGCTGCTAGGACTACCGCAAAAGGCATTGAATAAAATCCGCGCTGAGCAAGTCGCGATGATCTTTCAAGATCCGATGACCTCCCTGAACCCTTATATGAAAATAGGAGATCAGCTTGCCGAGGTTTTGATTTTACATAAAGGCATGAGTAAAAAGGCGGCTTGGGCTGAATCGATAAAAATGCTCGACGCAGTTAAGATTCCAGAAGCCAAAAAACGTATCGGTATGTATCCACATGAGTTCTCAGGTGGTATGCGTCAGCGCGTGATGATCGCTATGGCGCTCTTATGTCGCCCTAAACTGTTGATTGCTGATGAGCCAACGACAGCGCTTGATGTCACTGTACAAGCGCAGATTATGGTGCTACTCAACGAGCTTAAGCGCGACTTTGGTACGACCATTGTGATGATTACTCATGATTTGGGCGTGGTCGCGGGTATCTGCGATCGGGTATTGGTCATGTATGCAGGGCGAACCATGGCGTATGGCGAGACCGAGGAGATATTTTATACGCCGACGCATCCGTATACGATTGGCCTGCTCAAAGCCATTCCGCGTCTTGACGATAAAGGTGGTAAGCTTGCGACCATTCCAGGCAGTCCGCCGAACTTGCTAAACTTGCCGACTGGCTGTCCGTTTCATGAGCGTTGTCCGCACGCGATGGATATCTGTCGCGATGTGCCACCGCCGCTTGAGTTCTTACCGCATGAGCGTCAGCGCGCCTGTTATTGGCAGCCTGAGATGCAAGTGGATACGTCAGCAAAGAGCAATACCAATCTATTGAATTTGGAGGGTTAGGCATGACCACAGCGAATGTAGAGACCATTAACACGACCAGTCAAGCGCCTGATCCAACGCTGAACCAAACCCCACTATTACAAGTGCAAGATGTGCGCACAAGCTTCGCTATCAAGCGCAAAGGCTCGTACTTTTGGCAAAAGCCCGATACCTTAAAAGCAGTTGATGGCGTATCTTTTGAGTTGTTTGCCGGCGAGACCTTAGGCGTGGTTGGGGAGTCAGGCTGCGGTAAATCCACACTTGCTCGAACGATCATCGGACTGGTACGTGCCAATTCGGGTAGCATTAAGTTCAATGATGCTGAGATCGTGGGCGCCTCCAAAAAGACTATGAGAATAAAGCGCAAAGACATTCAGATGATCTTCCAAGACCCGCTGGCTTCCTTGAATCCGCGCATGACCGTCGGCGATATCATCGCTGAGCCATTGCGTACTTATTATCCAAAGATGAAAAAGGCGGAAGTGCAAGACGAAGTACGCGCCATTATGAAAAAGGTGGGCCTACTCTCCAATCAAATCAACCGCTATCCGCACGAGTTCTCAGGCGGTCAGTGTCAGCGTATTGGTATCGCGCGTGCACTGATATTGAAGCCCAAAATCATTATCTGCGATGAACCTGTCTCCGCCCTTGATGTCTCTATTCAAGCGCAGGTTATTAACTTATTGCAAGATATTCAAGAAGAGATGGGGCTGGCGCTCATTTTTATTGCTCATGATCTATCGGTGGTCAAACATATTGCCGATCGAGTGCTGGTGATGTATTTGGGTCACGCGGTTGAGCTTGGGGTGGACAAAGCAGTCTACGGCAATCCAACCCATCCTTATACTCAAGCGCTGATGTCAGCGGTGCCATTACCTGACCCTATCGCTGAGCGTAACAAAACCATTCAGCTGTTAGAAGGTGACTTGCCCAGTCCTATTCATCCGCCATCTGGCTGTGTGTTTCGCACCCGTTGTCCGCTCGCTGACGCAGAGTGCGCGCAGATCGAGCCAGTACTGGAGGGAACGATCAATCATAGGGTAGCTTGTTTAAAAAACAAGGTTGAGACTACTCAATAAAATTCAATCCGACTAAGTATATGCTCCTGCACCAGATACGCGCAAACATAAGCACTTGGCCAAGCGAATATAAATGCCAGCCCCCATGACCCCAGTAGATCAGCGAAGAAATGATCACTATAGCCTGTTTTGACCAGTATCAACGCAGTCGAGATAATAAGCGACATCATCAGTGCCATGAGTCCTGTAAAGACTAGGCGGTAGTACTTGCGACGCATGCGTATTCTAAGGGTGGGAAGAGCCATGATAATTTTAGTCCTTAATTTTTCATCATTTAATGAAAATTTTTGATGATACACTAGCGCAATTTTGGCTTAGTAAATACGTTACACCGGTAATCACAATTACCTGATTAACCTTGTAATCATGAACGCTGAGCAACCGCTCTTTTATCTTCAGATTGCTCCCATGACGTCGTCGGTGTCACATCACGGCACGCCGAACAAGTGCCTGCATGGGCGCGATAACCCTCGGTTGTTTGTGCCGCTTCCTCTTCAGGTAACAGCTTACCTTTACGCCAGCCGCCATACAGATACAATCCTGCTCCCATAAGCGCGGTCGCTACCATTCCCGCTGGAAACGATAGCCAAAGCGCGTCACTACCAAGGGTTGAATAAAATCCAAACGCGAAGCCAAGCCGCACAGGATACATTGAAATTACCATCACAATCAGTGGCCAGATTACATAGCCATTGGCACGCATGGTACCAAAAAATACCTGCGCTATGCCAAAAAACACAAAGCCCCATGTTGCCATCAGTTGAATATGACGCCCAATCGGTACCGCTGGACTATCACTACCGAGGAAAAGGCTTAAGACAGCTTCATCAAATATTGTCAGCGCTACGATGACAGCGCCTGTCAACACCACATTAAAGACAAGCCCCCAGTGAGTTATTTTTGCCACCCTATTCCATTGTCCTGCCCCGATGTTTTGCGCCACCATGGCGCTTGCTGCTGCACTGAGCGCCATTGCAGGCATCTGTACATAGGTCCAAAGCTGCTGCGTGGCACTATAAGCGGCTGTCGTCTGCACTCCCTCGCGGTTGATCAAAGAAAGCATCGTCAGTGCCGCTGACGAGATGACGATCATCTGAAGACCCATCGGCAGCCCTTTTGAAAACATTGATTTTAGAATTTCTCTATCTGCACGCAAAAACCGCAGCTCAGGCTTACTAAGCGCCAGCACAGAACCACGAAAATACATAGTGGTAAGAATGCCAATCAGCGCCAATGTATTGGCAACGGCAGTAGCAAATGCTGAACCAAAGATACCCCATTCAGGGAAGGGTCCGAGGCCCAAAATAAGCGTAGGGGTCAACACCAAATCAATAGCGACCGACATCGATATGAACCAAAGCGGCGTCGTAGAATCACCCGTACCACGTAACGCCATCATGATCAGCGTAAAGGTTAGGGTAACCGGCATAGCAACGAATATCATGCGCAGATAACTCAGAGCCAGATCCACAGCACTTGGCGGCGTCCCTAATAAATCAAGCAGCAGTGGCGCAAATATCCATCCTACAGCCGCGACCAACACACTTATTGGAATAATACTACCAAGCGCTGTACCCATGGTGCGTTTGACCACATCCTCATTGCGCTGACCCATGGCTTGACCGATTAAGATCGTTGACGCCATACCAAAGCCAAACACAAAGGATATCAGGATAAACATCAAGATATTGCCGTTTGCCGTCGCCGCCAGCGCTTCTTCACCCAAAAACCGTCCTACCCAAATAGCATTGATTGAGCCATTTAAGGATTGCAGCGCCGATGAGCCAAGCGTTGGCAAGGCAAACAGGAGCATCGTTTTGGCAATCGACCCTTGGGTAAGGTCACGTTGTTTACTGGAAGATATGTCTGTATTACTCAATGTTTATCCTTTGGCGCTATCTGGGGCTGACTAAACGAAACGCTTATCATAGACGAGAAAGCTTATGCCGTCTTTATTAGAGCTGTAAACCCGCGGCATGCTTTATGATCATTTGACTGTCATTTTTTATGAGATGGTCATACAGTTTACAGAGGAAGGTAAAAGTCAGTTATATGCCGATGAGCGAAGCGGTAAAAGAAACGCTGAAGAATTATAATTCGTTTCGGGAGGGGCCAAAGAGGTAGTTAAATAGTTATTTAAGTATAGATGGTAGGCTGGGTTTTTAACCCAGCATTTTCCTTGCAAAGCTAAAATTACAGTACAATTTTTTAACGCTTCTCAGGGTTAAAAACTGGGCCTACGCTAATTAAATTACAACTCTTTTACCAGTCGCTCTAGCAATTCAATCGTGCCTTCTTGTCTGACCAAAGCGACTCCTTGTCCTGCCCATAAAGACTGATGTTCTGCATCAAGAGTCTTTTTTGCATGGGCACGCAAGTCTTTGGTCATGGCATTTAATTGTGGGTAAGGCGGTAGCTCATGCGCGTTTTCAAATTGCGCAAAATCACGTAAATAATCATTTAATAAGCCGCGTGCCTGCTTACCTGAAAACAGCCGCGTTAAGCGTGTTTCGCTACTGCGATTATCTTGACTGGCATCGAGTAGCGCCTGTTTATAGGTAGCATTGATACCGCACTTATCTGTGGTCAAAAATGCCGTACCGATTTGTGCCAGCTCAGCCCCTGCTGTTTGAATTGCTTTGATGGCTTGCCCAGTCATAATCCCACCCGCAGCGATTAACGGAATATCGGTGCAAGCCCGCGTTTGACTAATCAGCGTCAATAATCCCATTGGATCGTTTGCGCTTTGTGGCAACCAACCACCGCGATGTCCACCAGCTTCTACCCCCTGCACGCATACTGCGTCAGCGCCAATCTCTGCCCATGCTTTTGCTTCCAATGGATGATTGGCGGTACCGATGACGCGTGTGCCTAGACTCTGTAAATGCTGCACTTGCTCGGCGCTGATAATACCAAAGGTAAAGCTGGCTACAGGGACGGGATTGTCATAGAGCACTTGTAGTTGATCTGCAAAGCTTAGCGCTGGTCGTTCAGGTAACGCCATTTCTATATTTTTTTCTTGATAGAAATTACTTAGCCAAGCAGGAATCTCGCTATCTAACGTACTGGAGTCATGCTCAGACAACACCATCAGATTGATCATAAAAGGGCGGTCGGTGAGCGATTTAATAGTGTCAATTTGCTTATCCAAAACATCTGGCGCCGTCGTGCCAGACCCCAATGATCCCAATCCGCCAAAGTTACTGACTGTCGCCGCCAGCTCGGGCGTGGTTGCTCCTGCCATCGGTGCTTGAATGATAGGGCAGGCTAAATTAAGAGTATTCATTAAGGTCATGATGGGCTTCCTTGTTATCTTATTATGAGATTTGCATGACTTACTTTAACAAAGCCAGACAGCTTGCATGTTAGATAATGTGTATTTAGTTGTTCAATAAAAGGAGCAAATTTTGGCTACAAGATTGTAGTTAAAATAGTTGACTACGGTTTTGTAGTTAAGTGATACGTCAAAAAATAAGCCAGTTCCCCAAACCATCAAAAAGACAGTTAAGAAAACCAGCCCATTTTCACAACTTCAATTCTTAAGTTTTAGTTCAACTGCAAAGACCCCTTCGCATTCATCAATAGCTCAACCACATCATCGCCGCTGATGACGGTAAAGCGCTTATCGATGTCTGACTCTTCCACACCGCCGTGTTTCATACAGGCACCGCAGACTAAGACGTTACCACCTTTCTCTACAAACGCTTCTAGCAAATCCTTAGCAGGGTCGAACGGATCGCCAATATCGACGTTATCCAAAGCGTTCGGCAATGCTAGGTGTACCGCGTCTACCATCAGTATCACTGATGCAGAGTGACCTTTTTTAAGCGCGACACCTGCCATCGTAAAGGCTAAAGTAATTTTGCCTGGGTTTGACTCACTATTATCAAATAGCGTTCCAACGTAATCCGTATTATTAACCATTTTATTTTCCTTATTAGACTGTATTTAATGGAATGTTCTACTCACTAATATCCTAACAATTATTATACGTATTTGTATAATGTAATGTTGTGGAATAGTAGTCTTAAGGTTAACTGGCTGCGAAAGATTATCAAAAATAAATTTACAGTTAGCCTAACCTAAAGGCGGCCATGGACGGTCATCATCACTCTCAACCCATTCGGCTACATAGCCAGTCGGCGGCATATCCCAATCAGATTTACCCATCGCATCCAGCACTTCTTGAGTCTCAATCACGCGCCCTTTGCTAGTGACGCCTGTCCGTAGTAGGGCAGACGAGCAGGGCTTGCCTTTCACCCACATTGATTGTTCCACGTAAATCCAGCGCTCATCAATAGCAGCGACGTGCGTCTTAATCGTGACCTTATCAAAAGCGCGAATGCGTTTGCGATATTGTACGGTGCTGCCAGCTACAACTAGCCCCCAGCGCTTATGCAGTAATTGTTTACCAAGGCCAGTACGAATGGCAAAATCAGTACGTCCCAAATCGAACAACGTCAGTACGCGACCATTATTCATCTCTAAAAAATTATCAATGTCCGTCAAGCTACAACGAATCTCAATCTCGCTGGTATCTGCTAAGTCTAGTTGATCGCCTTTTTTGTTAGCGATGACAGCCTTAGTGATAGATTTAGCATAACGAAAAAATGGATACATAACAGACTCTCAATAATTTAAGGATTAGGGTTATGATTTATTAGATTATTATTCATTGGAAGCATTGTTAGGTGAAGCGTTTTCAGGTGAAACATTATCAAGTGAAATATCGTTAGACGGAATGCCAATTGAGTGAAAAAAAGCGCTAACGGTTTCAGGTATCCAATTGATATCGAATTTTGAGGTCTTGGTTTTTTTACCATTCTTTTTCGATTGCTTAGAGCTTGATTTCACCGTGTCAGTCTGTTTGCTAGCTGAGCGATAACGCAGATAACCAATATGTCCACCATGCTCGGTATCAAGGATAGTGACGCTATCAGAGACATCGCCTTGAGTGGCGGTAAAGCCAATAAAGGGATCATCTTTGGCACTAATCAGCAGTAGCGGATGGGTAACATTTATTAAGTAGGGTAGAGCTGATGAGGAGTGGTAATAGTCGTTTTTGGAGCGATAGCCATGACGCGGCGCGGTAAAGATATTATCAAAGTCACTGATACGATTGACCGACTTGATAGAGGCAATTTCCTCTACGGTGATATCATTTGCCAGTGCTTTCTTGATAATTGGATTGAGTAAATACGGCGTATAAATACGATGACTCAAGAAACTATGCATACTTAGAGCAGCTGACGACATATCGACAGGAGCGGAGATGACCACGGCACCCTCGCATAGCGCTTCATCACCATATTCACCCATGTATTTTGCCAGCGCATTACCGCCTAGCGAGACGCCTACCGCATAGATATGGGCATATTGCTCACGTAAATTCTGCAGCATGTGATGCACCTCTTCAGTGTCTCCAGCATTATAAAAGACGCGCCCGTTGGCCGGAATACCGCCACAACTGCGAAAGTGTGCCACTACAAAGTGCCAGCCATCGTTATGCATTTGATAGGCCAATGCGCGCGCATAATGGCTATCGCTACTACCTTCCATTCCGTGAAATAGCACGACTAAAGGTGTTTGCTCAAGTGTACCGTCGTTCGCTGCTTCTATTGGATGCGCATCGTAGAAGTCATAAGCAATGTCAGTCTCACACAACGAGTCTTGCTTGACTACTCGCCGATACTTTGGCACTTCTGGCGCAAAAAACTTGGGCAAGATACTTTGCAGATGAGGATTAGTCAGCCAAAATGGTGGCTTAAAAGGAGCAGGAGCGAATGGCTTTGCGGTATTTGAAGGTTTTGAAGTTTGCTTTGAAGGTTTTGAAGTTTGCATAGGTCAGTCTTATATAAGTTGTTATCAAAAACAGTGACTTATCATACCGACTGGCAGGGTTAAAACCAATGGTTTTCAGTGAACGGATGGTTACTTAAAGATGGTATTAACTAGTCTAATATTTATGACATGGTTAAGGTCTGAGTAAAATTAATAGGAAGAGGATTGCCGTAAAGGGGAGTTATTTTACGCAGACGCAGCAGCGTTAAAAAACTGTAGCGCTATTTCTGGCACCCAATTGGTATCTAACCCTTTGTCTTTCCAACGTACAAAGCCAATGTGGCCACCATGCGCCGGCTCGTATAATATCACGCTATTTGAGACATCACCTGCCGTAGCGTTAATACCTAAAAAAGGGTCGTCTTTAGCCGTGATAATCAGGGTTGGTTTGCTAATTTTATATAGGTGCGGCATCGCCGAGGCTTGACGATAGTAATCATAAGGCGATCGGTAACCCAAGCGCGGCGCGGTAAAGGCCTCATCAAACTCCTGAATGCGCTCGCTGGCAGTAATTTTATTGAGCTCTGTAACATCTAACCGTTGACTCAAAACTTTGGTCAGCATGGGGTTTAGTAAATAGGGAGTGTAGAGCCTGCGACCTATCAGATTTTCCATTGCCGTAGTTGCTGATGCCAAATCAAGGGGCGCCGATACCACTGCTGCGGCTGCACAAATGGCATCATCACCATAATCTGCCATATAACGCGCCAATAAGTTGCCCCCCAGCGAGACGCCCACCGCATAGATAGTTTCGTAACGCTTGGCCAGTACTTCCAGCGTATGATGGGTCTCTTCGCTATCACCAGCATGATAGACCACCTCATTAGACATTGGTACGCCGCCGCAGCCACGAAAATGTCCTACCACAAAGTGCCAGCCATTATGCTCGACATAAGTGGCTAACGTTCGAGCATAATGGCTGGCACTACTGCCCTCCATCCCATGAAATAAGACTATCAATGGCGTTTTATAACGTTGATTGTGTTTGGGTTGTGGCTCACTATTATCGATGAAATCATAAGCCACCTCGCTGATTTGATGAGAGTCTAGTATTAGCTCGCGACGATAGGCAGGATTGTGCTTGACAAGAACAGTAGGCAGGATGGTTTGTAAGTGGGCATTGCTGAGCCAAAAAGGCGGCTCAAAAGGCTCAAAGTTAAAAGTATTACCATTAATAATAGGCGGGGTTTTTAATTCTGCTAGGTTATGTATTGACATGGCAACTCTCTTGGTTTGATGTAGGTCGTGTCCACATTTTGTTGCTGTTTATTCTTAAAAGTAGCGGTAATTACTTATCCTCTAGCACCCGCCCATCCATTGCCAGACGCTCTTTTAAACGCTCAATATCTTGTTCAGCAATAGTCACGGTTAATGTAACCTGCTTGCTATAATTTACGTCATCAATACTACCGTTTAGGCTTTCTACTATATAACGACATTGCGCTTCAGTCGCGAACTCCGCTAGTATCTGTACTTGCGTCATTGGTACGTAAGGGTGCAGTATCATCTCATCCACTGCCGCTTGCGCAGAGCCTGCATAAGCACGAGTCAGGCCGCCAGCACCCAGTTTAATACCACCAAAATAACGCACCACAATAATAATGACGTTACCGATGGACTTGTGTTGTAGGACGTTTAGAATCGGCCGTCCTGCTGTACCGTTAGGCTCTCCATCATCATCAAAGCCTGCGCTCGTTGTATTATCAGGGTCACCGATGATATAAGCCCAGCACCAATGCCGCGCATCAGGATATTGTTCGCGCAGCTGTTCCACGTGAAACATGGCTTGTTCTCGCGTGGTGACCGGATAAGCGTAAGTAATGAATTCAGATTTCTTGATTTCAAGACGAGCAGTGATGGCTTTTTGCAGGGTGTGATAACTCATATAATTAATCCAATCTGAAATTAGACATAGTGCCACTAAAAATAAATTTTGCGTAGCCTCTGTCTGCGTAGGCACAGCACGCAAGAAAAAATATTTTCAGTAGCACGTTAGCCCATATCGCAGTTTTGTTTTTAGCGTCTATATTGTTTTGATGATACACCTAGGTTTAGATGGGATATGTTAAACTTGCCTCACTATAACAAAACTAATGGTAGCAAATAGTATGCGTTTAGATAAATTTATTAGTAAAGCCACGGAACTGTCGCGCAAAGAATCCAAAAAAATTCTGCACGCAGGCGAAGTCACCGTCAACGACGAAGTTATCAAAGATCCTGGTGTACATGTCGATATCATTAACGATGATGTCATGTGGGTAGGCGAACCACTGTCAGTGGCGACAGGCAATCGTTATATTCTATTGCATAAGCCAGAAGGCTTTGAATGTACGTTAAAGGCTAAAGAATACCCTATCGTCACCGAGCTGATCGCAGTACCAGAATTGGGCAGTTTGCGTATCGCTGGACGCCTTGATGTGGATACTACTGGGGCGTTACTGATGAGTGATGATGGCGGTTGGCTACATCGGGTGACCAGTCCTAAACACGAACATGCAAAAGTCTACGAGTTGACCTTAGCAGATCCGATGGACAGCGAGGCGCAAGAAAAAGCTATCAAAAAGGTCGCTGAAGGTATTTTGCTAGAAGGGGATTACGAGCCGACTAAACCTGCGACACTCGAGTTCATTGATGAGATTCATGCTCGTCTGACGTTAGAGCAAGGCAAGTATCATCAGGTCAAACGTATGATGGGTTATTTCGGTAATAAGGTCGTTGAACTACACCGCGCCAGTATTGGTCATATTACATTAGAAGGTTTGGATAAAGGGGATAGCCGCTTTTTGACAGAAGAAGAAGTCGCGAAATTCTAGACTTTATGTAGCAGAAAAGTTGCCTCATACTCTTTCCAACATCCACTCGTAAAAAGCCAGTTACCCAAAACAACTATCAGCAGCAGGCACCGTATCGGTCGTCTGTTTGCTGATGTTGCCTGTCTCTTAAAGCTGGGTAGCAGTTTTGCAAAATAAAGCACTCAGCGCTTATCAAGTGCTTATAAAAATCTGCCAATGTGCTACAGTCTCAGCAGCTTAATTAATCTACTTTTTTACATAGTGTTGCTGTTTTCAATATAATCTTCTAAATATAGTTTCTTGTTTTAAAATTAAGAAATAAAGAACATGAATTAAAGTTCTTAATTAAAAGACCTTAATTGAAGAAAATTTAGAAGTTTTGATTCAGTAATCTACTACGAACTTGATAGGACAACGCTTGTGAAACGACCTGTATTAAAATTTGCTAGTCTTATTAGTACCATGTTATTAGTGACGACTGCCTGCGCTGAGCCAACCGTTAAGAACTCCATAAGTAAAAGTACGAGTCAAAACACTAGCCAAAACGCAAAGAATACAACAGCAACTGGCGAAGTTGGTGCTGCTATCGATAGTCAGCTACGCCAAGTGCTGACCCAAGCTGGTATTAAGACGCAAATTACTTCTATTTCACCATCTAATTTACCTAACATGTATCAAGTTGATCTTGCTGGTCAAACGCCATTACATATTACTGCTGATGGCAAATACGTTATCCAAGGCGAGCTACAAAAGAACCCAAGCAAGCGTGTCGTGACCAAAACCCCAGCGCGTAGCAATAGTGCGCAAATAGGTATGCCAGTAAGCGCTGCGGTCAAATCTGCGGTACTTGCTAATATGAATGAGCTCAAAAACATGAGCGCTAAAACACCGTTCTTTTATACCGCGGTACCGGGCGTGCTTTGGGGCGCGACTTTAGAGGGCGTGCCGTTTTTATTATCCGATGACGCGCAATATATTACAGATGGTGAAATATCCGTCATTGAGAATGGTCAGTTTACCGGACTGGATGAAGAGTTTGAAAAGCGTAAAAACCAGTCGGTGTTTAAAACCTTAGATGACAAACAACTAATAACCTATCCAGCAACGAGCGCTGAGAGAGCCGTTATATATGTAGCCGACGATGTCAACTGTCCTTATTGCCGCAGATTGCATCAACAACTACCGATGCTCAATGCAAAGGGCGTAACCGTAAAAGTCATCGGCTATCCGATATATGAGCAGTCACCGGCGCAAATGCGTGGTATTTGGTGTCAGGCAGATGATAGCAGTCGTCGCAAGGCATTTGATAAAGCCATGCTAACGGGTGCGATGACACCTGCATCAGCTAGCTGTAGCGCAGATTATGTGACACCGAACCGTGAAAAGGCAGCTGGACTGGCCGTTATAGCCACGCCTGCAATCTACCGTGAAGATGGGGTGCTCTATCAAGCCAGTTTTGAGAGTCCTGAGTTCTTAGAGTTCTTGGGAGTCAAGTAGATACCTCTGTCATTCTTCTTAAAGAAGATCGTCAATAAAAACCGCCTTATAAACTATGTTTATAGGGCGGTTTTTTATTGTATTTTATTCAAGATTTACGGCAGGACTAAATAACTTACGGCAACACGACATCTACGATTTTCCAGTCGATAAGGCCTTCACGCTGCATCTTTATAGTAATCGGGTAGCCTTTGACTTGACCACTAATGGTAAAGCAATTAAGACCACAATAGTTTAAGGTCGGCTTATCGCTGTCTGTCCCTTGAGCTGCCTGCTGCTCTAATTGGGCGGCTTGCTGATTCATCATCTGCTGCACTTGTTGTTTGACTACGATATCAACATCACCGCGATGAATAATCAAGTCCTGGATAAGGTTTTTAAGATCAATTTGATTGCTAGAGATTGCCCAAGCGGCGGCAAGCTCTTTGGTCGCAGTATTGGCTTGTCCTTGAGTATTGATCAGCCTCTCGATATTTTGCGGAGTAACTGCGCTATCTACTGCCTGCACAATAAAGCTATTAGCCGCTTTTGCCAGAGGCTCACCGCCAAGCTCTGCAACTAATGGGTACTGATTCATTGTATTGGAAAATCTACTGGTCAGTTGGGTCTTTATATTGGGCCGTACTCGGTCGTAATTGATGGCAGCCGCAATAGTCGCACCATCTTTATCATCATAAGCATTTTTGAGCTGATAGGCGCTGTAATAAGGCGAACCTGCATAAATAGCGACTATAATGACGACCAATAATGTAAACAGTGTTATAAGCTTTTTCATTGATTGGGCTACCTTTTAGCGGACTTGATATTATCAATATGGCGATAAATACTAGCATGACTTTGGTCAATATAAGTGTGAAAATGTTACGTAGGTTTGCTGCCTGAGTAATGACTATATAAGCGTTGATACAGCAATCAATAATTTAATAATTTAATAATTTGGTAACTTGATAAATCAACTTAGGGTCTCCATTAATAGCGCAAACATATATTAATTGATTTGGTTAAAGCAGCACACCGCCATTTTAACTCGCAATTTTCATATACTTCCTACATTTTTATCATATAGCTAATGTTTCATGTGAAACATATGCAGATGCCTAATTGTAAGAATTAACATGGTGGTTGATGAATTTGCCCGTTGGCGTGACTGTAATGACGAGAGGAGAGCCCATGAGTAAGCGTGATTTTTATGAAGTATTAGGCGTCAGTAAGACTGCAGATAGCAAAGAGATCAAACGTTCATACCGCAAGCTGGCAATGAAGTATCATCCCGATCGTAATTCTGATGATCCTGAAGCTGAAGAAAAATTCAAAGAAGCGTCCATGGCATATGAAGTCTTGAGCGATGCAGACAAACGCTCAGCCTATGATCGTATGGGTCATGCTGCCTTTGAAAATGGTATGGGCGGTGGCGGCTTTGGCGGGGCAGGCGCAGGTAACTTCCAAGATATCTTTGGCGATATCTTTGGGAACTTCGGTGATATCTTTGGTCAGTCACGCGGCGGCGGCGGCGGGCGTTCACGCCGTGGTTCTGATCTGCGTTATGTAATCGAGCTGACACTAGAAGAAGCAGTACGTGGCTGCAAAAAAGAGATCAGCTTTACTGCACCAGCCCCTTGTGATACTTGTGATGGTAAAGGCGCAAAAGACGCCTCTGATGTGGTTACGTGTCAGACCTGTCATGGTCAAGGTCAGATTCGTATGCAGCAAGGTTTCTTTGCGGTACAGCAAGCTTGTCCACATTGCGGTGGCACGGGTAAACAGATTAAAAACCCATGTCCTGACTGTCATGGTGATGGCGTCAAAGAAAAGTCACGTACGCTAGAAGTTTCTATTCCAGCAGGGGTCGATGATGGTGATCGCGTACGTCTGGCTGGTGAAGGCGAAGCGGGCGGGGCAGGCGTGCAAAACGGCGACTTGTATGTTGAAGTACGCGTCAAACCGCACAACGTCTTTACTCGTCAGGGTGCGGATCTGTATATGGATGTGCCTGTTAGCATTACTGATGCAGCGCTTGGTAAAGAGGTCGAAATCCCCACTTTAGATGGTAAGGTAAAAATCAAAGTTGCTGAAGGGACACAAAGCGGTAAGCTATTACGCGTGCGCGGTAAAGGTGTCACACCTGTACGTACAACGATGCAGGGTGATTTGATTTGCCGAGTGGTCATCGAGACGCCGGTGAACCTAAATCGTGAGCAAAAGGACTTGCTACGCCAATTCCAAGATACGCTCGATGATGATAGCAAACATCAACAGTCGCCACATAAAAAATCATTCTTTAAGAAAATTGGCGAATTGTTCGACTGATAGATTGTGCAACTGATCGTTTGGCTTAATCAATCAATCTAAATATTTTAGCCCAATAGTTTCACGTGAAACTATTGGGCTTTTTAGTGGCTGTATAAAAAATAATTCATGCTATGATATTTAGTATAGGTTATCTATAGTCAGGTCAATATAAAAGAGATACAGTGAGACTGGGACAAATTTTGCGCAGCCTCTGTCAGCGTAGATACAGCATGCAAGAAAAATTTTCCCCAGTCTCGCGTCATAATCTAGTGTATCCATTTAATTTAGTATCAACTATATAACCTCAAAAATAACCATATAAAACAATAAGGCTTTAGGAAAGAATATGACTCAACAAGCGAAAGGACAATTTATCAATGTCGGCGTTATCGGGGCTGGCGGTCGTATGGGGCGTATGCTAATCGAAGCAGTGCAAGACAATCCGCAAACGTCATTAAGCGCAGCTATTGAGCGTCAAGGTTCCAGCTTAGTTGGCGCTGATGCAGGAGAGGTAGCCGCTATAGGACGTTTAGATATCAAAGTTGTCGATGACTTGAGTGCAGTAATTGATGACATAGATGTCTTAATCGACTTTAGCTTACCCGATGCCACCGAACAAAACATGCAAATTTGTGCTGAGCATCAGGTAGCGATGGTTATTGGTACGACGGGGTTTAGTACACAGCAAGAGCAAGTGTTGTTCGAGGCCAGCAAGCATACGGCCATTGTCTATGCTGGCAACTACTCTACTGGTGTTAATTTGTCATTGAAGCTATTGAACATGGCAGCAAAAGCATTTGGTACAGATGCTGATGTTGAAATCATTGAAGCACATCATAAGCATAAGATTGATGCTCCATCAGGCACCGCTTATATGATGGCGGAGGCTGTTGCAGAAGCACGTGGACAGAATCTAAAAGACGTCGCTATCTATGGCCGTGAAGGCCAAACAGGGGCACGTGAAATAGGTACGATCGGTATCCATGCTATTCGCGGCGGCGAGATAATTGGTGATCATACGGTCATGTTTATCGCGGATGGCGAAGTGGTTGAGATTACCCATCGAGCCCGCGCACGCATGACCTTTGCCGCTGGAGCCGTACGCGCAGCGACTTGGATTATTCAGCAGCAAGCTGGACAATACAATATGCAGGATGTATTGGGTTTAAATGAGTAGTTATCATCTGTAACTTAAAAATGATTTAAAACATTAACCAGTCCTAAGCCTTAATGAATAGCCATTGCATATCTATCATCACTGCGTAGACCATAAGGGTCAGAGTTTTTCAGGTTAGTAAACAAGCTATATAAAAAAGGGCGGTACTGTTCATCACAGTACCGCCCTTTTCTATCAATAATACCGACGAAATCTCAGTCAATATAGACCACTTCTAACGGCGGAAAGCCATTAAACTCAACAGACGAGTATGAGTTGGTATAAGCACCAGTCGTTAGCCAATAGATTTTATCACCAACTTCTAACTCTTCTGGCAATTGATAACCTGCTTCTTCATACATGATATCAGTCGAATCACATGTTGGGCCTGCCAGTACGACTGTGCCTTCACTGGTCGATGTTTCCATTTTTGGCGTATAGACCGGATATTTTATCGCTTCACCCAAGGTTTCGATCAAACCTTGAAACAAGCCGACATCAGTGTATACCCAGCGGGCTAAATCAGTATGCGACTTACGCGAGATGAGTACCACGTCACTGACTAAGACCCCTGAACCTCCAACCAATGAGCGTCCAGGCTCAAGGATAATCTCAGGCATGTCCTCAGCACTATAATCATCGCTTAAATAGCGTGTAATCTCTTCCGCATAGACCTTTACAGGATTGACTTCACTGATATAGTTGGCTGGAAAACCACCACCCAAATTGATCATTTGTAGCTTAATATCTTCTTCATTTTTCATCCAGTCAAACATATATTTGACCTTGGCAAGTGCATCATCCCATGCTGCTACGTCTTTTTGCTGACTACCTACATGGAATGAGATACCATAAGGTACCAAGCCCAAATCACGTGCCTGTACCAGTAGTTCAAGCGCCATATTAGGATGGCAACCGAACTTGCGCGATAATGGCCATTCAGCGGTATCTGAACCTTGTACCAAGATACGCACAAACACTTTAGAGCCAGGTGCCTGTTCGGCGATATTTTTTAAGTCAGCTTCTGAGTCGGTTGCATATAAATCAATACCTTTTTCAAAAGCATATTTGACATGTGCCGCTTTTTTAATTGTATTACCATAAGAGATACGGGACGCATCGACACCGCAGTCAAGAACGCGATCAAGCTCATAGATAGAAGCACAGTCGAAGTTTGAGCCAAGATCAGCCAGCAAGTTGATCACTTCCACAGCAGGACTGGCTTTCATTGCATAATGAATCTTAGCAGTCGGGAACAAATCTGCCATTTCAGCATATTTAGTTTTAATCCGACTCAAATCAACCACAAGCAAAGGCGTCTCACGACCTTCAGCAGCTTTAGTAAATTTTTTCCAGCCAGTAGGGTCAAAATATTGGTCAATTTTGATCATGGTCATGAGAAGAAGCCTTTAAGGTAAATAGAATAACGAGACAATAAATAGAGCTAATCTCTAGGAACAAAGATAGCTTTTGAAAACAGCCTTTAGAAAGAATCAAATAACAAAGAAAACAATAAACTAAGCGTCATAAGTTAAGCATTAGTTGTCTGCGTCTCTTTACTCACTTGTCTCTCGCCCTGTTTCTCACGTACTTTAAGTACTTTACGGACTTTGTCACGTGCGCGAGTCTGCTTTAATCTTGATAAATAATCGACAAAGATGACTCCATTTAAATGATCCATCTCGTGCTGAATACAGACAGCCAACAACCCTTCTACTTCTTTATCAATGACTTGACCATTTTCATCTATTGCCTCGATACGTACTTTATTGGGACGTTCAACCTTATCATAGACATCAGGCACAGAAAGACACCCTTCTTCATATGGTTGTTTTTCTTCTACTAGCGGTGTTACTTTTGGATTGATAAACACCATAGGTGAGTCTTTGTTTTCAGACAAATCCATAACGATCAGTTGAACATGCTGATCAACTTGTGACGCGGCTAGACCGATTCCTTCTGCGTCATACATAGTCTCGATCATATCAGTGATTAAAGTTTTGATCTCATCATCGACTTCTTTAACTGGCTTTGCGATAGTACGCAAACGTGGATCAGGATAACTTAAGATAGGGAGTAATGCCATGACGGAGCACCTCGATAATAGCGAATTGAATAGGCAATGTATTATAAGTTAAATAAGGGCAAAAGTGATAATAATCAACGGGTGAGCATATAAAAGGATGTACTAAGGTGTCACATAAGATACTAATAGCATCTAAAAAATAGCAATAGTATTTTGCATAAAAAAAGACCTTACATATGTAAAGTCTTTTATAGTGTCTGATAGATTATGCTATTTTATCTAAGCCTGTTATACACGGCGCTTGTTCACGATCATCTCATACAAAAATAGCAATATGATAGCACCGATGACTGAGAACAATAGACCAGTAAAGCCGCCATCAGCATCAATACCAATCAGTCCAGCGATAAAGCCACCTAGCATCGCACCAACGATACCTAATACGATAGTCATAATCCAACCCATAGGGTCACTGCCAGGTTTGATAGCTCGTGCCAATAGTCCTGCAACAAGACCTACGATGATCATCCAGATAAAGCTCATTATTGTTCTCCTAACGTATTACGAATAGTAAAATTTTATATGAATTTTTCTTAAGACTTTTCTAATGTTGATAGCAGCATTGTAAACATTTAACGTCAGTATAAATAAGCATAAAGTGTTACCAGTGTAGGCACTATGTGAGAAAAGATAGCCATTTGCTATCTTGCAGATGAAATTGGTAAATGAGAGGTTACAAAAGTAATCTCAGTGATATTAACGTTACTAAGTAGAATCATACTTTTGTTCAAAAAATAAACAGAGAAAATGGAGCTTATAATAAGGTATAAAAAAGCGCTATTTTTAATCATAAAAATAGCGCATTTAAATGCAAATCAATTCTACATGCTGTTAATTAGTTGCAATGAGTCACAACTCAACAAGAAGGGCTAAGTTTGAGCATTTAATTCATACAATGAAGCCAATAAACGCTGATGGATACCTTCAAAGCCTCCATTCGACATAATGACAATCGCATCACCCGCTTGTGCATGCGTCGTAACATGATTAATAATATCTTCTATACTGTTTATAACCTGCTGATTGCTGTTGTGTTTTGCCCGATCAATGACTTCTCGTAATCCCCATTCAAGACCAGCAGGCTCATACCAAAGTGTATGATCTGCTAGCGCTGCTGATTGGGCCAGACTGTCCTGATGAATACCCATTTTCATGGTATTACTACGTGGTTCAATAATCGCCCATAGCCGTCTGTTGGTGAGTTTCTTTTTAGCACCATCTAAGGTGGTCGTAATCGCGGTAGGGTGATGCGCAAAGTCATCAAATACTAAAATGTCGTTAACATCTCCGATTAATTCCATCCGACGCTTGATACCTGCAAAAGCTGAAAGCGCTGCACATGCGGTCGAGATATCTACTCCGACATCATAAGCGGCGGCTACTGCAACTAGCGCATTATTGACATTATGTATACCGCTCATCGACCAATCAACAATAGCGCTCACTGATGGGTCAGCGTTAAAGCTAACTTTGAACTGACTGCCATCTTCTGTCAACAGTGTCGCTTGCCAGTCGCTTGCAATAGTCTCATTGGTAGCGCTTTTTTTGTCTACCGCTTGTACGTTTGTGAGCTTCTCATTCGTCACAGCAGTGCGCCAAACTGGCGTCCATACACCTTTAGCCAAGGTATCTTCTAAACTGCTGGTCGTAGCTGGCATGATAATCTTACCAGAACTTGGAATCATACGTATCATATGATGGAATTGAGTCTGGATAGCATTCAAATCAGCAAAAATATCGGCATGGTCGAATTCTAGGTTATTTAAGATAGCAGTCCGAGGTCGATAATGGACGAATTTTGAGCGTTTATCAAAAAACGCAGAATCATATTCATCCGCTTCTATGACAAAATAACCCGATACTGCGGATGTTGTACTGTCTTTTTTGGTAGGGCTTGCTTCATCATTGGAATCAATGTCTGCCCCTAAATAGCTGCTATGCGCAAACACATTTTGCAGGCGCGTATCGCTCGTATCCACTAATGGCACACCGCCAATCAAAAACCCAGTATCGATACCTGCATAATGTAATATCCATGCCAGCATAGTCGTCGTGGTTGTCTTACCATGCGTACCTGCTACTGCTAAAACATGCCGTGATTGCAATACTTGTTCAGAGAGAAACTGCGGTCCTGAAATATATTTCATGCCTTGATCCAGCACATATTCGACGACATCCATACCACGCTTCATCGCATTACCAACCACCACCAAATCAGGCGTTGGCTGCAAATGCTGTATAAGGTAGCCTTCTTGGATAGTCACCCCAGCGTTTTGAAGCTGAGTCGACATAGGAGGATAGACACTAGCATCTGAGCCTGTAACCTTATGTCCAAGCTCTCGCGCCAATAAAGCCAATGAGCCCATAAAAGTGCCACAAATACCAAGAATATGAATGTGCATAGAGGCTCCACGCTATGATGATAAGAATTAAATGAAGTTGTACTGGCAAAAACGAACCTTTAATACACTAAAAAAGGTTCAGTATCTAACGGCTACTAAACTGTTCATTAGTGCTAGCAGCGCTTATTGTAAAGTAAACACCAATAGATAACCAATAAAAAACGCCCAACAAGTAGGCGTAGATAGTATATTTAAAAGGCGCTAACAAAGTTGTAACTATATTGATATACGCATGATGGTAGCTGACTTTATAAACAATTACTTATTTAAGTGATAAAGTATAATCTGTATTCAAGGTATCGTCATCATTGAGCATAACGAGATGGTTGTTGTCAATACGATAGCTTTCAATTTGATCGTTTTCATAAACAATAGTAATAGTGTCATTGTCTTGACGATAGATACCATATTCAGTCAGGGGTACTTTGGGAGTAGTTGGGTTTTCGTAGATGCTCGTCTTGGTGATTGAACCATCAGCGAACAAATTTAGGGTCACTGTAATACCAGAACAAAATGAGCATGGCAATATACCTACATAATCGCCAATCAAAGTCGCCTGTAACTCGCTATCCGTATTGGCATCTGAAATCATCGGAGTACGTCGATGCTGTATGTTGTCAGGGCTATCAGGTTTAGCCGCCATCATTAAAGAGTTACCGTCATCGGTACTCGTTATATTGTCTGCTACAGCAACACTTTCACTATCGTCGTCTACCTGTATAGAGTCATGCTTGTTGTTATGGCGAGCTTTGCTATCAGTCAAAGACTGTTTAATAGAGGCATTATGAGCAGCAGCGGTAGTAGATGACTGACTGTCACAGCCAACCAAAACCATACAAAGCGACAGAGGTAACACAAAACTACCAAAGCGTTTGATAGAAGAGGTCATAACAAGCGGAGTAGGAATAGAGTTTTTCATCATATAAAAATAAATGCTTCTTTAATAGCAAAAAAGTGTATTAGACATTCACTGATAGACTTCTCAATAGTAACGTCAATAAGTTATAGGAGCGTTGTAAAAACGTCACCGACTCCAATGAAGCGTTTTTATCAATTTTTGTATTTAGTTCTTATTAAGCGACCACTCATCTGTAACAAATCCTACTTTTAGGATAAGCTAGATTAGAGATAGTCAAAGTTGAAGAATGAACGGTTATATAAAAGGAATAAACGCTGGCTACTCTAACAAACGAATATTACTCTTATGTAGGTGTTCTGTTAGAGTAAGTAACCCTAAATGAGTTATATTGCTAATAACCAGTCGTTTAGGAGGCTTTATCGTAGACACGATATAAGGTGGTATAAAAGGTAGGCTATAACAAAAGCGTGATAATAGTTAAATGACTATAATCAGGCTAGTGTCTCCACTGGACGAAAGATACGCCATAATATCAATATATGTACTAGTAGTAGTAGGCTGAAAAATATTAAGGATTGCTCAGGAATACTAAGTCCCATAAAGGTCCAATCAATAGTTGCGCATTCACCTGAGCCTGAAAACACCTCCTTAAAAACCTGTAAAATAGGTAAGGTATCGAGCCAGTAGTCTAAACCTGGCCCGCATGAAGGTACTTGGTCAGCAGGTAAATGCTGTAACCAAACATGACGTGCTGCTACGATTGTAGCCCAGCCAATACCCACCAAGCTACCAAGCCATAATAGCAAGCGTATCGCAATCGACTTTGGGTGAAACAAAGCGGCTACTAATGCAAAAGCGCCCATGACCATTAAGCCAATACGTTGAAAGATACAAAGTGGACAAGGAGATAACCCCATATAACGCTGTAAAAAAAACAACGCGTAACTCATACCAATCACAGTCATAAAGACCAAAAATACTTGTAAACTGCGATAATTGGTCAGTTTTTGCATGAGCGACATACTCTTATAAAATGGTTTATTTATCAGTAGGATGTATTAATAGTGGTCAATTATTTACTAACGATACTGCTGCAAAAAGTCTATAAAACTTTCAGTCTCAGCTGTTTCAACTTCTGCTTGCTGCAAAATAGATTTTTCTGCCAGCACCTCATATTTGGCTTGGGTGTTTGGACTAAGCGTCTGCTGTAACAATGAATCACGATGCTGCTGTGCCAAGGTAAAACCAAGCTGCCATAGACTGCCAAGTCTTTTGCTATCGGAGTTTACTTGTGCAGAAATGGTCGACTCAGGATGCCCTGCCTTTCCTTGCATCAACGCCACAGCTGCACGGTAATCATTACCGCCATAATGTGCATCGAGCAATGCTGCCAGTGGCTGCATACGTTCTAAATGTACCAGCATCCAGCTCTCAAGCAATTGCTCTTCACCATCATTGATAATGTGCAAGCCTTCACGACGGCCTTCATTTACCACGCGCTCAAGATTAATGGCCAGTGCTTCTTCTTCGTCAGGGAGCAGATCAGGGGAGTCGCTTAACAGACAGTACAGCGCCATCACTTCTAAGAAACAGGCGCTAGAAAGACGAATACCAATATCACTATAGGGGTCGAGATCGATGGCGCGGAACTCAACGTAGGCAATGCCGCGACGCTCAAGCGCTTCGGTTGGTGTCTCGCCACTCATGGCAATTTGTTTTGGGCGAATGGGGCTATAATACTCGTTTTCTATTTGCAAAATATGATCATTAATCTGAATAGGATTACCATTAGTATCATTTAAACCCAACGCCTTGAAACTCTCATGCGGCGTCTGAATAGCACGGCGTAACCCTTTGATATACTCAGGCAAGTTGTTATAGCGGATGTCTAGCTGCTCTTGCACACTATTGGTATAGCCAAGCTTGCCCATACGTAGGCTGGTGGCAGCAGGTCTATAATAAGTTGACTCATTTAGCAGTTCTAAGTCATGTTCACGTCCGGCCACAAAACAAGGACAAACGCTTGGGCTGGCGCCCAGTAGATATAGTACCAAACTGGTCAAGCGCTTAAAGTTACGGATAAGGCCCAGATATTTTTCATTCTTAAACTCTGTCAACGTTTGACTTTGTGCTGTTGGTATTTTAGCTTGCCAAGCTTCAAATAAATTATCACCGAAAGATAAGTTATAATGTAAGCCTGCAATAGCCTGCATACGGCGACCATAACGAATACCAAGGCCACTGCGGTATAAAGTTTTAAGCTTACCGGTATTAGAGCTACCATAATCAGCCAGCGGAATATCTTCATCTTTAGACGACAGCATGCATGGCATGGATAGCGGCCACATCAGCTCGCCTTCAGGGATACCTTGATAGACCAACACATGCAGCTGACGCAGCATATTTAACGTCTCTTTAGGAGAGGTCTTGGGATCAGTGATGAGCTCAAGCAGACTTTCTGAGTAATCCGTCGTAATAAACGGATGGGTGAGTTTTGAGCCAAGTTTGGTTGGGTGCGGTGTTTGCGCCAAAAAACCATCTGGCTTAACGCGCAAACCTTCTTTTTCGATACCGCGGAGCATACCCGCTAAATGCTGAGTGTCAAACCAATTTGGGATGTCAAAATTAACAAAGCTGCTTGCAAAATTACTCATAATAGTCATCTATTGTTATTTATTATGGCAGATCAAAACGCAACTGACGTTTGACCATAAAAGAGGTAAATATTAGGATGAAGAATTCCGTCAGTTTAGCTCAAAGCCGCTATGAAAACCACGGACAATTACAAATACAATAAGCTTTACCCAAGGCCAACTGACTGGATACCGACGAAAAAATAGGTTAAAAATAATAGCAAAAACCCAAACTCAATAGTTGTTTTTTATCTGTATTTTCTCATTAAATGTGCATTACTTTCTCAGAGGCTTCAGCCGACTCCAGCGTACTTATATGCTTAAGATAAAGTCTGAGACTAAAAAGCACCCAACAATAAGATAGGTGCTTGAAAAAATAATTTAAACAATAGCTAAATTGGCTGTCGATATAGAAGAAGCCATTTAGATAGAGAATGATGAACCGCAACCACAAGTCGTGGTCGCGTTCGGATTTGTCACGATAAAGCGTGCGCCTTCTAGGCCTTCAGTATAGTCCACAGTAGAGCCTTGTAGGTACTGATAGCTCATTGAATCGACAACCAATGTAACATCGCCATTATCAAAGTTAGCATCGTCTTCGTTTAGATCATTGGCAAAGTTAAAACCATAAGAAAACCCAGAACAGCCGCCACCAGTCACATAGACACGTAACATCAAGTTGCTGTCACCTTCCTCTTCACGTAGGCGACGTACTTTTTGGGCGGCACTATCCGTTAGACTTAAGATAGTGGGGTCTACAGGCTGGCTTGAGCTTGGACTAAATTGGTTGGCTGATTCGTTCATATCTACCTCAGTTGCTAGGATCAAATGCTGTCGTCGTCCTGTTTGGGTTTGCCATTAAAAGCTTGCAAAAAAAGATACACACGGCGTTTGATTTGATTGAGTGCTGTCATTATGGCAAAACTATTGGCGTATTATAAATATTATATTTGTATAATCACAGCACTTTGATGGTTGCTGGCATCTGCCTTATTGCAGTATATCATATTGGGGGTAGCGTTGGATTTGTCAAGAGTCATGCTGGATATCTTGACTTAATGACCCAAAGATAAGTAGTCATTATTGAAACTACTCCCAATACTGTACTGACGCTTTGATCATTATGAGATTGATACGACACTAAGAATACTAAAACCTGTGCATACGATTAAAAGCGTTATGTCGTTCTATAAGCTTTTTAGCATAAATTTGTTTGAATTTGAAATAGTTATTTAATCGTTTGCCTATCGGCTAGGCGTTTGAAATAATAGCCACCAATTAGCACGCCCTAAGTGTGTTTTTATTGCTGCTTTATATTTTATATTACTGTTGAGATGAAGAAGTCCTATGATCGAATTTAAAGACGTTGGTGTTCGCCGTGATGGTCGTGAGTTGTTTGCAGGCGCAAGCTTCCAGCTCCACCCGGGCCATAAAGTAGGCTTGACGGGCAACAACGGCACTGGCAAATCTACCTTGTTTGCCTTGTTACTCACGCAAATGGGCGCAGGCGATACCGAGGTTACCCTTGATAGGGGTGAGGTGAGTATTCCTGATAGCTGGCAGGTTGCCCATATGGCGCAAGAAGTCGGTGCCAGTACGCAGACAGCGATTGATTATGTCTTGAGCGGTGACGAGCAGTGGTATGAGATTAATGCTGCTTTGAATGACTTAAGCGCCGTCAGTGATGAGCAGATTGGCGTGTTGCATCAGCAGTTCGATGAAATCGATGGCTATCGTACGCCGACCAAAGCGGCGCAAATCATGGCAGGACTAGGCTTTAAGACAAGCCAGCATGAGCTGCCAGTAGAAGGGTTCTCAGGTGGGTGGCGTATGCGCTTAAATCTTGCCAAAACTTTGATGAGCCGTGCGGACTTGATGCTACTCGATGAGCCGACCAACCATTTGGACTTGGATGCTATTTTATGGCTTGAAACTTGGATCAATGCCTTTACTGGCCTAGTTATTGTCATCTCACATGATCAAGCATTTTTAGATGCGACCGTCGGTCATATTCTACATGTTGAACAACAAAAAATCACCCTTTATACAGGGAACTATCAGCAGTTTATTCGTACCCGTCATGAGCGCATGGCGCAGCAGCAGCAAGCGTTTGAAAAACAGCAAGCAACCAAAGCCCATTTAGATGACTTTATTCGCCGCTTTCGTGCCAAAGCCAGTAAGGCCAAGCAAGCACAGAGCCGTATCAAGCAGCTTGAGCGTATGGCAGAGCTATCACCAATGATGGCGGACAACCCATTCTCGTTCCGTTTTTATGAGCCTGCCAATATGAGCTCACCGCTGATTGAGATGACGCAGGCTGATATTGGCTATAGCGATACGCCGCTTTTGTATAACGCAAGCGTACAAGTAACACCTGATACCCGTCTGGGCCTGCTCGGTATGAATGGTGCGGGTAAATCAACGCTAATTAAGGCCTTGGTCGGTGAGCTAAAGATTTTGTCAGGTACTTACCGTGTGTCTGATACCCTAAAGCTTGGCTATTTTAACCAGCATCAGATGGATGCATTGGATGCAGCGGCCACCCCTCTACAAATGCTGCGTCGCCTAGCAGGCAAAACCTCTGACGCTGAGCTGCGCTCGTTCCTTGGTAGCTTCGACTTTCGCGGGGATCGTATTGACACCCCAAGTAAGCTTTTCTCTGGCGGGGAGCGTGCGCGCTTGACGCTGGCTTTGATTGTCTGGCAGCGCCCAAACGTTCTTGTCCTCGATGAGCCGACCAACCATTTAGACTTACAAATGCGCCAAGCGTTGACCATCGCGTTGCAAGGGTTTCAGGGGGCAGTGGTGTTGGTCTCGCATGATCGTGAGCTGATTGCGAATGTCTGTGATGAGTTATATTTGGTGCACGATGGCCAAATTGATGAGTTCAATGGCGATATCAGTGATTATGGTAAGTGGCTAGCAGAAAAACGTAAACAAGAGAATGCGCCAGATAAGAATACTGGCAAAAAGAAAAGTAAAAAAGAGAGTAAGAAGTTTGTTTCACGTGAAACAGATACTGGCTTAGTAAATAGTGAAACATCTACTGCACCAATAAAAGATAAAACTGCTCAACCTGCTCTTAGTAAAGATGAGCAGCGTAAGCTGGCGGCTGAACAACGTAAGCTAACAGCGCCTATTCGCCGTGACATCGAAGACACAGAAAAGGCTTTAGCTAAGATGGATAAGCAACTAATAACGTTGGAAGAAAAGTTAGCTGACACTGATCTTTATGAAGAGAGCCGCAAGTCAGACTTGTTACGATTGTTAGATGAGCAAAGTGCGCTACAGCAGCAGCATAGCGATAATGAAGAGAAGTTGCTGCTATCAATGACGACATTAGAGGAAATGGAAGCAAAATTTGACTAGGTGGCTTTAACGATTTAGTAAATGGTTGTTCGCTTATAATAATCATTATAGTAGCTATAAAATAGTAGTCGCCATAAAAAAGGGAGAGCGCCGGCTCTCCCTTTTTACTACATCATTGTCTACGGTATTTACCATCACCATAAGATAAGATCTTCATAGTGGTGGTACAAAGTTGACAGTTTATTTTACCAGCAGCGCCTTTAGATAAATCAAGGATTCGTCCCGGAGTAAAAGGTCCTCTATCCGTAATTTTTACTATGACGCTTTGCTTCGTCTTTTTATTGGTCACTTCTACTTTTGTACCAAATGGTAACGTTTTATGAGCGGCAGTCATCGCATTCATATTAAAAATACTACCACTAGCGGTACGTTTGCCATGGAACTTACTACCATAATAACTGGTATTACCAGCAAATGCGGTGGTAGTCAGTAGTAGTGATAACGTGACTATCAAAGACTTGATCAAATAAGACATTTAATACCTATATGCAGTTTATAAAATAGACAGATACTCTTGCCTATGTTATTCATAGTCCCTATGAGTATGAATAATATGGGTATTTTACAATAAAAAGCTTTCTTAGTCCTTACTGTACTGTAAAAAACGCTCGAGTTCACAGTTTGTCCAGTTCATATGTGTTTATTTTTATAGTGAAACTATTAATAGCAATATTACTCTTAATATTTATATAACGGTCTTTGCTTCTTTTATTGTTATCATCATCGTTAAGTGACATCAAAATTTCATACCATATTATTTAAAATTGGCATACCAATATCATCAACATGCTTTTGTTTTAAGGAACTACCACATGGCAGAAAAAAGCTACTATGACATTTTAGGGGTCAAAAAAGACGCCTCAGACGCTGATATCAAAAAAAAATACCGTAAGCTTGTACGTCAATTTCATCCCGATGTGAGTGATGATCCAGATGCTGATAATAAAATTGCTGAAATCAATAACGCCTATGAGACGCTTAGGGATAAAGACAAACGTAGCGAATATGACGCTATGTTAGACAATCCATTCGCTGGTCAAGGCGGTGCTGGAGGTTTCGGCGGTTTTGGTGGTCAATCAGCTAGCGGCGGGCAAGGCGGCTTTCGCTGGGAAGATATCAAAGATCAGTTTGGCGATGGTGAAGCTTTTGGTGGTGGCGGATTTCGCTTCGACGATATATTTTCAGCATTTGGTCGCGAGGCACGTGGCTCTGCTGGTGGACAGGCAGGCAGTCGCACGCAAAGTAGTGGCTTTGATCAATTTGGCGGCGGTTTTGGCGCACAAGATAACAAGGGTCAAGACCAACATGCAGAGATTACGGTGGATTTAGCCTCGGTATATAGCGGTGATGACTACAGTATTAAGTTAAATGTGCCGGTTCGTCAGCCTAATGGTAGCGTAGGTTATGAGAATAAAACGCTCAAAATTAAGATTCCTAAAGGCATCACAGATGGCAAGCAAATACGCCTAGCGGGACAAGGCGCGGCTGGCATGAGCGGCGGCAAAAACGGCGATTTGTTTTTAAAGGTTAAAATCAGCCACACATCTAATATCCGTATCGAAGGCGCAGATGTCTATCAGACGGTCAATATTGCGCCTTGGGAAGCAGCATTAGGAGATAAAATAAACGTCAGTACGCCAGCAGGTACGCTTGGTGTCACGATTCCTAAAAACAGCAAATCAGGTAGTAACTTGCGTCTAAAAGGTAAAGGTATCCCTGCTAAACAAGCGGGCGATTTATACTTAACCTTAAACATCGTTAATCCTGATATCAGTAGCGAGGCTGCCACTAAAGCTTATGAGCAACTAAAACACGCTTTTGCCGATACCGCTATTAATCGTTAAAAGTCGTTATTTATAGCTGCCAATCAATGTGACAAGCTATAGGTCATAAAGCGCAAAGATGAATACGATAACGACGACATAAAGAGCAAACGAGGATAATAATTATGAAACACTCGCCTGAATTTACCGATATTATTATGAGTTTAGATGAGCTAGTGACTGCCTGTGGTCAAGAGCGTCAATGGGTCATCAAGTTGATAGAAGAAAACATCATCGAATATGACGTACCGGAGCGTGAGCAGTTTACGGGTTACCAGCTAACAACTGTACGCCGTGCCTCACGTCTCAGTCGCGACTTTGACGCCAGTGTACCAGCGATTGGTTTAATACTTGAGCTATTAGATGAGGTCGAGCAATTACGTCAGCTTAAGCGCCAGATAGATAGGCAAGCGCCGATCATTGAAGTAGATATTGAGCAGCTAAAATAGCCACGTCAATCGTAAATAACAGACCAGAAAAAAGGGCTTTTAAAAGCCCTTTTGTCATATTAGTGTTAGCGGTAATAATAAATGTGCATAAATTAACGTGAATACCTAGGATCAGCAGCAGCGGTAAATAAAACATCCGTTGAAGAGTTTAGTGCTGTTTCTGCTGAGTCTTGAATGACACCAATGATAAAGCCGATTGCAACCACTTGCATGGCAATGTCATTTGGAATGCTAAACAAACTGGCCGCCAATGGAATTAGCAGTAGCGAACCACCAGCGACCCCAGAGGCACCGCAAGCACTGACTGTGGCAACCAAACTCAATAAAAGGGCTGAAGCAAAGCTTACTTCGATACCTAAAGTATGCGCTGCTGCAAGTGTTAAGACGTTGATCGTAATCGCCGCGCCTGCCATATTAATGGTCGCACCTAGTGGAATGGTGACTGAATATGTATCTTCGTGCAGTCCCAGTTTGCCTGCAAGGTTCATGTTAACGGGAATATTGGCCGCCGAACTACGGGTAAAAAATGCCGTGATTCCTGATTCGCGTAGACAAGTGAATACGAGCGGATAAGGGTTTTTGCCAGTCTTGATAAGCACAATAAGAGGATTGGCAATCAACGCAATAAATAGCATACAACCGACTAGTACCATTAGGATACGAGCATAACCTACTAAAGAGGCAAAGCCGGTCTCAGCGACCGTATTGGCAACCAAACCTAAGATACCAAAAGGCGCTAGGGCGATGACCCACTTTACGACCTGTGAGATGGCATCAGCAAAATCGCCAACGATGGTACGAGCAGTGTCGCTGGCTTGACGCAGCGCAAAGCCAATAATAATTGCCCATGCCAAGATACCGATATAGTTGGCTTCAGCAATCGCACTGATAGGGTTTGCGACTAGATTCATGAGTAGGTTCGTCAATACCTCTTTGAGGTTAGCTGGCGGTACCTGCTCAATATCTGCATTCACGAGAACCAACTCAGTCGGAAATAAGAAGCTCGCTCCTACGGCAGTTAGTGCTGCCAGAAAAGTGCCGAAAATATACATGATAAGCACAGGTTTGACATAGACTTCGTTACCGCTACGATGTTGGCTAATTGCTGCCATGACCAAGACGAATACCAAAATCGGTGCCACAGCTTTTAGCGCACCGACAAATAGCGTTCCCAATAATCCCAAAGCAATACCGACACTTGGTGCCAGCCAACCAATTAATACCCCTAATATCAAACCAATAATAATGAGCGGTACCAGCCCTATACGCTTGTACATCGCAGTCAATGAACGCATCTATCTATCCTCAAATTCGTCAGTAAAAAATAAATTGTAGTAACAATAAAAAACGAGACGACAGATAGTAGCATTTTTTAACTTATTCACCTAATAGTGATTATTAGTTGACTATAAGAGCGACAATAACAATGATACAAAGTTAAAAATACAATGAATAAGAGAAAATAAGCAGGTAAGTATAGGCAAACTAATTTTTTCTCAATCAGTCTATTTAGAAGATTTATTACACAAGAATGAAGACAATAAGAGAGGGTGTTCTATAGCTTTAAGATTGGTCAATTATACTTTGAAGTGTGTCAATTCATAGCCTAACTGTTTATAGTGCTTATATTTATGACGCCCTTCTTGCACACTGGTTGTATCAGGCTTGATCAACTCAAGGACCCGAGTGGGCTTAGCGTTGCTAGTCACTGCCATAAAGTCGTTGACTGGATGTAGCGTGGTATTAAGTACGATACCGTTAAAATCAGCAGGCATATAGCTACCTAATAAAACCGGTGCTGACATTTTATTATTTGCTTTAGTAGCATTATCGTCAGGAATAGCGTTAGTTAAAGTTGCAAGGCATTGGTGCGGGATAAAGCTTGTCTCATCTTGAGTCCATAGTGCCTCATCAAGCGTCGACAACAAGGTTTTATCTTGAGTAAGAATTAATAGTGATTGATTACTTTTGTTGAGTGCTGTTTGAGTCAACTGACAAATAAAGCCCAAGAAATCTTGGGCTTTACTCTCACTTAATACATAAAAGCTAATTTTCATAAATGGGTTTTCGTCAATGAATTAGGCCATATTTGCGCTATTTTTCAAGTATTGCATAAATAATGGCACAGGGCGACCCGTTGCTGCTTTATCTTTACCTGAGCTCCACGCGGTGCCAGCAATATCTAAATGCGCCCATGCTTGACCTTCTTTCACAAAGCGTGACAAGAAACAAGCAGCGGTCACAGCGCCTGCACCTTTGCCACCGATATTTTGCATATCAGCGATAGGCGAGTCAAGCTGTGCTTGATAAGCATCATCCATTGGCATATGCCAGATAAGATCACCTGTCTGATTACTGGCGTTCTCTAATTCGAATAACACATCTTCATCATTACTAAAGACCGCTGAACGTACATGACCTAATGCGACCACACAGGCACCAGTCAATGTCGCGACATCAATGATGGCTTTTGGCTGATAACGTTGTACGTAGCACAAGGTATCTGCCAGTACTAAACGGCCTTCAGCATCGGTATTTAAGACTTCAACTGATTTACCGTTCATGGCTTTAACGATATCCCCTGGGCGAGTAGCATCGCCTGATGGCATATTTTCAGCGCAGGCGAGGGCGCCCACAACGTTGATCGGTAGACGCGCTTCACATAAGGCTTTGAGCGTACCAAGCACAGACGCTGAACCGCCCATGTCAAATTTCATCTCATCCATGGCCGCACCAGGCTTGATTGAGATACCACCTGAGTCAAAGGTTATGCCTTTACCGACCAACACGATAGGAGCATCATCGTTTACAGCTTGTGCATTATCATCGCTACTGGTAACTGCATTTTTAGCCGTTTTCTTATTAGAGGTTTTGGTTGGTAATTTATCAGCCAATGCTTTTAAACTGCCAGAAACTTTCGCACTACTAGTGGCCTCTTTGCTAGCGTCAGCATCGGCACTGAAATTAGATTTGCCGCGATACTCCATAAGTACCAGCTTACCTTCTTTGGTAGAGCCCTTAGCCACTGCTAAAAAGCACTCCATACCTAGCGCTGACATCTCATCTTCACCAAGTACGCTCACTTTTAATAGGTCAGGATAAGTCTTGGCAAGCGCTTCGGCTTGTTCTGCCATATACGCTGGGAAGCAAATATTGCCTGGCTCATTGGCCACATTACGGGTCAGACTTTGACCTGCAAATACCGATTGGGCAAAATCTAGCGCAGGCTGTAGTGACTCATCAGCCACCAAATAGATATCGGTCAATATTGGCGTAGTTTGCTCTGACTTATATTTGTCAAAACGATAGCTCGCTGCCAATAGATTGAGGGCAAATTGACCAAAATGGTTTTCTTCTAGAGTATCACCCAATGCGACAGTAATCGATGCCACACGTTTTTGAGTGCTGCTATAGATGGTTTTAGCAATCTTCTGTAAAACGGTTTCGTTCAGTTTATCAACATTACCAGCGCCAACTAATAGGAGTTGTACAGGGTTTTGCTTGGTGGTTTTTTTGTCCCCTGCCAGAGCATAATCTGCCACCGTCTCGCAAGCTTTACCGTTAAAGTGTGAGACCTCAATCAACTGCTCGATACGCGCGGTATAGTCAGTTAAAGCCGATTTGGCAAGGATGTTCTTTTTATCGTCCACCAAGACCACAAGGCAAGCTTCATCTTTACTCTTTGCTTCTTTTTTGAGCATTTTTTGCGTATGAGTCTTTGGCAAATGCTGAGATAGTTTGATATTCATATAGTTATCCTTATTAGAGTAGTAATATAAAAAGTGTTGATAAATGATGCAGATACTCACATCAAAATTATAAAATAAAAAGTCAAATAAGACAGATTATTGATCATTCATTTATCGGTAAACTCTGAACCTAAAATGAGTAAATCATGAATTCTACACTTTGACAGCGACTGCATTAACAGCGATACATTTTTAGTATATTTGATTATGGCTGTAGTGTAGCATATTGAATAATTCGTGCGCAGAGGGCAAGGGTTAGTGAATGTTTCCATATGTTTTTCTGCCCTATTCCCCCGCACTCACCATCTGCAACTGATTAGTCATTGATCAGCTCATCAGTTGATACTAACGCAGCGAACCTATCTTGCAACGCTGCCATAGCCGTATCGTGCATAGTGTTAGCACTTATCGTCTCTTTTTTAGCGTTGGGAAGGTCGCGAGTGGCACAAGCATCATGACAGACAAAATTAGTAAAGCCTAAGTCAAAGGCAGCTCTGACACTTGAGCTGACACACATATGACTCATAAAACCTGCAAAGATAATTTGCTGCTTTTGCGCAGCAGAGATAAGTGTACTAAGCTCAGTATTATAAAACGCATTAGGATGCTTTTTGGTAATGGTTTTTTCGCCATTCATCGGTTTTAAATCGTCAACAATAGCAACATTAGAAGATAATGGATCAAAAACGTTGCCATTGTCTTCACCATGATGGGCGATATGAAAGATAGGAATGTCTTTTTTGCGAGCCTTATCAAGCAGTAGGCGTGCATTGTCAATCGCCTTACTACCCGATTGACCTAGTGGCATAGCACCGTCCACATATTCGTTTTGATAATCGATAAAGACGATAGCGCAATTTGACCAATCAAGCGTATCAAATTCGCCACCAGCTAATTCAAGTAAGGTAGAGGGATTAGACATATTGTTCTCCATTAGGCTGCATAAGTAAGAAATGGGCTATTGGTATAGTAAATGTTGATCGTGATTTTTGACAATACATGAGTTTAGCAATGAATAGCGGCAATATTCGATCAGTGATACGAATGACAAACAAACCTTTTTATCTTTTCAAACCAAATCAACCAAAGCCTTTATATGACTAAACCAGTCTACCTATCGTTTTTATTAAGCTATATGACTTTATCGTATCGGACTACTTTATGTTATGAAAAATAAGCCATTGGCAAGGGTTAGGTAATGTTTCCAAACACATTTCACCGCTATTTTTTGCCAAAACGTGCTAGCATTAGCGGTTGTCTTGCTCGCTAGTCGTCACTAATTTTTATACGATGTCGCTAACCAGTGGTTCAATGATGTTTATATTTATTTAAGTATTTACCTGAGCAATGCTATCTCTATAATACCCAATCGACACCTTAAAAACCGTCATTAAGTTTGCGAAGAAACGCACCAATACCAACTGTTTAAGAGTACCTATTGTGATATTACGCCGCTACATGACCCGTCAGGTTGCCTCAACCACTGCTTTGGTATTGGGCTTTTTGGTAGTGATGATGCTTGGTGGTCGCCTAATACGTTACTTTGGAATTGCTGCTGAAGGGAATCTCGATATTGGCTTATTGTTTGTCATTATTGGTTATAACTTGCCGTATTTTTTAGAGCTTATTTTACCGTTGGCGTTTTTTATTGCGTTGATGCTGGTGTTTGGACGTCTGTATGTCGATCAAGAAATGGCGGTTATCAATGCCAGCGGCGTCTCTCGCGGTAAGCTTGCGCGATTGATGACCCCCTTAATTTTGGCATTGTTTGTGGGGGAGGCGGCATTATCGATTGTCGGTAAGCCGTGGGGGGTGCGCTCATCTGAGGCGGTTTGGCAGCAACAAGCATTGACAAGTGCTTTTGACTTAATTCGTCCCAATGAGTTTATTAGTAGCGGTAATTATCATTTGTATGTAGGCAGTCTTAGCGATGACAAAACGCAGCTACAAGATGTGGTACTTATCCAATCTGAGCCATCCAAAAAGTCAGCTGACAATACGGATCATTCTATTAATAAAGACACCATTACCTTGGCTAAGCGTGCTGAGCAAGTAGAGAATGCTGGTAGCGGTGTGACGCAGTTAGATCTATTCCAAGGTCGACGTTATGAAGTGGGCGCAGGTAGCCTGAAGTACAATCAAGTAGGCTTTGATCGTTATCGTATTACGTTAACTGAATCCTCAAAAGAGGTGGTGACTGAAAATAATATCGAAACCCAAGAAATCGGACCTTTATGGCAGGCCGCTACAGGTAGCGCACAAGTTGGTAGTGCTGATGCGCTACGAGCAGCACAAGGTGAGCTTGGCTACCGCTTTACGCTACCTTGGCTGATGATTATCGCTCCTATGCTTGCTGTACCGCTTGCACAAGTACGTCCGCGTCAAGGTCGCTGGTTGCGACTGTTTCCCTCTATTTTATTGTTTGTCAGTTGTGCGCTTGGCATCATATCTTTGAAGAATGCTGTGGGTAAAGGTAGCGTGAGCGTTTGGGCGTACGCATGGCTGGTACTAGGATTTATGGCATTGGCGCTTTATATGAATTGGGGCAGTCGCTTTCAGCACCGATTGCGTGTGCGTTTTGAAGATAAGTCATTGGGGTCTGTCGATAATTCAATAAAAGACTCTAATGGAGGTCAGCTCTAATGCGCGCCTTGTTATCTAAAGCTCAGATCCCTCAAAGCCGTTCCTCCAATTTAAAGGTGCTTGGACGTTATGTCAAAACCAATGCGCTTTTAGCGATTATCGCGGCGGTAGTTGGGTTATGGGCACTACAAGTCTTGTTTACCTACTTGTCTGAGCTTGAAGATTTGTCTGATAGTTATACCATGTCTGATGCGCTCAGATATATTTTTTACCGCTCGCCTTACTTTTTAGAGCAATTTATGCCAACAGGTGCACTACTTGGCGCAGTAGTGGGCTTAGGGTTGCTGGCTAGTAAAAGTGAGCTTGTCGTTATGCGTGCCGCTGGCGTCAGTATCTATCGCATCGTCGGCTGGGTATTGCAACCAGCGTTATTGTTTGTACTATTGGCACTAATGCTGAATCAGTTTGTACTGCCCAACTCTAACCAACTGGCTCGTGAAATAAACAACGAAGACAGCAGCTCACTAGTCACTTCAGTACGTGGCTACTGGACGATGCAGCCGCGCTTTCAAAGTACAACTGAAAGCAATACGGATGGTAACGTACAGCCTGATGGCAGTGATATTTTATATATCGATTATGCGGATGTACAAGGTAACATTGGTGAAGTCAAACGTTGGCATCTGGACAATAATGGTGACTTACAAACAGCCACTCATGCGATGGGTGGGCAGTACATTGGTCGTCAATCTTTGGGCACTACTGGCAAGCTAAGCGAGCAATATCGGTACGAGTGGCAGCTAAATAATATGACTAAGCTGTCCATCAATCAAGGCTTTGAGAGTAGCCAATCTAAGGCCTCATTAGATACTCTAAGTCTGCCCTTTGCACCTGAGTCCGTCTATTTACTGACTCGCAAAGCAGAGGATTTGTCTCTGACGCAGCTTTATGAACATCGTCAATTTATGCAACAACAAGGCAAGCGCTCGTTGCCACATGAGCTTGCATTTTGGCAAAAGCTGTTATCACCGCTGTCCATCTTATCGCTGGTGATTGTTGCTTGTTCATTCGTTTTTGGCTCATTGCGCACGCATAGCTTAGGTCTGCGTATTGTGGTCGCGTTACTTTTTGGTTTGCTATTTAGCTATGTGCAAGATTTGGTCGGCTTTGTCTCATTGGCGACGGGGTTTTCGCCCATGCTCATGGTACTGTTACCGATTATCGGTAGTGCTGCCTTAGGTTTTTATCTGATAAAACGGCAGATGTAGCCTAGGGAGCATCCTAAAGCATGCATAAAAAAACACGCTAACGTTAGCGTGTTTTTTTATGGCAGATATAAATCGTTTTAGTCTTTGGTTGCCATGGTAATGGTATAGGTCTTGCCTTGTTTGACCTTTTCACTATTGCCAAATACTTCGGTAAACGAGCGCTTCATAAACTGGCGCAAGCCATTGATAGTGACCACATAAAATCGTCCACCTTCACGCATGCGCGCATAGGCATCAAGGAAGTATAGATAATGCTGCTCCTTACCGACCTTGGCTGGCAAGTTTGACATCACAAGGCTAAAATCTTTGTCTTTTGCCACATGATTAAAGCCGTTTGATAAATGCACGTCGACATTGTTTAGACCATTTTGCACGCAGTTATGGCGTGCATATTCTACCGCCATAAAGTCTTTATCAATCAAAGTATGCTGACCATTTGGACATTCGCGTGCTGCTGTCATACCGAGCACGCCATAACCGCAGCCCAAATCTATCGAATCATCATCCGCTTGAAAGTCCACATAATCAAGCAGCATGAGGCTACCTTCATCAAGCTTTTGCGGTGAAAAAATGCCCCACGTAGTCGCAAAATCAAACGGCTTGCCCAGCACATCTTGGCGAAAGTTAATATCTTCGCGCCAGTGTTCGGCGTTTTTTAATAGGTCAGCAGGGGGTCTATGGCTCATGGGATTCTCGGATTATTTAATAAATAGAAGGTTAATATACTATGGCAGGTATTGTAACGAGAAAAGGGCAGGTTTGCAGTATCCTATTATGGAATTGTGGTGAGGTTTGAACAAGAGTAGAATATGCCTTACGCACTTTCATCAAGATAATGTCTAACATTAGTACACGAAGGGTACCTTATGACCAGATAAAAAATTAATCTTAAAATCCAAAATCAGACAATTTTTTATCATTTTTCTTCAAGATCTGTAGCACGAAGTTAGAATCAACGTTTAAGAAGAGCTCAATAACATCATGAATTCTCCAATAGTTATCTTCTGGGTTCTTAATTAGAATCGGAAGATGCTCTTTTAATAGCGGAATATATTCAACAAAACCCTTTTTACTTACCAGTCTAAACAGCCCTTTGATCTGGAATAATTGTGCATTAGATGCTTTAATTATAATAGATACAGGTTCAAATATCGCTTTTCTAGCTTGTTCCCCTTTACCTGCGTCTGACTGATTTGCCCAATAGCTAATAAACGCATATAGAACGTGTTTATAAGTCTCATCATATCCATACAGGCGATGCTGTATCATTCCTTGCAACTCATTACAGGCGATGCTGTATCATTCCTTGCAACTCATTCTCTACTAGCAGTTTTTTTAGAGTATCAAAACCTTCTTCGATACCCCAAGAGGTCAATAACCGTGCTGCCTGAAAAACGATATAATCATCTTCATGGGCCAAAAGATCAACAGCACCTTTAATACGTTCGGGTGGTATGTCCTCAGGATCTATATCTTCAGGTAACTCCGTGTAATCAACACCTGTTGGAATATCACGTAGTAGTGAGTTAGTGTGAGCGCTATTCATTGTATTATCCTGACATAAAAAAAGCATTTTCAGGTAGTTCATCATTTTTCTTATAACTTTTCATGACGGCTACCATTGCTCTTTGATAATGTGCCTCAGGAGCATAACCATCAATAGGTTTAATCAACCGACACGACATATCAAACGTAAATGGCTCCATTCTATTCTTATATAGTAAAAAAATTCCATTAGAGACACATGAACCGTTAAAAAATTCATATGTTACTTCTTCATCGTCTTCTTTAATTTTTTTGACCTCAACATACATAGTAAAACCCTTTATTTACTTGTTAATTTTGAGTCGTTGATAGGTCGCTATGTCAAAAAAGTATAGGTATTCGGATCACCTCTGATATTAAAGTACTTTTAATACCCCTTCCCCAAACGCTTCTTTAATAAATGATCAAATATAAACGGACCAAATGGTAAAAACGAGCCAAGCACACCTGCAGGCATTACCCATAGCGGCATTTTTATTTTGCTCGTTGCAATCAGTAGAACCAAGATATAGGCGATAAATAGTACCCCGTGTGCCATACCGATATATCTTACCGCTTCAGGAATACCCAACATATATTTGAGTGGCATTGCAACACCAAGTAATAATAAAAAGGACGTACCTTCTAAGTAACCCATAATGGTAAGGTTTTTGAGTGCAGAATTTTGCTCTTTTGTTAGGGTAGGCAAAGTAGATGGCTGAGCTTGCAACACGTTTTATTCCTTTTACTATTATCAATAAATAGTCAATTTCAATTTTAACCGCGTGGATGATGCTCGGCATGCAATTTTTGCAATCTCGCCGTCGCCACATGGGTATAAATCTGTGTGGTCGATAAGTCACTATGACCCAATAATAACTGTACGCTACGCAGATCCGCACCATGATTGAGCAAGTGAGTCGCAAAGGCGTGACGTAGCGTATGCGGTGATAGCTCTTTATCAATACTGGCGACTTTGGCGTATTTCTTCAGTAAATACCAAAAGTTCTGCCGCGTCATATAACCACCTTGTGCGGTCAGAAATACCGCTTGGCAATTGCCCGATTTCAAATGCGCAATCAAGTCTCCACGCCCATGAGACAGATAATCGTCCAGCGCGTCCGCTGCATATTCACCTAGCGGTACCAGTCGCGTTTTATTACCTTTCCCCGTAATCTGTAACCAGCCAGCATTAAGATTGACTTGTTCAAGCGCCAGATTAATCAGCTCACTGACCCGTAGGCCGCAAGCATACAACACTTCTAACATAGCTTTATCACGTAGACCCAGCGCGGTGCTAGTATCAGGTGCAGCAAGTAGGTTATCGACATCTGCTTCCGCTAAATCTTTTGGTAAAGGACGTCCAAGTTTAGGGCTTTTAATACGCTCACAAGGATTGTCTTCGCGCAGGTTGCTGGCGATCATCCATAAGTAGAATTGACGTAGGCTTGAGAGCATACGTGCTTGAGTGCGCGGCGTTTTATCATCTTGAGCAAGAAGTGACAGACAATGCAATACATCTTCAGCTTGCCATTTCGTCAAGGCAAGGGGATTGGTCAGCTCGCAAGTACGCAAATCGCGGACATAAGCGTTACGCGTACGTGTCGCCAGACCACGGGCCAGCATCGCTTGACGAAACTCAGTCATATAACTGGGCTCGTCGTCTACTGCCAGTGCTTTAGGTTGGCGTTGTTGCACGGCGCGATCACGACTCATAAAATAGTGCTCAAGTAAGAATGAAGACAGCGATGAAAGATACTCACACAGACACGCTTAGAAATGCTATGCCGTTTTTTTCTTAACCAAATATCGATAAAGTGTCATATTTGTGGGCGTAGCATCATCGCTATCAATGGTGATTTCATCAGGATCAGCATTTAAGTGTACGTTTTCAGCCAGTGTTTCTTGATGTACAAGCTCATGACCGAGATGACGACAAAAATTAGGAATATCACGCGTCGTCGCAGGATCGGTTGCAAGAATTTCAATGATATCGCCGCCATCGGCTTTACGAATAGTTCGATGCAGCATCATAACCGGCTCCGGACATATAAGTCCTTGGGTATCCAAATGATGATGGATCGCAATGTCAGATATTGAAGTAGTCATAGTCGTTATATTAAAAATAAGTAGTAAATTTAGAAATTGCTGTCGATTGAAGACTCTTTAGGAGCTTGTGGCAACTTTTCATCAGTTACATGTTCGTTTCCAAACTCTTCTTCAGTTTCTGCTTCGGCTTCCAAAAAGTTAAAAAAGCGCTTAAAGTTTGCTTTAAATAAAAATGCCACTCCAAGCCACGATGCCAGTCCCAACCAGGCAGTATCAGCAAATAACAGCCCACCGACCAGTACGACTGTAGATACACCAATGCTTAAAGCAATCATTGAAGGTTGGTTTAAGCGATAACGGTAAATAACAAAACCATCATAAATAGTGATAGGTATGGTCAATGCTATCAGCGCATAAGGCAAATTAAAAAACAGTCGATAAAGTAGCTGATTGTCATGGAATGCTTTAATACTAGCAATAGTGCCAAAGACCATAAACGCGATAATAGCAGCGTAAATAAGATAAATCGCTATTTGATTGGCACGCTGTGCACCTTTAATACGTGCGATAGCGAGCGGGGCAAAACCGTATTGCGTTGGTTGGTCTGAAACATTGGTCATAACGATCAGTCATTTGTTCGTAAAGGTTTATAATACTTTATTTAACGGCGGTATGCTTAGACAAAGCATAGAATTGGGTCAGAACATCGTCTTTGAATGAGCGCAACATTCGACTGTCTAATGATTCAACTAATCAGGTTTTATTGCACTGATGGCCATGCTGCTATTTGGGTCGATAAAGTACGTTGATAATAAAATACAGGCAGAGATGTCGTCGATTGGGTCACGCTCATTTCGAATCCAACCGTTTTCCCAAGCGATCTCTCTTGCAGCCATAGAAGTTAGACGCTCATCACATAATGTCACTTTTGCAGGCAGGCGCTGCTCCATTAATCTATGAGCCAAGCGACGCGCAAATTTGTGCGCCCGTTTTGAGAGCATAGAGCTACTACCGTCCATATTTAAAGGGAGCCCGACGAGCACTTGGGTAACCCCCCAAACCTTAATAATGCCCAATAGATTGTCCCAGTCTGGCTGTCCATTATTCATGGCCAAGATATCAAATGCGCGTGCAGTCTCGGTCACAGTATTGCCAAGTGCCATTCCCATTTTTTTGACACCATAATCTAGTGCCAAGATAAGATGCGGCTTAATCTCAGGTTCCGATATAGCCGTGTCAACAGCTTCAAGAGAAGGATCAGAATCTACCATCACTCTATGCATCTCCTATTTCTATGAGGCCCAATTTAATAGGACGAGACTCTACCATGACAAATACCTTATGCATGACCAATATCACTACTGAGATAATCAAAGTTAATCCCGATTTTCTCAGCGGCGAGCTGCCAGCGCTCTTCAAACGGCGTATCAAATAATAATGTTAAGTCGGCAGGGCATACTAACCAGTCGCCGTCTTTAAGCTCACGCTCGAGCTGTTTTTTGTTCCAGCTGGCATGTCCTAAGCATAAGTGGTAGTGCCCAATACCTTGCCCTGCAGCGATACGCTGTAAAACATCTTGACTGGTAGTGATACATACGTTCTCTGAGATGGCAAATGACGATGCCCACTCCGGTTGACCCGTATGTAATACAAATCCTACCTCAGGATACATCGGGCCGCCTTCTAGTGCTAAGTCTTCCATAATTTGAGGATTGGTCACATCGATGTTCAAATCTTCTAGCAGTTTACCCACACGCGCCTGCTCAAGGGGACGGTTCACCATCAACCCTAAAGCGCCTTGTTTATCATGGCGACAAATATAAATAAGCGCCCGCTCAAACCTTGGGTCTGACAAGTCAGGAGCGGCAATTAAGAAGTGATGGGTCAAATTAGCTTTGGACATAAAGACAAATATAATATAAGTAATATAAAAGGTGAGACACTACTATATGGTGATACTAAACAAAAAAGCAATATAGGAATGACATCGTTATCATAAGCAATAGACGTAAAGTATGAGCTATTTTACCATCCCACTTTTAAAATAAGGATGCATACTAGCAATATGTCTTTACTTGATACCAGTTAGCAAACTACGGGCATGGTCACGAGTCACATCAGTAATAGTAACCCCGCCTGACATACGTGCCAGCTCATTTACCTGCGCATCTTTGGTCAAAATAATAAGCTCACTTTGCGTCTGCTCATTGTGATGCTTTTGCACTAAAATATGCTGATGTGCTTGGGCGGCGACTTGAGCCTGATGAGTAATTGCTAGCAGCTGCTGTGTCTGTCCAAGGCTACGCAGTAATTCGCCTACTACCTGGGCAGTACCGCCACTGATACCGACATCCACCTCGTCAAAGACTAGCATCGGTTTGGCAGCATTGTTATCCGCACTTGTCGCTTGCAATACTTGCATGACCAGCGCCATGCGCGACAGCTCACCACCTGAGGCAATTTTGTGTAGCGGCTGCATCGGCATACCAACGTTGGCGCTAAACAATAGGTCAATATCGTAACAACCTTGCGCATTATAAAGACTGGGATTCGCCTTTTTAGTAAAGACAAACTCACAGCGAGCGTTAGGCAAAGCAAGGGGCTGTAGTTGCTGAATAAGTTGCTCACTGATCACGGGTGCCGCTTTTGAACGCTGCTCATTTAACTTGGTAGCGAGCTGCAGATACACTTGCCAAGCATCTTCGATTTGTGCAGCCAACACATCACTACTAGGCTCGTTTTCTAACTGTTCTAACTGCTGCTGCCACACATGGGCTTCAGAAATTAAGTCATTTGCCGGTAAGTTATGTTTGCGCGATAGACGATGGCCAAGACTTATCAGGCTGTCCAAGGTTTGCAAGCGTTCAGGATCAGGAAGTTGTTGTTCGGCATAATCTGAAAGTAGAGCAGTCACTTCAGTGATCTGCTGCTGCGCAAGATGTAGTTGCTCTGAGGCTTGCCCAAAGGTTTGGCTAACCCCTATTTGATGGTCACACAGTTTAATCGCTTGACCAAGTAAGGTCATGACATCAGGCTCATCGCTATCATTATCGAGCAAGTGCAAACCCTGACTGGCCTCTGTCATTAAGGCCTCTATATTAGACAGCTCTTCATGCTCAGCTTCGACATCATGATAGTCGACAGCCAATAACGGTGCAATATCTGCCAATTGGTTTTGTAGCAGTTGAATACGGTCTTGACGCTGGGCTTCGCGGCTAGCAATTTCATCCGCTTGACGTTTTAGCTGTTGATAGTGCTGGTAACTGCTCGCCGTCTGCGCTGCTAAAGGAGTTAACTGAGCCATCTCATCAAGCCACTGCACTACAAATTGCGGCTTTAGTAGCGCTTGCTGCGCATGCTGACTATGAATGTTGACAAGCAATGCACCCAAACTTTTCAATTCAGCTAGGCTCACAGGCGTTCCGTTCAACCAAGCTTTTGAGCGCCCGCTGTTACTTAGCTGACGACGAATCAATATCTCAGGCTCATCTAAAGAGCGCTCATGCTCAGTAAACCAGTCGGACACAACAGCATTATTTGTCACATCAAACTGCGCGTAGATATCGGCGTGAGCCGCACCATGTCTGACCATGGCACTGTCTGCTCGTTCACCGATACAAAGCGATAATGCATCCAGTAGCAACGATTTTCCTGCGCCTGTTTCACCAGTAATGACATTAAAGCCTTCAGCCATGCTCAGCTCATGTTCAGCAATCAGCGCAAACTGATATAAGGTTAACGATAAAAGCATTAAAGTCTCTCATGGTAGGCAATTGGCATTGGTAATCTTAGTTAGACTAACGATAAGGTCTGTGAAAAGCAACTGTGTTTGGTGTCTTATTCTAAACTAAATGAGGATTTAATTAATGGTCATAACCCTAGCAAATTATATCAATATTGGTATACATAGCAATTATTTAAGGGTACTAGAAGATGGTCAGTTTGGTGAATAGATAATATTTTCAGCATCGCTGTAACAAACTTTTTAGAGATAATGTGGTAGCATAAACTCACTCAATCATAAACTTATGCCACAGTATGTACACATAATAGTCTGTCAAAGATGGGACGTGCCTAGGTAAAACTTGAGTCTATAAGCGGTTAGGTTATCAAACCAGTAATATAATCTGCTTATTTAATAATAACTATATTAAAAGCAGTTATTTTAAAATAAGCTATGTTCAGTATGAAGATGTAAACTGTAATGTCATAAGACACTTATTTTTTAGTTTAGCTATAATTATTTGATAAGGAAGCCACTATGTCAGCGGCACAATATACTAACGTAACGGTCAATGCTCAGGCTACAGTAACGTATGATGGGCGCTGCTCAAGTCATACTATTATGTTCGAAGATGGCCGGCATAAAACATTGGGTGTCATTTTACCTTGTGACAATACCGTTGAACGATACCACTTTAGTACCAATACCTCAGAGCGTATTGAGATTATTAGCGGCGAATGTGAAGTCAAAATAGAGGGCGATGAGGAGTTTAGCTACTACCGCGCTGGTCAATCGTTCGTGGTTGAAGGCAATAGCAGCTTCAATCTGCGTACTGAAGAGATTGTACAGTATGTCTGCCATTTAGAAGGGTAGTATTCACAAGGTAGGTACCGCTTTACTGTAATCATATTCGATAAATTTCTGTAGAGACAGATAGACATCGTGTTATCCCAACTTATATCATATTAGCGATATTCAATTTTTTAGTAGGCCTATTATGGCAAAACCCAGTTATTTCTATGGTATTCACGCCATCGAAGCTTTGCTTGAGCATCGTCCACTTGATGCATTGAGCTTATTTGTACAACAAGGGCGCGAAAACGACAGTCATGTAAGAGACATTATCGCGCAAGCACAGGCAAATGGCATTAGCATGCAGCCAACGCAAAAAGATAAGCTGACGCAACTATGCGGTAGTCCTCAGCATCAAGGGGTTGTATTACATGCTCGTCCATTAGGATTTGCAGATGAAGGATTATTAGATAACGTTATTGGGCGCAATCAATGCTTATTATTGGTACTTGATCAGATTACGGATGCGCACAACTTTGGTGCCTGCTTACGTACAGCAGTCGCTATGGGTGTGGATGCAGTGATATGTCCAAAGCATCATGCAGCAAGTTTGACTCCGACAGTCGCTAAAGTATCAGTAGGCGCAGCTGAGATGATGCCTATTGTTAGTGTAACCAATCTAGCGCGTACACTGACGCGTATTAAGGATGCAGGCGTTTTTGTATTCGGTACGGCATTAAATGAGACAGCTAAGCCTATACATGCTGCTGATTTGACAGGAAAAACAGCTTTAATTATGGGGTCAGAAGGTGAGGGCATGCGTCGGTTGACCACAGAAAGCTGTGATGAGCTGGTATACATACCTATGTCAGGCAATGAGCACGGTAACTTACAAAGCCTTAATGTGAGTGTGGCTACTGGTATGGCGCTTTACGAAATCAATCGCCAGCGTACTTTAGCTGCTGGGCAAGCTTAAGGTACGTTTGGTGCAATGGCTCTAGCTGTTGATGTAAGCTTGCTAAGTCTTCTTCGTTTACCACCAAATCATCAGCATGGTGATTACGTTCAGTACGGTGAAGTTGGTTTGCCATGATGGCTTTTATTTTCACTACACTTTGTTCATCACGCAGACTGGCACGCGCAAGTTGCGTCTCTTCATCTACATCAATGACTAAAATACGTTGGCATAAGTTAGCAAGACCTGCTTCTGCGGCCTCAATGAGTAGTGGGGCTGACAATATAACATAGGGTGAAGTGCTTGCTGCTAGTTGTTGTTTTGCAGCCTCGCGAATAGCAGGGTGGGTAATGGCTTCAAGGTCAATAAGCGCGGCAGGATTGGCAAACACGTGTGTGCGTACTGCTGCACGGTCCATGTGACCTTCTGCATCAATTACCCATTCTCCAAGCTTTTTTTGAATCTTACGCAAAGTAGGGCTGCCTTTCTTTACTACTTCATGAGCAATCACATCGGCATCAATGATGTCAATTCCCTGTGCTGCAAACCAATCGCTGGCGGCAGACTTACCACTACCGATACCGCCTGTTAGCCCAACCACTAAGGTCTTGTTCTGTATTTTAGCTTGTTGGCGTTTATGTACAGGCGTTTCAGAATATATTGACATAGCGGTGACTTATTGGCTCGTAAGTTGGTAGAAAAGACAATTATGAATATTAGTACTAATGAATTGCTTGTTCTTATCAAACAATCGTCATTAATCAACTAGCTTAACGCGTACCGCCGATAAAGATATAAGCATTCGTTTGTTATATTGTAATTCTATATTAAACATACATATCTAAATACCAATTAACAATATCAGAGCCATAAAGGAGAGCAATTATTCCAGCGATCGCAATATAAGGTCCAAAGGCAAAAGGCTGGCTCTCTCCGTGCCTTTTCATCAAAACAATACCGACAATTAAGCCTAGTAAAGAAGATAGAAGAATGATCAACGGCAACATCATAGGTCCAAGCCAAGCCCCCAATACTGCTAGTAGCTTAAAATCACCTTGTCCCATACCATGTTTTTTGGTTATGAGATAAAACACTTTTACGACGATCCATAAAGACAAAAATCCTAGCAATAACCCCCAAACCGATTGGGTAGGGGAGACAAACCAGCCTTGAGAGTTCACTGCTAAGCCCAATCCTGCTAATGGAAAAGTCAGTCGATCAGGTAATAGCTGCGTATCAAAATCGATACCAGTTAAGGCAATCAATGTCCATACCAAAATGAGAGCAGACAAGCCAGCAGCTGTAACGCCAAATTGATAGATAACCAATGCTGATAGTAGCGCAGTGACTAGCTCTACAATAGGATAACGTATACCAATCGCTGCGCTGCAATCAGAGCAACGACCACGTAGTACAAGCCAACTTACTAAGGGTATATTCTCATACCATTTTATTTGATGCGCACAGTGAGGACAGCGCGATGCTGGTCTACTCAAAGTAATGGGCGTATCTGTCGCCGTAATGTCCGTTAAGGCCTTAGTATGCTCATGCGGCATATCTACTTGCTGAGACATAAACTGGCTGCATTCTTGTCGCCAGCTATAAATCATCATCAGCGGTATGCGATGAATCACGACATTCAAAAAACTGCCTATACATAGCCCTAATATTGCAAATACAACGAGCGCCAAGGTCATATTACTTTGTAATAATTCTAACAATTGCATCAATTTGCTACCCTACTACTGAACCCATCTGGAAGATTGGTAAGTACATGGCAATGACCAAACCACCTACTAAAACCCCTAGTACCGCCATGATCAATGGCTCCATCAAGCTGGTCAAACCATCAACGGCATTATCGACTTCGTTTTCATAATATACGGCTACCTTGTCAAGCATCTCTTCTAAGCTGCCTGATTCTTCACCAATACCGACCATTTGGATCGCTAAGCTTGGGAACAGGTTAGTCGTGCGTATCGAAAACTGCAATTGTTGACCGGTTGATACATCGTTTTTGATCTGTTGAATAGCATCGTAAAACACCACATTATTGGCGGCACCTGCAGTAGAGTCTAAAGCATCAATCAATGGTACACCAGCCGCAAAGGTAGTAGACAGCGTGCGCGCGAAACGGGCGATGACAGCCTGGTAAGCAATATTGCCAAATATAGGTGCTTTTAAAGTAGCACGATCAAGAAAATCACGAAACTTTTTAGAGCGTTTTTTGGCTTCTGTAAAGCTAACAATACTACCACCAATGGCAATGATAAGAATAAACCACCATGCCTGCATCCAGTCTGACATACCGACAACCATTTGTGTGAAAGCGGGTAGTTCTGCACCAAAAGATTCAAATAGACCCGAGAAAACAGGAACTACCTTAATCAGTAGGATGATGGTGACGATTATAGCTACTACAATTACAGCGATAGGGTATTTCATGGCTTTTTTGATTTTAGCTTTAAGAAGCTCGCTTTTTTCTTTGTAGGTAGCGACACGCTCAAGCATAGTCTCAAGCGCGCCTGATTGCTCACCAGAGTCTACAAGAGAGCAAAACAGATCGTCAAAATAGCGCGGATGCTTGCGTAGCGCTGAGGCAAAGGTGCCGCCAGCTTCAATATCGGTTTTGATTTGTAGGACCAAGTCTTTCATGCTTGGATTATCCAGCGAATCCGCGACAATCTCAAACGACTGAGTCAAGGGAACACCAGCCTTCATCATAGTAGCTAATTGACGCGCAAAGATGGCAATATCAATGGGTTTGATGGCTTTTTTTACGGTAAATAAGGGCTTAGGTTTTTTCTTGATTGTTTTGACTGTGATACCTTGTTTACGCAGCGTCGCTTTTGCAATCTCTAAACTGCGACCTGTGGTTTCACCTTTGATCTTTTGTCCACGCCGATTGACTCCATCATAGACAAAGTCTAATAGCATATCAGTCTTAGCTTGTGCCATGTCTTTACCCTCAAGTTTTTCGTAATCTATATGCTCTAATCAGCGTTATTTAATAAGTGTTTTTTAGATGGTTATTTAGTCGCTCTTAAGTCTTAAACAATGGCCAGCATTAACTTACTATCATTCAGAAGTTACTCGCATCATCTCTTGTATACTAGTGACACCTTGAAGTACTTTTAAAATGCCCGAACGTCGCAAATCACGAAAACCGTTTTTGAGTGCGGCATCTTTAATATCGATTGCATTACCGTCCTCCATAATGATACGTGAGATATTTGGGTCGACTTTCATAACTTCATAAATACCAACACGGCCTTTATAGCCTTCGCGGCATTCGTTACAACCAACAGGCTCATAAATACTGTGGTTTGGATCATCTAAGTCAGCATCAGTAAAGCCAAGCTCAAGTAAGCTTTGTCTTGGTACGTTAAGAGCGGTCTTACAGTTTTTGCATAAGCGTCGCGCCAGTCGCTGAGCAATGACTAGGTTGACAGAGGTGGCAATATTAAATGAGGCAACGCCCATATTGCGTAAACGCGTTAAGGTTTCAGGCGCTGAATTGGTGTGTAGTGTTGAGAGAACCATATGCCCTGTCTGAGCCGCCTTAATAGCAATTTCAGCCGTTTCAAGATCGCGAATCTCACCAACCATGACAATATCTGGATCTTGACGCAAAAATGATTTTAGAGCATTAGAGAATGTTAGACCTACTTTCGAATTCACATTGACCTGATTGATACCCTCAAGGTTAATCTCAACAGGATCTTCAGCGGTAGAGATGTTGGTCGCTCCGGTATTCAAAATATTGATACCGGTGTATAACGATACCGTTTTACCAGAGCCTGTCGGTCCAGTAATCAATAGCATACCTTGCGGCTTATGAAGCGCTTCTAAAAACATCTCTTTTTGGTCAGGCTCATAACCCAAAGCATCGATACCAAGCTTTGCAGCAGAAGGATCTAAAATACGGAGTACCACCTTTTCACCAAATAAGGTTGGCAACGAGTTCACACGAAAATCAATCGCTTTATTTTTGGACAGTTTAAGCTTAATACGGCCGTCTTGTGGTATGCGCCGCTCTGAGATATCCATTTGTGACATCACTTTGAGGCGAGCTGCAATTTTACCCGCCAGCTGTACGGGCGGATTTGCTATTTTTTCCATCACACCATCGACTCGAAAGCGCACCCGATAAGATTTCTCATAGGGCTCGAAATGCAAATCGGACGCTCCCATACGAATCGCATCGACCAGCATTTTATTTACAAACTTCACAACAGGGGCTTCATCGACACCGTCAGCAAGTGTGGTTTCACCGCTGTCACCTTCTTCTGTATCTTCAAAGTCGACACTCAAGTCGCCATCAGCGAAACTGTCAAAACTTTGCATGGTGTCTGCATAAATACTATCGATACGTTTTTTAAGCTTGTCTTCTTCGACTACTACTGTCTCAACTGACAGCCGAGAATTAAAGGCAATGGCATCAATAGCATCAATACGAGTAGGATCACTTAAGGCCACAAATAATCGCTGTCCGCGATTAAAGATAGGCAGCGCATTAAACTTACGTACAATCTTCTCGTCTACCAGATCTTTTGGAATAACATCATTACTAAGGACATTAAGATCAAACAGCGGATCGCCAAAAGACTGCGCCATCAACTGAGCAAGCTGATAGGCATTGGCCATATTGTGCTCTACTAAATATGATACGAGACTGAGTTGCTGCTGCTTTGATTCAGTCTGAGCAGTCTGCATGTTTGCTTCACTCACAATCCCTGCATGAGTTAGCTGCTGTGCTAATCCACCAAATGTAGTAGACATGACCCTTTCTCCTTAATACTGCATATATGGCAAATCTATGAGTGCTAGTCTTAGAATTATTTTTTATTTCGATATCGATAAGCAAATCAAGCTTATAAATCGTGACTTATACTCTGGTTTAATAGAACGATAGTGAATATATGCAAGAAACATGACAATTTACATTTCAGCTTTAAAAATATATAAAGTTTTATGACAGTAAAAAGTCAAAGCTTATAGAACAATAACGACACTTATAACAGTAGCAGATGAATTTTTGCTATACTTACGCGCGTATCAGCCACATCGACAACGACGAATGATAGAAGGTAGATAAACCATGCAAGCTTGGGTAATTGGCAATTGGAAACAAAATCCAGCAACGACTAAAGACGTTAATGCACTGTTAGACACGTTATTAACGACTGCTGATGATACTGTCAGTAATGGTTGTCAGTTAATGGTAGCGCCTAGCTGTATCCACTTAGCAAATGTGAGCGCACGCTTGCAAAACACCGCTATACTCACTGCTGCTCAAGATATCAGTGCGCTTAGTGATAGTAGCGGGGCATATACTGGTGATTGTTCAGCACAGCAAATCGCTGATGCAGGCGCGACATGGACGATACTCGGGCACTCTGAGCGTCGCCAATATTACCAAGAGTCTCATGAGAGTCTGTTAGAAAAACTGAGTCATGCTTTTACACAAGGCTTAGGCGTGGTGTACTGTATCGGTGAAACGCAAACTCAATATGATAATCAGCAAACCTTTAGTGTATTAGATGATCAACTAGCTGTAATAAAGGACTTACTTATTAAAAGTAAAGAGCAAGCGCCTGAACTTGTTCAAAGACTAGCGGAGCGTTTGATTATCGCTTATGAACCTGTTTGGGCGATTGGTACAGGCAAGGTCCCAACAGTGATGGAAGTAGACGCGACTCATCAGCATATTAAAGAAACAGTCGCAAGCTTTGATACAACGCTACCTGCAACGACGGTTTTATATGGCGGCAGCGTTAACAAAGATAATGCTGATAGCTTTGCGGCCAGCCCTATGATAGATGGAGCACTGGTTGGCGGTGCATCACTAAAAGCAGAGAGTTTTTTGGCGATTGCTCACGCTTTTAACCAAGCTAAAAACAAACAGACTTTATAATAATTAACTACTAAGTTTACTTATTAAAAATAAGTATTGAGCAAAAAGCGTTTATGAGTCATAAAAAGTGGGTTTAACAGTGCCCTTGCAATCGTGTACAATGCGCCTTATTTATTCTTATTATAGTTGAATCTTCCTATAGTTCTATGATCATAGTGCTAAATATTAAGAGTTGACTTTCGTTATTTGTCGGCAAAAGAGGCCACCATGTTTACGTTTATATTAGCCCTGCATATCATCGTGGCGATTGCCATGATTGGCTTGATTTTGATACAGCATGGCAAAGGAGCAGATGCTGGAGCCTCTTTTGGTGCTGGCTCTTCTGGTACCGTGTTTGGTGCAGCAGGCACGGCAAACTTTTTGACACGTGCTACTGCAGTATTGACTGTTATTTTCTTTATAACCAGTATGGTTCTTGCGGTAAACGCGCGTGAGCAGGCTGAAGATCAGTTTCGTTTAGATGCTCCAGTTTCAGCGCCGCAAACGCCGCGTCCTTTGACGCAAAATCCTGAGTAATGAGCTGAATTATAACAACCTAGCCTGCAAAGAGTAGTAGTAGGCAAGTTTTTTATAGTCATCCTTGCTATTTCGTTGGGTTAGTTTTACAATGCTCGTCTGTTTTTGTACGGCTACATGTATTACTCCTCATTGTTATCCTCATGACTTTGAAAAAAGCTGCTTAAAAACAGAGAAGTAAAAAAGTTATAGTTATAAACGACTATAAGCGATTGTGGTGGAATTGGTAGACACGCCATCTTGAGGGGGTGGTAGCGCAAGCTGTGGGGGTTCAAGTCCCCCCAATCGCACCAACTTTTTTGCAGCACGTAGTGCTGAGTGGATTGTTATAGAGTTAAGATTTTTAGTTTAAATTTATTTTAAATAAAGATTGACAAGTTTATAAAACTCGCCTACAATGTGCATTCTAAATTGATGCGGGGTGGAGCAGTCTGGTAGCTCGTCGGGCTCATAACCCGAAGGTCGTTGGTTCAAATCCAGCCCCCGCTACCACTTTCAATACTGATTTTTGTACACTAAATTGTCAGTTGCAATAAGCCCACCATTATGTTTGTGGGTTTTTTTGTATCTGAGAGTCTGTGTTATCACGGTATTTATCCTACTTATGCTAAGCTCTATTTTTATAGAGTGAAGTAATATCGGTTAATTGTGCAGCGCTTCATAAGCGGCAATACCTTTTATTTCATACTCTCTCAGTGATATTTTGGCTTTGTGTATTCTATTAGAATGTACAGCCTTAATCCAACGTCTATAATCTGTATTATTCTATAAGTATAAGACGATACGAGGCTTGGACTTAATATGCAAAGTCATACACTTTAGTTTAGCTGCAAAAAGATACAACGATTACAGTGTTATTCTTAAACGTTGCTCATAAAATATAAAAAAACGCTTTAAGTTCTGTACACCAGTAAATAGGAAACTATAAACAAATTATGAAACTTTCTACCAAAGTTGAAGAATTGACCAATATTATTGCTCCTGCAGTAGCGGCATGTGATGTAGCTTTGTGGGGCGTAGAGTTCGTACCACAGGGACGTCGTTCTTTATTGCGTATTTATATCGAGTCGCTACCAGAAGAGCAAGCGCAAGACAAACAGGTAACTATTGAGGACTGTGCCGCAGTCAACCATCAAGTGAGCGGTATTCTTGAAGTACATGATCCTATTGCGGGTGAGTATATTTTAGAAGTATCATCGCCAGGGTTTGATCGTGCGTTCTTCTCAGAAGAGCAAATGCGAGACTACATCGGACAAACGGTTAGTTTGCGTCTGATCCAAGCAATAGGGCAAGGGGACAAAAAACGACGAAAAGTAACGGGTAACCTAGATAGTATGGGTGCTACCTCGTTGATTCTTACTGCTACTGATAATGAGCAGTTCGAGATTACTTTTAGTAATATCGACAAGGCCAATCTCGTTTTTGAAGACGCTTGATGTTATAAAAACTTAGATAACGTATGGTTTACTTTAGCAACATAACGTCAATACACAAATTATGAAATTTAAGTAAGTATAGGACTGGTATAGCATGAGTCGTGAAATCTTAACGGTAGTTGAAACCGTCAGTAATGAAAAAGGCCTAAACCCTGAAGATATATTTGAAGCCATAGAAGACGCTTTAGTAGTATCGACTAAGAAAAAAGTATATACCGAACAACCGGAAGTAGCAGTACGAGTGGCTATCGATCGTACTACTGGCGATTATGATACTTATCGTTATTGGACAGTGGTTGCTGATGAAGATCATGAAATGCCAGCTTGTCAGCTTGCTATTACTGACCTTGATCAAGAAGAATGGTCGATCGGGGATGTAAAGGAAGAGCAGATTGAGTCGATCGAATTTGGGCGTATCGCAGCTACTCAAGCAAAGCAGGTAATCATCCAAAAAATTCGTGAAGCTGAGCGTGCCTTAGTAGCAGATGCTTTTGAGCCACGTATTGGTGAGATGATGTATGGCGAAGTTAAAAAGCAGACGCGTGATGGTTATATTATCGATCTAGGTGACAATGCAGAAGGCTATTTAGCACGAGATCATATGTTGCCACGTGAGCAGCTACGCGTTAAATCACGTATTAATGCTATCTTGTATCATGTGAATCGTGAAAATCGCGGTGCACAGCTACTATTATCGCGTACGCATCCTGAAATGCTTTCAGCGTTAATGCAAAAGGAAGTACCCGAAATCGCAGAGCAAATTATTGAGATTCGTAATGTCGCTCGCCTACCAGGTACTCGTGCTAAAATATCCGTTAAGACTAATGATCATCGTATTGATCCGGTGGGTGCATGTATTGGTATGCGTGGTACACGTATTCAAGCAGTACAGCAAGAGCTTGATGGAGAACGTATCGATGTCGTAGTATGGTCAGACGATCCTGCACAATATATTATCAGTGCACTTGAACCTGCAGACGTCAGCAGTATCATCTTAGATGAAGACACCCAGACAGCAGATATTATCTTTAGTACCAATGATCAGCTTGCGCGTGCCATTGGTTCGCAAGGACAAAACGTACGTTTGGCTTCAGAGTTGACTGGTTATAAGTTGAACATGATGCTAGAAGAAGAGTATCAACAGCGTCAAGAAAACGAAAGCAAAGCATTTATTGAATTGTTCTATGAGCGTTTAGAAGTAGATCAGGACCTTGCCCAAGCTTTGGTTGATATAGGCTTTACGAGTATTGAAGAAGTAGCATATGTACCTGTCGAGACCTTCTACGATATTGAAGGGTTAGACGATGAAGCAATTGACATGATTCAAGAACGTGCTAAAGAAGTAGTCATTGCAGATGAATTATTTAAACAGCAAAACATGAAAGAGCCGAGTCAAGAATTGCAGGATCTTGAGGGTATGACAGTCAGTTGGGCCTATAAAATGGCCCAAAAAGACATTATTACCGTTGACGATCTGGCTGAACAAGCAGTTTTTGATTTAGAAGATATTGAAGGTTTAGATGCTGAAACAGCAGGCAAGCTTATCATGAAGGCTCGGGAATCTTGGTTCGATGAATAGGTGTTAACTGCATATCGCTGTCTTTTGGTGGTATGCTATTAATAATGAAAGGCTAATAAAAGATTAATATTTAATATACTTATATAACATCCAATTATATTAAATAATCTCTGTTTTGGTCAAACGCAATCATTTGTAGCCAACAACTGAATTGAACAAATAGCAAATAATAGACAGTAGGTGATAATAAATGGCAGATAAGACCGTCAAAGAACTGGCAGAAATGGTAGGCAAAACCGTCGGTGCTGTACAGCAGCAACTCCAGGATGCTGGGCTACCTGCTCGCGGGGAGGATGACTCAGTCACCGAACTTGAGCAAGAAAAATTGGTAACGTATTTAAAACAAAGTCACGGACAGCAAGAAAAACGTCGTATTAGTCTTAAATCTAAAACGACCAGTACTGCGCGCGTGACGGGCTCTTCGGGTAAATCTAAGAGCGTCAATGTTGAAGTACGTAAAAAGAAAGTGTTTGATAAGCCGAATCCAGAAAAAATGGCAGAAGAATTGGCTGCCCGTGAACAGGCGATGATTGAGGCACAAGCACGTGCGGCTAAAGAAGCTGAAGAGCGTGATGCCACTAAGAAAAAGTCAGAAGAGCGTCAAGCGGCTACCCTAGCTGCTATGCGTGCAAGTCTTGGTTCAAGCAAAAGCTCAGAAGGCAAAGGTGAGGAAGTATCTACCTCAGTCGTAGTCAAAAAAGGCGGCAAAGCTACCGTTGAAGTTAAACCTAAAGAAAAAGAGAAAGAAAAGAGAAAAGTTGCTGCTACTAAGCCAAAGACTGAAACGGCTGCTGAACGTAAAGTTCGTGAAGCACGTGAGAAAGAAGAGGAGCGTTTACGTCAAATCGAGAGCGAAACACGTCGCGTACAAGCTGAAGAAGCGCAAAAGCGTACCCTTGAGCAGATGCGTAAGATGGCTGGTAAATATACTGACCGTGAACCTGCGACTGAAGTTCGTAAGGACGAGCCGTTGGCCGAAGGGTTGGTTGGGGACGCATTAGAAGAATCGTTTGAAAAAGAGCGCCGTGAGATCAAACGAGGAGCGAATAGTACAGGTACTCGTGGACGTCGCCGTAAAAACCAAAGCGAACGTGAAATCAAAAATACCAAAAATGGTCTACGTTCCTCTCAAGCGTCGCAGCATAAGTTTGAAAAGCCACTCGAAAAGATTGTCTACGATGTAGAGATTAGTGAACATATTACTGTCGCAGACTTGGCTCAGCGTATGGCGGTCAAAGCACGCGAAGTCACTAAACTGCTGATGAAAATGGGTGAAATGGCTCGAGAATCAGATACGATTGACCAAGCAACAGCCAGCTTAATCGTTGAAGAAATGGGACATAATCCAGTACCTGTTAGCGATACTAAAGTTGAAGATGATCTTCACGATGCCGTTGATGAGCGCAGCAGTAATGTACAAACGCGTCCACCAGTGGTTACTATTATGGGTCATGTTGACCATGGTAAAACCTCATTACTTGATAAGATTCGTGAAACGAAGGTCGCCACAGGTGAAGCAGGTGGTATTACTCAACATATTGGCGCTTATCATGTAGAGACGGAACGCGGCGTTATTACTTTCCTCGATACTCCAGGCCACGCAGCCTTTAGCGCTATGCGATCACGTGGTGCGCAAGCTACTGATATTGTAGTATTGGTTGTGGCAGCGGATGATGGCATGATGCCGCAGACAGAAGAAGCAATTGATCATGCGCGCGCTGCTGGTACACCTTTAATCGTAGCTATTAATAAAATGGATAAGCCAGGTGCTGATCCTGATCGCGTCCTTAATGAGTTAACTACAAAAGAAGTGGTCTCAGAAGATTGGGGCGGTGATACACCAATGGCTCGTATTTCAGCCAAGACCGGTGAAGGCATTGATGATCTTTTAGAATATATTAGCTTACAGGCTGAACTAATGGAGCTAGAAGCACCACTAGATGGTGCTGCACAAGGTGTGGTCATTGAATCAAAACTTGAAAAAGGTCGTGGTCCTGTTGTTAGTGTATTGGTCAAGAAAGGCACACTTAAACAGGGTGATCTAGTGCTAGCTGGTGAGCATTACGGTAAAGTGCGTGCAATAACGGATGAACATGGTAAACGTGTACAGTCAGCAGGTCCTTCTATACCAGTCGAAATCTTAGGCTTACCTGAAACGCCAGCAGCTGGTAGCGAATTCTTAGTCGTAACAGACGAGAAAAAAGCACGTGAAGTTGCAGATTTTAGAACCAACCGTGAGCGTGAGCGTCAACTTGAACGTCAAAATGCCATGCGTTTAGAAAGCATGTTTGATCAGATGGAACAAGGCGATGTGTCATTCTTAAATATCGTACTAAAAACTGACGTACGTGGTTCACTCGAAGCCTTACTAGCTGCATTAAATGAGCTGTCCACCGATGAAGTTAAAGTACGAGTGATTAGCTCAGGTGTTGGTCCAATTTCTGAGTCTGATGTCACGCTTGCAGAATCAAGTGAAGCTGTATTATTGGGCTTCAATGTTCGCGCAGATGCAACTGCACGCCGTAAAGCAGATACTGCCAACATGGATATTCGTTACTACAGCGTAATCTATGGCTTGATTGACGATGTAAAAGCTGCGATGAGTGGCTTGCTTGCCCCTGAACATCGTGAGAAGATTCTTGGTATTGCAGAAGTTCGTGAAGTATTCCGTTCTAGCAAATTCGGTGCTGCTGCTGGTTGTATGGTGGTTGAAGGGACTATTTATCGTAATAAGCCAATTCGTGTATTACGTGATGATAAAGTTATCTTCACTGGACAGTTACAGTCGCTACGCCGTTACAAAGAAGACGTTAATGAAGTGCGTACTGGCATGGAATGTGGTCTTGCCGTTCGTGGTTATGATGTCGAAGCTGGTGATAAGATTGAAGTCTTTGAGATTCAACAGTTTGAACGTACAATTTAACCATATTGTATTTTTATTCGTTAGAACTTAGAGTATTAATATAACGATGTATTAAGGTCTAACAGGATCATCCTGGTAGGCCTTTTTTATCGTATATTTCCGCTATTAAAAGCTATTTTTAAAATATTATTGAAAAGTAGGATAATAAAATGAATCAACGTTTACAACGCTTATCAGATCAGATACAGCGTGAGCTTGCAGTGCTAATTCGTGATGAGGTCAATGATCCGCGTTTGACGGGCTTTGTAACTATCTCTAGTGTGAAGGTCAGTCCAGATTTGGGTTATGCTGATGTATACGTCACTATTATGGAGCCTGAGCTCAATGATGCCATGACTAAAACCAATCATGAGCAAAGCATAGAAGTTCTTAATAAAGCGGCAGGGTTTTTGCGTACTGAGCTTAGCCATAGTTTAAAAACGCGTACTACGCCACGTTTGCGTTTTCATTATGATGAAGTCACTGCGCGCGGCAATTATATGATGGATTTAATCAATCAAGCCGTCAGTAAAACTGAACAAAACGAGAATGACGAGTAAATTACTATTATGTCTATAGCGCCTGAGCAAACTGATAAAAAAGCTAAAATAGTACCTGATAAGATAAAAGTCTCAGGGGTTATTTTAATAGATAAGCCTTACGGTATGACATCACAGCAAGTGGTATCGAAAGTGAAATATCTTTTTAAATCGCCAAACCATAATAGTAAAAAAGCGGGTCATACTGGTACGCTTGATCCCATGGCCACTGGCTTGTTACCTATCTGTCTGGGTGAGGCTACCAAATTTAGCCACTATCAATTGGATGCCGATAAAACTTATCAAGCGACTATCTTGCTTGGTAGTCAGACTGATACTGGTGATGCGGAGGGTCAGATTGTTAAAACAATGTCTGTGCCAAAGTTTGATGAGGTAGAGTTAGAAAAAATTGCCCAGCAGTTTTTGGGCGCTCAGCAGCAAATACCACCCATGTATTCGGCGCTAAAAAAGGACGGCAAAAAACTTTATGAGTATGCACGGGCTGGTATTGAAGTAGAGCGTTTACCAAGAAATATCGTCATCAAGTCAATTGATTTAAAAGCACTTGATAACGAACAAATACAGTTGACGGTTACTTGCACCAAAGGCACCTATGTACGCGTGCTTGGTGAAGACATCGCTAAAACGATAGGTACATTAGGGCATCTGACAGCACTGCGGCGCTTGCAAGTCGGTAAATTCGATATTGATAATGCGCTTAGCTTGACCGCATTAGAAGAACAAGCATTGGATAATCGTCAAGCACAGTTAATGCCAGTGGATGCATGTATCGATATCGATATGAAGCTGACATTGACGACTGAGCAGTGTAAGCGTATCCATATGGGTCAACGCTTAAACGTATCTGAACAATTGACAGACCAGATTAAGAGCTATATTTTAGATAGGATAGATAACCAGTCGTCTATCCATACCGACAAAAGTAACTTTGCTACCTCTAAAGACACTGCTAGCGCACAACTGTTAACGTACGAGACACCAATAGATATTCGTTTAATAAATGAGCAAGGTCAGTTTTTGGGTTTAGGTGCCGTTAGTCTCAATGGACGGTTGCAACCAAAGAAGTTGATTCAACGTTAAGGTTATTTTTCTAAACTATCTTATAGACAATTCCTGAGCAGCTTACTAACAGTTTACATTAATCACATATCGTCACATTTTATTGCAGGTTTCGCCTATGGTGAAACCTGTTTTTTTTGTACATTAGTTAAGTCAGCTAAGGAAAGTGACAGGGAAGGATAAATAAAATAACAAAGCTCAATGGTAAAATTAATCTATAAAAACAAAAACTTAATTTGATAATAAAAAAATCTTATGGGAAGGGCTTCATATAAGAAATATAACAGGTAATAGCTTTAGCAGGGCACGGACGACTAATAGATCACTGAGGATGAATAATAGAAAATACTTAATAATAATAAAAAATTATGATAAATAGAGTTATTAGTTAATTTATTCACATAAATTCCCAATCGTTAAATAAGGAATAATATGAAAACCGTCGCTTTTTTATTACACAATAATTTTGAGCAAGCAGAATATGAAGACGTAAATAACCAGTTGAAAGACAAAGGTTATAAAACTATATTGATTACAACTAATAAAGATAAAGACGTTCAAGCAATGAAACAGGACGTCAACAAAGGTGATACTTTTACCGCTGATATCTTTGCAAGTGATGCAAATGCAGCTGACTACGATGCGTTGGTACTGCCAGGCGGAACTGTCAATGCTGACACTATCCGTGGCGATGCAGAGGCGCACAGTATCATCAATACTGTTTATAAAGCAGGTAAACCACTGGCAGTTATTTGTCATGCGCCTTGGGTGCTTATCAATACAGGTATCGCAAAGGGTAAGAAGTTGACCGCTTATCACTCATTGCAAACAGATTTAGAAAATGCTGGTGCAGATTTTATCGATACAACAGTACAGATCGACGGTAATTTAATTACCTCTCGCAACCCAGATGACATTGATAACTTTGTTGAAGCTATTGATAAAGCATTGTCTTAATTAGTTCAAATACTCTACAAAACGTAAAACAACTCATTATATTTTTATTCTAAACTAGAACAATATTAACTGATATTAACTAAGGAAATTATTATGGCTAACCCTAATCCAAACGATACTAAAGTTGAGCAACAACGTTCTGAGTCTGCAACTGCAGCGCTCAAGAGCCAAACTGAAGACAACCATACCGAAGATACTGAAGCTGCAGCCGAGCGTATCGCTGATAATTTAGAAAATGCTAAAGACGACGATAAGTAGTGCTTTGAGTCCAAGAAGCTTTTGTTAAACGAATTTTTACCGTGAGTACTAATCAAGTGATGGTTAGTACTCACAGTTATTAAATAGTTTTAAGGAAATATTATGGATAAATCAAAACAAAATATGGATAAACAAGAACAAGAAATTGAAAAGCTTGCAGAAGACATCAATCCTAGCAAAGACGCTATTCCAGATAGCATAGCAGAAGCGACGACAGTGCCTTTAGATGATGATGAGCTTGGTGGCAAGGCTACTGAAGCTGATATAAAAAACAAATAGTCTAAGACGATCAGTTATTTTATTGCTTCTAAGAAACCTTGATTAAACAAGAAAACTAATATGAAAAACTGCTGCGAGTTCAGCAGTTTTTTGTTATAATTGCCACCACATTTAAATATGATTTTAGATAAGTTAAAATACTTTGTTTACTATCTCGATTATAAGGTCGATTTATGCAGTATTTCGTCATTATCCAATCTATTTTTAAATAATTGTTATTACTCATTGAGCTTGTCGTACACTAGGTCAACTCTAGTAATGCAGGGTTGTCCTGAATGACGATAAAGTTACTTTAATTACTATTCTAATGCTTAAAAGATGGCTTAAGTCTGAGTACATCTTTGAGCTTTTAGCATTGCCGGAGATATTTATGCTAACTAATACCGATCGCGAACAAATCATCGCTCAATACCAGCGCGGCGAAAATGACACAGGTTCACCAGAAGTTCAAATCGCTTTGTTAAGTGCTCGTATCAATGATTTACAGAATCATTTTAAAGAGCATAAAGCCGATCACCATAGCCGTCGTGGCCTTATCCGTATGGTTAATACGCGCCGTAAATTGCTTGATTACCTAAAAGGTAAAGATCTTGGTCGCTATACAACTGTTATCAAGCAGTTGGGTCTACGTCGTTAATTTGACGTCTGCAATATTAATAATAGTTAAGTAAAAAGGTAGTGCTTATTTGTCATATGACTCTAAAGACTCTCTTTTAAGTGTTGAAAAAATAATTGACTGTTATCAATATAATATGTAAGTAATGAAAGAGCGGTGTGGAATAGTTTCACGCCGCTTTTTTATGGATATCTGGTAAGTATTAGGTAGTCTGGTTGCCGTTTAGCCCAACTTTTGACCATAAAAACACTCAGTTTTGTATTTAATTGGTCAACACCTATAAATCACTGTAAAATGGTGCATTGGGTAATTTTATAGCGCGTTAAAACACAGTATCTATCTCGTAGTTTGTCTCTATATATTGTTATGTTATATAAATAATTTACATAATAAAAAAAGTGTGGAAACGGTGTAGAACACTATTAAAATCCATGATGATAGAAAGTTTATGATGGTAGATGGCTATAAAAACTGAATCTGAATAATAAAGAAAATACAGTAGTACCATTGGTAAATATATGACCTGGCAATAAGGCCACCAAATAAGATTTATCAGTACATCAAAGTACGATAGAACATTTAATGACCGATATTAGATTGCGCAAGCAATTGAAATTGTTTTCGTCATTCAACATTAGGAAAAATATATGACAAATCCGACAATGTTTAATACTATTAAACGTGAATTCCAATATGGCGACCAAAAGGTCGTCCTTGAAACTGGCCGTGTTGCCCGCCAAGCCAACTCTATTATGGTTCATATGGGCGGTGTATCAGTACTGGTTGCAGCAGTAGTAAAGTCTGAAGCTAAAGAAGGTCAAAACTTCTTTCCATTAACTGTAAACTATCAAGAAAAAATGTATGCAGCGGGTAAAATTCCAGGTGCATACGGCAAACGTGAAGGCCGCGCGAGCGAGTTTGAGACTCTAACCTCGCGTCTTATTGATCGTCCAATTCGTCCACTGTTCCCTGAAGGCTATGTCAACGAGATTCAGATTACAGCAACAGTTGTATCCTCAGATAAAACCCAGTCTGCAGACATTGCAGCATTAATCGGTGCTTCAGCAGCATTAGCAATCTCTGATGCGCCATTTAATGGTCCTGTCGCTGCGGCACGTGTTGGCTTTATCGGTGGTGAGTACGTACTAAACCCAACGACTGAGCAGCTTAAAGAGAGTGATCTTGACCTAGTCGTAGCTGGTACCAAGTCTGCAGTATTAATGGTTGAATCTGAAGCAGCAGAGCTGTCAGAAGATCAGATGTTAGGCGCGGTATTATATGGTCATCAGCAACAGCAAATCGTGATTGATAACATTGCTTCAATGGCAGAAGAGATCGGTACCGCTAAGCAGCAGTATGTTGCCCCTGAGCGTGACCAAGCGCTTACCAGCAGCATGAAAGAGCAGTTCGGTGAGCAAGTTGCAGATGCTTATACCATTACTGACAAGCAAGCGCGTTACACCAAGCTCGATGAAATTAAGCAATCAATCATTGATGCGCTTGCTGGTGATGCTGAGTCAGAAACTTATGCTGATACGGTATCTGAGCTAAAAGAAATCTACAACGACCTTAAATATCGTACGGTTCGTGACAATATCTTGTCAGGTAAGCCGCGTATCGATGGCCGTGATCCTGAAACAGTCCGTGCGCTTGACGTGCAGGTTGGTGTATTGCCATATACGCATGGTTCAGCATTATTTACTCGCGGTGAGACGCAAGCCTTAGTCACCACTACGCTAGGCAATAGCCGTGATGTTAACATGATTGATTCATTAGGTGGCACTATCCGTGACCATTTCATGCTGCACTATAACTTCCCGCATTTCTCAGTGGGTGAGACTGGCCGTGAAGGTATCCCTAAACGTCGCGAAATCGGTCATGGTCGTCTAGCGCGCCGTGGTGTACAAGCGATGCTACCGGACAGCGAACGCTTCCCGTATGTCATCCGTGTGGTATCAGAAATCACTGAATCAAATGGTTCTTCTTCTATGGCGTCTGTTTGCGGTGCAAGCTTGGCATTAATGGATGCTGGTGTACCATTAAAAGCGCCAGTCGCTGGTATTGCAATGGGTCTGGTTAAAGAAGGCGAGCGCTTTGCTGTATTGTCAGACATCTTAGGTGATGAAGATCATTTAGGCGATATGGACTTTAAGGTCGCTGGTTCTAAAGACGGTATCACTGCGCTACAGATGGACATCAAAATCGAAGGCATCACGCCTGACATCATGGAGCAAGCGCTAAAGCAAGCTCATGCTGGTCGTATCCATATCTTGGATGCCATGAACCAAGTATTGCCAGAGAGCCGTACTGAAATCAACGCTCATGCACCGAACTACGCGGTTATCGAAATCAATCCTGATAAGATTCGTGATGTCATCGGTAAAGGCGGCGCGATGATTCGCCAGCTCACAGAAGAGACTGGCGCGGTTATCGATATTGATGATGCTGGTACGATTCGTATTTTTGGTGAGAATAAAGCGGCAACTAAAGCTGCTATTGGTAAAATCGAAGCATTGACGGCTGAAGTTGAAGTTGGTAAAACTTACGAAGGTACGGTCGCTCGTATCGTTGACTTCGGCGCGTTCGTTAACGTCTTGCCAAACACAGATGGTCTCGTGCATATCTCACAAATTGCAGAAGAGCGTGTAGAGAATGTATCAGATTATCTAAAAGAAGGTCAGACGGTTAGTGTCTTGGTTCAAGACGTTGATAACCGTGGTCGCATTAAGTTGACTATGAAAGGTATTGAGCAAGGTACAGCAACAACTGCTGAATAAGTAGCTTAATTTGATATAAAAAACCGCTCTGAACTGTTAGTAATAGCAGTCGGGGCGGTTTTTTTGTCTGTCTCTTTAATGTTACTAAATAGTTAAATATTACTTTTATCAAATGCATTTAGTTTCCTAGTAAGGATATTAATCTCTGGCTGTGCGCTATATGTAACAATAGATCTAGCTATTGACATAATGACAATATACCTTGTAGTCCACATGTAGTAATATTTTCTAAAGTAGATTGAGTCTTATTTAATTTGCCATCAGCACCGTTATAATAGTGATTATGGACTTTTTGGTTGAATCATAAGTTTTGATTTCAATATTTTATTGGTTTTATCTAAGTAATAAATAAGTGTTTTTCTAGATTTTTGTCTTATATTCGGATTGCAACATATTGTTTGATTCTATCTATATAGTGTTTTATAGTTAGATAGATTACTCGTAATATTAGAATGTGTGTTAATTATCAATTTTTTTGTAGTAGTTTTCGCTATTCTTTTAAAATATTTTTAATAACATCAAGGTGTTGCTATCTTTATTTTTGAGTACGGGCTTCATAATGGCCGTTAAACTGCTAGCTAATAAAGCTATTGAACTTTAGTATTCGAAATGTACCGCATTGTGTTAAAGAAACTTACATTTTGGTGTCTATTTAAGATGTATTTAATTTTACGATATACAATTAATTCGGTTATCACATCAACCATGTCATACCAAAAATTTTGCTCTATTGATGTGGTATCGATTGTGCTATTAATTTAATTTTGTGTTTTAATGATCTCTCTTTTAAGAAAAACAGAATCTATTGACTCCGTTTTTTTAAAATATTCAATGATTTTTTTTGAGGAAAATATAAATGAAAGTAGCTATTCATCATAGACCAGGGAGCTTTTCCGATCGTTGGATTGAATATTGCGAAAATAAAAATATTGATTATAAGTTAGTTAATGCTTTTGATACTGATATTATAGAACAACTAAAAGGTTATGATGTTTTCATGTGGCATCATCATCATTCACAAATCAAGGATGTTCTCGCTGCCAAAAATATCCTTTTTGCTATAGAACATGCAGGATTAAGAGTTTTTCCTGATTTTAAAACAAGCTGGCATTTTGATAACAAGGTCGCTCAAAAGTATCTTCTTGAAGCTGCTGGTATACCAGTAGTTCCTAGCTATATTTTTTATGATAAGAAACAAGCGAAGAAATGGGCAAAGAATACTAGCTATCCCAAAGTTTTCAAACTAACTCGAGGTGCAGGGTCTAGTAATGTTAAGCTGGCTAGATCAAAGTCAGACGCAATTAAGTTTATAGATAAGTCTTTTGGAAAGGGATTCCCTCAGCTAGATAGGGTTGGGTATTTAAAAGAAGCGCTTAGAAAGAGTGGAAAAGATACAGTAAGTATAGATTCGTTAACAAATGTTTTAAAAGGTGTTACAAGACTTGTTTTTAATAGCGAGTTTGCTAAAAAACAAAGTCCTGAACGTGATTACGCTTATTTTCAAGACTTTATAGAAAACAAAGGTTTTGACGTTAGAGTTGTCGTGATTGATAATAAAGCAGTAGCTTTAAAGAGAATGGTTAGAGAGAATGATTTTAGAGCATCAGGAAGCGGAAATTTGGTTTTTGATAATGATAAAATTGATAGAAGGTACATAGAGTTAGCTTTTAATGTTTCTGATAAACTTGAAACTCAGTCATTAGCCATTGACCTGATTCACGGTATAGACGATGAAATTAAAGTTGTAGAGATAAGTTATGGCTTTCCTATGTTGAATTTTCTTGAACGCTCTGAAGGGTATTGGGATAAAAATATAAATTGGCATGAGAGCGATTTAAACCTCCAAAATTGGATAATTGAAGGGCTTTTAAGAGATAAATAAACGTATTTTTTACTCAGATATCAATTTAGATGAGTTCTTCATATTGAAGTCATTATAGAGTAATTTGTAGTTGGCTTTTGTGTTAAGCGTTAATTACTAAGTTATAGCCCAAGTATCTTATAGGTTCACTTGTCTAAACGTATATCCGTATGATTAGGATGTGCATAAATGAAACCAGTAATACGTAACGCGTAATACTATTTATAGACCATTAATGAAAAGATAGGAAGGAGGGAGTTGGTTGAGCCTAACTTATCAGTTGATGATCTACGAGTAGTATTTATTGGATTCAAAAATTTATCCATTGAAGTGATGAAATAGCTACAATTCAACTTTGTAGAGCACAATAAGCTATGTTTGAATTTGATTTGAGCTTAATGGGACTGGTTAAAGAAGATAAGCACTGGAGTAATCTCATGTTGGTCGTATCAAATTGACCATGAAAGGTATTGAACAGGGTACAATGACAACTGCTGAATAAGCAGCTTAGTTTGATATAAAAAACCGCTCTGAACTGTTAGTAATAGCAGTCAGGGCGGTTTTTTGTTTTTGGATAATTGGAAAGTTTTTTTAAACTGTAATGTTGGTTATCATAATTTTACTGAGCCAGTAGACTATTCCCTAGAGAGGACTTGGATTTTAGGCTATAGGCTAATGGTGTCAAAGGTTCGAGTTATTCAAATAGCTACAATGTACTTCATAGTGTTTTTCCATCAGTTACATAGAATGTGAAATACTCTACACAGATGATAATGCAGTATAATTTAGTTCATGCCTTTTAACTTATTTACTGTCGGTACCAGTATTTAAATTAAGGATATCAATTTTCTCTCAGTTCATCTGAACTTAATTGCTGATCTTTGATGTGTGATTTAATATCATCTAGCCCAGTTGTCGATGTTCTATCATTCGTATTCAAGCCAAACTGATTGCCAATCGCATATAAAGGGTCTATTGATCCTGTGTCTCTCAAACGTTGAGCAATAGCTTGCAAGTCTTCTCCAAAGTCTTCGTTGATAAGCAAAGCCTCTACTATTTCTAAGTCATTTTTATTTGAGTTTTTTAAGCGGTTGATTTCTTCAACAACTTTGCTTCTAGACACTTTTTCTAACTTTATCGATGCTATCCTTTTCCTTCTCTCGTACTCATCAACCGTAAGTAGTCCTAGAGTTTTATCACATTCAATATTTTTTAAGATCAATATATTTTGCTCATCTTGAGGTAAGTTGTTCCAAGGTAATGCTTCTTCCTTTAATTCTTGAGCACGTTCAGTTATCACATAATCCAAATCAAAACGTTTACTTCCGTTCTGTTCATATTTAGATTGTAATTCTTTGTATTTAGGGAGACAAGGCGATAAATTACTTACGTCAAGACTGAAATAAAAACTGTCATCTGATGAGTATTCGATTTCAAAAAAGTCTCTCGCTACGCTGTCTATAAGGCTAGAGTTTTTTGCTAAAAACTTACGTTCTTCTTTATCTATTTTAATGTTTTCATATGTGCTAAAAATAAGAGTTAGCAGTGCAATCAGAAAAATTAGTAATAAAGTAGTCCAAAACCCGATGTAAATATACCAAATGAATGTATTTTTTGTTTTTAGGTATCTACCTAAGCGTAGCAAGGTTTTTACCAAAAAAACTACCACTACTAGAGCCAATGTACCAACAATAATGCCAGCACTAAATAATAGATATTCCATGTATTATCCCTAGTAGTAGAGTAAATATTTTCGGTTCAGTATACCCGAATGGAACCATTTATTTTGCTTATTAAATCTATCAATAGATTACCCAAAACAGAACACTAGAATGGAGTTACTTATATCAGACTTTATATGTCGTGATAAATAATAGCAAAATATAATTTCCCCGCCTTATCGTGCCAAATTCAGTTAAAATCATGCCTATTCAGAAAACTCAATAAAAACACGGTTACCCCTTTATGATGCAAAAAATTCTAGACGACATCACTGCCCAAATGGCACTTGAGACCGACCGCGGAAAGGTAGCAGATTATATTCCGCAGCTTGCACATGTTGATCCCAACCAGTTTGGCATCAGTGTTGCCACCCCTGATGGGCAAGTGTACTCAGCTGGAGATGCCAGTAAACCATTTTCCATACAAAGTATCTCCAAAGTATTTACGCTAACTATTGGTCTTAGTAAGCTTGGCAGTGCACTTTGGGATCATGTCGGCCGTGAGCCCTCGGGTGACCCTTTTAACTCCATTACCATATTGGAATACGAATCGGGCCGACCGCGTAATCCTTTTATCAATGCAGGCGCGATTGCGGTAGTGGATGCTATTACGATGGGACGCGAGCCAGAAGAGATATTGGATGAGATTATACAGTTTGTGCACTTTATAGCAGATGATGCGTCGATCTGCTTTGATTATAAGGTGGCAAGGTCTGAGATTGACCACGAAGATAGAAACGCTGCACTCGCTCACTTTATGAAGTCTTTTGGACATCTACAGCATGATGTTGATAAGATATTGAATACTTACTTTCATCAATGCTCGATTGCGATGAGTTGTGAGCAGTTAGCCCGTGCTGGCCTGTTTTTGGTCTCTAATGGTATCAATCAACCCACAGGGGCAAAGGTGATCAGCCCGCAGCAATCCAAGCGGATCAATTCGTTAATGATGATGTGTGGTCACTACGATGGCTCTGGAGAGTTTGCCTATCAGGTGGGTCTACCAGGCAAAAGCGGCGTCGGTGGCGGTATTCTAGCGATAGCGCCAGGCAAGGGTGCCATCGCAGTATGGTCACCTGGCCTAAATTCGGTCGGTAACTCAAAACTTGGGACTAAAGCATTAGAGTTGCTGGGAGAGAGGACAGGCTGGTCGGTGTTTTCGAAATAAAAAAGCTTATAGCAAGATTCAAGATTAAAAGTACAAATATGTCTGTATAAGCATTTGCTAAGACAGTTTATTTAGCCAAAAAAATCCAATGTTAAACGCTTAAATTAAACATTTAACATTGGATTAATCAAACTCTAAATTAACAATTTAAAATGCTTACTCTTGATTTAAATCATCAATCATACTTTGGTACTTCTCTTTTCTACTAGCAATTTTGCTGCGCTCTTCTTCTACATTTGCGATGAGTTTTTTGGCAACGTCAACGCTTTTATCAAAAGCGGCAAGCTCCATATCTACCACAGCGATTAATCGCTCTAGCGTCATAGCAGTAGCTCTTCCGGTAACGCCATTAGTCATGCCCATCGCTTCAGACATAAAGTCTTCTCTGAGCTTATTTGCCCATTGGAATAAACCTGCCATCGACATGCTAGAGTCGCTGTTCTCATTGGACTGCTCTGTTGCATCAGCGTCATTTTGTTCAGTGTCGTCTTGCTGCTTGGCATTATTTTCTTTAGCATCGTTGGACTTGTCACTTTTGCGAGTCTTGTCTTCTTTGCTAGTTTTACTTTCTTTATTAGTATCGCCAGCTTTGTCAGACTGATCATCTTTTTCAGCTTTAGTGTCTTTCTTAGATGCTTCTTTTTTATCAGATTTCTGATTTTTTTCAACATTTTCATTTTTGCTAGCGCTTTCAGCTTTGCCTTGGTTGTCTGACTTAGCATTAGCGTCTTTGGCTTTACTAGAGCTTTGAGATTTATCTTGGCTTTCAGACTTGTTATCTGCTGATTTATCATTTTTAGCAGTATTATCAGTTTTCTTGTCTTTAGTTTTATCGTCTTGAGCCTTGTTGTCCTGATCTTTATCTTCTTGATAGTCGTGCTCAGCGTTGTATTCTTCAAAGTTGCCATTTTCAAATACTACGGTATCGTCTTTTACAACCTCTACAGCCGTTACCGCGTTATTGTTCTCGTCTTTGGTATTGTTTTTGCTAGAATTATTATTTGACATAATTAATTCTCCTGTTTAGGTATATTAAATAAAAAATATTTATGCTCAAAGGCATGCACAGTTGATATTATGCTGGAGTGATCTTTTAATCAATATCACGACATAAATATACTTATTAAGACCTACAGGAAAAAACATTTTACTAGAGAATTTAACATGTTTAGATAGTTATACTTTTATGCAGATGAATATCTACACGAGCTTTTGGTATATCTTGTAAATGTTGAGCGAGTAGGGATAAAGTTACCGTATCCCAATCTAAAGAGGTCACATTTGAGGTATGAGACTTTTTGGTTGGGTTATTCTTTGGAGAGTTAGAAAGGAGTGGCCGTGTCAATAAGGCCATTGTGCGCAGGCCTTTATAACGTATTAACGGCATGAGTATAGGATCTAAGAATATCCCCGTACTATTAACTGGTAAAATAAGTACCTGCGCGCTGCTATTTAAAATTGGGTCATGGGTCAAACGCAAAGTGGTCATAACGAATACCCCATAAGCAAATGATTTGATAAGTAGTATGTACTCAAGCTATTGTCTAATGATAAGCAGTATATATTGACGTACGGTTAGCCACTTATAATTTTAATAGTTTTTTTTATTATTCAGCCGTTTGTGCAGCTTCTAGCTGTGCGACTTGCTGTTCAAGCAGTTTAATTTGCTCAGCTTTCATGTCGGTTAATTTTTTATTCATTTGTACTTGTTCAGCCGCCAATTTTTCTTGGTCTATTAAGCGTTGATGCTCATCTTCTAAACGATCAACTTCTTCTTTGGCTAAACTATCGGTCTCTGGCAATGAGGCGTTTAAAATAGTTTCAGAATCAGATGCTTGCGTCTCAATTGGCACAGCCTTTTTATCAGATAAAGGCACGTTGTTATTCATCGTATCTACTGGGTCTGCTAGATCGCTGTCTGCATTGTCTGACAATGTCTCAGCTTGAGAAGATACAGTTTTTGTTGTTGTCTCTTTTATAGGGGTCGATGTATTCGATAGTGGACGTGACCATACAAAATAGGCAATAACAACAGCGAGTAATAATAAGACGATTATTAAGAGTTTCTTTGAACGAACGCCAGTAGTAGATGTTTTAGAGAGAGTAGGTGACGATTTTTTAGAAGTCATACTAGGGCCAGTGCATATCGATAACAGTGTTTTCATACTATAGCAAACTAAAAAACAAAAGCCTATCAATAGATAGGCTAGTGGTAAGTACAATTGTCAGGTATGAGCCCAAATATTTAAAAATTTGCGATAACCATTAAGTCTTAAGACGCTAAGCCTAGTTTTTAAACTTGACTGTGCCGCTGGTCCCTGTGACGGTTGCATCACGGATCAGCTGATCCTCAAGATGATTTTTAGCGCTAATCTCATCAGAGTCAGGGCGATGCTCACTATGCCCACACAGAGTACATTCAATATATTCGTCAAGTATTGGCGTCACGACGTTTATCTGCACTACTGCATCCAACGCCTGACACTTGGGGCAACGCACCCCTGCTAAAAATTGTCTTTTTGGACGGCTTGATTGATAGCGCATTAGCCTACCTCGCGTGTAGTTTGAGCGTTTGCCGCAGTATTAATACCTCTATCGTCAAAGCCATTGTGGCGCAATAACGCATCGATACTGGCACTACGACCACGGAAATTCTCAAAGTTGGTTTTTGCCGGCAAGCTGCCGCCCACAGATAAGATGGTCTCACGGAAGGCTTTACCAGTGATTGGGTTAAAGATACCGTCTTCTTCAAACTTACTAAAGGCATCAGCAGATAATAGCTCAGCCCATTTATAAGAGTAATAGCCGGCTGCATAACCGCCAGCAAAGATATGACTAAAGCCGTTGGCAAAGCGGTTGTAGTTAGGCGTTTCCATAATGGCAATGTCATTGCGAACGTCATCAAGGGTTGCAAGAATACCTACATAATCAAGCGCTGGGGTATGTGCATGAATCAGTAAATCAAACAATGCAAACTCAATTTGACGCAAGGTCTGCATACCACTTTGGAAATTTTTGGCGGCCAACAAAGCATCTAGCTTGTCTTTTGGTAATGGCTCACCAGTCTCGACATGACTGCTAATAAGTGCAATGCCATCGCTCTCCCATGCCCAGTTTTCCATAAACTGGCTGGGCAGCTCGACCGCATCCCACTCAACTCCATTCACGCCCGCGACATCACCAACCGTTACTTGCGTCAACAAATGATGTAGACCATGGCCAAACTCATGGAACAAGGTCAATACTTCATCATGAGTGAGCAGACTTGGTTTACCATCTAGCGCTGGGGTAAAGTTGCCGACCATAAAGCAAACTGGTAGCTGCTGATATGCTTGCTCATCATTACTGTAGCGCGATTGAAAACCACTCATCCAGGCCCCGCCGCGCTTACCACTACGCGCAAATAAATCAAAGTAAAAGCCGCCAAGTAAGTTGTTATCGGCATCGAATAATTGATAAAAGCGTACGTCATCATGCCAGCGCGAAACTGCGTTGCTGTCAGCTTTAGTAGAATCATTCGCACTATTTTGTTCTTGTACTTTGATGCCGTATAAGCGCTCAACGATAGCAAAGAGACCATCAATAACTTTCGGTAAGGGGAAGTACGGACGAATCTCTTCTTGCGATAAACTAAATTTATTTTGTTTTACCTTTTCAGCAATATAGGCGCTATCCCATGGTTGTAGCTTAGCGATGTCATAGTCACGGGCACATTCTTGCAGCTGGGCCAAGTCTTGCTCAGCGGTAGGCTTAGCCTTGGTAGCCAAATTCCGTAAAAAAGTTTCAACTTCTGCAACGCTTTCCGCCATCTTAGTCGATAAAGAAACTTCAGCATAGTTATCAAAGCCTAGTAGCTGAGCTTTTTGTTCACGCAGTTGTAGAATTTGGCTCATGATATCAGCGTTATTTAGTGACTCGCCTTTAGCATTGGTATGAGTGTCATATTCAGAGGCTCGAGTCACATAAGCGCGATACAAAGTCTCACGCAGTTCGCGATTGTCCGCATGGGTCATGACTGCAAGATATACGGGAATATTCAAAGTCGCGACATAGTAGGGTGTTGGTAACGCATCAATATCAGCTTGCGTGAGCGTACCGCTGGCAAGTTCACGGGCTTTGTGCTGCTCACCGGCATCTGCAAGTAAAGCCAAGCCATTTTCCGTTAAGCCTGCTAATTGCTCTTGTTGTAAAGGCAATGCAAAGGCTTGGGTGGCATCCAAAATATGGTCAGAAAAAGTTGCCGATAAGGTAGATAATTTACTTTGAATGTCAGCAAACTCATCTTGCTTGTCTTTAGGTAGCGCCACACCCGATAACTCAAAGCTTTGCAGAGCAAGTGCAATAGCGCGTGCACGAGCAGGATCAAGCGTTGCAAAAAACTCTTTATCGTTAGCGATGGCCTGATAACGGCTAAATAATGGTTGATGTTGACCAACGCGAGTACCGTAGGCGGAGAGTTTAGGTAATAGCTCATGATGAATATGACGAATCTTGTCGTTACTCATCACACTATTAAGGTGCGATAAAACGCCCCAGCTCCGATCCAATGCTAAGTTGATATGGTCAAACATCATGACATCAGTCAATGCTTGTTTAGCACTTATATCGTTAGAGTCTTTATCTGTAGATGCTGCAATGTTATCTAAAAAGTCATTACCTTGTTGAATCGCATCCGTGACTTTTACCTGTAAGTCGACAGGGTCGGTTGCATCAAAGTCAACAAGGTGTAGATTTGGGTCGATCGTAGTTGTAGTAGTCATAGAAGTATCCAAGAGCAATAAAGGTCAAGTCAGTAAAGAAAACGTGCGTTAATATTTAATGGTTTGGGTTTTCATGCGCATATTTAGTAGAGCAACTGACAGGCTACTTAAATGATGGGTCTATTTTGCTTAGAATACAAGTTCACTGTGAAAGGTAATAAGTAAATACTCTGTATTAGCGATTCTATTATGTGCTGATAGAGAGTATTAGGAGTTGTAATATTAAATTTTTCTTACTTATGCTTACAAAGCGCTATCATTTGCTTGCAAACTAACCCTATAGCTCATCATATTAACTTGATAGCATCATAGTAGTTCCAATATAAAAATTATGGTCTTATGTACGGGTTATCGTTTATGCCGCACATGAGACGTATTAAACAAGGTTTTACCGATTAAAAACTATAAAACGATTATGAATATTAGGTAACTGTAATACGCTAATGAGACTGAGCTAAATCAGACAGCTATATAAACTAAGCAAAGTAATTTGACCTATATAAACAGTTTATTGGTTGGAATTTATAACAACAACATAAGGAAAAGTATTTATGAAAGCGACCCTTAAGAGTTTACGTGAAACAAAAGCTGATCCTGCAGTAAGTATATTTGTAAAGACCCACCGTGAGCATCCAGGAAATGAACAAGATCCTATTGCGTTAAAGAATCAACTAAAAGTAGTCGAGGAGCGCTTGACCAATGAGTACGACAAGCAAACAGCGACCACTATTTTAGAAAATATTCATGCCAAAACTGACGAGCTCAATCATAACTATAACCTTGATACGTTAGCGATTTTTGCCAGTACTGACGATGTGCAAATTATCCGTATGCCACTTGATACCAAAGAGCGCGTTGTAATATCAGATCGTTTTGCAACTCGTGACCTTGTCCGCGATATGGCAAGCGCTGTACATTACTATACGGTGGTCCTCACACGCGATGTGGCTCGTTTAATTGAAGCTTCTAATGATCGCGTTATCAAAGAATTCGATAATGATTCTGATCGCCAGAATAATATGGAAAACATCCCGTTTCCTATAGAAAATAATGGTTTGTATACTACTGGTGATGCAGGCTCTGACCGCTCAGCTAACAAAGAAGATAACTATTTAAAAGAGTTCTTTAATCAAGTTGATAAAAGTGTACAAGAGCTATGGGGCGAACACAAAATGCCACTGGTTGTGGTCGGTGATGCACGTAATATCAGCTACTATAATGACGTCTGTGATCGTCCAGATAATATTATTGCCAAAGTCTCGAACGTTACCAATTTAGAAGATGGCAGTGCTCAGCATATTATCGATGGTGTCCAAGAAGCGGTAGAGGGCTATCGTACATCGTTGCACGAAGCCGCGCTTGGTGAGATTGACAAAGCACGCGGTGCAGAGATGTTGCGTACCGATTTACAAGAAGTCTATCGCGGCGCCTTCCAAGGAGCAGGCGAGACACTTTATGTACGTCGCGGCTATATGCAGTCAGCCAAGATCGATGAAAAGGCTCAGACCCTTATGTTAGCAGATGATGCTGCTGCAAATGACGTAACAGATGACGCAGTTGGTGAGATTATAGAACATGTCATGCATAATGGTGGTGAAGTGGTATTTATGCCGCAAGACATCATGAGCGAAGATCAGCCAATTGCTTTGGTTACACGCTACTGATTTTATACGGCCAATTGACTGAGTAGTGATAATTTATTATTAGTAAACAAGAGCATTGGTTCGATCAGAGCCAATGCTCTTTTATGTTTACAACCATTAAAACGTGTTGTGCATTCACAAATAACCTTTATCCGTTAAGTACTTAATACGCTTCAATGCGATAACGATAAAGCTAAAACTATCGTCAATGTTGTTATAGTATAGATAACGCCTATAATTACTTATAACAATTATGCTATGAATACTGAATTTATGATGAATAAAAACTCTTTTGTTGTGACCAGCTATAATATCCATAAAGGTATGTCGCCACTTAATCGCCGAGTCAAAATGCAAGGAATTGCTCAAGCGCTTGAAGAGGTAGGGTCTGATGTCTTATGTTTACAAGAGGTGCAAGGTCAACACTTAAGGCGCAACATGCACTATAACGAATACCCTGATCAATCTCAGCACGAATGGTTTGGTGAGTATCTGCAGCTGCAAAATAGCTATGGCAAAAACTCAGAATACGAGGACGGCCATCATGGAAATGCAGTACTGAGTCGATTCCCCTTGGACCCTAAACATAACGTCAATATCACTGTAAATAAGCTAGAGCAACGCGGGGTGTTGCATTGTGAAGTACAGCCAGCTGGCTGGAAAAAACCTGTAGTGGTGCTATGTGCTCATCTCAATTTGTTCGAGCGCGACCGTATCAAACAATATCAGGCAATTAGCGATTACGTGCGTAATGAGATTGCCTCAGATCAACCGCTTATTTTGGCAGGCGACTTTAATGACTGGAAAAAACTCTCCTGTGACACACTCGCTAGTGACCTTGGGATGACTGAGGCCTTTAAACACTGTCATGGCAAGCTACTACCGACCTTCCCAGCGAAGCTACCGGTGCTCAGTTTAGATCGTATTTATGTTCGCAATCTTTCTATAAAAAGTGCTTGGGTGCATAATGGCAAACCATGGTCTAAGCTTTCAGATCATCTACCTATCAGTGCTGAACTGGCTCTGATATAGTGTGGGTTTTCAATCTATATATTAATGAGACAAACAACCATAACTACATAAAATATAAGGATATATAATTATGTCTACCGTTTCTAATGATTCGTTACCAACCACTCAACATGCCGCCCTTATTCGTGAGTTTGGCGAGCCTGAGGTCATGCACTACCAAGATGGTGTCGCTATTCCTGACTTGAAAGATGACCAAGTGTTGGTCAAAGTAGCGTATGCAGGTATTAATCCTGTCGACTATAAAACTCGTCAAGGCAAAGGTTGGGGTGCGGAAAATATCCGTAACGATAAATTTAATCACGACAAACCTGCTATTTTAGGTTTTGATGTGGCTGGCGTTGTGGCCAAAAGTAATAACGATCGATTCATAGTCGGTGAACAAGTGGCGGCATTGACCTTTGATGGTGGCTGTTATGCTGAGTACGTTGCAGTTGATGCTAATCTGCTTGCCAAAGTCCCAGAATCAGTAACGCTAGAGCAAGCAGGAGCACTGCCTTGTATCGGACAAACAGCGCTACAATTTGTTAAGTTTGCTGATATCAAAAAAGGCGAGCATGTCGTCATCAATGCCCCAGCAGGCGGTGTTGGTCATCTACTTATTCAGTTATTGATGGAAAAGGTCAATCAAGATGACATTAAAGTCACTGTTATCTGCTCACCAGAAAAATATAGCAAGCTTGATACTCTCGTAGATAAGAGCAAGCTTGCAGGCTGGATTGACTATACTAAAGAAGATGCATTCCCTAATTTGCAAGCCGATGTGCTACTGGACTTAGTCGGTGATGATGCTGGCGTACGCGCGCTTGATGTGCTTAAATCTGGCGGACGCGTCAATGTATTACCTACTATTTGGGTCGATAAACTTAAAGAGGCGGGTAGCCAGGACAACCTAAATGTGGCAGGTTTTAAGGCTCAGCGTAGTGGAGAGGTTATGGGTCAGGTCTTACAGAAAGTAGGAGATGGAAAGTTGAAGTTACAAATTCAGCAGACTTATCCGCTATCTGAAGTCGTTGCCGCGCACAGTGAGCTACAAAAAGGCGATACCTTTGGTAAAATTGTCTTAAAAGTTTCTGATGACGAAGAGACAAGTACTAACGAAACAGCTACTACTGATAATAAAACAATCGCTGATGAAAAAGCGAGTCAAGGTAGTGCTACTAATACCAGTACTACCGATAATAAAGCCTACGAAGATCAAGTTCGTCAAGAAATAGAAGCTTGGAGGAATCCTGATAAAAGCTTACTAGATAAAGCCTTTGCTACCTTAAGTATGCCTATCGATAAAGCTGGGGAGACGCTTATGGCGGCACCGCAATTCGGTGAAACCCTAAAAAAAGCTACTGAAAAGATGATAATCACGTTAAGTGATACTGCAAATTGGACATTAGATGTGCAAGATACTATTGAAGCTTATCAGAATGAAGCAGATATCGATGGCTCAGCGGTCAAAAAGCTCAAAGACATTGAAAACCTACCTATTGCCATCGTTGATAAGCGGGTTAAACTTTTTAAAAGTAAATATGTGGCGCTAACTAGTGCTCAGGGAGTAGCAACAGGCATAACAGGTTGGGCAGGTATTCCTGCAGATATAATAGGTCTTATCATCGCTAATCTGCGTGCTATTGGTGAATATGCGACTTACTACGGTTTTGACATGAGTGACAAAAATGAGCAGTTATTTGCTATGTCATTATTGGCGGTAGCCACCTCTGCTTCTGCTGAGGAGCGCAAAGCGGCGCTTGATGATACTTTTAGCACGGTAAAAGACCCAGAAGTTCTGGCCTTTAATAAAGTTAACGAAAAAGTAGCTTCACGAGTCTTGCGGCAAACGGCAACTAAGGTGGCGACTAATATGGTCAAGACCAAGGCTGCGCAAGTCATTCCAGCAGTAGGGGCTATGGTAGCAGGTGGGGTTAACGCCAGCTACACATCAAACGTATGTGAAGCTGCTTATCAGTGCTATCGCGAACGTTTTTTAAACCGTAAAGAGATATAGAGTTTAGAACCATCAAGCGGTCAGCATACGTCGAAAGGTCAAACTAATACGACCTTCATTTGCCTTAGTTGTTTTGGTGATACTGTGTTTCCAGAACGTTTGGGTATCACCATGCATTACGATAAGCTGGCCTGACTCAAGATAAAGCTCGACTTTATCGTGAGTTTTTTTATGCTTTAAGACAAATTTGCGCGTGGCACCCAGTGATAAAGACGCGATAACTGGCTGCACACCCAGCTCTTTTTCATCGTCTGCATGATAGCCCATACCCTCAGCACCTGATGGGTAATAGTTAAGCAAGCAGGAATTGAAATCAGCTTCAATTCCTGTCTTTGCCAGCTGTTTTTCGATGCAGTGTTTCACATGAAACACGGAATTTGACCATGGTACACTTTGGCGCGTATGTCCTGAATAGTGATAGCTGGTATTGTTATTACCCATCCAAACAATCTGACGCGCAGTGACATGAGTTTTACCAAACAAAGTCACGACGTCCGAATGCCAAGGAAGCTCAGCTAAGAGAATGTCGTAGAGGTTATTGGGATTATCAATAATAACCCCTAAATCGTTTACTTTGCCATCATAAGGCAATAGGTTATCAGTAGGCATGGGCGCAAAAAGATCAGTCATCGTTTGGTTTATCTTTCGCCTTTATAATGCTCATTTATGATCTGCGCACATAGTTCAGGCGCTTCCATCGGTAACAAATGCCCATAATCAGACAGCGATATCAAGCTGTCATCAGGTACAAATTTCTGCCATTGCTTACGGACTTTATGATTGATAAATAGAGTCGGCTTGCCTGTGACCAGTGTATAAGGACAACGCAGTTTTTTAAGGGCACTATCAATATGCGGCGTACCAAAATAGTTGGCAAGTTCTTGTTCTGGATCGAAGATTAAAGAGTAGCTGCCGTCAGTATTGGCAACGAGGCTTTGCTCAGCGAACACTAGTAAATGCTCATCATTGATACGTCTGTAGGCACGTTGTTTGCGCAGATGCTCGTAGTAGTCATTGATACTTGACCATTGGGTTTGCTTGGTCAAGGTGCTTTTAAACGGTTCACGGCTGAGCATAAAAGCACGTGGCAATAGGTTATATAACGCTGTTTGTTTTTTGGTAAAGGTGACCGGCTCAATAAGATACAACTGCGAGAATAGATCAGGACGCTCAGCGGCTGCCATCGCCGTTGCAGTCGCTCCTTGTGAGTGCCCAATACCAATAATGGGCTTATCTTGAGTCTTATCTAAAAACTCGATAAGCATATCGGCATCTTGCTCACGAGTTAGGCATTGAGCTTTGGGCTTATCATACCAATAGCCACGCAGCGCCAGAGAGGTGAGATCAAAGTTATCTGCAAGATCATTCAGTAGCGGAGAGTAGGTACCAACCGTAAAGCTGTTGCCACCATAAAAATGGGCAGGTGGACGTTTTTGGGTCGTAGTATTTATCGATCTATTAAGTTGATGCAGGTCATAATAACGTGCTTGTTTGCCGCTGATATCGATACTATTTGTAAATGCTTCCATGTTAAGGCTTCCTCCTTTATTGTTTTTGAATGAAGATCAATTGTCTTCACCCAAAAAACCACCGCTTTGACGCTGCCACAAACCAGCATAAACACCTTTTAATGCCAATAATTCATCATGGCTACCTTGTTCGATAATCTGCCCCTTATCCATAACGACCAATCTATCTAGGGCGGCAATCGTTGATAAACGATGCGCGATCGCAATAACGGTTTTACCAGTCATAATGTCATTTAAGCTTTCGGTAATGGCAAATTCAATCTCAGAATCAAGCGCACTGGTTGCCTCATCTAAAAGCAGAATAGGAGCATTTTTTAACATGACACGAGAAATGGCAATACGCTGACGCTGACCACCAGAGAGTTTGACACCGCGCTCACCGACCTGGGTATCAAGACCGGTGTTGCCTTTGTCATCATATAAGTCTTTGATAAAGTCCCAAGCTTGGGCTTGCTTGGTCGCAAAAATAATCTCTTCATCAGTGGCATCAGGGCGACCGTAAGCGATGTTTTCACGAACAGTACGATGCAGGAGTGAGGTATCCTGAGTGACCATGCCAATCTGCTGACGCAATGACTCTTGCGTGACCTCGTCAATCGCTTGACCATCGATGTAGATTTTACCGCTATCGACATCAAAAAAGCGTAAGAGTAAATTAACCAAGGTTGACTTACCAGCACCTGAGCGTCCCACCAAACCAATCTTCTCACCGGGTTTGATATCTAAATAAAAGCTATCAAGTAGTTTGATTGGCGCAGATGTCAGAGTAGGGCTGGTAGCATCAGATTCACCAACCACTGTATTTACAGCATTCTCATCTTCATAACTAAAGTCAACGTTGTCAAATACAATCTGTCCATCAGTAACCTGTAGAGTAGAAGCATTCGGTACATCAATGATGGTTTGAGGCGCTGATAAAGTCCGCATGCCATCTTGTACAGTACCAATACTCTCAAACAAGGTAGCCGTCTGCCACATAATCCAGCGAGTGAGACCATTAAGGCGTAGCGCCATAGCAGTCGCTGCGGCAATAGCGCCCACACCTACTGCGCCTTGCTGCCATAAATATAATCCTATCCCAGCAGTACTGCTTACTAAGATCACGCTAATTAGATGCGTTGATACTTCAAGATAGCTGACCCAGCGCATTTGAGCATGTACCGTTCCCAAAAACTGCCCCATCGCATTTTTGGCATAACCCAACTCACGGCGCGAGTGACTAAACAGCTTGACCGTCATAATATTGGCATAGGCATCAGTAATACGCCCAACCATCAAAGCGCGAGCATCCGCTTGCACAATAGCAGTGCGTTTTAACCGTGGAATGAAAAACCAAATGGTGAGGCCCACTAAGACAAACCAGATGATAAAAGGGGTTAGTAATAAGCTGTCAAGATTGAATAAGATAATACCAGAAGTAATAAAGTATACTGTCACGTAGGTAAACATGTCAGTAACAGTCATGACAGTATCGCGTACTGCCAGTGCCGTTTGCATCACTTTTGCTGAAACTCGGCCAGAGAATTCATCCTGATAAAACTGCATAGACTGACCTAGCATGCGCTGATGAAAACGCCAGCGCATTTGCATGGGAAATACACCTTGCAGAGTCTGAAAATGTATAAAAGATGACAAGGCAATCCATAACGGACTTAATATCATCACTGCAAGCATAAGGAGTAATAGATCGCCTTTTTCTGCCCATAGGTTTTGCGGGGTATAAACACCAAGCCAATCGACTATGTTACCAATCCATGCAAACAGCATAGCCTCATAAACACCGATACCAGCAGACAGAATCATAAAGAGCAGCAGCCACCCACGTAGACCTTTAGTGCATGCCCACAAAAACTTTAACAGTCCATCAGTCGGTGATGGCAGCGGCATAGGCGTATCAGGAAAGGCAGAAAGACGATTTTCAAAAAAACGGAATAGAGCATTCATAGGCAATGACGATACGCCAAGATAAGTGGTATTAGACACTATCTTGGACAATTACTTGTGTTGTTAGGATTGTGCGCTATTTTAGCAAAACTTCGCAATCACCCCTGCATGCTAATTGTAATTTGAACGCGGCAGGTCGTATTTAATATCAGGTGTTAAAAACTACTATAAATAAATTGCTGTACAAAAGGTATTTTGTTACCTTTTATTGTTTCGCGTTATTCAGTAACTTCATTTATCGAAGACTGAAGTATGTAAAGATAACTGTGCCAAATTTTTAGTACTAGTATACGAATGAAAAATACGCAAAATTGCGACTTAACAAGGTAGAAGTCAATGATGTATTTAACGATTGCGGTGCTTTGTAGTGTCGCTGTTTCGGTGCTACTCAAAGTATTACGACAAAAAAATATAGATATACGTCAGACGATCGTCGCCGGTTATCCAGTTGCTTTTTTGCTTACTTGGCTATTATTGAAGCCAGAAGTGAGTGGTATTAGTAAACTTGGCAGTGCATGGGGCATCGTTGTTGCGCTTGGAGTGCTACTGCCTGCCGTATTCGTGATTCTTGGACGTGCCATTGAAGCCGTCGGAATAGTGGCAACCGATGCGGCTCAGCGCTTATCATTGATTATTCCTATTGTTGCCGCGTTTCTATTATTTGGGGAGGTGTTGACTGGCACTCGTATATTCGGGCTGGCTTTAGGGTTTTTAGCACTTGGCGCACTGATTTATCGCCCAAAACAAACCGGCAACTCTCATGTAAGTAGCAACAATAAAACGGGTAAGCGGTCTAATAATCCTTCTACACTACGAACACCGTTATGGCTATTTGGCGTGTGGGCAGGCTATGGCGTTATTGATATTTTATTCAAGCAAGTTGCTAAACAAGGAGCCGCATTCCCGCTGACTTTATTTATCAGTTTTGGTCTGGCAGGGATATTGTTATTTATGTATTTGCTCGTTACTCGCGTGCGCTGGCAAGGGAACGCACTTAGCGCAGGACTTTTACTGGGCGCGCTTAATATGGGTAATATTTATGCTTACGTACGTGCGCATCAAATGTTGTCTGAATCACCAAGCATCGTATTTACTGGTATGAATGTTGGAGTCATTGCAGTGGCGACTATCATTGGGGTAGGCGTGTTCAAAGAGTCACTCAATCGTATCAATATGCTAGGTTTGTTATTAGCAGTAAGCTGCGTCGCCATCCTATTCTTAGCTTAAAGAAATTACATTTGTATATTAAATTATACAACCAAAAATAAAAAACCAGCTAATAATTTTTACGATGACAGAATTTTGTAGGTAAACAGTAGGTTAAGTTTGTATATTCTTATTTCAATATATATAATAAAAAATAATGTCGTCATATATAAGTCCAACAACTGTTCTTAAAATACGTTGATTCTTAACGTATCGAATATAGGCACATCTTATGTCCTATGCTAAGGTAGACTATAGTTAAATCATACTCAACTTATCGTATAACGCATCATTTACTACAGTAAAATTTGACCCTTATCAACGTTTAGAGGATATATAATTAATGGAATATCAAAAGCAACTTCAACGAATAAAAGAAGGTTCAGGATTCATCGCGGCGCTTGATCAAAGCGGTGGTAGTACTCCTAAGGCTCTTGAAAACTATGGCGTCACTGGTGATGCGTATGACAACGACGAGGCTATGTTTGACCTTGTGCATGAAATGCGTGCTCGAATCATGACCTGTGACTGCTTTGATAATGAGCGGGTACTTGGGGCAATTTTATTCGAAGATACAATGGATCGTGAAGTTAACGGTAAGCCAACAGCTAACTATCTATGGGAAGACAAAAATATCGTACCGTTTTTAAAGGTCGATAAAGGCTTGGCAGAACAAATGAGCGGTGTACAAGTGATGCGTCCGATTCCTAATTTGGAGGCGTTATTAGATAAAGCCCAAAACTATCCAGTCTTTGGTACCAAAATGCGTTCAGTTATTTATGAGCCAAGTGCTGATGGTATTGAACTGGTTGTCCAGCAGCAGTTTGATGTTGCAAAGCAAATTATTTCTAAAGGCTTTATGCCAATTGTTGAGCCAGAAGTAAATATCGATAGTGCTAATAAGCATGATTGCGAGTTACTATTGAAAGCTGATATCTTGCGTAATCTTGAGCGTTTAAACGATGATCACCAAGTGATGCTCAAACTGACATTGCCAGAGGTAGAAGGTTTTTATCAAGAGCTAATCGATCATCCAAAAGTGTTAAGAGTCGTTGCCTTGTCTGGTGGTTATAGCCGTAGCGACGCTTGTGAAAAGCTTAAGAAAAATCCAGGTATGATTGCCAGTTTTTCACGTGCCTTTACTGAAGGACTGAGTAAGCAGCAAAGCGATAAAGAGTTTGCCGATACCATTAATGCCTCTATTGACGAGATTTATAAAGCGTCGAAAGTGTAACCAAGACTCTTACTAAGATACTCGCGATCAAAAAAAGCGCTACTGATTAGTAGCGCTTTTTTATGGGACAAAAGTTAATTCTGACTATCATATTTCTTTATACAGCTGGCGACCCTCACTATGATATTTTTCAGTCATTTCCGCCATGCCTTGCTCAATCTCAGCCGCGCTCATAGCGTCTGCGCCTAGATTTTCTTTAGCATCCAAACCCTTAGCATACTCGCGCACGTTTTGAGTGATTTTCATTGAGCAAAACTTCGGTCCACACATCGAGCAAAAGTGGGCGGATTTGTGCGCGTCTTTAGGCAGCGTTTCATCATGATATTCACGGGCGGTATCAGGGTCAAGCGCTAGATTAAATTGATCATCCCAGCGGAACTCAAAACGCGCTTTGGACAAGGCATTATCACGTGCTTGTGCACCTGGATGCCCTTTGGCCAGATCAGCAGCGTGAGCAGCAATTTTATAAGTGATGATACCGTCTTTAACGTCTTTTTTATTGGGCAGACCGAGATGTTCTTTGGGCGTGACATAACAAAGCATGGCGGTACCAAACCAGCCAATCATCGCAGCACCAATGGCACTAGTGATATGGTCATAACCGGGAGCAATATCAGTCGTTAACGGTCCTAACGTATAAAAAGGCGCATCGGCACATAGCTCAAGCTGCAAGTCCATATTTTCTTTAATACGGTTCATCGCTACATGTCCAGGACCTTCAATCATTACTTGTACATCGTGCTGCCATGCCACTTGCGTTAGCTCACCAAGGGTCCGCAATTCACCGAACTGCGCCGCATCATTAGCATCTTGCAGACAGCCGGGACGCAGACCATCGCCTAAGCTAAAGGCAACATCATACTGCTTCATAATCTCGCAAATATCTTCAAAATGGGTGTATAAAAAGCTCTCCTTATGATGGGCAAGACACCACTGCGCCATGATAGAGCCCCCGCGTGAGACGATACCTGTCAAACGATTGGCAGTCAGTGGCACATAACGCAGCAGCACGCCTGCGTGGATGGTAAAGTAATCAACACCTTGTTCGGCTTGCTCAATGAGCGTATCGCGGAATATCTCCCATGTTAGGTCTTCTGCCACACCGTCTACTTTTTCTAGTGCTTGATAAATCGGCACCGTACCGATGGGTACAGGCGAGTTACGAATCAGCCACTCACGGGTCTCATGAATATGGTTACCAGTCGACAAATCCATTATGGTGTCTGCACCCCAGCGCGTTGCCCATGTCATTTTTGAGACTTCTTCATCAATAGAGGATCCAAGCGCTGAATTACCGATATTGGCGTTAATCTTGACCAAAAAGTTACGTCCGATAATCATCGGCTCAGATTCAGGGTGATTGATGTTGTTAGGAATAATCGCACGACCTGCCGCGACCTCACTACGCACAAACTCAGGTGTGATAATTTTTGGCGTATTGGCACCGAAGCTTTCACCATCATGTTGGCGCATATCGGTCAGTTCATGCTGCTTTTGCGTCTCGCGAATGGCGATATACTCCATCTCAGGGGTGATGATACCGCGACGCGCGTAATGCATCTGGGTGACATTACCTGATTTGCCATCAATATTTTTAGCACGGCGCGGCTTATCGATATGGGCGAAACGCAAATTTGCCGTGGTGATATCGCGTGCGCGCGCTTGGCCGTATGAGCTAGATAGACCGCTTAATTGTTCGGTATCACCTCGTTCGTCTATCCAGCCCTCGCGCAGTTTTGGCAAGCCTCGGGTTAGGTCAATTTGGGCATCGGGGTCGGTATAGACGCCTGAGGTATCATAGACATAAAAGGGCGGGTTTTGCTCCCAGTCAGACTCATCAACACCCTGAATAGGGGTGGGGTCAAGCGTAATCTCGCGCATGGGCACTTGGATATCGGGTCTTGAGCCTTCGATGTAGACTTTTTTGGAGGCAGGGAGGATACGGTGTAGATCGCGCGCGTCTTCTTCAAAACGAACATCTTTTTGGTTGCGATGCGCAGGCGTTTTTAACGCGTCGGCTTTTTTATTAGAGGCGTTTTGCTGGGTTTTGGGGGGTACGGTTGAGGTTGTCATATGCTGTCCTAGCGTGTTGGTTTTTGAACAAAAGCAACACCGCCAGTAGCTGCGGGGATAGCATTACTTATTCCTATAATGTTGATCTTATAAAAACTATCTACTACTAAACCTAGATAAAGATAGTTTTAAAAATCAGTGAACGCAACTTAATATTGACCGTCATACTAAAATTGAACAAGTAAGAACAATGACAGTAATAAAAAGGCATTTCTGCGCGCCCTTTAGGTATAACTAAAGCTTAAGACTTCCCTGCGTCGGTACTAACCGCATCAGGTTCGGCGGGTGATCTCTCAGCGAATGTACAAAGGCAGTTAGCCTTTCATACACCGCACCCCGAGTCTGTCAGTGTTGTAAATCAACTTTATATTAGCAAAGTTTTATAGAAAATTATAGCTATTTACCAAGCTTGCCGATATTAGTTTTATTGGTTTGAGTTTTAAGTCTCTGGTGTCCAGCCTTGTGCACGCTCATAATCTTCATTGTCTAAAAATTTCTCACGTTGCTCAGTTAAAAACTTTTTAGCTTGTGGGTCTATCATACTTAGGTGGTTCTCATTAATCAGCATCGTCTGCTGCTCAAGCCACTCTTGCCATGCTTTGTCAGAGACCGTTTCTTGTAGCTCTTGACCTTTTTTATTAGGAAAAGGCGGATGCGGCATTTTTGGCAGTTCTTGCTGATATTTACGGCAAAAAACGGTATTGGCTTGCGGATTAAAACTCTCAGTCACAGGGCGCTCCTTATTCAGTAAGTTATTTATTTATTAAGTCGAATATTAATATCTATCTATGATAGCGGTCTTAGACCGTTTAGCCAAGGGTATCAAGTGTATAGAAGGTAACAGTCAACCCGCTTAATATAAATGTTGGCAATGGTATGACAACTAAAAACACTCGCCCTAACTTATGCGTATTAGAAGTGAGTGTTAAATATACAAAGTTAAAGCGGTTTTTAGATTAGGCGTTTAAGCAAACGCTTTTAAGCGCGCACGACCATTAATGACCGCTTGCTTAACTTGATTGGGTGCAGTGCCGCCTAAATGGTCACGAGCTGCCAATGAACCTTCTAAGGTTAAGAAATCAAAGACATCATCACCTATTGCATCACTAAACTGCTGTAACTGCGTCAGCGACAAATCACTTAAATCAACGCCTTCTTTAATACCTAGTGCAACGGCATTGCCAACGACTTCGTGCGCATCACGGAATGCTACACCGCGGCGCACCAGATAGTCTGCTAGGTCAGTTGCAGTGGCATAGCCTTTCATAGTGGCAGCGCGCATATTTTCTTTATTCGGGGTAATGTTCGGTAGCATATCGGCAAAGGCAAGGAGCGAGCCGGTCAAGGTATCGACACAGTCAAATAGTGGCTCTTTGTCCTCTTGATTGTCTTTATTATAGGCAAGTGGCTGGTTCTTCATCAGACTAAGTAGCGTCATCAATTGTCCATAAACACGTGCTGTTTTACCGCGTACCAATTCTGGTACATCAGGATTTTTCTTTTGCGGCATAATAGATGAACCAGTACAGAAACGATCCGGTATCTGCACAAAGTTAAACTGCGCTGACATCCATAAGATAATCTCTTCGCTCATACGTGACAGATGCATCATTAAAATAGAAGCGTTTGCGGTAAACTCAATCGCAAAATCACGGTCTGACACTGCATCTAATGAGTTTTGACAAATACCTTCAAAACCTAGCAGCTCAGCGGTAATAGTACGATCAATTGGGAAGGTGGTACCAGCAAGAGCAGCACTACCAAGTGGCATCTGGTTGATACGGCGGCGCGTATCGACAAGACGTTCCGTATCGCGGTAGAGCATCTCAAACCACGCCAGCACATGATGACCGAAGCTTACTGGCTGTGCAGTTTGCAAATGAGTAAAGCCTGGCATGATCGTATCAGTATGTTGTTCAGCTAGGCTAAGTAGGCCACTTTGCAAACGTACTAACAGCGCGATAATATTGTCAGTCTCTTCGCGTAGCCATAAGCGTATATCGGTTGCAACCTGGTCATTACGGCTACGTCCTGTATGTAGTTTTTTGCCGACCGCTCCAACGATATTCGTCAAGCGTGATTCAACATTCATGTGTACGTCTTCGAGCGTGATTGACCAGTTAAACGTTCCTGCTTCAATTTCGCGTAAGACCTGCTGTAGACCTTCAATGATGGTTGCAACTTCATCAGCTGTCAAAATGTCACATTTTTTGAGCATGGTTGCATGAGCAATCGAGCCTTCGATATCATGACGTGCAAAGCGCTGATCAAAACCGACTGACGCTGTGAATGCTGCAACGAAGCTATCAGTCGCTTCACTAAAGCGCCCACCCCACATTTGTTGTCCTGGTGCGCTGTTTTCAGGTTGGCTACTTGGCATATGGTTGTCCTGATAAGAGGCATCTGTGTTAGAATCAGCAGAGGCACGTGAATTATTATCTTGCTTGGGATTACTAAAATTTGAAGAATTGGCGTTCATATTGGTCTAAGACAAGTCAGGAAAATAAGAGCTCAAGTATAGCAAAGGATGAGGTTGCCTTACTAGCTGAGCGCTTAGAGTTTTTTATGCCCAAGCTCATAGAGATGATGAAGCCTTGGCAATGGATGCTCTACATCTTTTTTTGGGCGTTATTTGTGACGTCGATTGACCGTCATGATCTAGCCACTTGGCCTCAGTTTTTCGTTAAATTCCTAAGTAGAATTGTTCAATATACTTTGAGTATTATCCCATCTTTATATCTTATAGATTACCTACGACCCATCTTTAAACGCGACAATCCTATCAATGTCAGTATGAAAATACTGCTCTTGTTTGCGATTACATCTGCTGTGTCTGCAACTCTAGTTATGCTGGTCAAGATTAATACAGGCTGGTTAGTTTATGAGCGCAAAGCGTTTGTTTTAGATGTATTATTCAATATCGTAATCACGGTTGGCTTCACTTTGGTGTTTATGTTGTACTTTATCAGACGTTATCGTGAGCTGATTGCCCTAAAACAGTCATTTGAGCATAAACTGACTGCTCAAAACGATTTAATAAAAGCCCGTATTGCCCCGCACTTTTTTTTCAATACCGTCAACAGTCTAGTATCTCTTATTGAATCCAACCCTCCAAAGGCCGCTGATCTTCTGCAACATGTATCAGCTCTATTTCGTGCCACTTTTGACGGTGCGCGTGAGATTAGCTTTGAAGAAGAAGTGGCACTTTGCGAGCACTATTTAGCCATCGAATCGAGTCGTTTGGGCGATAAGCTGGTCGTCAATTGGAACCTTCCTGACGACGACGTCATGTATGATATGGTAATTACGGCGTTAACTTTGCAAAGTGTGCTTGAAAAAATGCTGCTCAATGTCGTTGAAATGACGACTGAAACGATCTTTATTGATATCACAATAGAGTGGCACCAGCACCGAGTTACTATTACCGTTACTGTCCAATTGCCCAGTAAAACCTTGATGATTGTCCACGACCTACGTCGACATGTAAATTTTTATATTCAAGCTGAGCGTCTTCGTGCTTATTTTGATCAAAGTGCTGACATACAAAGTGATGTCACCAACGAGCAAATAGTGACTGTTATTAACTACCCTTTATATGATGTGAGTATTTAGTGGGCGCCTGACCAAGCAAAAAGATATCTGAACCAGTCTCTATTACATGATATAAATCGACCACCTTTCTACCTTTTATTTAAATACTACTACCGTTAGTATAAACATGGCATATTTATTGCTCTTTATCTTATATGACCTGACTTTGAAAAATAAATCAGTAAAAGATATTTTGACTCGTCAATTATCTGATAACGAAGAATTTTAGGTTCAAGGCTGCGTAAGCACTACGTCACCTTGCCTGTGCGAATAACATATAAATGACAAACGCTCTCTAAAAATCATGCAAATTTTATCGCCTGAGTAGAGTATGATAAAGGTCAGTTCTCAGTCTCTAACTAATTAATTGTAGAGTCATTAAATAATCGTTTTATATGCTGAGCTACTACGAGTTTGTACAAATATAATCTTAAAAGTAGTTAATAGTATAATTATTATGCTGTAAGAGAGGAGTCTACATGCGGATTGTAGTTTGTGATGACGAACCACTTGCTCGTGAGCGCTTGGTTAGGATTGTGCAAGAAACAGGATATGAAGTTGTTGCCCAAGCAACTACAGGCGCTGAGGCCATAACGGCAGTGAAAGTACAGCAGCCTGATATAATATTGCTCGATATACGTATGCCAGAAATGGATGGAGTACGCTGTGCACAAGCGTTAAATGAGCTTGAACATCCGCCAGCTATCATTTTCGTTACTGCCTATGATCATTATGCCATCGCCGCATTTAAAGCAAATGCTATTGGCTATTTATTAAAGCCGGCCAATAAAGACGAATTAATAGAAGCCTTGAGTCAAGCAAAAAACTTAAATGCCGCCCAGCTAAATGAGATTCGTAAGCTTGAAGATCCCACTGCTCGTCCTGTACGCGAGCATATCGCAGCGCGTACGCATCGCGGCGTTGAGTTGATTAAGCTTAAAGATATCTATTATTTTACGGCAGATCAAAAATATGTCAAAGTCCGTCATAAAGAGGGAACTGTACTCATCGATGAGACGCTAAAAGAGCTTGAACAAGAGTTTGAAAGCCGACTTTTTCGAGTCCATCGTAATGCGATCATTAATCTAGGATTTTTGGATTATTTAGAAACAATAGATTCGGGTCAATATCAAGTACGCTTCAAAGGGCTGGATGAGACACTCTCAGTTAGCCGCCGACATCTGCCAGCGCTACGAGAAAAAATCCAAAGTATGTGATCGCTGGCGCTAATCATAAAACGATTAGGATGTATGCATTATCGATTGCTAAAGGCCCATTACGTTATAATGAGCACGTCCTAAATAGTTAGTAACAACCAAAATATCTCAGTCATATCTTCATGCCCTTATTTATGCTTAAATAGGGGTATTTTTTTTGCGTCAGATAAAAATACTTACCTATTAAAGGCTTGCAAGCATCAGACCTACTGACGCATCAGACCTAGTATCAACAATCTAGTACTAACAATTTTGAGGCTTATCATGAGTACCACACCGCTATCTGATTTACCTACCTTGAATATTGCTACCCGCCAAAGCCCTCTTGCCCTCTGGCAAGCAGAGCATATACGCGATCGATTGCTGAAGCTTTATCCAGAGTTGACTATTAATCTACTAAAAATCGTCACTAAAGGTGACAAGATTTTAGATACACCACTGGCAAAAATAGGCGGTAAAGGCTTATTTGTCAAAGAGTTAGAACAAGCCCTATACGATGGGCAGGCAGATATTGCGGTACATTCATTAAAAGATGTTCCTATGCAGTTACCTGAAGGACTTACCTTGGGCGTTTATTGCAAACGTGAAGCCCCAACCGATGCCTTTGTTTCCAATACTTATGATAGTATTGAGGAGCTACCACAAGGCGCGATTGTCGGTACTGCAAGTTTGCGTCGTCAATGTCAGATCAAAGCCTATCGTCCAGATTTACAAATCAAAACGTTGCGCGGTAACGTCGGCACGCGGTTAGGTAAGCTTGATGCAGGCGATTATGATGCCATTATCTTGGCTACCAGTGGCCTACAACGCATCGAGCTTGATGAGCGCATTCGCGGTGAATTGGCTATTGATACTTGTCTACCAGCTGTCGGTCAAGGGGCATTAGCGATTGAATGTCGTCAAGATGATACAAACGTATTAGAGCTACTTGCTCCCCTAAACGACGACAAGGCGCGTATTCGTCTCATCGCTGAGCGTGCTCTAAATCGTCATTTGGAAGGGGGTTGCCAAGTTCCAATTGCCGCTTATGCTGTATTGCAAACGGATGAGGCTACAGAAGCTACTACGGTTTATGACAACAATGATAACGGTAGCCATTTGTGGTTGCGCGGCCGTGTTGGACAAGCAGATGGTAGTGAATTACTGAAAGCTGAAAAATGCATCGTATTGACGGGCTCACAAGCGGAAAAAGAAGCACAGGCCAATCAGTTAGGTATCGATGTTGCCAAAAAATTACTCGCTGATGGTGCAGGCGCTATCTTGTCAGCGATTTATCATCCTGAGTCATAAATACATACTGGTAAATACTGTTATTGCTATAAATAACAGTAAGCTGTGCTATATACCGTTGATGTATGTAGCGCATAGCTGTAAAGATCTTAACAGTCATTTTTTAATATCTACTTTTTAATATCTATGTTGGCTGTAGCTAACTACATGATACTTTAAGCAGTGGTAGGCCTATGTCACACGCATTTTTGTCCGAATCAACTCACGATTCATCACCAACAGTCATCATTAATACCCGCCCGCTAGAACGTGCAGCACCATTGTCAACGCATTTAAAAGAGGCAGGATTTAGTGTTGTCGATATGCCAATGCTCACACTAAAGCCGCGAATAGTAAGTGAGGCAGATATTGGATTGATGCAAGACTGGCTGTCAGGTAGTTATGACGCACTCGTTATCGTCAGTCCTACTGCAGCAGCGTCAGGACTAGCAGTCTGGCAAGCCCTTAAAAAGACCACAGAAAGGTCTACTGATGATCTATTGTCAGAATCAAGGACACTTTACCCTAGTCAGCCACCAAGTCATCTGATTGCAGTAGGAGAGGCGACAGCGTCTGTGTTACAAGATTCCAAATTGCCATTTAGTTATCAAGTTTTACAGCCGATGGTCGCCAATAATGAAGGTATGTTGGCCATGCCTGAGATTAAGCGTTTGCAAGCTGGCAATAAACTATTGATCTGGCGCGGTTTGGGAGGGCGACGGTTACTGGTCGATACATTAAAGGCGCGCGGTGTACATATTGACAGTATTGCATGGTACGAGCGTATTCAGCCTACTGATGCACAGGCAAATTATCAACAATGGGCTGAGCAGTTCATCAAGCAAAATATCAGTCAATCGCCGCGATTTTCACAGTCACAAGCACCCAAGCCTATTGTCGTCATCAGTAGTGGCACAGCGTTTGAGCATTGGACAGATATTGTTGAGCAAGCGCAGTCGAATTCAGCTATGGCCTCGAAAAGTAACATATTACCGACCCTGACAGATTTTAACTATGTGGTTTTGGGCGCGCGCCTAGCCAATATAGTGGCAGAAAAACAGTTGCACTACTGGCAAGTAGAAGACTTATCCCCTACGACTATTTTGGCTGCTATTAAGCAGGGCCGGTTGATAAAAATAAAACCGTAAACTTGTCTTATTCCTTTGTTTTGAAATGTTCTTAAAACTATAAATGCCATAAAAACTATTGATAACGGTACCGCTTTATGTCAACCAAGTTTAAAAAGTCTACAGCAAATGACTTGTCGGTAAATCAACAGCGGCGGCAGGCAAGTATGTTGCTATTACGGTTGCAATGGTTGTTTATTCTATTATTGGTTATCGCTTTGGTTTGGCTATATATTGCTCAGCAGCGTTTTCAAAATCAAATCAATGAACGTCTACAAAGTAACGAGCATATGGTCAGTCGTTTAAATGAGATAGATGACCGTCTGTTTGCCATCAGTCAGCAAACTTTACCAGAGCCGAGTACAACAACAAACAGCCAAGCACAAAATCAACTTGATCTATTACGTATTCAAATCAAGGCGGTCGATAAATTAATAGCAGATAACAATTATAAAGGCTCAATTGATTTGTTACAGGGTCTACTGTGGCAGTTATCGCAAGATAATAATGAGATATCACCAGCACTAACTATGGTTATCAAACAAAGTTTGTCCAAAGATATCGAGCGTCTACAAGCACAAAGCTCGCAGCCTAATCCTTGGCAGCTACAGAATCTCGCCATTCAAACTATTCAGGAATTTTTGCGCAGTTATGCGCGTAACAGTAATCAGAACAACAGCGCAGCACTTACTGGTCAACAGTTAACTGGTTATGAAGTCATTATGACTTTAAATTTGGCCATTCAAGCCGGTAATATGCGTGAGCAAAACCAGCTGACTGGTTATTTAAACCAAGCACGGGCACAGTTACAGACTTTAGTTAAAGATACGTCTCGTAGACAAAAAGCTGCTCTTAGTAAGTCACCATCATCTTCATCGATAGATAACAAGTCAACGATTGAACATCAACAGACCCCAACGACGAAGCAGTCGCCAGATGACATTACAGAAGCCATTATATGGCTTGATAGGCTCATCGCTGACGTGCCAAAGCTACAGACATTATTAACTAGTCAAATGTTGGACAAGTCTGAGCGTAAGTAAGCTTTGAGTAGCAGCCTGTCAGAGTGTTCAAGCTTGTTAAGCGTTATTACTTTTAGACACTAATGTTCTTAAACACTAGTGCTCTTAAACACTGATACTCTTAAAAACTGATACTTTGATGCACTTCTATCCCGTAAACGAAAAATAGTAAACGAAAATTAAGGCAAATTATGGATCTCGTTAATCACTCTACACGCCTAACAGCAGATATACCAAACGATAGCTATCCTGTCGATCTGGCCCATTATCCAGTCATACATACTCAGCCAATACATTGGGGGGAGATGGATGCTTTCAATCATTTAAATAACGTGGTGTTTTATCGTTATGCTGAGTCAGCGCGCATTGCTTATTTGCAGACTTTAGGGATGTTTGATGGCAATATGGTCACTGTACTCGCTCAGTCAAGCTGTCAGTATTTACGTCCAGTTTTTTATCCGGATACTTTATTATTAGGGGTACGTTGTCAACGTTTGGGCACAACCAGTATCGTAATAGAATATAGCTATTATAGCGGTGCGCAGCAAACCATAGTCGCGACTGCTGAAGCAGTGATAGTCCGATTGGACAGTGATGGCAAGACCAAACTGCCATGGACGGAAGAGGAGCGCACGCGTTTATTAGCGCTCGAAAAAAAGGTTGGTCACACCCCTCAATTATAATCTTTGCTTTTTTTAACTTATAAGTTGATAAGATAACCAGAAAAAAAGCACCCTAATAAACTTTATTAGGGTGCCTGTTTAGGATGATGTTTGTAAAAGCTTATCCTAGTCTCAGTGAAAGGCTATTACAAAAGTAGCTCTATTACTAACCATCTTTATTTAGCTCTTGCGTGGGAGCTTGAATAAAGTCGATGACATTCAATTCAAACCCTGATAACGCATAGAACTTCATCGGCGATGATAAGAGGTGCATATCGCGTACACCTAAATGGCGTAAAATCTGTGCACCAACACCGATACTGCGATAAGGCTGCTGAGCGATGGTTGAGAGCGATTGATTTTCAGATGCTTTGTCTAGTGCATCTCCTAAGTCGACGGGTTGATGACTACCAATCCAAACCAACACCCCACGCTCTGAAGCACTGATTTCTTCTAAAGCGGATTGGACGCTCCAGCCGCCACGTCCTGTGGTGTCATTTTTAGCGGCAAATAAATCACGTAGCGGGTGAAAGCCATGTACACGTACCGTACTGACGCCTTCGCTAACATCGCCTTTTACTAAGGCCAGATGGGTCTCATCAGCACCAAATTCACGAAAACGATGTAGAGTGAACGTGCCATATTCGGTCTCAAATGGATGCGATTCAATTTCTTCTACCGTCTGCTCATTAGCGATGCGATAGTTGATAAGATCAGCGATGGTGCCGATTTTTATATCATGTTCTTTGGCAAATACCTCAAGATCATCACGGCGTGCCATCGTACCATCAGCGTTGATAACCTCTACAATAACGGCGGCAGGTTCAAGTCCTGCGAGGCGAGCCAAATCACAGCCAGCTTCGGTGTGGCCAGCGCGGTGTAATACGCCGCCATTTTGTGCCATGATTGGGAAAATATGTCCAGGCTGGACGATGTCTTCTGGCTTTGCCGCTGATGACACTGCTGCTTGAATAGTACGCGCACGATCCGCTGCAGAAATACCAGTAGTAACGCCTTCCGCCGCTTCGATAGAAACGGTAAAGTTGGTACTAAATTTTGCTTCGTTACGATCTGACATAAGCGGTAATGCAAGCTGTTGACAACGCGCTTGTGACAAGGTTAGGCATACCAAGCCGCGGGCATGAGTAATCATAAAGTTAACATCTTCAGGACGGACATGCGTGGCCGCCATGATAATATCACCTTCGTTTTCGCGGTCTTCATCATCCATCAAGATGACCATTTTTCCAGCACGGATGTCTTCAATAATTTCAGGAATCGTATTTAAACTCATAAGATGTCTCAATGCTTCAATATTTATAGATATGTGGAGGGATAAGATTTATCTGCCTATTGTAGCAGATAGGCCAAAAACTGTGACTATCGTTACTTACTCATTGGTGCTTGGCTTTTAAGCCAATCCATAAACTGCTTACTGTGTTGTTCACGCTGGTTGTCTGCATACTCATAAAAACGTGTGCCCACCAAATTATCAGGCAAGTAAGTCTGCGGATAGTAATGATTGGAGTAGTTATGCGGATAAGTATAACCTTTACCATAACCTTGTTCGCGCATAAGTTTGCTCACCCCATTACGTAGATGGAGCGGTACAGGAGAGGCGTCTTTTTCTGCCAGCGCCATCGCCGCATTAATCGCATTGTAGGTACTATTGCTTTTGGCACTGGTCGCCAGATAGACCACGACCTGTCCTAGGATAATGCGCGCTTCTGGCATGCCGATAGATTGCACACTACGCAGCGCAGCATCAGCAAGTAATAACGCATTAGGATTGGCATTGCCAATATCCTCACTGGCCAAAATGACCAAACGCCGGGCAATAAAGTCAGCAGGCTCGCCGCCAACTAGCATCCGCGCCATCCAGTATAACGCAGCATCAGGGTCCGAGCCGCGTACGGATTTTATCATCGCTGAGACAATATCATAATGCTGCTCGCCATCTTTGTCGTAGCGCACTAACGCCGTTTGCGCCACACGGCTGACCAGCTTATCATTAACAATAATAGGCGACTGCTGTGGGTCAGCAGTTTGTACCGCAAGCTCCAACAAGTTCAATGCTTTACGTGCATCGCCATGCGCTAATTGGCTAATAAAATCCTGGGCTTGCAAATCAATAGCTAGGTTTTTTAATACCGTATCTTCTTTGATAGCACGCGTTAGTACGGTCGCGATTTGCTCTGTATCAAGTGGTTCTAAGCGATATACTTGGCAACGTGAAAGTAGGGCATTATTGACGCTAAATGATGGATTCTCTGTCGTTGCGCCAATTAAGGTGATATCACCAGACTCGACAGCGCCTAACAACGCATCTTGCTGAGCTTTATTAAAACGATGAATCTCATCAATAAACACCACTGGCGACTCAAAACTCAAGGAGTCCTTACTGTCTAATACTTCACGTAATTGCTTGACGCCAGTATTAAGCGCTGAGAGAGCGTGAAAAGGACGCCCAACCGTATCCGCTAGTAGCATGGCAATCGTCGTCTTACCTATACCTGCCTCTCCATGCAATATAATCGAAGGCAGATGATTTTGCTCGACCAAACGCCGTAGCGGTGCGCCTTTTGCCAACAAGTGTGCTTGACCGATGATTGCATTAAGGGAGGCGGGACGCATACGCTGGGCAAGTGGCGTATCAGCATGAAAATTAAGGGCCATAAGACTCTCTATATTTTTATAAGTAACTGCCTATAAATTCGCTACAGTGACAAGCATTTGCTATCTCATATTTACTGTTTGTGTAATACTCGTTTTACAGCATATAAGTAGCAGCCAAGTTATAATACTGTCATTATTTAAAGTCAGTTAAATAACAGTTTGCAACGGGTTTTTAATAGTTCTTGTGTCATAAAAGCATATAGATTATGTTGTGTACGCTTTTATTTTAGAGTCATAGGCTCTATGTATGACTTATACATGCATCTATTGGTTAATTGGCCAAAGATGCTAGATTTTAATCATGGAGATAATCATGACCTACTCCATAAAACAGTTATTGAGTCGCAGGCGACGTTTATCAAGTCGGTTTGCCAAGCGATCCCGCAAACTTAGCAGCGGAGAGGTCAAGCTTGCACGTTCAGTCTTTGGTGACAGTATCGACCTTGATTCAGTCCAATTAAAGACAGCATGGTGGGTACTCAAAAATTATGCAGTCAGTCCCAACGGAAATATATACTTTCACCCTGAGGACTGGGTAGCAGATTTTAGTAATACAAGCATCAGCAAACAAAGCTGGCTTATTCATGAGCTGACTCACGTCTGGCAGCTACAACAAGGTTTAAAAGTAGTACGCGGCGCTATTATAAACCGTCGTTATGAGTACGACTTAAAGCTTGGTAAACCTTTCTTCAAATATGGTATCGAACAACAAGCACGTATGGTACAGGACTATTTTGTCCGTCGTCAGCTGGGCAAAGACTGTCAAGATTTACAAGCTTGTATTCCTTTTTTGACAATAGATCCAGTTATTAAAGATGATAAATCGTTCACAGTTTAATCTACCACTCAGATCTTATAATGGTTATTATAAAATATGATGGTCTTGGCAATGAGTATTAGCAACATAGAAATAAACAATAAGTTGTATCTGCTATATTTGTTTTTAACAAAGGAGCTGTACCTTGATATTTAAGTCTTGGAATTCAAAGCCTAAAGCGGTTGATAAAGTTGGTCAAAAAAGTACCAAATATAAGAATGCTAGGGTAGATTCGTTGCAACCAACCAGTATAGCAGCAGCAATGCTGGCAGGCGCGCTATTACTGACTGGCTGTCAACAGCAGTCAGAACCCACCATAACGGATGACGACAGTCAAACAAACGCTCAAACCGACACTGAAAATACCAAGCCTGCGCCATTAAGCGATTCTGCTAAAGCACGTATAGAGCAGTTTCAGCCATTGTATGTTACCCAAATGCAAGGGTTGCAGCGACGCTTGCAAGCAGAGTATGAAGCGCTACAAGCTGCTGATGCATCCGACAGTATCAGCCCATCATTACTCGATGGCGCGTCTGAACCAGTAGAAAATACAACGGCTCAAAACGACACTAACGCTAGTGCCAACACTACTGCTAGTACCGCCTCTGACACAGCAATTGATGAATCTAATAACGATGTTGAAAATGAAATAAACGTTAGTACGGAAGTAGGAGAGCGTGATTTAGAGGTACTAAAGCGTATCAGTCTTGAGCCGCGTAAGCCTGAAGTACTGACAGAAGAACAAATCATCGAACGTTATCAGCAAGCCATGCAAGCATTGTATCAGCCAGCAGCTACTGCACTTAGTGCGCAAAACTCAGATACCTTACTTAATATCGTCACTTTAGTGCCGCAGTTGTTTGAGCATGCAGAAATCGCTGAACGCGTCAATGTAAAGAGCCCCGCTCTCGCGCGCTTGATTATCCAGCATCAAGTATGGCAGCAAATAGAAGCTCAGCAAGCTCAGGACATGCAACAAATGAAACTAACGCAGCAGCAAGAGTTTGAAAGTTTGATGACAAAGTTTAATGAGACCATTGAAGACTACGATAAGCAAATCGCCAAATACGAACAAACTTTGCAAGAGTTTCAGTAATTGTCCTTATCATTTATATGACCATAGAAAATCCCGCACGATGGCGGGATTTTTTATGGCTGTAACCGCTACTATTTATAGCAGCGCTTAGAGATTACTTACGATCTTCAACTTTGACAAAATCGCGCTTAGTCTCGCCAGTATATAACTGACGTGGGCGACCGATTTTGAACGGTGCACTATGCATCTCTAACCAATGGCTGATCCAACCAGAAGTACGAGCCAATGAGAAAATCACGGTAAACATTGACGTTGGAATACCAATGGCTTTTAAAATAATGCCAGAGTAGAAGTCAACGTTTGGATACAAGTTACGCTCGATGAAGAACGGATCTTCTAGAGCAATTCTTTCAAGTTCCATCGCCAATTCAAGCTTAGGATCATTGATACCTAGAGCTTCTAATACTTCATCAGAGGCCTTTTTAAGTACTTGAGCGCGTGGGTCAAAGTTTTTATAGACACGGTGACCAAAGCCCATTAGCTTCACTTCACGGCTTTTTACTTTTTCCATAAATGCAGGTACGTTTTCAACGGTACCGATCTCATCTAGCATCTCAAGGACAGCTTCGTTGGCGCCGCCATGTGATGGGCCCCATAACGCTGCGATACCAGCAGCGATACAAGCGTAGGGGTTAGCACCAGTAGAACCTGCTAAGCGTACTGTAGACGTTGAAGCGTTTTGCTCGTGATCAGCATGTAAGGTAAAGATCTTGTCCATTGCTTCGGCAATAACAGGGTTTACTTTATAGTCAACGTCACCAGGGGTGGCAAACATCATGTATAAAAAGTTTTCAGCATAGCTAAAGTCATTGCGTGGATACATGAATGGTTCGCCCTGCGAGTACTTATAACTCATCGCAGCAAGCGCTGGCATTTTGGCAATCAGACGAATAGCGGTAATTTCACGATGTTCTTCGTTACTGACATCCAAGCTTTCATGATAAAACGCTGATAGCGCACCCACGACCCCAACCATGATTGCCATTGGGTGAGCATCACGGCGAAAGCCTTCAAAGAATTTACGCAGCTGGTCATGAACACCTGAATGCTTGCGAATTTTCCCAAAAAAGTCTGCTTTTTGTTCTTTATTAGGTAGGTCGCCATGAATAAGAGCATAAGCAACTTCTAGATACTCAGCGTTGTTCGCCAATTCATCAATAGGGTAGCCACGATGTAGTAACTCACCTTTGCCGCCGTCAATAAAAGTGATTTTTGATTCAACAGGAGCTGTGACTTTAAACCCTGGATCATAAGACCAGTAACCGGCTTCTTGTAAAGCAGCAACATCGACAACTGGGCGACCTAAAGTACCGTGAATAATAGGAAGTTGGTATTCCTTACCATCTACTACTAGTGTGGCTTCATTATTTGACTTAATGTTATCAGCCATAATTTCCTCTCCATTGGTTTTAGCTTGTTAGAGTAAAAATACAAACGACACATAATTTTGTGACGTTACATGAACAAATATGAATTTAACTGATTTAAGATTGAGGCTATGTTACCAGTAATTTGACATAATTAGAAAAGAGTTTTAGCAGCTATATCCCTAATTCACGTGGTTTCAGGGTAGTTATATAAGGTAATTTTTGTATCAAAATATGTCTGTTAGCATATTTAGCGCATATTTAAGGTTTTTATAAAAGTATCAAGGGGTCTGTTAATTTGATAAAAATTGACTCTTTTTATTTGTTTTACCGTTTTAGGTTTTTTATTAATACGATGAAGAACATCTAGTGCATGACCAGTAGTCAAATCTGAGCTTGCTTGTTGCAGGTTCTAAAATAGTAAGGTTGCGACAATTTTATTACCATTGATAGGTTTTATGTCAACATAACCACTATATTCACTATTTAAGGGATAAATTTGTAATTGTCGGCTAGCCATTTTATAATGGCGTGATTTGACTGATGCTGATTATATATTAATGAATGTTAAGTAAGATACATGCGTTTGTTAAATCGTGAATCGAAAGGTGCTTTTTTTGATTGAATACGTAAATTTATAGTTATAACAATAGTTTATAGTGTCTATATTGGCGTTGTTTGTTCTATTTTTATATTGATTCTAAGACCGTTTGTGTCTTAGCAGGCAGTCAAATGACAATGTCTGTTTTTATTAAGAAATCAATTAAAAATAGACCAGTTAACTGAACCTCTTAAAAGACAGTCAACTATAAAATATGAATAAAAATACGTAGGGTTAAAGAATCTAGTACCTTAACTTTAGTATCTTAAATTTAGACAGACAGAATAGTTGATTCAAGCAAAACAATCGACTTAATTAAAACATAGCCATGTGTTCAACTTGCAAATTGTGATCGTCATATAAGTATCGTGTATGAGTGCTATGACTACTGACGATGAGCAAGCATTGTATTAATAATATAGACAGTTAATCGTGAATGTTTTATCTGTTGAATGCATATGAATGCCTAGCGTAAACTAGCACAGTCAGCTAGCTCTTCCTTACTTTATTCGTCTCATGTGTTGCTAAATGTTTGGTAGGATAGATTCCTGCTTAGCGTTGATAGTAGATACAGGAGTATAACCGCAAAAAGGATGCCCGCTGTGAAAAGCAACCGACCTATTGATCTGCCTTTGAGCCAAGTGATGGCCGTTAATCGCTCACCGATTGCGATAGCTTCAATTCTACATCGTATATCTGGCATTGTTCTATTCTTATTAATCCCTGTCATGCTTTGGTTGTTACAGACCTCTCTTGCGTCACCTGAGAGCTTTGCAACCGTATTTGATAATGTTTTTGTTCGCTTTTTAGCATGGATATTCGTTGCATCGATTGCATATCATTTTGTAATGGGTATCAAGCATTTATTTGCTGATAACGGTAACAACGAAGAGCTGAAATCAGCACGTATGGTGTCTGTTGTCAGTTTAGTGATTGCAGCGATTCTAATTGTCGCGTCATTTGTATGGGTGATGTTCTAATGATAAAAAATGATTCAGGAATCAAAAGCGCCACTGGTCTGACAGGCTCAGGCACACGTGATTGGGTAGTCCAGCGTATTAGTGCCGTTGTCCTAGCAGTCTATAGCGTCGTGTTACTTGGCTTCTTTTTGATGCATGGTGATGTGACTTTTATCGAATGGTCTGACTTTATGACCAGTTTGCCTATGCGTCTATTCAGTTTGGTTGCGGTACTTGCACTTGCTGGCCACGCTTGGGTCGGTATGTGGACCATATTCACTGACTATATTACCTCTGGTAAGATGGGTGAAAGCGCGCCAAAACTACGTATGGTATTACAAACCTTAATGATTATCGCCATTTTAGTTTATCTATTCTGGGGAGTTATGATCTTTTGGGGTAGTGGCTTCGGTGTTGTGGCTGTTTAATTATTATAGACCCCTCATTTTTAGACGCTACGATGACAGACTGTATAGTTAACTTTAATTGCTTTTAACGCCTTTAAAAGCAGTCAGTCAGTGGCCATATTAGATTCATCATATTGTATTGGGCGGATTTACAGTGTCAATTAGGCGTATTCATAACTATAGAGTACGCGACATCATGTAGTGAGCACCGTTACAAAGCTTATTGAGCGACAGACATCCTAAGCTGAGTATGATGAAGAATATGCAAATTTTAGTAAGTGGCTAAAGGTGGTCTACAAATATTACTAGATTGATGAGCATGGTCAAAAGACGCTTAAAAATCTGACGTGATATTTGATTGGACTTCCTTATATTTACTTCACAAGCATTAGGAAAACCGTAATGGCAACAAGACAAGATAATACCATTAGTAACATCAAAACCTTAAATTACGATGCAGTCATCGTCGGTGGTGGCGGTTCAGGTATGCGTGCTTCACTACATTTGGCTGAAGCGGGTATGAAGGTTGCAGTTTTGACCAAAGTATTCCCAACCCGTTCGCACACAGTTGCAGCGCAGGGCGGTATTGGGGCAAGCTTAGGTAACATGAGTAACGACAACTGGCACTTTCACTTTTATGATACTGTAAAAGGCTCAGATTGGTTGGGTGATCAAGACGCTATCGAGTATATGTGCCGTGAAGCGCCAAAAGTCGTCTATGAGCTTGAGCACATGGGTATGCCATTTGACCGTAACGAAGATGGCACGATTTACCAGCGTCCATTTGGTGGTCATACGTCGAACTATGGTGAAAAAGCGGTTCAACGTGCTTGCGCTGCTGCTGACCGTACTGGTCACGCACTATTACACACTTTGTATCAGAAAAACTTACAGCAAGGTACTGAGTTCTTTATCGAGTGGATTGCACTTGATTTGATCAAAGACGAAGCTGGCAACATCAATGGTGTGGTAGCACTTGAGCAAGAAACAGGCGCGGTAGCTGTGTTCCAGTCACCGATTACGGTGTTAGCGACAGGCGGTGCTGGTCGTATTTTTGCCGCTTCTACCAACGCTTATATTAACACTGGTGACGGTATTGGTATGGCGGTTCGCGCTGGCATTCCATTACAAGATATGGAGTTTTGGCAGTTCCATCCAACGGGTGTTCACGGAGCAGGGGTGCTGTTGACTGAAGGTTGCCGCGGTGAAGGGGCAATCTTACGTAATAAAGACGGTGAAGCCTTTATGGAGCGTTATGCCCCAACCGTTAAAGACTTAGCACCCCGTGATCTGGTATCGCGCTCTATGGACCAAGAGATCAAAGAAGGTCGTGGTTGTGGTCCCAATGCAGATCATATCGTTATGGATATGACGCATTTAGGGGTAGATACCATCATGAAGCGCCTACCATCGGTATTTGAGATTGGTAAAAACTTTGCGAACGTTGATATCACTAAAGAGCCTATTCCAGTTATCCCTACCATTCATTATATGATGGGCGGTATTCCTACTACGATTCATGGTCAAGTGGTTGTACCAGATTTAGAAGCGGGTAAGGATGAAGACGGTCTTTATGCCAAAGGCGATGTCGTCAAAGGTCTATATGCTATTGGTGAGTGTGCGTGTGTTAGTGTCCACGGTGCCAACCGTTTAGGTACCAACTCATTGCTTGATTTATTAGTATTTGGACGTGCAGCAGGTAAGCATATCGTTGATGAATATCATCATGCTGATCATAACTACAAGCCGCTCGACCCGCATGTACTAGACTTTACGGTACGTCGTTTGGATAAATTGCAGCAATCTACAGAAGGCTACAATGCGCAAGACGTGGCAGATGAGATTCGTGCAACTATGCAAAAGCATGCAAGTGTATTCCGTACGCAAGCATTGATGGATGAAGGCGTAGAGAAAATCCTAGCATTGGGCGAGAAGATTGATCAGATTCATTTGGCTGATAAATCACAAGTATTTAATACAGCTCGTATCGAAGCATTTGAAGTCGCTAATCTGTATGAAGTTGCAAAAGCCACGATGATATCAGCAGCGAGTCGACATGAGAGCCGCGGTGCACACAGTGTCTCTGACTACGATCGTCCAGAAGACGATGATTACGCACCAAACGGTCGTAATGATCACGACTGGATGAAGCATACTCTATGGTATTCTGAAGGCAACCGTATTATCTACAAGCCAGTTCGTAAAGTTCCACTAACTGTCGATTATGTTGAGCCAAAAGTTCGCGTTTATTAATTCTATCCTATGCATTTTTTGTGTATGAATAGAATTAACGTTTTATCCCTTATTAATTTATTAAAAAGGTGACCGCTAGCTACAAGCTTATACCAGTGCTATGATATAAATTGAACAATAGCGCTGGTATGATGCACATATTGTATGCCCGCCATCACCTACGTGTGGAGTTTAGCATTATGAGCCGAGGTACTCGCACCATCGAAATCTATCGCTACGATCCTGATGTGGACGCAGCGCCGCGCATGCAGACTTATACGATTGAGCTACAAGACTCAGATCGTATGTTGCTTGATGTGTTATTGCGTCTCAAAAAGGAAGATGAAACCATCACCTTTCGCCGCTCATGTCGCGAAGGCATCTGTGGTTCTGATGGCGTAAACATTAATGGTAAAAATGGTTTGGCCTGTTTGATTAACATGAACACATTGCCTGAAAAAGTTACTGTTCGTCCATTGCCAGGCTTACCTGTTGTCCGTGACTTAGTCGTTGATATGAACCAGTTCTATGAGCAATACGAAAAAGTACATCCGTACTTGATCAATGAGCAGCCAGCGCCGCCAACCGAGCGTTTGCAGTCACCTGAGCAGCGTGAAAAGATGAATGGTCTGTACGAATGCATCTTATGTGCTTGCTGTTCTACCAGCTGTCCGTCATTTTGGTGGAACCCTGATAAGTTCTTAGGACCAGCAGCACTACTTAATGCCAACCGCTTTGTGGTTGATAGCCGTGATACTGATACCCAAGCTCGCCTAGCACGCTTGGATGATCCGTTCAGCCTATTCCGTTGCCGCGGTATTATGAACTGTGTATCGGTCTGTCCAAAAGGTCTAAACCCTACTAAAGCGATCGGCAACCTACGTAATTTATTATTAGATCAAGCTGGTTAACCAAATACCTAGGTATTCTTATACATACAAAGACACCGTCTGTTAATCAGGCGGTTTTTTTATTGCACAAGATGCTCTATTGCTAGATTAGCAAGATGAGAGTCATTTATCTTAACTAATGTAAGTCTATGCGTACAGTACGTTGGTAGCATGTAAGAGATTATAGATTGACTATTATTTACCTGTACAATTTATACATGATAAAAAGCTTGTTGATTTGATAGGTCATCATACAATTTTGTCGATTGTAAAAGTTAAAGATTCGTTTAGCGCGAAGAAATCGTTTCTTTATGAGTTTTTTAGGAAAGTAACGTCTGTCATAATCAAGACTGTCTTATAAATAAAGTTGGTGTTTCGCAACTTATGATAAATATTGCTTCATAAAAATGTTATCATAGCGCTACTAAACAACGTTAAAAAATAGACTCTTTACACTAACTCTCTACGAACTTTTAGCCATGCCATCATTAATAATATACGCCTGATGTCCGTAAAGTGATGACTAATATTCGAAAAGTAATAGTTAATATTTAATATGTAAATACTTAGTATTGAACAAACAAACTATGTCAGGTAATTTATGCATGTTACCTTATACAGCAGTGTATGCTCGTTATAGATGACACTTTAAATGGTTTTTAAACATTTTTTGCAAAGCAATTGTTTATCTAAGTGACTAACATCAGTGAAGCTTGGACTTGATATTATCGTGGCTCATACTCATTTATAATATCAAGCGATCATAAGTAGCGCTTAGCGTAATCAGTCAATGACCATTGTTCACAAACTATTACTCAAGAACAGTAACTATCGATAAGTAATAACTAGTAAATAGTATTTCATGATGTATACCAACTTTTTTAAAAGCTTAGCGTATAATAGAACACACAATAATAAGCACGATTCCATTCATTTATCTATCAAATAGACGATTATTATGAATAGTATAACGAAAGAAGCAGCTGGCGTAGAACATACTGAACTTGCCGCTGACAATGCCCTTTATATCGAATCCCTTTATGAGCAGTTTTTAAGCGACCCAGACAGTGTCGATACGGATTGGCAAGATTATTTTAAGCAGTACCAATCTCCTAACGATGCCAAGCATAATGCCATTAAAGATCAATTCTTATTGCTTGCCCGTAATCAGACAGCCAATAAAGTTGGCCCCGCCTCTGACAATACAACTACAAGCACCCCAGAAGACTGTGCAGACCCTAAACAGATGGCTGTCCAGCAATTGATTTCGGCGTATCGTCGTCGTGGTCATCGCCGTGCACAGCTTGATCCTTTAGAGCTGCATCCGCGCGCTGAAGTCGAAGATTTGACCCTCGCTTACCATGGCTTATCAGAAGCCGATCTCGATACTGTATATCCTACTAGCGATCTTAATATCGGTAAAAAAGAAGCGCCATTGCGTGAAATTATCGAAATTATGGAGCGCGTCTATTGCCGTCATATCGGTGTAGAGTACATGCACGTGACCACCAGTACCGAAAAACGTTGGATGGAAAAGTATCTCGAGACCAATCTAGGTTATATCAAGTTTGACGAGGAAAAACGCTTATCTATTTTAGAGCGTTTGACGGCTGCTGAAGGATTAGAGAAGTACTTAGCGCGTAAATATACGGGCGTAAAACGTTTTGGTTTAGAAGGCGGCGAAAGCTTTATTCCTGCGGTTAACGAAATCATTCAACGTGCTGGTAGTTACGGTACCAAAGAGATGGTTATCGGTATGGCTCACCGGGGACGTCTTAACTTATTGGTTAACGTCTTGGGTAAAAATCCTGCTGATCTATTTGACGAGTTTGATGGGAAAGTACAGCCAGAAAAAGGCTCAGGCGATGTCAAATACCACAATGGTTATTCATCTAATGTAATGACACCAGGCGGTGAAGCTCATCTAGCATTGGCTTTTAACCCATCCCACCTTGAAATCGTTGCCCCCGTACTACAAGGCTCTGTTCGCGCTCGTCAAGTACGCCGTAATGATCAAGCTCGTCATAATGACAAAGATGGCAACTCAGTATTGCCAATCGTTGTGCATGGTGATGCAGCGTTTGCTGGTCAAGGCGTGGTGCAAGAGACTTTTCAGATGTCACAGACGCGTGCTTATACCACGGGTGGTACGGTACATATTGTCATAAACAACCAAGTTGGCTTTACGACCAGTCGTCAAGAAGATTTGCGTTCGACAGAATACTGCACCGATGTCGCCAAAATGGTTCATGCTCCTATTTTACATGTAAACGGTGATGATCCTGAATCGGTTGTTTTTGCCGCGCAGCTTGCACTTGATTACCGTCATGAGTTTGATAAAGATATTATTATCGATCTGTTTTGTTATCGCCGTAACGGTCACAACGAAGCCGATGAGCCTTCTGCAACTCAGCCATTGATGTATTCCGTTATCAAAAAGTTACCAACGACTCGTGCACTCTATGCACAGCAATTAGTAGAAGCTGGTGTGATCGATGAAGAAAAAGCCAAAAATTACGAGGACTTATACCGTGAGTCGCTAGATCGTGGTGATTATGTGGTGAATTCTTTAGTCAACGATCCTGATGAAGCGCTTTTTGTTAACTGGAAACCGTATTTAGGTCATGACTTGGTTGACGATTGGGATACCAGTGTCGATATCGAAAAGTTAAAAGAGTATGGTCACCGCATGGCGAAAATGCCAGAAGGTTATAAGCTACAGCGTCAAGTGCAAAAGCTTGTTGATCAGCGTTTAGCGATGCAAACTGGTGAAGAGCCTCTTAACTGGGGCGCAGCAGAAACGCTTGCTTATGCCTCTCTTGTCGACAATGATGATGTATTAGTACGTATCACTGGTGAAGATGTTGGCCGCGGTACTTTCTCACATCGCCATAGCGAAATTTATAACGTCAACGATGGCAGTATGTATGTGCCACTTGCGCATATAAGCGAGACCCAAGCGCGTTTTGCCACCTACAACTCATTGCTATCAGAAGAAGCGGTACTAGCCTTTGAGTATGGCTATGCAACGACAGTACCCAACGCGTTGATTGTGTGGGAAGCGCAGTTTGGTGATTTCGTTAACGGTGCGCAGGTGGTTATCGACCAGTTTATCTCTAGTGGTGAGACCAAATGGCAGCGTGTTTGCGGTCTAACGATGCTCTTACCACATGGTTATGAAGGTCAAGGCCCTGAACATTCTTCAGCACGTCTTGAGCGCTTTTTACAGTTATGTGCTGAAGACAATATGCAGGTTATTACTCCGACTACGCCAGCGCAAATCTATCATGCACTACGTCGTCAAGCAGTACGTCCAATTCGTAAACCCTTGATCGTGATGTCACCCAAAAGCTTATTACGTCATAAGCTTGCAACTTCACAATTAGAAGAGCTTGCTAACGGCAAATTTGAGACAGTACTACCAGAGATTGATCAGCAAAACGCCGATCAGATCACACGTTTGGTACTGTGCGGTGGTAAAGTTTATTATGACCTACTTGAGCAGCGCCGCGCATTGGGTCTGGAGCATGTGGCCATCGTTCGTATTGAGCAGTTATATCCACTTCCAGAAAAACGCTTGATTGCTGAGATAGAAAAATACAGCAATCTAGAAGAGATCGTTTGGTCACAAGAAGAACCATTGAACCAAGGTGCTTGGTATTATTTAGCGCCGCATATGTTCCGTATTGTAGTACCGCATCCGACTAAAGCGAAAGTGATGGATCCAGTAGCACGTCCTCCTAGTGCAGCGCCAGCGACTGGTTCACCAAAGTTGCATGCTCAGCAGCAGCAAACACTGGTTGCCGAGAGTCTAGGTGTTAGTGTGGATAAACTGGCTGAATAAGTGTAACCAACATAAGATTAATCAATGAGACGATAGCAGTTAGCTCCTATTACATGGTTATATGATCAAGAAGTAAATGAGGTATGAGGGTATGTTTTTATTAATGACATATCCTTAAATAGGAAATAGCTGTCTATCACGACGTAATAATAAATAGTAATATCTAAATCTAAGGAGTATATCGATGGCTGAAATCAATGCCCCCGTTTTTCCAGAATCGATTGCCGACGGCACGATTGTTGAATGGCATGTCACTGAAGGTCAACAGGTTAATCGTGATGACCTATTAGCAGAGATCGAAACTGATAAAGTAGTATTAGAAGTCGTTGCACCTGATGACGGTGTAGTGACCAAAATCGTCAAGCAAGTCGATGATACTGTTGAATCAGCTGACTTAATCGCAGAGTTCGAAGCTGGCGCAAGTGGCAGTTCTGATGCTGGCTCTAATGAAGCGCCAGCCGTAGATCCAGATCAACCTGCTGCACCAGTACAACAAAAAGAAACTGGTTATGGCGATACCCCAAGTCGTCCAGATGCGCCGCATGATGAAGCCGATCATAAAGATCAAAGTCCAGCGGTACGTAAAGCTGCCAAAGAAAGTGGCGTAGATCCTAAAGAAGTCGAAGGCAGTGGTCGCGGCGGCCGAGTAACTAAGACTGATATGGCAAGCCCTACGCTAAAAGCTGATAGCTCTATTAAATCTGATAGCGGTCGTCCAGTTGCTGAGTCAACAGGTGAGCGTACTGAAAAACGTGTACCGATGACACGTTTGCGTAAGCGTGTTGCTGAGCGTCTACTGTCAGCATCACAAGATACAGCGATGCTAACGACGTTCAACGAAGTCAACATGAAGCCGTTGATGGACATGCGTACTAAGTATAAAGAGAAGTTTGAAAAACGTCATGGTGTACGTCTAGGCTTTATGTCTTTATTCGTACGCGCCGCTACCGAAGCGCTAAAACGTTTCCCAGCGGTTAACGCTTCATTAGATGGTGATGATATCGTTTATCATGGTTTTTATGATATCGGTGTTGCCGTCTCATCAGATCGCGGCCTAGTTGTGCCAGTATTGCGTGATACCGATCGCATGAGCATGGCAGATGTCGAAAGCAAAATCCGTGAGCTTGGCGGTAAAGCACAAGAAGGCAAATTAGGTCTAGATGAGATGACTGGTGGTACGTTCACTATCTCAAACGGCGGTGTCTTTGGCTCACTGATGTCAACGCCTATCTTGAATCCGCCGCAAACGGCTATTTTAGGTATGCATGCTATCAATGATCGCCCAATGGCTGTTGATGGCAAAGTTGAAATCCTACCGATGATGTATCTGGCGCTGTCTTACGACCATCGTATGATTGATGGTAAAGAAGCGGTACAGTTCTTAGTGACTATCAAAGAGCTCGTTGAAGATCCATCATTATTACTATTAGATCTATAAGTGTTTAAGCTTGTATTGGTAATCACCGATACAAGCTTTTTTAGCTTTGTGACAAAAGCTCTCCCAGTTATTCTGCAATTCTCACGGTTACACATCAGCGTTATACGGCATAAGATACTGAAGTAGTGTATTGACTATACGGTTATCTGCTGGCTGATTACGTTTGTTATTAATAAATTGCTTAATAGCTTAAACGATAACGAATACCAAACCTAAAAAATATGATTGGCCATGTCAAACTTGCTTAGTCTACTAATAGGTAGCGTTTGCACCGGTTTTTCTGGTTACTCAAGCTTTTAGGCATAGTATAAAATTTGAAATAGGAACGGACTATGAAAGACAATTATGATTTGGTCGTCATTGGCGGCGGTCCCGGTGGTTATGAAGCAGCTATCCGTGCAGGACAGCTGGGTATGAGTGTGGCTTGTATCGAAAAACGCGTTTATAAAGGCGAGCCTGCTCTTGGCGGTACGTGCTTAAACGTCGGTTGTATCCCATCAAAAGCACTTCTTGACAGCTCGCATCGTTATGAAGCGACTAAACATGATCTTGATGAGCATGGCATTAGTACAGGCGACGTCTCTATCAACATCGAGCAAATGATAGAGCGTAAAGAAGGTATTGTTAAGCAGTTGACTGGCGGTGTAGCAGCATTATTAAAAGGTAACGGCGTTGACTGGCTACAAGGCTGGGGCACGTTAGTTGACGGTAAAGGTGGTGACAAAAAAGTTAAGTTTGTCGCTTTAGAAGATGAATCTGAGACCACCATCATTGCAAAAAACGTTATTTTGGCAGCAGGCTCTGTGCCTATCGAGATTCCAGTCGCCAAAACTGACGGCGATCGTATCGTTGACTCAACAGGCGCGCTTGATTTCACTGAAGTGCCTAAACGTTTAGGCGTTATCGGTGCTGGTGTTATCGGTCTTGAGCTTGGTTCTGTATGGCGCCGCTTAGGTAGTGAAGTGGTTGTATACGAAGCGCTACCTGAATTTTTAGCCGCTGCTGATAAAGACATCGCTAAAGAATCTCGTAAGATGTTTAAGAAGCAAGGCCTTGATATCCGTGTCGATACCAAAGTAACCAATGCTGAAGTACAAGGTGATGAAGTCGTCGTTACAAGCGAAAACAAAGGCGAATCGAGCGAGGAGCGTTTTGATAAGCTCATCGTTTGTGTCGGTCGCCGTGCTTACTCTGAAAAACTACTGGGTGATGACAGCGGTATTACCTTGACTGAACGTGGTTTGATCGATGTCAATGAACAATGTAAAACCAATCTTGATGGCGTATATGCCATTGGTGATTTAGTCCGTGGTCCTATGCTGGCGCATAAAGCCATGGAAGAGGGCATGATGGCGGTTGAGCGTATTCATGGTGAAAAAGCACAAGTCAACTATGATACTATTATCAACGTTATTTATACGCATCCAGAAATCGCATGGGTTGGTCTCACTGAGCAAGAAGCGACTGAAGCAGGTTATGAAGTCAAGACAGGCTCATTTAATCTAGCGGCTAACGGCCGTGCTCTTGCACAAAGTGAAGCGCAAGGCTCTATCAAAGTCGTCGCTGACGCTAAGACCGATCGCTTGCTAGGTATGCACGCTATCTCTGTTGGTGCAGGCGATATCGTCCATCAAGGTATGATTGCGATGGAGTTTGTCTCTAGTATTGAAGACTTGCAGCTAATGACGTTTGCGCATCCAACGGTATCAGAAGCCGTACACGAAGCGGCACTATCAGCTGATGGCCGTGCTATTCATGCCATTCAGCGTAAAAAACGTAAGTAGTCACTAACGGTTACCGAGTAGGTATTACGATATAAATTAACCGTAGTGCAGTAGGCATCATGACTATGATGATTGTGATGATGTTTATAACAATAAGTGTTATAACCACTGGAGCTACGGTTATAAGTGCACTATATAAATATTATTGTGCGCTTATTTTCACTTTTTATTAATTGTAAAAAATAAAGGATACAATCAATGAATTTACATGAGTATCAAGCAAAAGAGCTATTAAAAAGCTACGGTTTGCCAATTCAAGAAGGCATCATTGCTCATAGTGGTGACGAAGCAGCAGCTGCCTTTGATAAAACCCCAACTGATATCGCTGTTATTAAAGCACAGGTCCATGCTGGTGGTCGCGGTAAAGCTGGTGGTGTAAAGCTGGTTAAGACTCGTGAAGAAGCTAAGCAAGTCGCTGATGAGCTTATCGGTACTAATCTAGTGACATTCCAAACTGACGCTGATGGCCAACCAGTCAACTTCGTATTGGTTGCAGAAGATATGTACCCAGTACAAACTGAGCTATATCTTGGTGCGGTCGTCGATCGTTCTACGCGTCGCGTTACCTTTATGGCATCAACTGAAGGCGGTGTCGATATCGAAGAAGTAGCTAATGAGACGCCAGAAAAAATCTTTAAAGTGAGCGTAGATCCATTGGTAGGTCTAATGCCTTACCAAGCGCGTGATGTCGCGTTTCAGTTGGGTTTAGAAGGTAAACAAATCAACCAGTTTGTAAAAATCATGACGGGTGCTTATCAAGCGTTTGTCGAAAATGATTTTGCGCTCCTTGAAGTAAACCCACTAGCAGTACGTGAAAATGGCGAAATCGTCTGTGTTGATGGCAAAATCGGTATCGACTCAAACGCACTATATCGCTTACCAAAAATCGCCGCACTACAAGACAAAACGCAAGAAAACGAGCGTGAGCTAAAAGCGGCTGAATTTGATCTAAACTATGTTGCTCTAGAAGGTAACATCGGTTGTATGGTTAACGGTGCTGGTCTTGCCATGGCGACGATGGATATCATCAAATTGTATGGCGGCAAGCCTGCTAACTTTTTGGACGTTGGCGGCGGCGCAACTAAAGATCGCGTGGTAGAAGCGTTCAAAATCATTCTAGAAGACAGCAGTGTCGAAGGCGTTTTGATCAACATCTTTGGCGGTATCGTACGCTGTGACATGATTGCAGAAGCGATCATCGCAGCAGTCAAAGAAGTTGATGTACAAGTACCAGTCGTGGTACGTCTAGAAGGTAACAACGCTGAATTAGGCTTGCAGATCCTAGAAGAGTCTGGTCTGAAGCTGACGTCAGCTCAGGGCCTTGCAGATGCAGCACAAAAAATTGTCGACGCAGTTCAAGCATAATTCTCTATATATAGAGTCTTGAACATAGTAGTCAAAGCGTAATAGCAGTTTTGGTGATGATGAATCGTTAATATTCAACGATATATCAGCTTACAAGCTGCTATTACAAGACAACCGAATACAAGGAAAAAATAATGAGTGTATTAATTGATAAAGATACCAAAGTATTGGTACAAGGCTTCACTGGTAAAAACGGTACGTTCCACTCTGAACAAGCTATCGAATACGGCACCAAAGTCGTTGGCGGCGTAACGCCAGGTAAAGGCGGTCAAACGCACCTAGGCCTACCAGTATTCAACACTATGGCAGAGGCGATGGAAGCAACTCAAGCTGATGCATCAGTAATCTATGTACCAGCGCCATTCGTACTAGATTCTATCGTTGAAGCAGTAGATGCAGGCGTGAAGCTAATCGTTGTAATCACTGAAGGCGTACCGACTATCGATATGCTAAAAGCCAAACGCTATCTAGAAGAAGCGGGCGATGTGCGTCTAGTTGGTCCTAACTGCCCAGGTGTCATCACTCCAGGTCAGTGCAAAATCGGTATCATGCCAGGTCATATCCATTTGCCAGGTAAAGTAGGTATCATCTCACGCTCTGGTACGCTAACTTATGAAGCGGTTGCGCAAACCACTAAGCTTGGCTTTGGTCAGTCAACCTGTATCGGTATCGGTGGTGATCCTATCCCTGGTATGAACCAAATTGACGCACTAAAACTGTTCCAAGACGATCCACAAACCGAAGCTATCGTACTAATCGGTGAAATCGGTGGTACTGCCGAAGAAGAAGCAGCCGCTTATATCAAAGAGCACGTGACTAAGCCAGTCGTTGGTTATATCGCTGGTGTCACTGCTCCTGAAGGCAAGCGTATGGGTCATGCTGGCGCTATCATCTCTGGTGGTCAAGGTACTGCTGAAGAGAAATTCAAAGCCTTTGAAGATGCAGGTATCGCGTATACTCGTGACCCAGCTAAAATCGGTGATAAGCTTAAAGAAGTTACTGGTTGGTAATATAGAACTAGTTCTAATATATAGACGTAAAATGTCAATAGAAGAAACACTCCTACATTGGGGTGTTTTTTTTGGTTGGAGAAAGTGTGCTTAGTACGTCTTAAACTAACTTTAGAAAAACCTCACTCAGGTATTATCATACATATATTGCTATAGTAAATTGGATAGAATAGCTATTAACGGCGATAAACGGGAATTTTTTAGTATAATAAGGGGATTTCTTAAATTAAATTTCGACGTTAAGCAGATATATTTACATAAATGAATATTCTGTAACGCTTGCTAACTAAAGCTTGAGCTTTAAGTAACTGATAAATCCATAAATAACAAGTGTTTGTACCGTCTTATCAGCCGTTTTAACACCTTGAAAAAACTATGCTACAGCCCTACAATAGGGTGTTTTTATTGTAGCGAATTGTCATGAATAACAAGATCTTAGTAACTGGTGGCGCTGGTTATATTGGCTCACATACTTGTATTGCGCTGCATCAAGCGGGCTATGATATTGTAGTATATGATAACTTGTCAAACAGTAACCTTGAGTCTGTCAACCGGGTCTCTAAGCTCAGTGGACAACCAATTGAGTTTATCAAAGGTGATATCCGAAATGCTAAATTACTTAGAGAAGTATTCGATAAGCATAAGTTCTTTGGTGTTATTCACTTCGCAGGCTTAAAAGCCGTGGGTGAATCCGTTGCTAAGCCTCTAAAGTACTATGACAATAATGTGAATGGTACGATTACTTTACTCAATGTAATGGCAGAATACAACGTCAGTAACTTCATCTTCTCTTCATCAGCTACTGTATATGGCGACCCTAAGACTCTGCCCATTGATGAAAACTCTCCGAGATCTTGTACCAACCCATATGGGCAAAGTAAACTTACAGTTGAGTACATTTTAGAAGACTTAGCTGTATCGAATGATAACTTGAACTTAGTGACACTGCGGTACTTTAACCCAGTAGGTGCACATCCATCAGGACAGATTGGTGAAGATCCCAATGATATCCCAAACAACTTGATGCCTTATATTTCACAGGTAGCAGTAGGCAAACTTACTAAGCTTAGTATCTTTGGTAATGACTACCCGACGGTAGATGGTACAGGCGTACGTGACTTTATTCATGTTACTGACCTCGCACAAGGCCATGTTGCTGCCTTAAGCTATTTGCAGAAGAAAAATCTACCTGTTGGATTTTTACCTATTAATTTAGGTACTGGGAAAGGTACATCTGTATTAGAACTGGTATCTGCTTTTTCTGAAGTATCTGAGCAACCAATACCTTATCAGTTCGTTGCCCGTCGCGTAGGTGACATAGCCAGTTGCTATGCAAGTGCTAATAAAGCGAAAGATTTATTAGGATGGGAAGCCAAACTGTCTATCACTGAGATGTGTCAAGATACTTGGCGTTGGCAGCGTATGAGCCCTAATGGTTGTGAATCATAGGCTCTTAAATTCATTATAGTAATATATCAAATGTTATTTAATCAAAAAATTTAGAGGTATAATACATGAGCGTTATAATTCAAGCGGGGCATCCTTCTTCATATTCTTCTTTATTAATAGAAATGTTATACGATAGAGGACTAAAGAAAGCAGAGGATTCCAATTTACAACAATTAACTTCCGAACAAGTATCTAAAAATCTATATAAAATTAATAAAAAGTCAAAAGATATAGAGCATAATAAGCTTGCTGATAGTATCTCTGTAGACTTTCTACTTGCTAATATCGATCAGTATATATGGGGTTGGGAAAGCCCTTATAATTTACCGTTGTTATCCTATTGGGAGCAGTTTGAGCTACAAAGTAAGTTTATCTTAGTGTTCGATCATCCAAAAAATATGTTCTTTGATTTAAAGAAAGAAGATATTAACTTAAGTTTTATAGATAATATAATGCAAGAGTGGGTGAGGTATAACACCCAATTAATTGTATTCTTAGAAGAAAATAATGGTAGGTGTATATTATTAGAAGGGCTAGCCGCTGCGAATAATATAGAATCGGTAAAAAAAGAGATAGAAAATTTAGTTGGAGTTGAATTTTTAGATAGTAATTTGGGTTCGGGTTTTGTAGAAAAAAAAGAATTAAACATCGAGTATAAATTTATTATAGATGAGATTATTATTAGATACTCCGAAGTTGTTTTACTATTTAATAAGCTGCTAGAGAAATCATTGATTAGTCAAAGTAATTCTATAGGTGACTCTATAAACTTAAGTATTAATGATTTACTCGGTATTTTTAAGCAGCAGGGCTTTCATCAAACAATAAATAGTCCGTCCGTTGAGCACCTTAATACTGAATATGACGATAGCTTGCTAGAAGAAAATATATTGTTAAGAGAGCAGATTCATAGCATTCAAGAGGATTTTGAATGCTACTTTTTGAAAAAAAATAAGTCAAAATCTGCTGAAATACCTAGCTGTAAAGAATCTATTTATAAAGTACCTGTATATTATGGAGCGCAAAAAATAATAAAGGATAGCTTCTCGTATAAGTTAGGGTCTATTCTAGTAGAGAGTGGACGCAGTCCAAGAAAAATAACTGAGTTACCCTATTTTTTATTTGAAGAATATAAGAGTTATAAAAGTAAAGAAAAGAGTAAATTGGAAAACATTCCTATTGAAGAATATTATGATTTCTATGAAGCGGAAATAGTGAAAAGGCATTTATCTTATAAATTAGGTAAAACTATAACAGATGGGTTTAGTAGTCCATATGCTTTTATATCTTTACCTATAAGTATAGGTAAAGAGGTGCTGAAGTTTAAAAATGATTAGGTTTATAATTCGGTTTAAAATGCTAGTTTTATTAAATTATTGAGAGGTTTATGTATGAGTAATCATTTTTCGGCAGCTAATGCTTTTCTAAGATCCAAAAATTTTAATAAAGCAATTGATTTATATGAGAAATGTATAAAAGAAAACCCAAATTTTAGCTACTATTATGAGAACATAGCAATTGCATATTTTGAAATAGGTGAATACAAAAAAGCCAAAGAGATGATGGTTGGAGCACTGGAAAAATCTTCGAAATCTTCAAAAAAAATAATTAAAAAGCATAATTATGTTTTCAAAGAACTGAAACTAGACTTAGTTGATAAAATCGAAAATGTCAACCTCCCTTCAAGAGATATAGAGAAAAAGCTATGGTCAGGTTTCTCCACTTATGCTTTACTTGGTTTGTATAACTGTTTTGGAAAGGATAACGTTAAGAATAAAGATAAAGCTAGAGTGGCTTTTACTTTAACTAGATGGCATCTCGTTAATAATCAATGGGGTAAAGCAATAGAATGTATTAATAAGATAAAAAAATATGATATATCCTTATATAGAAGTAAAAAATTAAAGCTTCTATGGATTGAGAGTTTGATTGCTTTAGAAGAGTATGATAAAGCTAAAGGTTTAATTGACTATGTTTTAGATGGAAAATTAGATTCTGACTTTATTTGTGCGCTAAGTAATTTGATAAACGAAAGTGAAAAGAGTAATGAAAATTTTGATGAAATGCGAATTGACCAACTAAATAAAATATACACAGGTAATGACATAAGCCCATTATCATTATTAGATGAAAATAAAGGGTTTGTATTTGGTAATATAGGTTGTTCTGTTTTACATAATGTTGAAGAAAGTGAATTTAAAATTAGTGTACTGATGCCTGTTTATCAAGCTGAGGAATTTATTGAGCTGTCAATAAACTCAATGCTTAATCAGACATGGCAGAACTTAGAAATTATTGCTGTAGAAGATTGTAGCTCTGATAGAAGCTGGGAGATTTTGGAAGAATTAGCTGCTAAAGATAGTCGACTCAAAATATATCGTAATGAAAGAAACAGGGGTGCTTATACTACTCGAAATAGAGCGTTAAGCTTGGCAAGCGGTGATTTCATCACTGTGCATGATAGTGATGATTGGTCGCACCCCCAAATGCTTGAAAAACAAATGGAGGTAATGCTTAACGATAAGTCTATAAAGATTACTTGCTCTTATATGACAAGAGTGACTCCAGATTTTAAGTTTATTTTACGACCACAAAGAGGGAATCTTGAGTATGTACATAGAAGTTACCCCTCTCTTCTAATAAGATCAGAAGATATAAAATCTCTAGGTGAGTGGGACGCTGTATCTGCTAATGCAGATGATGAGTTTATACAACGAGCACGCATATTATGGGGTGAAGATTCTATAGTAGATATCATGCAAAACATTCCCTTCTCATTCTTTTTAGTACATGATAACTCTCTGACACAACAAGCTGGTACGAGTCTAAACAGCCTAACTTTTGGAATACGTCATGAGTATTCGAGACAAGCGAAATTTTGGCGTGAAAATAATAAGGATAAACCACTTAGTTATACTAGAACTAGTAAAAAATATCCCTTTCCTATACCTCATGGTTTAGCACCTAAACACTGGGAGAAGAATATTCATTATGACTTGATACTAATATCAGATTTAAGCCTTTTGGGGGGGACAAGACGGTGCAATGAAGGCTATATTAAAGCTGCTGAAGCCTTGGGCTGGAAAGTAGGATTGTTTCATTGGCCAAGATACGATTTAAAAACGGCAGAGATAGCTGATGAGTATACAAAGCTTTCCTACAATGAAAACATAGATTTTTTAGTACCCGAAGATGAGGTCACTGCTAAACTAGTTATAATACATCACCCCCCTATTTTGAACTTTGAGATTGATGCTGTTCCTAGTATAACGTGCAATAAACTAGGTATACTAGTAAATCAGTCTCCAATGCAGTTATGGTCGCAAGAACCTAGTTACTATGACAGTAATGAAGTAACTGCATTATGTAAGAAGTTATTTAATGTCAGTCCACTATGGATACCAATATCACCAAGAGTAATAGAAACATTAAATAAGTCTGGCATAGTTGATAATGTATACGAAGACACTTGGTTTCCTCCATATAACCATGAGCTAGATAATACAAGCATAAGCTTACCATTAGAATTTGGTACAAATAGAAAGATTATAGTAGGTCGACATTCTAGAGATCATTGGACTAAGTGGCCTAAAGATAAAAATGAAATCAAGCAGGCCTACCTTGCTGATAAAAGCGATATTAATGTTCTGTTGATGGGCGGTGTACAAACACCTAAAAAGCAAATCGGTAAACTCCCTAAGAATTGGCAAGCTATTGATTTCGATGCTATTTCTGTGACAGAGTTTATATCAAAGTTAGATTTTTTCATCCACTATACCCATGAAGACTATATTGAAGAGTTCGGACGAAATATTATGGAAGCGATGGCTCTAGGTAAGGTAGTCATATTGCCGCCAGAGTTTGAGGAAATATTTGGAAATTCAGCTGTCTATGCGAAACCAAATGAAGTTTATCAAACTATACAAGAAATGTGGCAAAACCCAAACCTCTATTTGAAGCAAGCTGAGCAGGGTCATAATTTTGTTAAGCAGAACTGTACATTAGATGTGGTTAAAAATAATTTGTTAAGAATTATTGAATAGGTTGGGAACTTACTTACAACAAACGAAATATGGATTCGAATATGTTTGAAAAACTAATTGAAGAATTATGCTATAAAGAAGACTTAATAGATGTAGCAAGCTTTGGGATAGCTACTCAGAGCTCAGTTTCGAAATACTCTAAAGGCAATGATGCACAACGTTCTATTGATGGAACGAGTACTGATGATTTTGCTTTTCATACTGGACTAGAGAAGTCTCCTTGGTGGGAGGTTGAGTTTGAGAGATGTGTTATTCCAGAGTATATTATCGTTAACAATAGAAAGCACGAAAAATGGCGTCACCATGCTGCTACAATCGAGGTTTCTATTATTAATGATGAAAATCAAAAAATTGTTATTCATAAAGGATTACTATATTTTGGTGTTCTTCCCAACTCGCTTCCACTTATACTCCCTCTAGCAAGTAAAATTAAGATCAGAAAATTAATAATAAGTGTTTCTAACTGGTCAGCTAATTACTTACATTTAGGGAGTATTCATATATTAGACAAGCCGTCACGTAGTTTTGGAAATAAAAATCAACTTGCTTTTATAGTTAACAGAGGTGATGGGTTAGGTGAAAGGTTGAAAGCAATACTCAACGGTATAGTACTTGCTCGAAAAACTAATGGTAAATTCTTTTATTCTTGGCCTTTATCATTTTCAGAAAGTAGTTTTCATGCTATTGATAAGGTTGAGAATATATTCAATAAGAGCTTTATAGAAGAGCATTTAATAGAGAGAGATGCTATAAATAGGTCTAATTTGAAGGCGTTAAACGAAATACCTAAACTTAACGCTGATTCTCTAACCGAGTATGATGGTATCTTAGTACAACAGCAATATCTTGTAAATCAAATTAAAGATAAAGAATATCAGTTTAGTAATTTAAGAACTGAATATAAGGAAGCATTTGAAGAAATCGGTTTTAATGAAGATGTATTAATGGCTCGCAGTTTAGCTGAGTCAGTTGTATTGAAAAATGATGTGCTCGCTATACATTTAAGATCGGGTGACTTAGTTTATGGTGAGTATAGATTTATGGATCGTTATTATGGGAAAGTAGTCCCATTGTATGTACTTGACCAAGTAATAAAAAGTTTCAAAAGATCGGGTTATGATGTTATTTTATTTGGTCAAGATATCGATGCTTGTGAATATGTACGAGATAGGCATAACATTATGTTTTCAAATGATTTAATTGATAATACTTATAATGATATACAGCGGGCAATGTTCGATATAATTTTAATGTCACGTTGTACAGAGATAATATGTGGTTCTTCAGGCTTTGCTACATTATCTTCTTGGATAGGTGGCGTTAAAGTTAGTAGTTATAAGAGCTTTATTTCTGAGAAAGATATTAAATCTTGTTTCAATATGTCATTGAAGAAAGATGGGATTCTTTCTTCTAATCGTGTAGATCCGTTGCTGAAAGCGTTTTCAATCTCTCATTATGTTAGAAGTTTTAAAGATTCATTGCCTTTAGATGAGCAGATAAGGTTAATTAAAGAATGCATAATGCTTGATAGAGAAAATAACTTTTATAGACTGTTGTTGTCTTTAGTGTATTATAAAAGTGGTGAGTTTATGGAGGCGGACAAAATACTTATTGAAGCTATAAATTATAATAATATTTACAATATAGATTGGCTTGCTAAAACTAAGTTTCCTAAAGTAACTATTTTATCTTCTTTCGTTGAGGATTTTAAGGTTTATGCTAAGCAAGGAAGCGTAGCTGCGTCTTTAGTAGTTTTTTTAAATGATTATTATAATAAAAAAGTCGATACTGATTTTTTTTCCAATATATTAAGTAACAGTAGACAAGATGCTTTAGGATATGGTCTTTTGGAAAAAAAGCTTAGAGATTTTTCTGTTAAAGGGTATAGGTAGGTTTTTATTTTCATTCTTTGTGTTAATTATACTATTTTTAAGGAAGGTGTCTTATGAAAAAAGCATTAATTACTGGTGTAACTGGTCAAGATGGTAGCTATTTAGCTGAGTTTTTATTGGAAAAAGGCTATGAAGTACATGGCATTAAGCGTCGAGCTTCATCTTTTAATACTCAACGAGTGGATCATATACTTCAAGACCCACATGAACGTAATATCAATTTTCATCTACATTATGGTGATCTTACTGATTCTTCTAACTTAACACGCATACTTTCAGAAGTAGAGCCAGATGAGGTTTATAACCTTGGTGCCCAGAGTCATGTAGCGGTGAGCTTTGAGTCACCAGAATATACCGCTGATGTCGACGCCATGGGCACATTACGTTTGCTAGAAGCCATTCGCTTTCTGGGGTTGGAGAAGAAGACTAAATTCTATCAAGCCAGTACCTCTGAGCTTTACGGTTTAGTTCAAGAAGTACCTCAAAGTGAGACAACACCGTTTCACCCACGTTCTCCATATGCAGTCGCAAAAATTTATGCCTACTGGATTACCGTGAACTATCGTGAAGCTTATGGTATGTACGCTTGTAATGGTATTTTGTTTAACCATGAGTCTCCACGTCGCGGTGAGACTTTTGTCACTCGCAAGATTACTCGTGGACTGGCCAACATCGCTCAAGGTCTAGATAGCTGTCTATATATGGGTAATATCGATGCCTTACGTGACTGGGGACATGCCAAAGACTACGTACGTATGCAGTGGATGATGCTACAGCAAGACGTTGCAGAAGACTTCGTCATCGCCACAGGTGTACAACATAGTGTACGTGAGTTTATTGTTTGGTCTGCTAAGCATTTAGGTATTACCTTGAGGTTTGAAGGTGAAGGCGTCGATGAAGTTGGTATAGTGGAGTCAATCGATGGCGATGATGCTCCGGCATTAAAAGTAGGTGATGTTATTTTAAAGATTGATCCAATATATTTCCGACCAGCTGAAGTAGAGACCTTGCTTGGTGATCCAAGTAAAGCTAAGAAAAAGCTTGGCTGGACGCCAGAGATTACCGTACAAGAAATGTGTGCGGAGATGGTACAAGAAGACTTGAAAATAGCCAAACGTCATGCGTTACTCAAGCAACATAACTATGATGTTCCGATGTCGCAAGAGTAATAAGAGTAGCTGATATGAAGATTTTATTGACAGGCGGTTCAGGGATGGTTGGGCGTAATATTCAGGATTACGCCCAACTGTATAGAGATGACGAGGTTTTACATCCTAGCAGTCGTGAGCTGAACTTGCTGGATTTTGAGTCGGTTAAAGCGTATCTCAAACAGCATCAACCAGACTTTATCATCCATGCTGCAGGTATCGTGGGTGGTATTCAGTCAAATATCGACAATCCAGTTAAGTTTTTGGCTGATAATATACAGATAGGACAGAATATTGTCTTAGCAGCGCGTCAGTATAATGTTAAGCATCTTATCAATCTAGGTAGCGCTAACATGTATCCGAAAACTGCACCCAATCCATTAGTGGAGGAGCAAGTTCTAACAGGTAGCTTAGATTCTAATACTGAAGGTTATTCATTGGCTAAAATAGTAATTGCTAAGTTATGCAGCTATTGCTCACTAGAGTCTGGCGGTCAATTGCAATATAAAACCCTGATACCCTGTAATTTATATGGTAAGTACGATAAGTTCGATGGTGTGAAGTCTCACATGATTCCGGCGGCTCTGTATAAACTACATCAGGCCAAACTGCAAAATGCTAATGAAGTCGAGATATGGGGTGATGGAACAGCAAGACGTGAGTTTATGTATGCTGAAGATCTAGCGGATGCTGTCTTTTATGCGTTTGATAATTTTGAGCGTATGCCTGATATGTTGAATATTGGTCTTGGTCATGATTTTAGTATCAATGAGTATTATGATGCTGTGGCGACTATAGTCGGCTTTGAAGGAAGCTTTGCGCATGACTTAACCAAGCCTGTCGGTATGAAACAAAAGCTGGTAAGCACAGAAAAGCTAGAAGAATTCGGTTGGAAGCACCGTTACTCACTCACAGAGGGTTTACAGAAAACTTATCAATATTATTTGGAGAAAAACTAAATGGTTAACTATTCGTTAGCAAGTAGCACTTGGGATGAAAAAGAATTAGCCGCGATTCAACGTGTTATAGATTCTGATATGTACTCGATGAATACGCAAGTAGCGCAATATGAAAAAGACTTTGCCTCGTTTTTCGGTTCGAAGTATGCATTGATGACCAGCTCTGGCTCAACGGCTAACTTGCTGATGATAGCCGCGCTATTTTTCAAAAAAGACAATCCTCTAAAGCGTGGTGATGAAGTCATCGTACCAGCCGTATCATGGTCGACTACATATTTTCCACTACAGCAATATGGTCTAAAAGTTAAGTTTGTCGATGTTGACTTGGATACCTTAAATATTGATTTAGATCAGCTTGAAAATGCCATTACCGATAAAACCCGTGCCATTTTAACGGTGAATTTATTGGGTAATCCAAATGACTTTGCTAGAATTAATACGCTGATAGCAGATAAAGATATTGTTCTGCTAGAAGATAATTGCGAGTCTATGGGTGCGACTTTTGAGGGACAGCAAGCAGGTACATTTGGCTTAATGGGCACCTTTAGTTCATTCTTCTCTCATCATATTGCTACGATGGAAGGAGGCTGTGTAGTCACAGATGATGAAGAGATTTATCATATCTTATTATGTATACGTGCTCATGGCTGGACACGGAACTTACCTAAAGAGAATAGTCTTACTGGTACTAAATCAGATGACCCATTTGAGGAATCTTTTAAGTTCGTACTACCCGGTTATAACGTTCGCCCGTTAGAGATGAGTGGGGCAATTGGTATAGAGCAGTTAAAGAAATTGCCTAGCTTTATATCGCAGCGTCGAAAAAATGCTGAATATTTCATATCTTTATTTGCCGACCATCCAGATTTCCTGATTCAAAAAGAGATTGGTAATAGTAGCTGGTTTGGGTTCTCTTTTATTATCCGTCAGGGTGCTAGCATTACTCGTAAAGAAGTGGTTAAAAAGCTTGTGGATAATGGTATTGAATGTCGTCCGATCGTGACAGGAAACTTCCTAAAGAATAAAGAAGTACTAGAGTATTTTGATTACGAAGTGTCAGGTACAGTAGATAACGCTGAATATCTAGATAAAAACGGTCTGTTTGTCGGTAATCATCAGATTGATTTAACCGAACAGCTAAATCTGCTGCATGAAGTGCTGAGTAAGTAATTAGCAAAGACCTATTTTTTATCATTTTGTACCTATTAGGTCTACTATGTTAAGTCGTAATACATTTCAAACCATTGTCCAAAATACGCCGCTAGTCTCGATTGATCTAATCATTAAAAATGCTCAAGATCAGGTATTATTAGGGAGAAGGAACAATCGTCCAGCGCAGGGAGATTGGTTTGTACCTGGTGGTCGTATTTACAAGAATGAAACTCTGGCTCAAGCATTCAAGCGTTTGACATGCGCTGAGCTAGATCAAGAATTTACATTAGATGAGGCATGCTTTTTAGGCGTGTTTGAGCATCTGTATGTAGACAGTGTTTTTGATAGTGAAATATCAACGCACTATATAGCTCTAGGGTACCAGCTGATTGTGAATGTTAGCTTTGATACGCTTCCTATAGATCAGCATCATCAATATCAATGGTTTGCGATAAATGACTTACTCAGTGACGCTCATGTACATGAAAATACCAAAGCGTATTTTTAGTATCAGTAACTAAGCTCCAATCAATTTAGGATAAGTATTATGATTCTACCGATAATTATGGCAGGTGGAACGGGAAGCCGTTTATGGCCGTTATCACGTGAGCTCTTTCCTAAGCAGTTTCAAAAACTATATGGTCAGACAACGATGTTGCAAGCTACTATTCTAAGATTACAAGGTTTAGACTGCTTACCCCCATTGGTTATATGTAATGAAGAACATCGTTTCATCGTCGCTGAACAGCTACGCCAAATCGGGCAATTAGATCATAATATTATTCTTGAGCCTATAGGAAAAAATACTGCACCAGCGATCGCGCTTGCCGCTATTTATGCAGCAAAGTACGAAGACAATCCTGAGTTATTGGTTTTAGCGGCTGATCATGTGGTTTTGGATGAAGATGCGTTTCGTACTGCGGTTGTACAAGCGCAAATACCTGTAAAACAAGATAAGCTTGTTACTTTTGGTATTGTGCCTCAGTCTCCTGAGACGGGTTATGGTTATATTAAGTATAATCCCAATGCTCGTGAGCAATCAGGCTTTACAGTCGAGCAGTTTGTTGAAAAGCCTGATGTCGCTACGGCTAAAGCATATCTAGAGAGTGGGAACTACCTATGGAATAGTGGTATGTTTGCCTTCAAAGCACAAAACTATTTAAATGAATTGAAAAGTCACCGTCCGGACATCTATAGTGCTTGTAGTAATGCAATGCAAAGTATTGATATTGACTTGGACTTTATACGTATCAATAAAGAAGATTTCTTTAACTGTCCTACCGAGTCAATAGATTATGGCGTCATGGAAAAAACGACTAATGCAGTTGTCATTGCGATGGATGCTGGTTGGAGCGATGTAGGTGCTTGGTCGTCTTTATGGGAAGTTTCTGATAAAGATAAAGATGACAACGTTATCACAGGCGATGTGCTGACAGTTGATAGTCATAATAACTATATATTTGCAGAAACAGGATTAGTGGCAACGGTGGGTTTGGATAATATTATTGTTGTTCAAACTAAAGATGCAGTGCTAGTCGCGTCCAAAGATAAGTCGCAAGAAGTCAAGCATATTGTCAACCAACTAAAAGCAGATAAACGTCAGGAACATAGTGTCCATCGTGAGGTCTATCGACCTTGGGGTAAATATGACTCTATCGATAGTGGCCATCGTTATCAAGTTAAGTGCATCACGGTCAAACCTAGTGAGAGGCTTTCTGTGCAAATGCACCATCACCGTGCTGAGCACTGGATTGTAGTGTCAGGTACCGCTAAAGTTATCGTTGATGGTAACGAAAAGCTAGTGACTGAAAATGAGTCTGTTTATATACCATTAGGTGCAACGCATTGTTTAGAAAACCCTGGTAAGGTTGATCTTGAGATGATAGAAGTGCAGGTTGGATCGTATTTGGGGGAAGATGATATCGTCAGATTTGAAGATCGGTATGGTAGAGCGTAAAATCTTAATTAAACAGGTTCTAATATATATAACCAAAGACAATAAATAGGTTTTTTATGAAAATAACTATCGTAGGCACAGGGTATGTTGGTCTATCGAACGCTGTGTTACTTGCACAACAGCATACAGTGACAGCCTTAGATATTGACGAAAATAAAGTCAATAAGATTAATCAGCGTCAGTCACCTATTGATGATAAAGAAATAGAAAACTTTCTAGCTCGTAAAGAGCTGGATTTGTTTGCGACGACAGATAAATTACAGGCTTATAAAGACGCTGATTATGTACTAATAGCAACTCCTACGAACTATGATACAGATACCAACTCTTTTGATACCAGTAGCGTCGAGGCGGTAATTAACGATGTATTGGCAGTTAATGCTGATACTCTTATTATCATAAAATCTACCATTCCTGTGGGCTTTACGCAAAAAACGAAAAAGAAGCTAGGCATTGATAACCTTATCTTTGCTCCTGAGTTTCTGCGAGAAGGTAAAGCGCTGTATGATAATCTATATCCCTCACGTATTATCGTTGGTGAGCAGTCAGAGCGGGCTGCAGTATATGCCAATATAGTTGCAGCCTGTGCGGTTAAAGAAGACATTGATATTTTATTGACCAATAGCGCCGAAGCAGAAGCCATCAAGTTATTTGCCAATACTTATCTTGCGCTGCGCGTCTCTTACTTTAATGAGCTTGATACTTACGCAGTCGTGCATGGTTTAGATACTGAGCAAATCATTAAAGGCGTTTGTTTAGACCCAAGGGTGGGAAACTTTTATAACAATCCATCCTTTGGTTACGGTGGTTATTGCCTACCTAAAGATACCCAGCAGCTATTGGCTAATTATGAAAATGTACCGCAGAATTTAATACAGGCAGTGGTTTCATCAAACAATACTCGTAAAGAATTCATCGCTAATGATATAGTGTCGAGTAATCCAAAGGTCGTTGGTATTTATCGTTTAATAATGAAAGCGGGCTCTGATAATTTCCGTGCGTCAGCGATTCAAGGTATTATCAAACACTTAAAACGACTAGGTACGACTGTTATTGTTTATGAACCCAAGTCTGATGAAGCTAGTTTCTTAGGCTGTGAGATTGTAAATGACTTAGATACGTTTAAGAGCAAATCAGATATTATCGTAGCCAATCGACTCTCAGAAGAGTTAGAAGACAGCTTGGATAAAATATATACTCGAGATCTATCAGGTTCAGACTATTAATTAGGCCTTTATTTGAAATACTTTACCTACGTTAGGCACAAGCAGTTTACTCATGCTCTAGCAGCGTTAAAGCCTAGGATGCGCTATATTAGTGCTAAGCGACGTTGGTATGCAGCGCGCTTAGGCTTATATCGTACTGTTTCAAAACATTCCTCATGGTTGCTAGTAAAGTCTCCACGCCATATAGTAGTCTTTACTATCGCCAATATTAAGCGTCAAAACTTAACTGACGATATAGTCAAAAGCTATATAGAGCATATCTTATATTACAAACGGTATCGTCAATTTCATCATGAATTTATCAAAGAAGTAATCTCTTTCTATCCTGACGTAATATTTAATTTCTTGAAAGCGCAGAAAGAAAAGTCAGGTACGTTAGATAGCTCCTATTATCAGGGTCTATATATTGCGCTTTTGCAGCAGTACTGCCCACTAGATAGTCACATTGATCATTACTTAATTAGTTTTTTATCATACCCAGTAGATGATGAGTATGCAGATAAAAGATGTCTCTACAGTAATATAGCGCTTAATACGCCATTGACTAAACTTGCCAATTTAAATGAAATATTTACTCATCATCAGCTTAGCCAAATAAAGCTGTTCGATGAGCAACAGCAATTCACGGTGACCAATCTACGAGTAATAGAGCAAATAAATAAAGACCAAGACTCTCAAAGTAATAGTAAGCTGCATAAAGTGACCGTTATGGTCACCACATACAATGCCAGCGAAACGATAGATAGCTGTATTAATAGCCTGTTACAGCAGTCATGGCATAACTTAGAAATAATAGTAGTCGATGATGCCAGTACCGATGATACCTTACTGCGTTTGCAATACCTAAGTGCTCACAATACCGCTATGAAAGTTATTGCTCTACCGCAAAATGTAGGGACATTTGCTGCCAAAAGCATTGGTGCGCAATATGCAACAGGTGAGTTTTTAACTTGTCAAGATTCTGACGATTGGGCGCATCCACAAAAAGTTGCAGAGCAAGTGCAGCCATTGATAGAAGACACTAGTATCATTGCGACGACATCACATTGGCTGAGGTTAGATCATGACGGTCAGTACTACGTTCGTCAAATATACCCGTTTATGCGACAAAACCCCGCATCTCCTATGTTTCGCTTGCAAACAGTTAAACAAGAGACTGGTTTATGGCATATCGTAAGAACGGGCGCTGATAGTGAGTTTTTTGAACGTTTAAAGCTAGTATATGGTAATGAAAGAATTTCAGTTATCAAAAAACCGTTAACCATCGCCAGTCATCGTCCTAACTCCCTAATGACATCGGAGCAATTTGGTATTTATAATAGCACTGCGGCTTTAGCACGTTTAGATTACTGGGAAGCATGGCGACTATGGCATATAGAGACACTCTATCAAAAAGCCTGTTTGGTTATGCTTAGTGTCGAAAAACAAGCAAATACGACACAAGCTTTATTTACCGGAATACCAGATAGCATAAAAGTAGATATGCTGAGCTTAAAAGAAAGCTTGGCCACACATACAGTATTGAGTAAGCTTTGATGTAAATTCTAGACAAAGCTCTTTATTAAATACTAACGATAAATATTAAGTTAATAGGATTGTTGAGGTATGAAAAACATCACTCATGCGGTTATCCCTGTGGCAGGCTTTGGCACTCGTATGCTGCCACTATCTAAATCTGTTCCAAAGGAGCTATTGCCTTTAGGTAATCGTCCAGCCATTCATTATGTGGTTGAAGAAGCGATTTCTGCTGGTATCAAACACATTGTACTGGTCGGCCATGCACAAAAAAGCGCGATTGAAAACTACTTCGATATCAATGCCGAACTGGATAACCAATTGCGTCATAAAGGTAAAGATGAGCTAGCCGATAGCTTGAACTGGTTACCAGATGATGTGACCGTATCGATGATACGTCAGGGTAAGCCGCTAGGGTTGGGTCATGCGGTATTGGCAGCTAGACCTATTATTGGTGATCATGATTTTGCAGTCTTGCTTCCAGATGTCGTACTTGATCCATTTACCAATGATATGACTGTCGATAATTTGGCCTTTATGATTGATGCCTTTGCTAAGGATAGTCATTCACAAATATTGGTAGATAAGGTCGCGGATGAAGATGTGCATAAGTACGGTATCGCTCAATTAAATGAAGCGTTTAATAATACGAGCAATGTCGATAGTAAAACAGATGTTAACGCCAGTTTTAAAGTCGCGGGCTTTGTAGAAAAGCCCAGCTTAGCAGACGCGCCTTCAAAATTGGCAGTGGTTGGTCGCTATGTATTTAGCAATCAAATCTTTGATTATTTGGCCAATACCAAAGCCTCTGTCGGTGGCGAGATTCAGCTGACTGATGCTATTGATGCATTGATTAGCGAATACGGGGTCAATGTGACGACTATGCGCGGCGATAGCTATGATGCGGGCGATATGCGCTCATATATGCAAGCGTTTATCTATTTTGCTCAGCATCAATTAGCGGAAGATGAATAACTGATGGATGAGATAAGTAATAATAAGGAATATAGCGGTGCTCGCCACTCTAAGTACTGGCAGCAGTTGCAAACGCTAGCGGATCAGCAGTGGTCACTTGCGACATTGTTCGCGCAAGATGATGAGCGGGCGGCGCGCTTCAGTACCCAAGCTGGTGCGCTATATATGGACTATAGCAAGCAGTGTATCGATGAGACAGTACTATCTAATTTGTTAAGTTTGGCTGATAGCTGTGATTTATCGGCTCGTATTAAGGCGCTCTTACAAGGGGCGATGGTCAATACCAGTGAAGAGCGTGCAGCCTTGCATACGGCGCTACGACTGCCAGAGACCGCAGCGCTACAAGTAGGTGACCAAAATGTGGTCGCCGATGTGCATCGTAGTCTGGCGCAGGTAGCCAGATTATCCGAGCGTGTCCGTAGTGGCACATGGCGCGGATTTTCGGGCAAGGCTATCACCGATGTGGTTAATATCGGAGTAGGTGGTTCTGATCTTGGGCCACTGATGGCGACGACCGCGCTTGATGAGTGGGCAGATACCGACATTGAAGTGCACTTCGTCTCTAATATGGATGGTACTCAGCTTGATAATTTGCTCAAGCACTTAAATCCTGAAACTACCTTATTTATTATCTCCTCCAAATCTTTTGGTACCGTTGATACGTTATCCAACGCGAAGACGGCACTGTCATGGCTGCTTGCCACTGCCAAGCTGCGCGCTGGTACGGAAGACAGTGTGTTACGTCGCCACTTTATTGGTATATCGGCTAATGGTGAGAAGATGAGCGCTTGGGGTATTCATCCTGAGCATCAGCTGCAGCTTTGGGAATGGGTCGGCGGTCGATTTTCTTTATGGTCGGCGATTGGACTGGCGATTGCTATTCGTATTGGTATGGCGGGGTTTAAAGCGCTATTGGCTGGCGCTCATAGTATGGATGAGCACTTTGCGCAGGCTGATTTTGCCGAAAACTTGCCAGTATTATTAGGCTTACTTGCCGTTTGGAACAGTACCTTTTTACAGGTGAATGCTCATACCGTACTGCCTTATGATGGTCGTCTCAGCTATCTGCCAAGCTACTTGACCCAGCTTGAGATGGAGAGTAATGGTAAGTCGGTCACCCAGCATGGTGATCATATTGATTACGATACCTGTCCGATTCTGTGGGGCGAGATTGGCTCCAATGCGCAACATGCGTTTTATCAGTTGCTACACCAAGGGACGCAGCAGGTCTCTTGCGACTTTATCGCTTGCGTGCGTCGTTATAGTGATAAGGTACACAATGCTTCTTTGCAACAGCAACATGAGCTGTCATTAGCGAACTGTCTAGCGCAAAGCCGAGTGCTGGCCTTTGGTAATGCCGCTATTGCAGGTGCTGACGCGCAGACTGTTTCTGAGGCCGATAAATATAAATACTATCGTGGCAATCAGCCGTCAACGACATTACTTATCGATGAGCTTACCCCGCATAGCTTAGGGGCACTGGTTGCGCTCTATGAGCATAAAGTATATGTCATGGCCAGTATTTGGGATATTAACCCGTTTGACCAATGGGGCGTTGAGATGGGTAAGCAGATGGCTGAGTCGGTGCATCATGCGATGCAGCAAGAGGACAGTGGTCAATTTGATACCTCTACCGATCAGCTCTTACAGCACATCAAGCGCTTCTCTTAACGTTGTTTCAGGTTTAATGATGAAGCTATCGTAGGCTGGGTTTTTAACCCAGCTTTAAAATCTTGCAAAAGCAAAATGCTGGGTTAAAAACCCAGCCTACTACACAAAAATCTCGCCTACGCTAGCAGTATTGTTTGTAAAGCAAGCCGATCGTATAGTCGAAGTAGTCCAAAATGAGTAATAGGCAACCGAGCGCAGATAGTACACTAGTACAGCAAGCGAGGTTAACACCGTACCCGTTTATAATTGCTTTGACTATATTTAAAAGGATATAAGATGCCTGTTAATCTAAGCCATGCCGATAGTATTAATAATAAATCAAAAGTTTGCGTTATCGTTGGTCACGGTATCGAGGCCATTACCAGTGCCGTAGTGCTAGCAAGCTTAGGTCAGACTGTACACTTATATGCAGACGCTAAGATGCTAGAGCAGCAGTTGCAGCAATATGGCTTTGAGCGGCATTTGCAAGCATTATGGCAGATGTATGACCAGCAAGAGCAGATTATCAGTCAAGCGTTACCAAATAGTGCTGATAAGCTGTTGCAAATCTATGAAATAACAGGTGAAACATCTCATTATAATGATAATAATAATGATGATAGAGACCGCGAACAAAGCTCAGAAGTGGCGCTTTATTGGTTATTTCTGGACAGCATAAAGTCAGTATGGTTGGAGGAGAGCTGGATTACCGCTTTCAATCATAGCCATCAGCAGACGTTGCCTGTGATTATAAGTAGTATTGAGCAATTAGGGCATATCTCAGCGCTTGCCCAGCGCTTGCAACGTGCATGGGTATATTACATACCCTTTGTGTTTTTACAAGATGGCGCCGCGTACAGCTCGATGTTGACACCGTCACTATGGCTGCTTGGCGAAAAGACAGCGAACAGTAGCCGCCAGCATCTAAGTGCGCTGCAGCCTTTAACGCAACAAGCTCGTGTCAGTCATAGTGCTGATATTGCAACGATAGAGTTTGCCCGCAGTAGCATCATGAGTATGCTTGCGACGCGAGTAAGCTTTATGAATGAGATGTCGCGCCTTGCTGATAGTCACGATGTCGATATCCAGCAAGTCAGTCACATCATGGGATTAGATGAGCGCGTTGGGAGTAGCTATTTGCAAGCGGGCTGGGGCTTTGGTGGTAATACGCTACCGACGGAGCTGTTACAGCTACAGCAATCAGGGCAGGCGAGCCGCGTAGACATGCCGATGCTACAGTCAGTGATCGATATCAATGAAGACCAAAAAGAGCTGATATTTCGTAAGTTCTGGCAATATTTTGATGGTTTTATTGATAATAAGACGGTAATGATTTGGGGCGGCAGTTATAAGTCAGGATCAGGGCGTACCGTAGGGTCTGCAATCCATCCCCTGTTAGCGCTGCTATGGTCTTATAATATTCAGACGTTGGTCTATAGTGAGAAAGCGCAGACTGAGCTACAGGCGCTATATGGTCAGCAGCCTTTATTAGAGTTGGTTAACGATGCTTATGCGCCATTGGTTGATACACAAGCGTTATTTATCATGAGCTGGCCTTTAGATAGCGACTTGGATGTGAACCAAATTAATAAGACGGCGCAACCTATTTTTGATGCGCAAAATGCCCTAACCTGCATGCAAATTGAGCGTTTGGTAGGTGGTTACATGGGTATTGGTCGTGCTAAGTGACGTGCTTTATTAAACAACTTTATTAAACAGTTTTATTAAACAACAAAAAGCGCCTGTTAATATCTATGTTAACAGGCGCCTATTTTTTTATAAGTTCATACCTTTTCCGCAAAAAAAATTTTAAGCCAAAACAGCACCTTGTGCTTCAAGCCATTCCTTTATGCCTCGTATCTTATCGGCTAATAACTGCTCATCACCACGAGTTTCGATATTAAGCCTGATCAGCGGCTCGGTATTCGATGCGCGTAAATTAAAACGCCACTCGCCAAAGTTCAGACTTAAGCCATCAAGCATCGATTTGGCTGGGCTCTCAACGCTAAACTTATCCTCGATAGCGCTGATGATAGTTGGTGCATCATTTGTGGTGAGATGAAAGTTTAGCTCACCTGAACTAGGATAAGCTTTAATATAGCCAGTGACCAACTCAGATAGCGTCTTACCAGTAATGGATAATAGCTCGATAGTTAATAGCCATGGAATCATCCCGCTGTCGCAATAGAAAAAGTCGCGGAAATAGTGATGAGCAGACATCTCACCGCCATAGACTGCTCCCGACTCGCGCATGACTTGCTTGATAAATGAGTGCCCAGACTTACTAATGACTGCTTTGCCATTATGTTCTTCGATGACTGCTTCGGTATTGTAAATTACTCGTGGATCATAGACGATGGATTCATTTGGGTATTTATTTAAAAACGCTTGTGCAAGCATCCCTACCACATAGCTACCATCAATAAATTCGCCGCTTTCATCGAATAAAAAACAGCGGTCGAAATCTCCGTCAAAGGCAATGCCCAAATCGGCTTTATTTTCCAATACTGCTTGCTGGGTAGAGACTCTATTGGCTTCAATCATAGGATTGGGAATGCCATTGGGGAAGCTTCCATCAGGGGTATGATGCAGTTTAATCACTTCAATGGGTGCGCCCGCTTGTGCAAGCTTGTCAATTAATAAATCAACGACTGGGCCTGCACTACCATTACCTGAGTTAATAACCAGTTTAAGCGGTGTGAGCTTATCAGTATCTATAAAGCTCATGACGTGGTTAACATAAGCACTTTTATCGTCTAATAATTGCAGTTTTCCTAGAGTATTAGTAGCGGCAAACTGCCCTGATTCTGCCAATGCTTGAATCTCTGCTAAGCCATCATCGGCGCTAATGGGTTTTGAATGCTCTTTTACCAATTTTAAGCCATTATAATTAATAGGATTATGACTGGCAGTGACTTCGATACCGCCTAACGCCTGATAGTGACTGGTGGCAAAATACACTTCTTCTGTACCGCTCATGCCCAAATCAATGACATCAACACCCGAGTCAATAATACCTTTAAGGGTCGCCTGTTTTAATTGCTCGCTTGAATGGCGAATATCACTACCGATAACGACGGCAGGTTTTAAGTTTTTTAGTTCAGTTGAGCTATCAGCGGCGCTATAACGCTGATATAAAATCTGCGCAAAGGCACGCCCGATACGGTAAGCGATATCTTCATCAAGATTGACCCCAAGCTCACCGCGAATATCATAAGCTTTAAATGAGCTAATCGTAATAGGATGAAATTCAGTTGCTAGATTGTAGCTAGTGGTCGCAGAAGTAGACATAATGACAAGATTCCTTGCGCTAAAGCGGTGGTAAAATAATGAAGTAGATAGCACAATTATAAGCTAATAAGCATTCAATGCTACACTAATGACAAAATCGTTATGAAGTTAAGGCGATTATATTCAATAATAACTAAAAGTTGTAGGCTGGGTTTTTAACCCAGCATTGTAATTTTGCAAAATCTCAAATCTGGGTTAAAAACCCAGCCTACGCTAACTACGCTAACAAATTTAATGGGTTGAGCCATTAGATAATGAGTAGTAAATATAAGCAATAATAAAAAGATAAGAGTATCTGTTATGAGCCATCAAGACATAAAACCCCAAGACAGTTTAGATAAGAATCTTCAAGTTCTGCCTCTCAAACCTGTGCAAGGCACTCCAGAAGCGAGTGGGCAACTTGATGACTTGTTAGCACTGATGGCGCGGCTACGCGCTGACTGTCCGTGGGATAAAAAACAAAGCAATCATAGCCTCATTCCCTATGCCATTGAAGAAGCCTATGAGTTAGGCGAGGCGGTACAAAGCGATGACGATGAAGATATCAAAGGTGAGCTTGGTGATGTGCTGCTACAAGTTGTCTTTCATTGTCAGATGTATGCTGAGCAAGGGCGTTTCGATATGTGCGATGTTATTACCACTCTACAAGAGAAGCTGATTCGCCGTCATCCGCACGTATTTGAGGCCGAAACCCTAACAGACGAAGCGGCGGTTAAAGCGCGCTGGGACGAAATTAAAGCGGAGGAGCAGCAAGCACGAGAGGCACGGGGCAAATTAAAGCGTCGTTTAGATAAAACCAAAGCGGGCAGTGCTTTGATGCAAGCGCAAGATGTACAAAAGCAGGCATCAAAATTAGGCTTTGATTGGGAAGGCGTAGCAGGAGCTTTTGAGAAACTTGAAGAAGAAGTTAGTGAGTTAAAGTTTGAGCTGACAGAGAAATCCAAATTTGAAATCCAAGCTAATACTAGAGAGATTGAAAAAGAGCTGGGCGATTGCATGTTTGCGCTGGTCAACGTCGCGCGCAAATTAAACCTTGACGCTGAGACAGCGACCCTTACTTGCGTGCATAAATTTAAGTCGCGTTTTGGTTATATTGAAGAACAACTGGCTGCTGCTGGCAAGCGTGTCGAGAACAGCGACATAACAGAGATGGATGCTCTATGGGACGCGGCGAAACGACATGAAAGATCGTCATGAATGCTGATCATAAAGCCTTGCTCATCAATTTAGTAATGATCGCTGCATTAGGCTTTGCTTTGTTTATTATGATGTCGAATAGTGCAAATGCAGCGCCTTGTTTTGATAACCCACAAAGCGCTTATAAGTACCTTTTAGCGCAGGAAAATGCTAAAACACAAGCGCGCGATCAAGCGACAGTGAATATCAATCGTGCCTTTGAGGGTGAGCTGGTTTCACTAAACGGTATCGGTAGTAGTAAAGCCCAAGCGATTATTTTATATCGTGACATGTTTGGCGATTTTAAAAGCGTTGATGAGCTAGCAAAGGTCAAAGGTATCGGCGCAAAAACGGTTGAGAAAAATAGAGGACGGCTAAGCGTACAAGATTAATAGGGTTATTTGGCATTAATTAACCCTAATATTGACAAAATTGCACGTAACTAAATGTCATAACGCACCCAGCACGTGCAAAATTTGTTAAACTAGTGAGTACATCCGCCTGATAAACGCTGTGTTGGTCAGGGGTGGTTAAAGAATACCGGCGAGGAGTAGATGCATGGCCGAGCGTGCCGCCAAGCAATTAGAGCTAAATAAATCTGAATTACCCAATTCCATTACTGAAGTGATCGCGACATTGACCCGAGCTGGGTTCGATGCTTATATCGTTGGTGGCGGCGTGCGCGATACCTTGCTAGGTCTGCGCCCAAAGGACTTTGATGCGGTCACCGATGCCAAACCGCATGAGATCAAAGACGTTTTTGGTAAGCGTTGTCGCATTATCGGTCGCCGCTTTCAGTTGGCGCATGTGTACTCCGGGCGCGAGTTGATTGAAGTGGCTACTTTTCGCGGGCCACCAACGAGTGACGCCAATACCAATCAGGATGGTATGATCTTGCGTGACAATGTCTGGGGCGATATCAAACAAGACTTCTCTCGTCGTGATTTTTCTATTAATGCACTTTATTATCAGCCACTCAAAGGTGTGGTTCATGATTTTTGCGGGGCGCTTGAAGACATTGATAATAAAATCATTCGCCTATTAGGTCATGCACCCGTTCGTATCGAAGAAGATCCAGTAAGATTGTTACGGGCGCTGCGTTTTAAAGCCAAATTGGGCTTTGAGTTTGACGAAGAGTTGTCTCAGCAGTTTCACGATGATAATTGGGCATTGCTTGAGCAAATATCGCCGCATCGCCTTTATGATGAAACCCAGAAGATGTTTACTGGCGGCTATTTAGTACCATTGTTGCCGCTATTGTTTGAATCGGGTGCGATTGACAGCTTGGTTATCTATCCGCCATCTGAGCCAAGCGCTTTAGTCAAACAAGTCGCCATCAATACGGATAAACGCATTGCCGCGGGCAAAAGCATCAATCCCGCATTTTTCTATGCAGCTCTATTATGGGAAAACTACTTACATCAGCTAGAAAAAGCCAAAAAGCGTAACATGCCTTTTGCAGAAGCACAGATGTATGCGGCTGGTAAGGTTATTGATCGCCAACGTATTAAGACTGCGATTCCAAAGTTTGCTGAGCAATTTATCCGTGATATTTGGATATTGCAGCCAAAGCTTGCTGCTCCGCGCAACAAGCAAATCGTTCAGCTTTCTGAACATCCACGCTTTCGTGCTGGTTTTGACTTTTTGTTATTGCGTGAGCAGTGCGGGGATGCTGAGCATCCATTATCAGAGTCGACCAATGGTATGGGCGACTGGTGGCAGACTTATCAGACTCTATCTGAGCGTCAGCAGCAGCAAGCGATCGATGACTTTGATGAAAGTATTCGCCGCGGCGCTTACAAAAAATCTCAGCGTGGTCGCGGGCGCAATCGTCAAAAGTCAGCAGCAGATACCGCTGACAAATGGACGTCCAATCAAAAAAGCGTGTCGGACAGCAAGACTAATGGTAAAGCCAGTAGCAGTGCCGAAAACCGTAATAGTGACCAGACAATGGTAAATGATTCATCAACTATTCCAGCACGTCGCCGCCGTGCGACAAGTCAGTCTGCTAAAGCTACGCAGTCTGATAGCCATAAAGGTAAAACTGATGTTACGCAGCCATTAAAGCAAGCCACTGATGAGCTTGCTCAGTTACAAAAACTGTCTCTGGCTAATAGTAATAAGCAAACCTTGGATAAACAGCAAAGCACTCAACCTGCGCCGTTGTTTGTCATCGAACACCAAAGCGTCGTACCGCCATTACAAAAGCAGCTATCAGGTAGTGATAAGCCTAAGTCAAATGGCGATAAGGCTAAGCATCATCAACAGCCTGAGCAAAAAAAGACCGTCACCAAAAATGTATCGGTCAATAAAGAAGCGCATCAACCGATGCAAAAAGAAGTCAAACCATCGTCATCTACTACAAAAGAAAAGACCACCCAAACGATAGCAAGAACACCTGCGCTCGTCAGTATGAATAACGAGCCAATACCGCATAAGCGTCGACGCCGTACGCCCAGTGTTGCTAGTAGTGCTAGTAATGAGCCTGCATCAAAAACTGCTACCAAGTACGCCAAAAAAGCGCCTAAGCCAGCAACTCAGTCTAATGGAAAAGCTAATACTAAAGTTGAGAAAACGGTAGAGCATGCCGAAGCTACGGCAGGAAACAAGTCAGAAAACAAGGCAAGTACTAATAAAGCAACTACGCCTGCGAAAGCGAGAAAACCAGCTAAAACTGCAGAAGCAAAGTCTGATAAAACCAGTCAAGCTGCTAACGGCAAGGTTAATTCTGGTAAAGTGATTGATAATAAAGGGCCTGTCCCATCGAAGCGTCGCCGCCGTCAGCCTAGTACCGATAATGTCTAATATGAATAACGATACGGGCAACGCCCATTGGGTAACTTCCTATGTAGGCTTGGGTGGCAATCTGGCTAATGAATTAGGTTCACCTATAGAGCATTTACATCAAGCACTTGCAGTGATGCGAGAGCATGAGCAAGTACGTGACGTTCGTGTTTCTTCATTCTACGCCTCAGCGCCGATGGGACCACAAGATCAGCCCGACTTTGTCAATGCAGTGGCGGGTTTTGAGACGATGTTGACCCCTTTTGCGTTGCTTGCATTTTGCCAGCAGCTAGAAGAGCAAGCTAAGCGTGCACGCATACGACGTTGGGGTGAACGTAGCCTTGATGTCGATATTTTATTATATGGTGAAGCGCAAATTGCAGAGCCGCAATTAACCATACCGCATGCTGGACTGCTTGAACGTAATTTTGTCTTAATACCGCTACGAGAGCTAGCTCCAGAGCTAGTAGTTGCCGGCAAGTCGATAGATGTTTATCCACAAAGTAAAGATTGGACAGATTTAAAGCTACTATAGTTAATTTATTATTGAATTGAATCAACTATAAAGTAAATATAGCGCTATTGGGATAAATTTTGCGCAGCCTCTGTCTGCGTAGGCACAGCAAGTAAGGAAAAATTATCCCAATAGCGCATCACAATTTTTGTGCTTTTTTTGTTTAGGATGACTATATATTAAGAAATTGCTAAGTTTTTTGATCACAAGCAGAATAACAATTACTAATAAGTTAAAAGCATTGCAGATTAATCGAGGGTCATATGACGACGTTATCTACGTTAAATAAGTTTAAAAAAGACGGTACCAAGTTCACGTGTCTGACGTGTTATGACTCAATGTTTGCACGCATGATGGATAAGGTGCAGATTGATACTATCTTAATAGGAGATAGTTTGGGTATGGTCATCCAAGGTCACGACTCAACACTGCCAGTTACCGTCGACGATATGGTATATCATACGGCTAATGTCGCGCGGAGTAACAATAGCGCCCTGATATTGGCTGACTTGCCATTTATGAGCTATGTAACGCTGCCAGACGCAGTAGCCAATAGTCGCAGACTTATGCAAGCTGGGGCACATGTTATTAAGATTGAAGGTGGCGATGAGCTTTGTGAGTTGGTCGCCACATTAGCGCAAGCAGGTACGCCCACTTGTGTCCATCTTGGTTTGACCCCGCAATCAGTCAATGTTTTTGGTGGCTACAAAATCCAAGGTCGCGGTGATGTAGCAGCCGATAAACTGTTGTCTGATGCCAAAGCAGTCGTCGCTGCAGGTGCAGCGCTACTTGTACTAGAGTGTGTTCCCGCTGAGCTTGCCAAAGCAGTCACCCAAGCGGTTGCAGTGCCGGTGATCGGAATCGGTGCAGGCGCAGATACAGACGGTCAGGTATTGGTCATGCATGACATGCTAGGTATGGCACATGGCCGTGTGCCGCGTTTTGTGCATGACTTTTTGACTGATGAGCGCAATACGGCGCATAGTATTGAAGGCGCTTTTGCGCTTTATCAGCAGTCAGTACGCGAAAGCAGTTTTCCAGCAGAGCAGCACCAGTTTAGTTAAGGTATGCTCCAGCTTTTTACGCTCATCTTTTTATGTTTATAAAGAAGAATATTTAATAATGCCAATCATTTACCATCATATCTCAGCGATGCGTACTGCTTTACAGACCCATCGCGGGCAGCAGCGCATTGCTTTAGTGCCAACGATGGGCAATTTGCATAAAGGTCATCTTGAGCTAGTAACGCTTGCTAAACAGCACGCTGATATTGTAATCGTGAGTATCTTTGTCAATCCTACTCAGTTTGGGGAAGGAGAGGATTTTGACAGTTATCCACGCACACTTGATAGTGACGTTGCCAAGCTGACATCAGTCGATGCTGATTATATCTTTGCGCCGAGTACTGATGAGATGTATCCCGTATTGCCGCCTCCGACCTGTGTGCTTGCGGGTGCTATTGCCAATCAATTGTGTGGTCAGTCGCGTCCTGGTCACTTCGATGGTGTTGGGATTGTGGTATCTAAACTGTTTAATATTATCCAACCCGATTTGGCAGTATTTGGACAAAAAGACTATCAACAGTTGGCAATTATTAAGCAATTGGTACGTGACTTAAGTTATCCGATCGAAATCATAGGCGCGCCCATTATCCGTGCTGATGATGGTTTGGCGTTGTCCTCGCGCAATCAGTATTTAACTAGCGCTGAGCGTCACATTGCGTCGGTACTACATCAAGCGCTTCAACGTTTGGCTCAGCAGCTAGCAACTGGCAAGCTAAGTCAACAAAGGATGCAAGCATTATTGGCAGAGACACGCATGTACCTTACTGATGCTGGATTCACGATTGATTATCTAGAGATAAAAACGGATCAGCTAGTCTCAATAACTACTGCTGAAGGCTCCGAGATAGTTGAAAAACGGTTTATTATTTTAGTTGCCGCTTGGTTGGGAAGAGCCCGTCTATTAGATAACGAGTTTGTCACTATTAATGAGTAGTTTTAATGATGGATTCACAACGTGTGGTAATACCAAAAAGACAGAAAACGCTTAACATGCTCGTAGACAAAGTAGACGATAAGATATGGTCAATTCGCTATAAAAACAATACAGCGAGACTGGTATAAATTTTTTGCAGCCTCTGTCAGCGTAGACACAGCAAGCAAGAAAAATTTATACCAGTTACGCATCATGTTACAACGTATCGATTTTATTTGGTATCGACTATACAACGTATGCATCAGTGATTGAACAAACTAGGATGGTGGGATCATGGAAGCAATAGGGACAAATCAAGACAACAAAGTAACGTCAGGACCAGTAGTAACAGACAAGTCGCAAGATGACAGCGTCAGTATTCTGGTGGTGTCAGGTCGTTCAGGGTCGGGTAAGACCTCGGTATTAAATATTTTAGAAGATTTGGGCTATTATTCTATCGACAATTTACCCCTGTCTTTGGTACCAAGTGCCGTCGATAAATTAGTTGGTGAGAGCAGTATTCGCCGTATTGCCCTTGGTGTCGATATCCGCACTCCACGCGCAGATTTAAGCAATTTTGCCTCTATTCATAAGATGCTTAAGCAAACCTATGGCGAACAGACGGTCAAAGTAATCTACGTGACCGCGCAGGACACTATTTTAGTGGCACGCTTTAACGCCACTCGCCGCGTACATCCTCTAATGGCACAAGAGTATGAAAGCTCTACTTATCCGACATACAATCTGCCTGCTGCTATCAAAAAAGAAGAAGAGTTACTAGAGCCTATTGCCAGCTATGCTGATATAAAGATTGATACGAGTAAATTAAACATTCATCAGCTAAAAGAGCGTCTGCGAGATCATATTGGTGCAGACAATAAGATTGTGATCAATCTGCTATCTTTTGGCTTTAAATATGGCAGTCCTATCGATGCCGATTTTATATTTGATGTGAGAATTTTACCAAACCCGCATTGGAACCCTGAGCTGCGTACCGCAACTGGTCTTGATCCAGAGGTTGATGAGTTCTTCGCTGATTATCCAGAGGTCGCCGAGATGACTGACGATATTGCAAAATTTTTAGATCGTTGGCTGCCAGATTTTTTACATAACAATCGCCATACGGTGACAGTTGCTATTGGCTGTACGGGCGGCAAGCATCGGTCTGTTTTTATCACCGATAAGCTGCAACGTTATCTTGCAAAGAGTCTACCTCAAGGTTTGGTAGTGGCCGCCAAGCATCGTGAAAAGCGCCGTTGGTAGCTTTATCGCCGCTGTTCTATTAGTAGATAGGCGATATATATGATGTAGTATAAAAATTTCGCTGGTGCAAATGGTTGCCAGCCATCTCTCATTTTTATTTATTATTTTGGAAAGCTTGTATGATTGATTGGTCAGAACAGGACATGCGCGTCTCGCGTACTGAACTTAAAAAAGCTCATGAACGCTTGCAAGAATTATCAATACCGCTTGCTAGCTTATCGAAAAAGCAACTCAAAAACCTACCAGCTAGTGACTACTTTATGGCTGAATTGATGGCATTGGCAGATATTAGCAGTGCAAATGCCCGCAATCGCCAGACCAAACGTGTTGGTAAACTCATTAGCGAAGAAAACCGCCATGAACTGGTAAAAGCATTGTTTGATGCTTTTTTTCCTAATGAGCAGATTGCTAAAATTGAAAGCTGGCGGGGTAGGCTTAATATTAACGACGAAGGTACGCTCAAGCAGTTTGTAAAACAGTACAAAGCCTCAGAGCGCAACAGCTTATATCAACTACTGCTTTGGATTGAGTACGCCAAACACATGCAAGATGACGAGCTACTAGTAGAGTCAGAACAAGATCTGGCCAGTTACATCCGAGAAGTTGCGATTTTAACGCAGCTAAAATATTAAATATCTAATCATAAGATATAAAAGCCGACTAAGTTTAGTCGGCTTTTTGCTATATATCGTTTATATAAAATGAATTTTATAAAGGAAAAATATTAAACCGTACGTTTTATGTCGGACAATTTAAGAACTATTATCGGCGTTGCTAAAAACATATTTATTGTAGGTTAATGAGTTGTTTACAAGTCATATCTCGCCTTATGGTATTTTCTATGCTATCTATATGATATTAAGGTGTATTTATTTTTTGGATAAGTACAGTTACGTTAACATCGTTTCTTTTATTAATCGTTCCTTATACATCAGGTAGGAGTATTATCATTGGCTGAACCTATAATAGTAACTGTGATTTTGAATCCAGTACCGGATCCATCTTTTGATGAGCCAATGTATCACGCCTTTGTGATGCTAAAAGAATGGGCCGCTGATCACAACGTAACCGTACAACCTCCTATAGACACTGATGCGGAAGCTTTACGGTATGCAGCTTTGCTGGTTCCTGATAAGGAACAGGTAAATACATTGATTGTCGAGCTTTTAGAGCTAACGTTCGTTGATACCTGCTATAAAAAGCCAACTGACGTTCCTCCCTAAGTAGTCCTTGCTAAGCAATTTTTGTCTTAATAGGAGTGATAATTATGATAAATAGTTCAGGAAAAAAAGCGCTTGCAGCCCCACGTGAGACGATTGTTATTATGCAGCCTGATGTGGGACTGCGTGCCTCCGATGGGCGTCTTGAGACCACCACAGCAGAACCAGTATCTGATATAAAAAAAGTATTAGATACATATCAAGCTAATATGGTTCCTATGTTTGGCAGTACAGAGGAGAGAGTTGAGCAACAGATGATGGCCGAGTCTGCTGAAGGCGTGGCAGATATACCGATGCCGAATCTGTGTCGATTTTATAAGCTGGAAGTGGATCAAGAAAGGGCGCAAGAAGCTGCTGAGGCAATGGCCAGTTTGAGCCGAGTTGAAGCCTCTTATGTAAAACCTGGTGCTGAACCTCCTGTGATGCTAGATGAACAAAATGCCGCTATACAGGATGAAGTACCTGCTCTTGTGACCCCAGACTTTGTGTCGCACCAACTTTATTTAGAACCCAGCCCTGTAGGGGTGAATGCCCAATGGGCGCACGCACGTGAAGGTGGCCGAGGACAGAATGTTCGCATCATTGATATTGAAGGAGCATGGCGCTTCACTCACGAAGACTTACGCCAACTCCAAGGCGGCGTAGTTGGTGGCACTCAATCACCAGATCTTGGCTGGCGCAATCACGGTACGGCAGTGTTAGGCATATATTCTGGTGATCACAATCGATTTGGGGTATCTGGCATCAGTGATCAGGCTATGGCATCAGCAGTGTCAATCTTTGGTAGTATGGGATCGGCAGCTGCGATCCGCAGTGCAACAGCGCGGTTACGAAGCGGTGACGTGTTGTTGCTAGAGCTTCATCGTCCAGGGCCACGCTATGACTTTCAAGCTCGAGAAGATCAAAAAGGATATATTGCCATTGAGTGGTGGGAGGATGACTATGCTGCTATTTTAGCGGCAACTCGTCGTGGCATCATCGTGGTCGAAGCGGCTGGCAATGGTGCTGAAAATCTGGATGATGATATCTATGAGGTGCGACCAAACAATTTTCCAAGTAGTTGGCGTAATTCTTTTCGCCGATCAAATCGAGATTCTGGCGCTATTTTCGTTGGCGCAGGAGCACCGCCGCCTGGTACTCATGGACGCGATCATGGACCAGATAGATCAAGATTGGGTTTTTCAAACTACGGCGCACTGATCGATGCACAAGGCTGGGGTCGTGAAGTGACGACGTGTGGCTATGGTGATCTACAAAGCGGTTTAGACGAGGACGTTTGGTACACAGATACTTTTTCAGGCACGTCGTCTGCATCACCTATTGTGGTTGGAGCCGTGGCCTCATTGCAAGGTATGGCGCGTGCCCGCGGTAGTGCAATCCTAACACCTACCCAAATACGCCAGTGCTTACGTGCGACAGGCGCTGAACAAACTGATGCACCTGAACGTCCACGTACACAGCGTATCGGCAATAGACCCGATATAAAAGCATTATACCAATATGCCTTTGAGGGCACTCAAGCGATGATAGAAATTGAAAAAAGCAAAGAAGAAGAGTCTATTAAAGCGTTCCAAGAGTTTGAAGCGTTCAAAGCGTTTGAAAGGTTTGAACGCTTCAAACAATTCAGAGCGTTTGAGGAATTCAAAGCGTTCAAAGAAAAAGATCGTGAAGCGTTCGATACAAACGTGGGAAAAGAGACTGACACCTGATAAGAGCTTGCTCGACACGCAGTCTAACTTTCTAGAGCTTGTACCGTTACAAGCTTATCCATAAACAAGCTCTTTTTTCGTAAACTTAATTCTTTAAGACAAAACAACTAAACATAAAAAAGCCAATCGTTAACGATTGGCTTTTTTATTGTCAATAGTAATTGGTGCTCACTAAACTATTTTTTTTCAGCGCGAACTTTATCTACCAAATAATCGACTACTTTAGGAACGGTTGCACCTTCACCCGTTACCACATATTTGCCTTGCACAACTACTGCTGGTACACCAGAGAGTTGATAGCGCTTAGCACCCGCTTGTGAGCGGCCGATTTTGGTGCCTACTGCAAATGAGTTATATAAGCTATTAAACTTCTTTTGATCAACCCCTTTTGTGGCGTACCATTTGCTTAGTGAAGCTTGATCAAACAGCTGCTTGCCGTCTTTGTGGACAGCGTCAAACAAAGCGTCGTGGGTTTTATTTTCATAACCCAATAGCTGAGCGGCATAAAAACCGCGCGCACTGGCTTCCCAAACTGGGTTTAGCGCAGCTGGCGTCTTAAAGAAAGCCACGTCTTTGTCTTTGGTCTTAGCCCATTTTTCCATATGCGGATTAAGGACGTTACAATGAGGGCAACCATACCAAAAGAATTCGCGTACGATAATAGCATCACCGCTGATTTTCTCTGGGTTATCTAGGACACGGTAGTCCTTTCCTGCGACATAATCGGCTGCTTGTGCGCCCATATTGGCGATTCCAATGGCAATAGCCAGACCAGTCAATGTGATGACACGTTTCATACGTCTTCCTTTGGGAATAAATGTTTGAATTTTTAATGACGATGTTTGCTGAGAAAGCGCGAGGCGCAAGCTGCTTATCATAACGTAAAATAGGGCTGTTTGTGAACCGGATTCTTAATCTACCGTTGTAAAGCTGTTAGACATTATTTATGCAACCTTACCTATAAACAAATTAAACAGTTGTTTTTGACCTGTCAATCCATGATTGAGAGACATATTTCACTTGGCATAAGTTAACAATACCCCTCATAATCGGTCACGATGTCCTTACGCAAAATGCGCGCGCTCATGCTACCATAAAGCCCATGACAGCGCGTAATAACGCACAACAGATAAGTAATGCATAATAGATAAGTAATGACACTAAAGGAAACCTCATGAGCTCAGCCATTCCCCCTTCATCTAACGATCTTCAGTCAGATACGATGACAAACGACATCCCAGATAATACGGATATGACCGAAGTAGAAGCCACGCATACACAGAGGAACGCGTCTACCAATGTCGATCCAAGCGAAGTCGATAAGTTTAATAAACTTGCTAATGAATGGTGGGATAGTACGGGTGCATTTGCAACTTTGCACCATATCAATCCGCTACGTCTTAACTGGATAGAAGAAAACGTCAAAAGTGGCTATCAAAATAGCAATCAAGACGGTAATCAAAGTCATGACGCAAAGAAAACAGCTGAGATGGGTCTGAGTGGTAAAAAAGTATTGGATGTTGGCTGCGGGGGCGGCATATTAGCCGAATCGATGGCACGTCGCGGCGCTGATGTCACTGGTATCGATTTGGGTACTGAAAACTTAAAAGCGGCCAGCTTACATGCAGAGCAAAGCCATTTAGAAGACTGTTTACGTTATCAGCATGTACCCGTTGAGAGCTTAGCAGCCACTCATGCAGGTCAGTTCGATGTCGTGACCTGCATGGAGATGCTCGAGCATGTACCAGATCCTAGTGCAATTGTACAAGCATGTTATGATCTGCTGGCCCCAGGCGGTGTCTGTGTGCTCTCTACCCTCAATCGCAATCCAAAATCTTACTTGTTTGCGATCATTGGAGCAGAGTATGTATTGCGCCTGCTAGATCGTGGCACCCATGACTATGCAAAATTTATTACCCCAGCTGAGCTTGATAAAATGGTATTAAACTCAGGCTTTCGTCGTCAAGATATCATCGGGTTACATTATAATCCATTAACCAAACGCTATTGGTTGGCACAAAATGTCGATGTTAATTATATGTTGGCTGTTCAAAAGCCACTGATTGAAGATAAATTTTAATAAGAGCAGACGATATGACTCAATTTGTAAAAGCTGTTTTATTTGATTTAGACGGTACGCTCATTGATACTGCAGCAGATTTTGTACGTATTATTGGTAAGATGAGTGCCCAAAACAATTGGCAAGCCCCGCCTGAGGCCCAGATTCGTGAGCAAGTTTCTGCTGGTGCATCGGCCATGGTGCAGCTGATGCTACGTTATAATGATCAAATCGAGACGAGCGAAGACGCCTTACTGGCTTTTCGTCAGCAGTTTTTGGATGATTATGAGACAGATATTTGTGTCGATAGCTGCGTGTTCGATGAGTTGGAAACGGTATTAGTAGCGCTTGAAGAAAAAGGCGTGCCTTGGGGTATTGTAACTAATAAACCGCGTTACTTATCAGAGCAACTGCTCAAAGTAATGCAATTGGATGAGCGCTGTGCTGTTTTGGTATGTCCCGATGACGTCTCACGCAGTAAGCCGGATCCAGAGCCGATGTATATGGCCCTAGAAAAGCTTGGAATACCCCGTGGCGCTGCTGGTTGCGTGGTTTATGTAGGCGATCATATACGTGACATAGACGCTGGTAGGGCTGCTGGTATGTCGACGATTTTGGCCGCTTATGGGTATATCCCTCCTGAAGATCAAAACAACTTAAAAAGCTGGGGCGCAGACCATATTATCGATACGCCCAAGCAATTGAGCAAATTGTTATTATCCCCCAGCAAGTTTGAATATATATAATTTAAGCGTATTGGTTTGGATATTTCTGGTCAGTGATATCCAACCAGTCTGAGATATTCCAAACATAAACTTTATTATAAATAGATAAGTAGTGGACGAACCTATGAGCGACAATGTGAATCAACCTCTAAGCCATGATGATATTCGTACTTTTGAGCCGCAGGATAATTGTCTAAATGGTAAAACCATCTTAGTGACAGGGGCAGGGGATGGTATCGGACGTATCGCTGCTTTGACCTATGCGCGCTATGGCGCAACGGTACTATTACTTGGTCGTACTACCAGTAAGCTTGAAACTGTCTATGATGAGATCGAGAGCTTGGGCGGTAAACAACCTGCAATGCTACCGATGGATTTAGAGAAAGCCACTTATTCTGAAATGCAGCAATTAGAAGGCTTGATCGTCAAAGAAATCGGTCAACTTGATGGCATACTACATAATGCAGGGATATTAGGCGAGCTGACACCGCTTGAGATGTACGATGTCGATACCTTTGCCAAGGTGATGCAGGTCAACTTTACCGCCACCTTTATGCTCACTCAAGCACTATTACCGTTACTTAAAGACGCTGCTAATGGCTCTATTGTCTTTACCTCCAGTACTGTCGGTACATATCCACGCGCATTTTGGGGTGCATATGCGCTCTCAAAACAAGCTGTAGAAGGCATGAGTGATATCTTCACTCAAGAAACGCAAAATACGACTCGTTTACGCTTTAACTGTATCAATCCAGGTGGTACGCGTACCAATATGCGCGCGCATGCATTCCCTGGTGAAAACCCGATGAGTCTCAAAACACCTGAGGATATCATGGCAGGTTATGTCTGTCTGATGAGCGATGACAGCATTGGTGTACGCGGTCAAGTTGTGGCATTACAACCAAAAGATTGAAACGCATAATAACTGGCTTTATTTTCTTCAGCATTGAAAACAAGGCTGTTTAGCCCCATCTATTTGTTCTTAAAGACTTTTATTAAATAAGAAAGGATAAGTTATGGCAGGTGGCTGGTCAAGAGATGGTGCTGAGCACGAACAGATGGATGCAACTGTGAATGATGCATTAGATCGTGTCAGAAGTGCTATACCTACAGGCGATAGCGCTGAGTTTTGTGATGAGTGTGGTAACCCAATTCCACAAGCGCGGCGTATAGCTGTACCTGGTGTTCAGCATTGTGTCGGCTGTCAGACGGAGCTTGAACAAGATGCCAAAGCGGCAGAGCTATTTAATCGCCGTGGTAGTAAAGACAGTCAATTGCGCTAATAATCTTATGTTATGTTTATCATAAAAAACCAACCCGATGCGGTTGGTTTTTTATAAAAGTACTTGAGTAACTAAAAAATAAATAGTGGCCAGATTCAACAGTAAGCCAGCTAAAAACACATACCCATCTTCTGTAATCAAAGCGATGGCAAATAAAATGACAGAAGCCGCAGGTATCATAACCGCGAAAGGCATGAGCTCAAGAGGAATCATAGCAAGGGCAGCAAAAATACAAAGGGCTGCCGCTACCTTTTTTGCCTTATTAGAGGTTAGCGACTTAAGTCTGGGTTTAACGACTTTGTCGATCCACCTTGTGGCTTTTGATGCAATGTTCACACCTTTGTGCAGTTTGTCCTCATCAAAAGAGATATTATCAACAAATTGTGGTAACCAAGGTCTCTCTTTACCAAAGAGCATCTGAATACTAATCAAAATAATTATAACACCGCAAACTGTCGGCACCCCAGGGATGCCGCCTGTTGGCATGATAGCAATGAGAGCGGGGGCAAATATTAAAGATCCAAAGCCTTTAGAGTTAAGCGTATCCATGATATCGCCGATATCTACCTTGCCCGCATCTTTATCAGGGTCTAATTGCTCAAGTACAGCAGTCAGACTGTGTTCTGATGAAGAATGACTCGACTCTGAATCTTCTTTATCACGATGAGCACTTTTATGCTTATCTAGAGTAGCTGAATGGTAGTCTGTACGAACGCCAGATTTATGAGGAGAAGAGTTATCGTCTGTCATCATAGCTCCTAAGCGCTTAGCTTTTATCCGTTTTCAGCTTCAGCATCCGACTCTGACTCATCAGGAACAAAGACATAGCCCACACCCCAAACTGTTTGAATATAACGGGCCTGTGATGGGTTGTCTTCTATTAGACGGCGCAAGCGTGATACTTGAACATCGATTGAGCGCTCCATTGCGCCCCATTCACGGCCACGTGCAAGATTCATAAGCTTATCACGCGTCAATGGTTCGCGCGGATGCTGTACTAGGGCCTTTAAGACAGAAAACTCTCCTGTCGTCAATGTCACGACGTTGCCGTCACGTTTAAGTGTACGCGTCGATAAATCAAGCGTCCATGGTCCAAACTCAACCACTTCTAGCTGATAGCTTGGTGCACCTGGCAGCTCGCGGTTTTGACGACGCAATACCGCTTTTATACGTGCTAATAGCTCTTTTGGGTTAAAGGGCTTTGGCAAGTAATCATCAGCGCCTGCCTCCAAACCGGCAATACGATCCGCATCGCCACCTTTGGCGGTCAGCATGATGATTGGAATATCACCGTTGTCATCACGTAGACGTCTACAAATACTGATACCGTCTTCTCCTGGTAGCATCAAATCCAATACTACTAAAGAAAACAATTCACGCTGCATTAGTTTGTCCATTTGACTGGCATCGTGAGCCGTCCGTACTACAAAGCCATCATCTTCTAGAAAACGCTGTAATAAAGAACGTAGGCGTGCATCGTCATCGACGACTAAAATACGTTGGGTCATGCTATCGGTGCTTTTATTATCAGTCATGCAGATATCCTTTAATGAATATTGTTGTTACCAAAAACTGTTGTTACCAAAGATTGTCATTGCCAAGAGCTACTATTGTCAAAAATTATGATTGTTATTGATAATCGACACATTAGATACTAGTACCATCTTGAGGGTAGTGGTTGTTATGAGTTCATATCAATCTATTTAACAGTCAATTTATGTGGTATCCATCCCACTAAATACTTATAACACAAAATCAAAAATGCTACGGTCAAAAATTCTAAAAAAGTAATAGTAACAAAAACCGTTTTTAGAGCAAATCTGACCATTCATACCTTTATTGAAGGGTTTGAGGAAGATTGATATTTTTAATCTTATAGCTTTAGTGTATAAGATTGGACAGGCAATTGCATCATCCATAGACATAAATGCTGTATGCGTTTGTTTAACGTAGCGATTAACGCTAGTTTATATGAAAACTTAAACCATAAAGACTATTATTTGAGCGATAAAGACTATGATAAGTAATGAAGATATAAAAAGGATTTTTATTCATGCAGCTTTTGCTATAATGCCAAACTACATTTCTCAACGATTGATACGGATATGAGTAGCACTGATACCTTAACGGCGTCTCAACCCTCGACGAATTTACAGGGTCTGGATGCAACCACACACGCGAATATTCACGACAAACTTGCTCGCGCGCTTGGCATTAAGACTGCTCAAGTCAATGCGTTTGTCAAACTCTATGATGAAGGGGCAACGGTTCCATTTATTGCCCGTTATCGCAAAGAAAAGACGCAAAATCTAGACGATGCACAGCTGCGTGCTCTAGAAAAATCGCTCAATTATGAGCGCGATATGGCAACACGTCGCCTCAAAATTACTGAGCTACTGAGCACACAAGGCAATTTGACAGACGAGTTACAGACCCGTATTGATAATGCGACGTCTAAGCTTGAGCTTGAAGACATCTACTTGCCGTACCGTCCGCGTCGCCGTTCACCGGCCGCCAAGGCGCGCGCTGCTGGTCTCGATGTGGTAGCACAAGCGGTCTTGACGCAAGAGATTACCCCGATAGAGGCTTTAGCTGACTATCAAGCACCAAGCAGTCTGTCTGATGATAGCGGTAATGAGATCGAAGTTGATTTTAGCGATATCGACAAACAACTGGCTGGTGTACAAGCCATCATCGTCGATGAGTGGACACAGGCACTGAATCTACTCGATGGTTTGCGTAATGGTTTTGCAAAAACGGCCAGTATCGTCTCCACTGTTGCAAGTGATGAAAAACGCGAAGTCGGTGAAAAATTCAAAGACTATTTTGAGCATAGCGAAAGCCTTGCCCGTCTACCTAATCATCGTTTGCTTGCGATGTTACGCGGTCGTCAAGAAAACGTCTTAGGTCTCAAAATCGAAGGCGAAGATGCCCCTTTTATCGAAAAAATCATTAGTCATTTCGATGTCGATGCTAAAGCGCCTGCTGAGCGCCGTGAGTTTTTGGCACAAGCAGCAACTAGTCTGTGGAAAGATAAGTGGCGTCCGCATATTGAGCATCGTTTGTTGACTGAAAAGCGTCTGACTGCTGAGGCTGATGCAATCGATGTATTTGCCAATAATTTGCAGCACTTACTAATGTCAGCACCGGCTGGTCGTAAAGTGATTTTAGGTGTCGATCCTGGTATTCGTCATGGCGTCAAAATGGCGATTGTCGATGCCCAAGGTCATGTCATGTTAGACGGCGAAGACAAGCCTGTCGTGGCAACAGTTTATCCATTTGCGCCTGACAATAAGATGGTCGAGGCCAAAAAAGTCATTAATGAGCTACTAAGCACTTATGATGTTGATCTAGTCGCTATCGGTAACGGGACTGCTAGCCGCGAAACAGATGCGATGGTAAAAGAGATTTTGGCTGCGAATGCTGCTTTAAAAGCCAAAGCCGTCATCGTCAATGAGTCTGGCGCATCAGTCTATTCTGCAAGCGAGCTTGCCAGCGATGAGCTTGCCAACTTAGATGTATCTGTACGCGGCGCGGTATCCATCGCTCGCCGCTTACAAGATCCGCTCTCAGAGCTGGTAAAGGTTGATCCAAAAGCGATTGGTGTTGGTCAATATCAGCATGATGTGAACCAAAGTCAGTTGGCTGATAGTCTTGATAAAGTGACTCAAGATAGCGTGAATGCGGTTGGTGTTGATGTCAATACAGCAAGTCCTGCTATCTTAGCGCACATCGCAGGTTTGAATAAAAATGTCGCTCAGCAAATCGTCACTTACCGTAAAGAACATGGCGCATTTGATAGTCGTGAAGCGCTCAAAAACGTTCCGCGTTTAGGCGCTAAGACCTTTGAGCAAGCGGCAGGCTTCCTACGTATTCATGACGGTAGCAACCCGCTGGATGCCACAGGCGTGCATCCAGAAAGCTATGAGCTGGTCGACAGCTTATTGGCGCAAACAGACAAGGTATTGTCAGAGGTGCTCGGTAATGATGGTGTGCTAAATACTATCGATACCAATGCGCTCGCGGCAAATGATGACAATATCAGTGTAAAAGCCATCATTGAAGAGCTGGCAAAACCAGCACGCGATCCACGTCCTGAGTTCAAAACTGCTAGTTTCCGTGAAGACGTCAATAGCATTAAGGACTTAGAAGAAGGCATGCAGCTTGAAGGCGTCGTGACCAACGTGACCGCTTTTGGTTGTTTCGTTGATGTTGGCGTACATCAAGACGGCTTAGTACATATCTCACAGATGGCCAATGACTTCGTTGCAGATCCGATGAACCGCGTTAAACCAGGTGACATTGTTTCGGTACGCGTCATTTCTATTGATGAAAAACGTGGCCGCATTGGTTTTAGTATGAAGCCTGAGTCTGAAAAGCCAGCGCGTTCAGTAGCAAAGCCTACTTCAAGCACTGGTAATGATGACAAAGCCAGCCGCCCACGTAGCAACCGCCCAGCCGCCGATAAACGCCCATCAAAACCACGTGGCAATCGTCAAGACAAAGACAGCGCTAATAACCGCAGTAAAGCGCCTAGAGCTGATAAAGCTGAAGCGCCTAGCAAAATGGGTACACTTGGTGCACTGCTACAAGAAGCGGGTGTAACAAAAACTAAGAAATAATAGCAAGTAATTGATAAAGAGACATAAAAAGGCAGCCGTTAGGCTGCCTTTTTTATGCATACAACATATGTTTCCAGTAGTGATATATCTTTAACCAGCCATCGCTGAATTATCGTTAGTTAAACAACATTAACGTGGCATAACACGGCGATTTTCGCTAAATTCAACTTCAGCAGGCTGAGTTGCTAGTAACTCACCACGGTTATCTTTAGTTTTCTCTTGCAGCGTAACTGTTGCGTTTGCGCTGTTAGGGTCATCGTTAAGCACTTCACCTGCAATCAATGGCTGATACTCATTATTGCTATGTTGTTGGTTTAGGGCTTGAGGGGCAGCTTGCTGCTCAGAGTCGAGATTGGTCATCTCATCAGGATTGCCCATCATGTTTGGGTCGTTCATCTCGTCAGGGTTACCCATCATGTTTGGGTCGTTCATCTCATCAGGGTTACTCATCATGTTTGGGTCGTTCATCTCATCAGGGTTACCCATCATGTTTGGATCGTTCATCTCGTCAGGGTTCGTTTCAGTAATATTTACATCACTTTCTACTTCACCCGGTTGAGTAGCCAATAACTCACCATCTGGGCCTTCAATCTCAGCTTGTAAAGTATTAGGTGCAGGAGTATCGCGCATATCTGCTGGTGTAATATTGCCCTGATCCATAGGAGCAGCCATGGCGATACTTGGCATTACTAAAGCTGCGCCGATGATTAATGATAAAGTACGTTTTTGCATCAGTTAATTCCTTGAGTCACAAGTTTTATTAATCAGCTTAAAAATATGTTTAAGCTTGATCGTTATTCCTTTAGTTATCCATCTACTTAACGTCTTAAATATAACTGTTTAATATATTTAAAACGTCAACTGTAGATAGAACAAAATCATGACAACTGGGTTATAGGTTGTCATGACACATATAAGTAAAAGATTTATAAAATAGCTATAATCTCAACACGCAAAGTACCAGCTCTCATGCTGGTACTTCAGTAGTAAACTCATTAAAGGTCTAACAGATTGATGTATTCGTGTGACGATATGCAAGTGCTGTGTCTGTAAATATGTATAAATTTTGACCGATAATTTAGGATTTAATATCAATAAAATATGACACGTTATCCTTTGATGGTAAGCCAACTATACATTCTACAATGAGCTATTCGGCAGTATCTGGGTCCACAACACGTGATGATGTATCATTGTTAGGTACACGAGTAACTGGAAAAGTCTGATTGATTTCGATTTCATCAACGATTTGCTCGTCAGCTTCTTGACCAACAATCGTAGCACGCTCAGTACCATCTTCGATGGCTACTGCTGTACCTTCCGCCGTTTTGATACGTTTAATCTGGTCTTCTGGAGCATAGATGACCTCTTTCACACTATATTTAGTAGGACGAATAACGCGCTTAGTTGCAACGACGACTGGCTCTACAGTACGCGCTTCTGCCACAGCCACTTGCGCTTCAAGAGATGTCACTTCGCTTACTACAGGAGTTGGAAACTTATCACTAAAATGATTGTCGCACTGTTGCATGCTCAAACGTATAGGGTCACCACTTTTATTCATGTAGACATTAACTGGCATATCAGGGGCGATAGGCACGTATTTACCGACCAATGCACCCGAAACACCATAACGATCATCCGATTGACCGACACCCAAATCACAAGCACCTGCTGCATAATCTGACGTTTGCAAATTATTGCCGCTAACCACATTTTGAGGAATCATAACTTCGGACAAACGCATTGTTTTGACAGAAGCTTCATCAGCGCGGCGTTTTGGCTTTTGATAGGTGTAAGGGGTGTAGAATGTAGCAGAGCCGTCTTTTACCGCGGTGACACATTCTTCATAGCTGTCGTAGCCTACGTTACCATGTTCATCAGTAACCATAGCTGCATTGGCAGAATGCGCAAACATAGCTAGGCCTGACGCTAACATGGCTGTCGTTAATATATTCAATTTCATAATAGATTCCTCTCAATGACTGTTGGTTGTCGTTGTTACTCAACCGTTATTTTAAGATTTTAGTTTAAAGAACAGTTATTTGAGCGTTATTTTCTTGCTCTTAACTTATCGTTTTTTAGCTATTTGAACTGGTTATTGGTATCTTATTTAATCAGTTTTATAGACACAATCTTCACAGGTTGATAACTTTATTAAGGGTACGTGATATAAATGAGTGCCGCTGTTTCATTGCATTAACGAAGTGTGTCGTTATGTGGCACATAACCATAAATTGGTAATAATACTTACGTACGAAATACACAATTATCGTTCTTTAACATTGCTGACCCTAATACTTATTTAGCACATTTACTAAATATTAGTTTAGTCGTGTGCTACTTCTTTTATTTTGACCCGACTGTCACTCTGTTAATTTACCCAGTCGTTTGAAAGTCTAAGACAGTAAAGCCCAAAGCAACAAAAAAGCCGCACTCTATAATTAAAGTGCGGCTATTATTAACAATATATTTTACGGTTATTATTGGTTAACGACTTCAAAGCTAAGACCAGCGTGAGTCTCTAAGCGCGTTAACAGCTTATCACCCATCGCAGAAGCGGGTGTCCAAAAACCACCTAACACATCCTCTTTAGCGATATCTTGAGCAAGACATAAGGCTGATTGAGCAAGCATACGTGAGGTGCTGCCATAGCCTGGGTCTTTATCGCCTGTGACCTTAGTATTGATACTATCCTTGTTAGCAGTCTCACCAAAAAAACGAATGTCAAAGTAACCGTTTTCTTGTTCAGACTTAGAAGGTCCAGAGCCTGACTTTGGTAAGATATGTTTTGAGAGCAGCTCGCGACTTGGCTTAAATACCATTGCCGTAGCAAAGCTCAATAATCCTGCACTCATACCATAACTCATCAACTTGCCTTTCACCCCATCCTTCATCCACATTGCTTCATCATATTTAAACTCACGACCATATTCGTAGCCCAAAAGCTGATTACTGCGGTGAACGATGCGCGTATTAATACTTGCCATTACAAACGGCGCCAACCAGCGCTTGTGTTCATCATCATACTCAGGTCGGCTGACATTCTCTTGACGCACACTAGGCGCGTCTTTATCATCATTGAGTAAGTAGGGGTTAGCAACTTGCTTACGGCGCTCTTTATCTTGACCGACTTCTTCAAATATAGTGGCCATAGAAGCAACTGTACCGCCCGACAAACCACCTTTTGCCGCTTTTACTCTCATATTGATGACCGTACAGGCTTCATCAAACTGCTTCTCAGCTTGTTGCTGGGTGTAGTAAACACCTAGGTCTGAGGGGATAGAGTCAAATCCGCACGAATTAACAATACGTGCGCCGCTTTGCTTCGCAGCGTCTTGATATTTGTCCATCATATCTTTAATAAAAATGGCTTCGCCTGTAAGGTCGACATAGTCGGTACCATTTTTGGTACACGATTTAATCAAAGGTTCGCCATATTTGAGGTAGGGACCAACCGTTGAGATAATAACTTGTGTTTGTTCGGTCATCTTATCCAGACTGGCATCATCATTACTATTAGCGACGATGATATCGATCTTCGCTTTAGTATCTCCATTCTGCTGCGCTGAGCTGAGCTCAGATTGCAGTTTTTCTAATTTTTCTTGGTCGCGACCAGCGATTGCCCAAGTGACGGACTGCGTATCTCCATCATTTTGCTTACTGGTACCTGCCAAAAATTGCGCTAAATAGTGCGCAGTAATTTGACCGACAAAACTCGTTGCACCGTATAAAACGACAGCATATGTACGTTGTTGAGTATCCATATCATTATTCATATTTTTTCCTTACTATTTTTTAGATAAATGAGAGCAGAGTAATGCTTATATTTTTACGTCATATAAACGTTTGATAGCGTTATGAGCTCAAAGTCAACTTAGAACCATACCAGTTATATATCAGTTTGATAAACGACCAATAACCCAACTTTGTCCAAAACAGGGCAATGAGCATACATAAGTTACATAACATATCGTGATCATTACCAAACTGAACGTTTATCTGCTCTAAAAGGTTGTTAATCTACTACTACACCTTATAAGAAATAATATTAACAACAATAAGCATTAAGAGTAATCGAATTTAGCGAACCTGACAGTATTGATCGTTTATAGAACTGATTGTTTGTAGGTTGATAACCGATCATATTGCTAATATGCGCTGGTTTGCTGGTTTGCTGGTTTGCTGGTTTGCTGGTTTGCTTTATTCGTATTCTGGATGTTTTTTATTTAAGGAGAAGGATTATGTTTCGTTGGGCGATTATATTTGCTGTTATTGCGCTATTAGCAAGTTTGTTAGGGTTTGGCGGCGTTGCTGGACTATCTGCTAATTTGGCCTATATTTTCTTAGCAGTAGCAGTTATCTTGTTTATCGTGGCGTTTGTTAGCCGTAAAATGTAAACAGCACAACATATTCATAATTGATAAATGCTGCTTATTTAAAATTAAAAAACGTCCTCAAGTGAGGACGTTTTTATTTGTGTTTTCACTAAGTCGGTATTAATTAAAAATATTGAGCAATACAATCTTATAGACGTTTAGGTTGAATAATATGTTCCATACGTTTTGCTAAGCGAATATCATGGCTGGTAATACCGCCCGTATCATTAGTCGTCAAACGTACCTCGACGATGTTATAAATATTTTTCCATTCAGGATGATGCTCAAGTGCTTCAGCATAGAATGCTGCTTGATTCATAAAACTCATGGCTTCGACGAAGTTACTAAAATGGTAAGTTTTTACTATACTGTTCCCATCACGCTGCCAACCAGTAAGGTCTTCTAGCTGCATATCAACTTGTTTGTCGGATAAACTACTCATACCGATATCCTTTATTATTATGTCGTGGTTAATAAGAGTGTTGTCGTCATTGATTAAAATGCTATCAATAATCGCACCTTTTTTATTGTTAAAACTGGTATTTTATTTTAACTATTACTACTTTGTACTTATATTCAAGCGTATTACGTGTCGCTACTTACTAGAGAACGAAAAACCCACCTATCCTTTATATCCTGCCATATATCCATGGATAAATATATAGTGAGATAGCTTAAATAGATAGGTAGGCAAGAGGTTAGTCGGTTCTGTTAGGTAAGATTAAGGCAGCCCATTTAAATGCTTAGGCGTACTATGACAGGTATTTTAGGCTGTCATATTGATACTGTCTCATACAGCTACTACACCAAGTCTTTGTATTCTGGATGCTTGCTAATATAAGAGGATACAAACGAGCATTGTGGCACGACTTTTTTATCATGATCGCGTGCATAGTCTAGAGCATGTTTGACTAATTTTGAACCCACTCCGCGCCCGCCAAGCGCTGGCGGTACAATCGTATGGTCATAAACCAAAGCATCACCACGTTCTTGATAACTAATATAGCCAGTTTGACCTTCTATCGTAGTCTCAAAGCGATTGCGATCTTCATTATGCGTGATATCTAACGGTTGTTGATTACTCATATAAATCTCCAGTTATTGGGTATATTTTATTGATGTGATTCAACATAGAATAAAGATTATTTATAATAAAATAAAGCATGACGCACGACGGGTGGCAAATATTTACTCAGACCTTGCGTAACAGTTAAGGACGTCTTTGCTTGGCTTGTCTCATTATTTTTATCCATAACCATTTGCGTTTGCAAGTATGAATCTCGCTTATCATTACTTGGTTTACTAAAGTGATAAATACGTTTAATGACTTGGGTAAGCTGCGCACCAAAGCTGCCTGTATTGTAAGGTAGGCCATACTTTTTGCATATCTCTTGTACTTGCGGGGCCACGCGTGTGTAATGGTTGGCTGGCATATCAGGATAAATATGATGTTCAATTTGATGCGACAAATGACCGGTCAAAATATGGAACCACTTGCGACCTGTGATGTTGCTTGATCCTAATATCTGTCTGGTATACCAGTCGCCGCGACTCTCATTGTCATCTAAATGCGTATAGATATGTGCCTGCTCGGTAAAATGACCACAAAATATCACCGCCCAAGTCCAAACATTACGTACGATATTGGCAGTCACGTTGCCACTGGCTGTCGTCATAGCACTACGCGCGCCAAATACCAGCCCACTAAACATAGGCAGAACCAGATAATCTTTGCCTATTTGTCGCTTTATCTTGTCAAATAGCGCTTGTGACTTGGGTGTCATGACATCTACCAAGTGCGCGTCATGTGCATATTCATCAACACTGATCTGAATATCGTGAAAGGCCACTGCCCATTCAAACCCTAATGCCAGTATCATGGTGATCAATAAATTATTACTATCGCTTGGCGTCCAAGGCTGCTCATCGGTCACTCGAATCAGATGATACCCCACATCGTGGTCACGACCAACGATGTTGGTAAAGGTATGGTGTAAGTAATTGTGCGAGTGCTGCCAAAGCGGCGCAGGACAGACAATGTCCCAATCGAACTTTTGACTGTTCAGATGCGGATGCTGCATCCAATCATACTGACCGTGCATGACATTGTGACCAAGCTCCATGTTGTTTAATATCTTGCTAAAACTTAGTAAAGAAGTACCTAATAGCCAAATGCTCAATTGCTTACGGCGTGAAGAGGGACATGCGGCAACAGCAAGCAGACCACGTGCTAGTATTTCACTATAAACGACAGCAGCATAAATGCGCTGAATATAGCGCGCATCCTCTGCACCAAGCGATGCCATGACACTCTGATATAACGCATCTAACTCAGCAGCCATCGTCTCAGTTTGTGCCTTTGATAGGGGCGCGCTGCTTAATGTCGGGTAACGAGTCTGCGCTACCCATCGCTTATCTACTACAGACTGAATAGGGGTAGTAGGGAGCGCGGATCGAGCACTAAACATAGGCGGTAATAAACGCATAAAAAGTCCTTTATTATATTAAATATCGAGCACAACATCGGTTACAGGTACATTAATACAAGTCTGAATAGACTCAAAACCTTCACCGCTGACAACCCCTGTCTGGATGTTTTTGACTTGACCGCTGATTTTTTGGCAGCGGCACAGATGACAAATGCCTTGACGACAACCATAGGGCAGGCGTATACCCGCCGCTTCAGCGCTTCAGCGCTTCAGCGCTTTTGAGCAAAGTAGTACGGCTAGTAAACTGCCGCTGTCGTCCGCGTAAATGTACGGTTCGCGCTATGCTATCAGTCTCGCTTCCTTCCTGATCGTGATGATTAGCACTCGTCCCAAAGCGTTCTATCGTGATGTTATCGAGTAGCGATGCTGTATTTTCAACAGTCAAATCATTTACTGATTGGTACAGGCTTGATAACAAAGACTGTGACCCGCAGGCATATATCTGCGTTTGAGCGAGCGGTAGTCCAAGCGCAAGTAGGCTATTCTTGGTCAGGTATCGATTGTCTGCAAGATAAGTGCTGACATCTTGCGTTGCAATCAGATGATAACGAAACGCAGGATAAGTTGCGGCCAGTGCTGTCCAAAAAGACGTCAATATGGATGTTTGATTATAGTGAAGCAAAGTGACTGGTTGTTTATCCTTGAGCGCCTGCGTGACTAAGCCTAACATCGGCGTAATACCGCTACCACTAGCGATACACAATATCGGTGTCGGTTCCTCTAGCGTCTGTGACAGGACAAAACTGCCGTTTGGAACACTGCACGCAAAAACATCTCCAAGCAATGCTTGCTGAGTCAAGTATTTTGATACCAAACCTTGAGGTTTAATAGCGATAGTAAGCGTGTGCGGTTTTTTACTTTGCCACCATAATGCTTGCCGAGGTAAACCAAGCAGTGAATACTGACGCTGATGATGAATACCGTCTATTGGTACGATTAAGCTTAAGTGCTGCCCGCCATGCCAGAGATTGTTCGATTGTTGTCGAAAAGCATGGTTGGTTTCAAACTGTAGAGCTATCAGATCATCGTTCAATGTGTGCTTGGCTAACAATCGTAGCTTAGGGGCAGTCAATGACCAAAAAGAATGTATATGCGTGCTGACAAAGTCCACAAAAACGCGCTGAATACGCTCAGGGTGGTAGCCAGTCATCATAAATAAAGCACCTGTTTGCTAAGAATTGCTACGCGAATTGTAAATATTAAGCTTAAAATCACTTTGACCAAATTATTGTTTTATTAAGTTATATTAATATAATAACCCTTGTTAATTAATTTTATAGTTTGATTGATGCAAAATTTTGTAGGTTTTATAAAACAAAAATCTATCAGCAGTTAATTTTATCTATTACTATTTTTTATAGCGTCTACAAGTTTATTCTTATCTTTTATCAGAAATGAGTAGCAGAAGTATTAAAAACGACTAAACATACCAGAAAACAAGCTGTCAGCTTGCAGGGCATGCGCCACAATGCGATAATAGCAGACAATTTATAACCCTGATTTTTGAGGCGCAGTTCACTTAGCATCATTGCTAACTGTGATGACAGTCCTCGTCTATGTAGTCTATCGGAGTGTTAATGGCTCAATATATTTACACGATGAACAACGTGTCAAAACTTGTTCCGCCTAAGCGCGAAATTCTAAAAAATATCAATTTATCGTTTTTCCCAGGTGCCAAAATCGGTGTACTCGGTATCAACGGTTCTGGCAAATCGACTTTGCTACGTATCATGGCAGGCGTCGATACTGAATTTAGCGGTGAAGCACGCGCACAAACGGGTACTAAGGTTGGCTACTTGCCGCAGGAGCCACAGCTTGATGATAGCAAAGATGTTCGTGGTAATGTCGAAGATGGCATGCGTGAAGCATTAGATGCGCTTGCCCGTCTCGATGCAATTTATGCTGAATACGCAGAACCTGATGCCGATTTTGATAAGCTTGCTGAAGAACAAGGCAAGATGGAAGACATCATTCAAGCTTGGGATGCGCATAACTTAAATACTCAGCTAGAAAAAGCGGCTGATGCACTACGTCTGCCGCCATGGGATGCTGATGTTAGCAAACTGTCAGGCGGTGAAAAACGCCGTGTGGCCTTATGTCGTTTGTTACTGTCGCGCCCTGATATGCTATTGCTTGATGAGCCGACCAACCATTTGGACGCTGAATCTGTCGCTTGGCTTGAGCTGTTCTTACAGAACTATAGCGGTACTATCGTGGCCATTACCCATGATCGTTATTTCTTGGACAACGTTGCTCAGTGGATCTTAGAGCTGGACCGTGGTCATGGCTATCCTTATGAGGGCAACTATACAGAGTGGCTTGAGCAAAAGAATAACCGTCTTGAACAGCAAAATAAACAAGAAGAATCATTTGCTAAAGCACTCAAAAAAGAGCTTGAGTGGATTCGTAAAAACCAAAAAGGTCAGCAGGCCAAGTCCAAATCTCGTGTACAGCGTTTTGAAGAGCTAAACTCACAAGAGTTCCAAAAACGTAACGAGACCTCTGAGATTTATATTCCACCTGGTCCACGTTTGGGTAACAAAGTCATTGAAGTCAATGATATCTCTAAGTCATTCGGTGATCGTTTGCTTTATGAAAACTTAAGCTTTAACGTTCCAGCGGGTGCTATCGTCGGTATCATCGGTCCAAATGGTGCGGGCAAAACCACGCTATTTAATATGATTACCGAACGAGATACGCCAGATACAGGCTCGGTTGACTTGGGTGAAAGCGTTAAAGTCGCTTATGTCGGTCAGGTACGTGACAACTTAGATGACAATAAAACAGTCTGGGAAGAAGTGTCTGACGGCTTAGATATCATTACTGTTGGTGACTATACTACGCCAAGTCGTGCTTATATTGGTCGCTTTAACTTTAAAGGCTCAGATCAGCAAAAGCACGTCGGGCAGCTATCCGGTGGTGAGCGTAACCGTCTACAATTGGCAAAAACTTTGAAGCAGGGTGCCAACGTTTTGCTTCTTGATGAACCCTCAAACGATTTGGATATTGAGACCCTACGTGCGCTAGAGGATGCGATTCAAGTATTCCCAGGTACGGTCATGGTGGTCTCGCATGATCGCTGGTTCCTTGACCGTATCGCCACGCATATCCTAGCCTTTGAAGAAGAAGGGCCGATTTGGTATGACGGTAACTACACAGAATTTGAAGCGTATCGCAAAAAAACGATGGGTGACGATGCCGGTCCTAAGCGTATGAAGTATAAAAAGATTTCTACCTAGCTTGTCGGCTTAAAAACCTCAAGTTTTATACAATAAAAAAAGACCTCTAATTATTAGAGGTCTTTTTTATTAGCATATAAAGAAGCAAGTACGCCCTAACGCTTAAGACCAAATTTGCGCTGCTTTTTATTACTAATCTCAGTAATCGCATGGGCGATCTCTTCATCATCAAGACTGGCGATTTGCTGCAAAATTTGCATCATGTCAGGGCTTAGTACATATTTAGCATGATGAGCGATATCGTCAATACGCTGATCGAAGTTTAGCACGCCTGTGTCTTTATCTACTTGTAAGTAGTTCAGACGAGTCAGTGCTGTGACAAAACTTAAGAACAAGGAGCGATCAAAGAAATCAGGAATATCATCAGCATACAATACTGATAAACGTTGACCAAGCAGATGACAAAGATCAACTACTTCTTCTGTGGTCAAGTTTCCTGAGCCTTGTTGTGACAACAACGCCAAGGTCATAAAGTAACGCTCAAGACTCTGGGCAACAGGAGCGGCGAGGACTTCTAGCTGCTGATAACAGCTACTATTAGCATCTGGCACACTGAGCATGCCATCACCTAAGTCGATAATTAGGCCATGATCGATCAGGTTGTCGATTTTTTGATTAAGCGTATCCATCAGACCGTGCGCTGGATAGTATAAAAACAGCTCGCTTTGCAAGAAAGGATACATCTGAGTAACGATATCATCAAGACGGCTGCGACTCACGCGACCATTGCGTGCGACCAGTGCAGCTAAGAAAGACAATAGGATAAATACATGCAAAATGTTATTACGGAAATAGCTCAATAGCGCGGCTTGCTTGCCAGCGACTTGAATGATATCACCCAAAATATGCGGTATACGCTCAATAAGTTTGAGCTTGATACCATAGTCGATGATTTTTTGCGGGCTCATATCTGTGACGATAGTGTCATCAGAGTAGGGTATTTGACGCGCAATACCTTGATATAGGGCGATTTGTTCGCGGCAGATGTCTTCATCAAGAGCCGCTTTTGGCGCTGATAGTAAGACTAGAGACAGTAATGATACGGGATTGACGACCGCCGCTTTATTGATATGCTGCATGATCTTTACACCAATATTATCAACCATGGCACTGGCTTTTTCATCAAGTGGCGTATCGGTACGATCAGCGGGTAAGCTATCAGCAGGCACATCGAATTTTTGCATAAAGTCGCTTAGGTGCAGCGGTGTGCCAAAGCTTAAATGTACATTACCAAAAATACGCTCAATTTTGCGTCCAACTTTTAGTAACCCAATTAAGGATTCGGACTCTTTTGGCTTGCCTTTTAGCTCGCCGATATAAGTGCCACCTTCCATAATGCGCTCATAACCAATATAGGTCGGAATAAAGACTACGGGTTTATTGGTTTGGCGTAGCTGACTATGTATCGTCATCGCTAGCATGCCCATCTTTGGTGGTAGCAAGCGTCCTGAGCGTGAGCGTCCGCCTTCTATAAAGTATTCAATCGGCGTATTACGAGTAATAAGCGTGTGCATATACTCACGTAACACTGCGGTATAAAGCGCATTACCACGAAAACTACGACGAATATAAAAAGCCACAGCACCGCGTAACAAAGGTCCTAATACTGGAACATCTAAGTTGTCGCCCGCTGCCACATAAGGAATGCTCAGACCGCGCTTATAAATAACGTAGGATAAGAGCAAGTAATCAACATGGCTACGATGACAGGGCACATAGATGATTTCATGATCGGTTGCAAGCTCACGTACGCGCTCAAAATGATGGACGTCGACGCCGTCATACAGTTGCGTCCATAACCAAGTTAAAAATTTATCAAAGACTCGAATGATAGAATGAGAGTAATCATTGACCATCTCATTTGCATAGTTTCTAGCAAGCCCGCGTGCTTCACGGACGCTAATGTCTTTTTCATCCGCTTCGATCTGTGTGGCATGTTGAATGGCAGGTGAGTAGATCAGCTTATCTACCAAATTGCGCCGATCTGATAAGTCAGGACCGAGCATAGTAGTACGCTGATTATCAAGATATGTATGAAGCTCTTGCTGTAAGTCGCGTACCAACTCACGGTTGGCATCTGCTACTGGCACTAACGCGTGACGTCCATCTCGGCTATCTGCAGTGTCTGCAACTCCGAGCTTATCTGATGACTCATCGTGCAAACGGTTATAAATAATGGTGCGTAAGTCTTTTGGCGCATGAAACTGGACAAAGGTATCGCGTCCCATCACACCAATATTAAATAATTGCTTGGTAATACTTGGATCTTGCCAGTTATCTGCCATCAATAGCTTAAACAACGAGTCCTCTTTTTCAGGCGCGCGGCCCCAAAGAATCGATACTGGTACTAGGCGTATTTGTAAGTCTGGATGTTGTAGAATGGCCGCGACCAAACGTGACAAGCGCGGCGATAATTGATTGTCTTTGGCTTTAGGATGATGCAAAAATATGATGCCAGCATTTTCGTTGACATCATGTATGCTGTCTTTTACGCTCATCAGTGCAGGTGGTAGCTTATGCTCGCCAGTTTGTAGATCGATCAAAATACTATTAGAGCGCGAATAATCCTGTAGCACATAAAAGGTCAGCGTTTGATCATCATTATCGAATACTGGCAGCTCACCTAAAAGCTTTGCTTTGACTGCGACATCAAGTGCCTGTCCCGATATTTTTCGGTATAACTGATTGATGGGTGCATTGGTATAAGTCGTCGCAGCTGACGACTTGCTAGCCTCAGAGTTGGCTTGCGCTTTGGACGTTCGGTTTTTTAAGAGCTTGTTTTTTAGGAAACTGGGTATCATAATCAAAAGTCAGACTTTGTAAAATGTAATGCGCTTATGATGCCATAAAAGTAGTCAAAGCGATATATGGTGTCGGTATCTGTGCTGAATATATTATAAATGCTAACGTGTCCAAGTTAACAGTACCTTTATATACCAGTGTTTTGATATAGCGTTAATTGAACACTATTATCCGTTTTTATTTTAAGTTTAATGAGAGTGCCCTATGACTCCTGCTATTAAGATTGCTAAGCAGTGTCGCCTTGACTATCAGCTGCATGAGTATGTCCATGATAGTAGTGCGACGTCTTTTGGTTTAGAGGCTGCTGAAAAGCTTGGTATAAAAGCTGCGCAAGTTTTCAAAACATTGGTGGTAGAGACAGATACTGGCACGTTAGCTGTTGCTCTTGTACCAGTCGATACCATCTTGAACTTTAAAAAAATGGCTAAAGCCCTTTCTTCTAATAAAGTGCTGCCCTGTAAAAAAGTGCAAATGGCCGATCCAAAGCGCGTTGCACGTAGTACAGGTTATGTGCTCGGCGGTGTAAGCCCACTGGGGCAAAAGAAGCGTTTGATCACGATAATCGATATAACGGCTAAAGATCAGCCTACCATCTATGTCAGTGCTGGACGCCGCGGGCTTGAGATTGAGCTACCGCCATTACAACTGGCTAAAACGCTTGGCGCTCTTTTTGAAGATATTGCCGATACATGATGGCTATTTTCAAGAGTCCTATAAAATAACCAGACGTACTAATCTTGTCTTCATACGTAAATTTTTAACCCATTATAAGGACGTATTCATGCCGCATTTAACTATCCAAGCATCTCCCAATGTCAGTATCTCTCACGAAGAGTCGTTACTCAAATCTTTAAATAAAGTATTATGGGATAGTGGTCATTTTGGTAAGCCAACTGATATTAAAGCGCGAATAATCCCTATCGATACGTTTTTGGTTGGAGTTGAGAATGATGAGCAAGCATATGGTTTTATCTATGCACATTTAAAATTGATGCCAGGTCGTGACAGTGGTGTCCGTGAGCAATTGGCACAGCTATTGGTGGCTACGATAGAGGATACATTAGGCGAGGAGCAATCGGGGCGAGCATCGCTACAAGTATGCGTAGAAGTGGAGGAGATCAGTCCTATTTATCAAAAAAAGCTGCTCGGTAGCTAGCATTGGTTTTTAACTGAAAGTATTTTTAACTGAAAGCTTTTTAACCTTTATGTCATTTGAAATCATACTTGCTTATTTAATTACTTAATTATAAAAAAAGCGCCCAGCTATTGAAAGTTGGGCGCTTTTTACTTTTCTTAAGTTCAATTAAGCTTAGGTGCTACTTAAGATTAGTCTAAAAAGGCAAAGTTCTCGATATCCATCGCCGTCATACTTTCACTTGGTGCAACCATACTCTCAGCATGTCCTGATGTACGTGGCAAGATTTTGTCAAAATAAAACTCTGCCGTTTGGACTTTGGCTTTATAAAACTCTGGTGACTCAGTACCCCCATTTTTAAGCTTGTCATAAGCGACTGCTGCCATACGCGCCCAGTGATAGCCCATCATTATGTAGCCTGAATACATCAAAAAGTCTTCTGAGGCCGCTGAGATCACTTCACGGTCTTTACGTGCCATGAGCATCAAACGTACCGTAAGCGTGTTCCACTCGGCACATAGTTTAGTCAATGCCCAAACAAACTTACGCATGTCTTTATCGAGTGCATACTCGCCACACCATTTCATAATGCTTGACGTATAGTCACGGATGATTTTGCCTTTAGACTGCAAGATAACCTTACGGCCTAACAAATCAAGCGCCTGTACGCCAGTCGTGCCTTCATACAATGTAGCGATACGGGCATCACGAGCGATGAGCTCCATACCCCATTCTTTGATATAGCCGTGACCACCGTAGATTTGCTGACCATGCTTAGCTGCTTCGATACCTAGTTCGGTCAAAAAGCCTTTTAGGATTGGCGTATAAAAGCCTAGTTTATCGTCCCATTTTTCAAACTCATCATCATCACCATTAGCAACGCCTTGTGCCATCTTATCCGCATAACGCGCTGAGTGATAAATCATCGAACGTCCACCTTCGGCAAAGGCTTTTTGCGTCAGCAGCATCCGGCGTACATCCGCATGGTGAATGATGGCATCCGCTACTTTTTCAGGGTCTTTGGTCCCTGATAGGGCACGCATAGAGCGACGCTCCTTGGCATAGGGTAGGGCATTTTGAAATGACAGCTCGGTATGGGCCAGACCTTGAATACCCGTACCAATACGGGCCGTATTCATAAAGGTAAACATCGCTTTGAGGCCTTTATTTGGCTCACCAATTAAATAGCCAACAGCATCATCAAAGTTCAATACACAAGTTGATGAAGAGCTGATGCCCATTTTGTGTTCGATAGAACCACAAGTGACGCCATTGCGCTCGCCCACTTCACCATCATCATTAGGAAGGAATTTTGGTACGATGAATAATGAGATACCGCGGGTGCCTTCAGGTGCGCCAGGTAAGCGTGCTAGTACGATATGAATGATGTTTTCAGTCAAATCGTGTTCACCGCTTGAGATGAAAATTTTAGTACCGCTAATCTTATAACTGTCGTCCTCTTGCGGGATTGCTTTTGATTTGACTTGTCCCAAATCTGTACCGCATTGTGGCTCAGTTAGGCACATCGTACCTGCCCATGAGCCGTCAACCAATTTATGTAAATAAGTCTCTTTTTGCTCGTCAGTACCATATTGCATTAGCGTATTGATGCAACCTGTTGAGAGGCCAGGATACATTGCCCAAGGCCAGTTGGCTGTACCAATCATCTCAGCTTTAATCAGGTTAATAGACATGGGCAGGTTCATACCGCCGTATTCTTCAGGGTATGAAATGCCTTGCCAGCCGCCCTCAACAAACTGATTATAAGCTTCCTTAAAGCCTTTAGGAGTTGTCACGACGCCGTTTTCAAAATGACAACCTTCTGCATCAGCAGGCTGATAAAGAGGGGCTAAGACGTTTTCTGAAAAATCAGCCATGCCCTGTAAAATCATATCGATGGTTTCAGGGTCAGCATTTGCGCCATTGTCTAAGTCTTTATAATGCGTTTGAAAGTCAAATACATCGTTAATCAAAAACTTAATATCACGTAAAGGAGCTTTGTAAGTTAACATAGTTGATCTCTTTATTTGGTTTGCTCTAGTACGACCGATGGCTGGTTTTTATAAGCTTGTATTCGTATTAGAGATAAGAATGGATAAATACGGTTGGTTATCGCTATTAGATTATTATCGTTATAATCACAATGTACTGAGTAAAATGACAAGCTATGTGAATACTGGTCATATGTATATGATTAGTATAAATGTTCTTTTGAGACAAATATACAATGCATAATTAATTTTCATGACTTGATGGTTTAGATATTAATTTAATTTATCAAATAGCAATAGGTTTCTTAATATAGAAGAGGATTGCGATGGTTAGGGCTGTCTAACTTAAGCTATGAACAGTAAGCACAAACAATGTATGAGGGTAATAATTTATGAACGTGTATGGGTTCTTCACATCGCTAAAACAGAAGGGACAATAAATGCTCGCTTATATTAAGCATTTAATTCGTGGAGAGCTTGATCATTTGCTCACGGTCAATCGAAGCCGCCGACCATGGCATATGCCGATCATCGCTGCTATAGCCATCAGTTTTCCAGTCTTTGTTGGCGCATATTTTGGGGTACTACATGCAGGGATTAAGGCGTCTTTAGGAGCCATGGTTATATTAAACTTACCATTTGTAGGCGGGTTGCCTTATCGTTTAGTGACGGTGATGGCGTGGAGCTTTGCGATGACGCTTTGCTTTGCGCTCGGACTGATTGCGCAGCAAGTGCCCTTACTAAAACTACCAGTATTTGCGCTGATTGCCTTTAGCGTTGTTGTTTTCGGTCGCTATTATCGTCAGCCGCCGCCTGCCGGACTGTTTGTCATGATGGCGGGTGCAATTGCTCTATTCATTCCTGTTTCAGCTGAACAGATATTATCAGCCACTGGGCTTGTGATGTTGGGCAGTGGTTTTTCAATGTTTATGGCACTTTTATATACGCTGTTTTTATTAGTGACGCGCCCCTCTACTGCTGTGCCAGAGTATCGTTATGAGCCAGATATAATCAGTGACAGTATCATCGTTGCAAGTTTTGTTAGCTTGGCATTATCGATAGCAGTGCTGCTAGACATGCCTTATCCATACTGGGCTGCGGTCAGTTGTTTTATTATTATTCAAGGCATACAAATGCGCACGATATGGATTAAACAGCTGCATCGTCTGCTGGGTACCTTAGTAGGTATGGTGGTTGCCGGCTGGATGTTGTCTTGGAATCTATCAATGTGGGAGGTGGCGCTCGCAATACTGCTTATGATGCTGTGTATTGAATCGCTGGTTGATCGACATTACGGACTGGCCGTAATACTGATCACTCCGTTAACGATATTTATCGCTGAGTATGGCAGTGTTACCTCGCTTGCGCAGGCGAGTGTCCAAGAGATTATTCGGGCGCGAATGCTCGATACTGCGCTAGGCTGCGCGGTAGGCTTGAGTGGAGGGCTGGCGATACATTCAGTCAAGCTACGCGTACCGCTACGGCGCATAGAAAAATGGCTATTAGTACGTTTTTCATCTTCGCCCTAATAGCACTTTATGGTTACGAGCCGCTTATTGCTTCTTATTTGCTTGAATCGCAGTGGTCGCTTGAGTCACGTCGATACTATGAGCGGTCCAACGCTCAAAGCTTAATGCAGCTTGGCCGATGAGCATCCCATAACCGTCTGAGGTTTGCGCGCCGCGCGCGGCAAAATGCTGTAAAAAGGGCAGTGCGCGTCCATACATCATATCGTAGGCATAGTGGCAGTCTAAACTTTGCTGAAGTGGTAAAGTCTCGCCTGTTAGCCCAATGGAAGTAGCGTTGATAATCAAGTCGAACTGCCCTGTCAGCTCAGTCGTTGCACACATGGCGATGGGGTGATTGTTAATCGTCTCACTGGCTGCGCTAAGCTCATCGACCAACACTTCAGCTTTACTCAACGTTCGATTCGCAAGGGTCAGTTGTCCAATACCTGCTTGAATCAGTGGCAGTATCACCCCACGTGCTGCGCCGCCTGCGCCAATGATAGCGACACGAGCGTTTGTAAGCGGCCAATCTAAGCTCATCATATGATTGACCAAACCTTGACCGTCGGTATTATCACCATATAGCGTCTTATCTTTTGACGAATCATCACTGACTAACAGTAACGTATTGACCGCGCCTGCGATACGCGCATGTTCAGATAGACCGCCTTGAGATTGACAAGATGCGTAAGCGAGTTGTTTAAAAGGTACTGTCACATTGGCACCCACGCCGCCACCATTAAAAAACGCCTCAACAACTGCGTTGAAGCTTGCGGCATCATCAGGACAGTATTGACGTTGATAGCTAATATCAATACCCACTTGCGCGGCAAATACTTGATGAATCTCCGGGGATTTACTATGAGCAATAGGATTGCCAATAACGATAAAATGCTGGGTCATAAACGGTCCACTAGCGCTGTAGTCAATATAAATAATAAAAGTCGGTGCACTGTAGCTATAAAATGTCTTGCTTATTGTACGCTTTGCCAGACAGAGGATTCATAAAATTTATCTGAGTAACTCTGCAAGTCTTTTAGATTGTATTCATGATAACAAAGAAATAATAAGCAGCAAAAGAGAGAAAATTAAACAGTGCTTACTCATCATAGGGGATAACAATGTTTTTAACAAATTTGCACCTTCTACGATTGTTATCCGTAACGTAAAGGCTAGTCAAGCGCTGGGCAGTTGGGTACACTGTTGGCATAATGGCATTATAATTATGACAGTAAAGAGCGGCACAATGAGCCAAGCTTAAGCTAATAAATGGCGCATTTATTGCAAGCGCACTTGTTATAGAAGTTGTCGTATAAGTATAACTGAAGCATAGAATATTTATCATATAGGTCGTTGCTTGACCGCATTTATGATATCGATAGCCTATGACAGTAATAACAATATGTATTGATAATGCACCGTGTAGATAACTATTCTTTTCATTATTGGCAAGCCGCACCATTAACGGCTGGTTAATATAATTTATACCCAAAAAGTGTGAGTAAATTGCCCATGTGGAATAACAGCCTACAGACCTTTGCGGTCAGTATAGTGATAGCAGCTGGTGTCTCATTGAGCGCGTGTAATGCCCCAACGCAAGAAACCCCCTCTGAGGCAGTGTCTGATAGTACAGCTGAGCAGGCCAAACCTGAACAAGCAAATCCTACGCCAGAGACAGATTTGGATGGTGCGACAGTTGAGCAAGGCACGCCAGTCAAATATGATGTTTCTTCATGGGGTGACAAACAAGTCCAGCCTGTAAGCGTACAAGAGGTCGATCAAATAAAATCAACGTTTGGCAAGGTCGTCACCACTGATGAGAATAGCTTGGACTACGCCAGTAACCCGGCAGTCAAGTACCGTTTTATGGATACAGATGCGCCTTATCTGGACTTGATTGACTCTGAAAAGTATCTTGAGCTTGGTTGGTATTTCGCCAATCCTACTGACTCAGATAAAGAAAAAGAGCTGAGTAAAGCCCATGCGAAAAAGTCCTATCAGCTTGCGCGTCAGCTTATGAATGATGATGGCGGAAAAGTCATCTCAGATATGCTCAGAGGTCAAATCATAAAAAACAAAACCATTGGTGGACAAAAGATAGAGCTTGGCAAATGCGAGTTTTATAGTTGCATGCTGGTGCTAAATAAATCAGGTGAGCAACCAGCGAAAGACAGCTAGGTATGATAGCTAAGCTCAATAACAGTGAGTCCAATAGTAGTCAGCTTATTAACCATGTCTCGACATGGCAGCGCCTATATCCGCAGTCTGATAATGTGGTTGCCAATGTAGATAACGCCGTTATAACCCCAGATAACCGCGGGCTGGCTTATGGAGATGGATTCTTTACTACCATAGGTGTCATTGAAGGCTCGATATTATGGCCAGAGTATCATTATCAAAGACTGCTCTCTCACGCTCATGCATTACAATTAGACGTCGATAGCGACTCGCTACTCACCACTTTGCAAGCCCACGCTCAGCAGCTACAACAAGGGGTGATAAAAGTCATCATCACGCGTGCTGTACAAGCTGTGCGTGGTTATGGTTTTGCAGCAGATATGGATGCTAGCTCTTGTGAGGTTTGGTTAAAAGCAACCGCTATGACTATCGATACCGCGCAGCATACTCAGCTGCCAGATGGTCACAGTGTATTGATACAACCTACTACATCGGCGGTATGTCTAACCACGCAACTTGCTTGCTTGCCGCCACCGTTAGCGGGTCTCAAAAGCCTTAACCGACTTGATAATGTACTGGCGAGCGGTGAGCTCCAACGTCTTAAAGCTAAATCATTAGAGTCCGATGCAGAATTGGGCGTTGGTGAAGGATTGGTACGTGATATGAGCGGTAGCTGGGTGGAGGGCACGATGAGAAATGTCTTTTATCAGTTATCTAACGCCCAATCGACTGACACTAGCGATAAAGCCAAAGCCAATTATTCTGATGATTTTCTATTATCAGGTCAGTGGTTTACACCGCCGTTGACACAATCAGGTGTCGCTGGGGTGATGCGCCAAGTCATTATTGATGCTTTCGCTAAGACTAAGACGCCAGTGATTATGCGCGCGTTAAATGATGATGATTTGCCAAATTTACGTGGTTTGTTTTTTTGCAATGCTTTGCGTGGGGTGATGCCTATTGATGGGCTTAGGTTGTTGGGTGGGGAAGTGGTTAAGTTATCTTCTACCCTGCCTAATAAATAATAAATTTAGTATCTATCATATCATCAGGATATAACACAATATCTTCATTTCTATATTTTTCGCTCGCTTTTAGTATAGCGGTTTCGCCATCCTCGGCAGTCACTTCTATGAGAGCGCTCATCGTTTCTATTACCTCTATTTGATAAGTTCTCAATCCTTTTTTATCTGACATTGTTTGCCTCTCCTATTTTAAGTCAATACATTCAATATTATGGTTTTTTGCATAGCAAAAGGTCTTAGAAGAAGTGATCGTCTTTTGTTACGTGGACTTGTGCAATAAAGTAAATCGATCAATGATCCTTTTTAAATAATGAATGTCAAAAGGATAAACGTTGATGTATCCAGTTTATGAAGAAAAGAGAATCCCGCTACAAGTTCGTCGCTTAATGGCTTTTGATGAAATTTGCCAATTAGCGAAAAGCAAACCAGATGAAATAGTGCATTTATCACCTTATACTCAATTAGCGTTTGGCGTCATGTATTTACGAGATTTTAAAAGGTTCGTAGCTTTTGGCGGTGTGTTTGAGTATGCGCACACACGTGAGGAAGTCATTGAGCAACGTATCAATGTAATTCCTAGCGATGAGCTGGTTATGTGTGCATTAACCGTCAACTTAAAACCATTTACTAAACCAGCGCGCAATGCGTTTCAACTGTTATGGCAGTGGAACAGTTATGTGAAAAACAGGATGCATGCTTATATCGATTATCGTGAAGAGCATTTCTTTAAAATTAACGATGAGATTGATTGGGAATATCCAGCGCATAAGTTTCATGAGCGCCTAGTTGCCACCGCGCGTTTACCACTATGGGATGATAAAGATGAACTAATTGCTGATGTTTATCGTGATAAAAAAGAATAGCCTAGACCTGAGCGTTATAACGAGACGCGCTTAGTATAATTTCCGATAGTGACCGGGGCTTACAAACTCAATAATGCCTTTATCACGTAGCACCTGTAATTGCTGGCGGATTTTGGGATTGATATGTTTATTTTTAGGATGCTTAAGCTGAAGCTCATTGGCAAAAGCATAAACTTGCTGTAGCGTGAATTTGTCATCCAGTCTGTCAACACACTGCCAAACATCTAACGTCCAACCACGTGTCTGCTGTGTTTGCTCACGTAAAAATAAGGTCTTTTGAAACTGCTGGGTAACTTTTTCGCGCAGTATTACTTGTTGGTCTTTGACTAAAAACACTTTTCCTGATTCTGGCACTTTACGCAAGTCGATATTGCAGCCAACCCAACCTGCGCGTTTGGCAGTTATTGATAAAGGTTTACGTTTTACAATCATATCCGGCTTAAAAAAATGCTTAGGAATGATCAAAAAATCATTAACGGTGCATTCTTTGGAGTAAGTCAAAAAGAAAAAACTTGGGTTATCTTCACTGTTGATACGTTCAATCATAGTTTTATAAGCGCCATCATTGATGATATTGCTTAATTTTGCCTTTTTACTTTTCAGCTCGTATTGCTCGTCACAGTTTGAACAATAAAAATCAGCGACCGGCCTGCCATTAGCAAATTCAAATAACGGCTGAGTGCTACAGTTGGGGCAGTAACCATTGTTTTTCACCCATGCCTCACTAAGTACCCGAATTTTTTGAGCTTGAGAGTTATAGTTTTTAGCAAGGCTTTGATCGAAATGTAGATTCATAATAAGTTTTCGTTATTAATAGGTGAGCGTAGAAATACCAATAAAAGGCATTAGTATTAAGCCATATAACTTAGCCTAAATGCCAAGTTAATCGCCAAGCTAAACAAATACCATTGAAAAGCACACGGTTCAATGCTAAATTCTAGCAAACATCTGCCTCGCGAGTTGCCATGAGCAAGCCTACACCTGAAATACCTCCTGAACGTCCAAATGATCCTGCATCAGACAAGCGAGACGGCACTATTAACGACCCTCTTAAGACGCCTCAAGACATTGAGACTGACGACAAAGCACCAGCGACGGATATTTCTTTGGTCAATGGTCAAAACACCCCGCGCGAGTACAAAAAAGACAATCAGTCGTTTTTTATGCAGCGTGGTTATCAGATTTTATTGGTATTGGGACTGATTGCTGCCTTTTTATTGGTGATGGTCTATCAAACGTTGTTTGGTCGTATCGAGCAGCCTGAGCAAAAGGTGACGATTGAGCAGGGCGACACTTATTACGGCTTGCTTCCACAATGGCAACAGCAAATCCCGCTGTTTTCTGCCAGTATTGCTAAGTTTTATATCAAGTCGCAAGTAGATGCACCGCTACATGCAGGTATCTATCAATTACCAGAAAACCCGACGATAGCAGAAGCATTGCATGTCTTACAACAAGGCGCAAAGGTGGCGATGGTAAAAGTACAAATTATCGAAGGCAAGACAGCTAAAGATCTATATCAAAATCTACGCGACAACCCAGGCATCAAAAAAGAAGTACTGACCGCTGATAGTGATAACGCTAGTATCGCAAAAGCGCTGGATCTGGTGGGTATACTGCCTGATTCGGTGATCAATAGCGACGATCCTATTGTTAGCTACAACCTTGAAGGGTGGTTCACTCCTGATACCTATTATTATGGCGAAGATGCCAGTGACAAGCAGGTCTTGACGGATCTGTATAAGCGCCAGCAGCAAGCATTGACCCTAGCTTGGGAAAACCGCGCAGCTGATTTGCCATATAAGACGCCTTATGAAGCATTGATTATGGCGTCGATTATCGAAAAAGAAACCAGTGTGCCTGAAGAGCGCGAGCTGGTAGCTGCCGTATTCACCAATCGATTGAATAAAGGGATGCGCCTACAGACGGATCCGACCATTATTTATGGTATGGGTAGCCGCTACGATGGCAATATCCGCCGACAAGACATCGACGAAAAGACATCTTACAACACTTATCAAATTAATGGTTTGCCGCCCACGCCTATTGCACTGCCATCTGCTGCTTCTATCGAAGCCACATTGCATCCAGCTGATAGCGAAGCCTTATATTTTGTGGCGACAGGCAATGGAGGTCATAAGTTTACCAATAGCTTAGACGAACATAACCAAGCGGTAAGAGACTACTTAAAGGTCATGCGTGAAAGAAAGTCCCAAACACCGCCAGAGTAAGAGAGTAGCAACGAGACTTGGTTACGAGCGTTAAAGGCTCGGTAACCATTTTTGTTTTGCATAAAGATATTTGAAATAACTATAAAAAAGGCAGGCTCATGTCAGCATCCATAAACACACAAGCGGCCCAACTGGCTATTCAAAAAGGAGCGTCTGACGTAGAAACGCCAAGCAAGAATGGACGCTTTATCAGCTTTGAGGGTACCGAAGGTGTGGGCAAAACAACAGCTATCGAGCAGCTTTGCACGCGTTTAGAGATGGCGGGTATTGACTATCTGCGGACACGTGAGCCTGGCGGTAGTCCATTCGCTGAGCGTCTGCGTGCCATTTTATTAGACCCTACGACCGACATCAACGATGACACGGAGCTATTGCTATTGTTTGCCGCTCGCTGCGATCATATTCAGCAAGTAATTGTACCAGCATTACAACGCGGTACTTGGGTTATCTGTGATCGCTTTACAGACTCTACTATCGCCTACCAAGGCTTTGGCCGTGCGCAGGGTAATAGTGAAGTATTGACAAAAATAGAGACGCTTATTGCACAGTTTGTTCCAAAATTGCCTGAGCTGACACTTTGGCTGGATTTACCTGTACTTGAGGGTATGAGCCGTGCAGGTAAACGTAGCGTAGCCGATCGCTTTGAGCAGCAGGCGCTAGCATTTTTTACGCAAGTATATACAGGGTTTGATACGCTTGCTACTGCACATCCTGAGCGTATTCGTCGCATTGATGCGTCAGGCACTGCTGATGAGGTTAGCGCACGTATATGGCAAGAGGTCGAATCTCAGTTTAAGTTTAATTAACGATGCTGTTATTCGATGCTATGATTTAACTTTACGATTCAACGTGATTGGTAGATGTTCGAAATGCTTTAGTTGTTAATTAATAACGGTTAACGAGCAACTATTAAACTAATAGATATAAAAAACCCCAGCTATTATAAGCTGGGGTTTTTCTATTGCCTTAGAACAAAATACTCTTACTAAGCTAAACGCTTTTACTGCTTATCTGAACTGTCATCAGCTTTTATCTCGACGGTGTCAGTCTTAGCAGCAGTCTCTTTATCAGCAGTAGTATTTTTATCCGTGTCAGGTAGACGGTTTGGATCCAACGACCCTTTCTTGTTTTTGGGTGCACTGCCACTACCATTAGCGTTGGCTTTTAATGCAGCGACTGAGCCTGACACTTTTTGCGCGGGCTTTGTCGTCTCAGTAACTTTATTAGCGGCTTTAGAGGATGCAATGGCATTCTCTTGACTATTGGTTACAGGGCTGATCGATTTTTCTTTGGCAGTCACGTTATTTGACTCTGTCAGCGAATCTGCTGCTGATGTAGCGTTTGACTGTGCCGGTTGGCTTTGACTCTGGTCATCTACATCAGCTTTCGTTGCTGTTGCGTTATCTTGTTCAGATTCATCGGCCAGCTCTTCAGTCATCTCTTTTTCTTTGCGTTTTTCAGGCGCTTTAGAGTTGGCTTCAAAATGTGCATCAGCGACGGCACGTGCTTGTACTTGTTTGTCAGTCACGTCTACAGGTTTTGGTTGTATATCGTCATCGACGACCAAAGCGACCAGCTTACGATCACGGGGCACAACACCATCGAATTTGTCCGTAATCACACTCAGCTTGCCTTCTTTATCGAGTGTATATAAAGGGACAAATTGTTTGTTATCCGCTTTGTATTGCTCAAAGCTATAGCTGTCAGTGATATTGGTAATCTTGATACGCGCTTTTTTAGATAGCATGCTGGCAAGCTTGGTGTAAGTAACGTCTTTGCCAAACAGCCACTGAGAATGGAAGTTTGATTGTTTGGTATCGCGCTCATTTTTGACTTTTTCGTCGCTGAACTTTAGACGAAATATCTTTTGTTCACCGAATTCATGACGATAATGTATCTCAGATAAGGTGTTTAGCTCTTTATCTGTACTCATGGCAAACAGATGACCGATACCGATCAGATCGAGATGATGGTCAGCGTGATCCGAGACTGGATTACCAAAATAAGTGCGTAGGCCACTCATACGAGCACCGGCGATATTGGTATAGTTGTTGTGCGCTACGATCACATCAAAGCCCTGATCTCGTAAAGACGTCGCTACTAATAACGCGATGGGGTTTGAGCCGACGACCAAAATGCCGTTGGTAGCAGGCTCACGCACGCCCAGCAAATTACCAACCATTTTTGCGCCCAAGCCTTGGATCATAACCGTGCCAATGATGACCATAAAGACCAGCGGTACTAATAGCTCAACACCTTGAATATCATACTCTTGTAGACGAATGGCAAACAGTGATGAGATGGCGGCGGCGACGATACCACGCGGACCAATCCAGCTAATCATCAGCTTTTCATTGGTCTTTAAGTTGGAGCCAATAGAAGACGCCCAAACAGAGAGCGGACGCGCGATGAACATCACGATGGCCAGCAATATAATCCCTGCAAAACCTACACTCATAAGACTTGCCAGCTCTACACGAGCCGCAAGAATAATGAATAATACGGAGATCAATAAAACAGTCAACGACTCGTTAAATTCCAAAATCGTATCGCGCGGGAAGTTTGGCCAGTTCGCCAGTGCCACGCCAAGTACAGTCACGGTTAAAAGACCAGACTCGTGCTCTAAATGGTTCGATATCGAAAATAGTACTAAGACAAAGGCGAGGGTAAAGACATTGCGTAAAAACTCAGGCACCATATGACGACGCATTAAGAACGCCAATACCCACGCGCCCGCCATACCAAGCGCTGTCGCTAAAACCACAATCTTAGCAAATAGCAAAAGACTGCTGGCCTCACCGCCTGAGATGATGTACTCATACACCAATACCACGGCAATCGCACCGATAGGATCGATGATGATACCTTCCCACTTGAGGATATTAGAGATGGTTTTATTTGGACGTACACTACGTAGTAACGGCATAATCACCGTTGGCCCAGTCACACAAACCAGCGCACCAAATAATAACGCAATCAAAGGGTCGACATCGAACAATAAATAGGTCGATAGCGCCACTACCGCGATGGTAATGACCACCCCGATTGACACCAGCATCTGCACCACGGTTCCATGCTGCTTGATTTCATCAAACTCAAGTGTCAACGAGCCTTCAAACAAAATAATGGCCACACCTAAAGAGATAATAGGGAACATAAGCTCGCCTAAAACCAAATCAGGGTCAAAGTAACCCAATACTGGACCGACAATAATGCCGATCAGCAACAAAAACAAAATGGACGGTTGCTTTAAGTACCAAGCCAACCATTGGGCCGCGATGCCGATCCCAACCACGCCGGATAACAATAGGGCGGTATCCATAAATTAATCCTTTTATAAGCTTGTCATACTGCACATACGTTAGGGGGACGCTTACAATCTAACAGCGACTCTTGATAAGCGTAAAATAGACCCTAACTTTTATGATAGTAAATAGTTATTGCAAACGGTAACAACGGTTTTTTTTATGACGATTGGTTATCATACAGGGGTAGTTATGCCATATAACGTAATCGGCAAAAATAGTAGTAGAAATCTATATAATAGGAAAAAGCGTTCAAAAGCAGTTACAAGTCATCTTATAATGCACAAACAGACAGGGCAAACCAATAGAAACAAAGACTAGCACATGATAATTTCATAGAAAATGACTGCGTATTATTTATAAACTTTTGTTTATTATTGAATTTATTTGGTTTGTTATCATACCATGATTTTATTTTGCTTGTGCGAAACGTGTTATAGGTATAAACACAACAAGCAATCAGTGGTAGTAGAGAATGTCGATACGAGTTAACACCTTACAAACGAATTTTTCTATATACTCGTTTAGGCATCTTGTTTATGTATAAAGCAGTAGGCACATAGCCATGACAACTGTTCTCCTGCATAATACAAACGGCGTTTATCCAATCATAGTGCGTATTGGTTTGGGTAGTCTAGAGAAAACGGGTCAAACAGGCTATATAAGTAAATCAAGAAAATAGAAGACAAAATGTTTAAACGTCTAAAAGGGAGAGTAATGAGATGAAGGGCCAATCACAATTTCATCAGCTACAGGGCAAACTACAACGCAGAATACTGACAGCGATCTTAAGCACAGCGATGACCACAAGTGTCAGCGCGTTAGCTATCAGTGTTATGACTGTCTCTAGTGCGCAAGCTGCCGTCATTACTACTGATTTCTCCGATCTTGTACAGCAAGTAACACCAGGCGTGGCACGGGTCAATGTAACCAAGACCGTCAGTGAGGCTGAGCTGGCAAAAGCCCAGACTGCTGACTTATTGCGCAAGTTCTTTGGTGACCGCGTACGTATCCCTGAACAGGCGGTGATACCAGCAATTGAACATGCTTATGGCACTGCGTTTTTTGTGACCTCTAACGGTTATATGCTTACCAATCATCATGTAGTAGAAGGCGCAGATAACATTACTGTCACTTTAAATGACCGTACAGAGCTTGATGCGACGCTGATTGGGAGTGATGAGCGCTCAGATGTAGCGGTACTAAAGGTATCGGGTAGGCAGTTTCCAGCGCTACCTATTGGCGACTCTAATCTTATAAAAGTCGGTGAGCCTGTATTGGCGATTGGCTCACCATTCGGCTTTGATTACTCAGCATCCGCTGGTATTGTGAGTGCTAAGTCGCGCAGCTTCTCACGCGAGACCAGTGTCCCTTTTATCCAAACAGATGTGGCACTCAATCCTGGTAACTCAGGTGGGCCACTATTTAACCAGCGCGGTGAAGTCATCGGTATCAACTCACGGATTTTTAGCGGTACAGGGGGCTATATGGGTTTGTCGTTTTCCATCCCGATAGATGCGGCGATAGATATTTATGAGCAGCTCAAATCTAACGGTGAAGTGGCGCGTGCTTATCTGGGCATCTATCCGCAGGATATCGACCGTAACTTGGCCGAGGTCTATCAGTTGGCACGGCCACAAGGTGCGCTGTTGACCCGCGTATCGCCAGATTCACCTGCGCAGAAGGCGGGGCTTAAAACAGGTGATATTATTTTGCAGTATAATGATAGCAAAATCATGCGAGCATCAGACCTATTAAACCTCATTAATCGCGCGCGTCCCAATGACGCTTTTCGCGCACAAGTACAACGTAACGGTAAGCAGTTGACGCTATCCGGTAAGCTTAGTCAGGCTCCAAGTGATGTCCAAGCTCAGGGCCGTGATCAGCAAAATAACGAAGTGCGCGTAGGCCTGCGTCTGCGTAACCTCACGCCAGATGAGCAAGCGGAGCTTGCAACCGATGATAAGACTGGCGTACTCGTTACCGCTGTTGACCCGACAGGACTGGCTGCGCGTTCAGGTATCATGGCAGGGGATATCATCACCAATTTGAATCAAAAGCCTATAGCCACTGCAAGCGATTTCTCTGATGCCATCTCGTCGCTACCGACTAAAGGGGTGGTGACCATTGAAGTGATGCGTCAGGGAATACCAGCGATTATCGGACTGCGTATCGAGTAGGGCCAGTGATAATAACTGGTCATAAAGGGTCGCTAAAGAGACTTGTTTATCATCGACGTCGCCCTTTATAATGGCTGGTTTTTTGATTTTAGTCAGAATCAGTATTTCTTTATTTTTGTACGTCTATATTACAGCTAGGTATTCATGATTGACCACACCCTCTATACGCTAAGTATGCTTACCGCAACAGCACTGTTAGCGTACGTGGTATTGTGGTCAGGAATACAAACCTTTAATGCCAACCCCAGTAAGCGCTTTATGCGCATTTGGCCAAAATTGGCATTATATTATGCCGCCTACACCATGCCGATCTGGGCACTACTATTAATCATCGATCGAACACAAATCGTGACTTCAGTAGTGGCGCAGTTACCATTATCGCTAGTATTAATCGCATTAGTAGCTATGGGATTGTATTTTTATACGGTTATCGTGCAGCCCAATCGCTTGCGTATACATCGTCAGACAGTAGATATCGACTTAAAAGCAGCCATGACCGTAGCTGTATTAGCAGATTTACGTATTGGATTGTATAGTGGCAAACCGCGACACATACGCAAGCTTGTGGCGACAATTAACGAGCTATCGGTAGATGCGGTATTGATTACTGGCGATTGGCTTTATTATCCGGGAGCGGATTTGGTTGGGCAATTGATGCTTTTTAAAGGCGTCAATAAGCCTGTTTATACCGTCATGAGCATCTCGGATTTACGTTATCAATCGATGAATACGACCAAGCAGGGTCAACCTTTATTAGAAGATACTTTGGCATGCGCTTTTGATGTACTCGACATTACCTATATCGGTCAGCAATGCCGGTTGCTACCGCCAATTGCTACTTCCCTTGCTAAAAACATCACACCAAGTGCGCAACCAAAAAACTCAAATCTGACACCGCAGGTTGCGATGCTGTGCGGCTGGCAGGATATGCCGTCATCTTATAAAGGCAAAAGTCAACAAGTTGATGGCAAGCAATCTGGTAAGAATCCCGTCGCAAAAACATCTCAGTTACCCAAACCGACTCAGAATGATGCTACTGATAGCGACATTACCATGGTAGCTAACAAAGCGGAGCTGTGTACTGAAATTGAAGAGTCGGTATTGCCAGTTGTTATTCTTGCGTCACGCTTTGATAGTATTACGGATTTACCAAAAGCATTAAAGCCAAGGCCGTTATTGATTGCTGCAGCGGCAAAATCTGCAAAGTCTAGCGAAAAACTAAGCAACCTACCCAAGCCGCAACGCGCTAATAATGGTGCTAGCATCAAATCTACTATTTTTTCTTATGCAGGCTTCAATAATACGCGCGGATTGTATCAACATGCAAGCGCTCAAGTATTCGTCAGTAGTGGCATCGGTACGCGTGGGTTGCCATTTCGTCTCCGTCGTCCTACCATTGATGTATTGACGATTCGTTAAAAGTAAGTAAAAATTTTATCAAGATTGATACTGGTTGTTAAACATACTTCTATACTAAAAGATTTAAGTTTTTATTCTCTACAAATAATAGCCAATTGACGCTCAATTGTTAGTGAGTGACTAAATCAAAATATGCTACACTATCGAGCATTTATAACAGTAGTTAATAATATTTATTTAGCCAAACATTCATCACAATTGAGTGTTGAGCGAACAGCATTAATATGAAGCAGGACAGTAGTCCTTGCATACGACCTATCATGTGATAGCTTTAATCAAAGCTAAGACAATACAGTAAGGCACAGTTATGAGTACAGCATACGACGATATCAAAACCCGACTACAAGGCTCAATGGTAGCCCTAGTGACGCCCATGCATCCTGACGGTACGGTCGATTATAAACGTCTTGCCAAGCTTATAGACTGGCAGATTGAGCAAGGCACTCATTGTCTCGTTGCAGTTGGAACTACAGGTGAGTCTGCGACTTTATCCATGCAAGAGCATAGTGATGTTATTTGCTACTTCGTCAAACATGTTAATGGCCGCGTACCAGTCATTGCTGGGACGGGCGCTAATAATACCATGGAGGCGATTAAGCTTACTCAAGATGCTAAGGAAGCTGGAGCGGACTGTGCTTTATTGGTTGCACCCTACTATAACAAGCCACCTCAAGAAGGCTTGTATCAGCATTACAAGGCTATTGCCGAAGCTGTGGATATGCCGCAGATGCTCTACAATGTGCCAGGTCGTACGGTTGTCGATATTGCCCAAGAAACCGTAGAGCGTCTAGCGGATATTGATAACATTGTGGCGATTAAAGATGCGACTGGCTCTGTTGAACGCGGAGAGCAGTTGATTAAAGCAGTCGGTGATAGAATGGTGGTTCTATCTGGTGATGATGGCACTGCGCTTGATTTGATGAAAGTGGGCGGCAAAGGAAATATTTCAGTAACTGCCAATGTCGCGCCTAAAGCGATGAGTGAAACCTTCTCAGCTGCTCTACGTGGAGATTTTGATACAGCGTATGCAGTACATGATGTCGTTAAGCATTTGCACCGTGATTTATTTATTGAGTCGAGTCCTATTCCAGCAAAATATGCGTTACATAAAATGGGTATGATAGATACAGGTATTCGTTTACCGCTAGTATGGCTGGCCAAAGAACATCATGCCACGATTGATACTGCCTTAGAACAGGCAGGTTTATTATAAACATCGGCTAAAAACCAATCATTAGATATGGTAGGCACAGTATTCGTACCGTATCTAAATAAGTGTCGATTGCTAACTCTGAGAGATAATATGATGAAAGCATCATTAACGACCCCAAAACGATTGACCGCCATAGTGACTTTAGTGTTAAGTAGCACTTTAGTATTAAGTGGCTGTCAGGCTACCAAAGAGCTACTTGGCAAGCGTGACAATGGCAGCTTAGAATACCAAGATAGTAAAAAGCTTGCGCCATTAGAGATGCCTGTCTCCCAAGAAGCAGCACCATTTGTGCCTTTGTACCCTACGCCAAATCTTGGAGCAAACACGCTCAAGCTACAGAATGAATCAGGCAAGCAGTATCGGCTACCAAAGCCTGAACGCGCGGTTCCAGTAACTGCTGCCCCTGCTAATTAGTAATCTAGTTTTTTACGTACTATATTGCAGCCAATACTTTGGCCGTGGTTGCACGTTTTTATTACCTAAGTTTGAATGAACAGGATCCTCTACCATGCAAAAGCAACAATTGCTCTATAAAGGCAAAGCCAAATCTGTCTATGAAACCGAGGACAACGATTTTTTAATTTTGCACTTTCGCGATGACACCTCGGCGCTCGATGGCAAGCGCATCGAACAATTGGCACGTAAGGGCGAGGTTAATAACCGCTTTAATACTTTTATTATGCAAAAACTTAGCGAAGCTGGCATTGAGACGCATTTTGAAAAACAGCTCTCTAGCGATGAAGTGCTGGTCAAGCGTATGGATATGTTGCCCGTTGAATGCGTGGTGCGCAACTACGCCGCGGGCAGTCTGGTGCGCCGCTTAGGGTTAGAAGAGGGGCAGGTATTGACGCCGCCAACCTTTGAGCTGTTTTATAAAGATGACGCGCTAGGCGACCCGATGGTCAACGAAACACTGGCCGTAACTTTAGGCTGGGCGAACGATGATCAGCTGGCAAAAATGAAAGAAATCAGTTATCAGGTCAATGAGGTCTTAAAAGACTTGTTTGACAAGGGCGATTTGATTTTGGTTGACTTTAAACTTGAGTTTGGCGTCTTTCATGACCGCATCGTTTTAGGTGATGAATTCTCACCAGATGGTTGTCGCATTTGGGACAAAGCGACCAAGAAAAAACTTGATAAAGACCGCTTCCGTCAATCTTTAGGTGATGTGATCGAAGGCTATGAAGAGGTCGCCCGCCGTATTGGGGTACCGATGGATTAAAGGTATCTATATGTTCAATAAAAACTGGGCCATGTGCTCAGTTTTTTTATGCTTACTGTTTACGCTTACTGATTAGTACTGTTGATAATCTACAACATAGTTGACAATAATTAATAGTCGTTATTAGATCAAATATTATAATGGCGTTTAAAATAAATACTCTAACAGAAAGGAGTTACGAAAATCGCTGTTAAATATTCCGAATAAAAATATAAAGGTTGAGAACAACCACATAATTGAAAAATAAAGTTTGTTTTGGTTTGGAGTCCAACCCCAAGAGCCAAGTCTCTCTGCCATACTAGCATTAGAGAATATGAGCCATCTGAACAATAAACAAATAAGAATATAAAGAATAATCCATATAAGCATTCTACTACCTCACTTTTTGTATATATATCATATGTATAGGCTGTATAGGGAGCAGAACGGACAGACGTCTATTAGTCCTTACAACTATGAGATGTCATTGTCTTTACTAGGGTTTGAAAATATAATCTTATTATTTTTTCAAATGATAAAAGAACAGGGTAAATAATCTTTTTCATGTTAGCCTAAAAAGCTTATTTATCGATAATAGTTCATACAATACAGCTGAAACAGTTAGTTTTCAATGTATAACCTACAGAAGCCACATAAATAGACCACTTAAAACCAACTGCTAAAGACAAACCAGTCAGTACCAACCATCAAACTTCGCTAACGCACAGCTTTTATCCACGTCAATGCAAACACAGCACAAACATTCCCAGCACAACGACCTTTTAGTTTTTATGCTAAGTTATTCATAAAAATAAAAAGGTCACCTCCATGCCCACGACTCAAGAACAAATGACTAAATCTACCATATTAATGCCTGATTGGTTTACCCGCCCAACCTGCGTGGTGGCAGCAGATTTGATTGGCAAAATTTTATGTCGACAGATGACAGACACTGATGGCAACGTTAAAACGCTGCGTATGCGTGTTTCAGAAACTGAAGCTTATATTGGTGAAGACGATCCTGCTTGTCATTCGCATGCAGGTACTCGTACCTCACGTACTAAGATTATGTATGAGCAAGGGGGCGTATTTTACGTTTATCTGACGTATGGTGTGCATCATATGCTCAATCTCATCAGTGGATCTGCTGAGTCACCTGAATCGGTATTGATTCGCGCTGGGTTTTTATGTGAGGACAGTGATCGCTTAATTGAGGAGCAAGCGCTCAGTAAAGACAAACAGCTGAACCATATCAAACAGTTAGCAGGGCCAGGTAAGCTGACTAAGCGCTTACAAATTGATCGCGATTTGTACGGCGCGCCTATTGCCTTTGAGTCTGGCGTTTGGATTGAGGATGATGGTTGTCAGCCGCCATTAACATTACGTCCTCGTATTGGTATTGATTATGCTGGTGAGGCCAAAGACTGGCTACTGCGCTACGTGTGGACAGATCATCCGTCATTATCAAAAAAGTAAGGCATGCTAGCGCTTTGTATTATCTACATCAACACTCGGAGATTAACAAATGTATAAACTAACGGTTTTTATTCCAGATAGTGCTTTGGAATCAGTTAAAGCGGCGCTATTTGCCGCCGGTGCTGGTACTATTGGTAATTATGAGCAGTGCTGCTGGCAAGTGCAAGGGATGGGGCAGTTTATGCCGACTGCTGGCAGCAATCCGCACATTGGCGCACAGGATACGTTAGAGCAGGTGAGTGAGTGGCGCATTGAAATGGTGGTTAAAACATCAATCATCAAAGAGGTGATCAATGCATTAAAGCAGGCACACCCATATGAGACGCCTGCCTATGATGTGATAGAGGTGCTAGACTTTTAGTACGAGCAAGATTTGTACTTTTTGAGGTTAGTTCCTCTTAAAGCTAACTGTCTTTGGTTTTGAGGGTCTTTTTATGTTTTTTATAGATGTTGATGAGGTAAATTGTCATCAACAATATCTCCGTAAGCAATGTAGCTAGGAATGGCGCAACCGATGATAATAGCGTCTTATGATGATGGTCATAAAAAAACGGCCAGATAAGACCAAAGTGGCTTATCTGACCGGCGGTACCAAAGGGTGGGTACCTAAATCGAAAGGATGCTCCAAGCTTATGAAAATCATTGCAAGCTTTAGTCATACAAGGCGTTTGTTAGTCACGCTCAAGTTTAATGACGTTTAAGTTAGGATAGCCTAAGATTACTTCATAGTCTTGACCACTATTGGTAGCTTCAATCTCAAAGACACCTTTGCCATTTTTTTCATCGATCTCGATATCTTCGACTTGATAGCCCATGTTGTTTAGCTTTTTTATAGCGCGCTGTTTGATCTTAGGGTAGCGTGACTCGTTTTTAATAGTTTCTTCGATGTCATTTTTATCATGGTGGTCGCCGTGATGTTTTCTATCATCCCAGATAGTGGACCACTCTCTTTTGTCAGAGCTGATAAGCTTTAAGCCTGGATAAGTATATTTAAGCTTATAAGGCTGATTGTTCTTTTTAGCATAGACGTTGATACGCGAGTCTGATACTGGTTCGACATCCATCACATAGTAGCCACTTCGGCGCAAATCAGCGCGCAATTTACCAATATTTTTGCCAAAATTCTTATCTTTATAGATATGGTTATATCTGCCTTCATAGCGGTTGCCATCATGGTCGTATGCCATCGCTGGACCGCCAAGAGCGGTGCTAAGTAGGGCGGCACCTAGAAGGGATGCGGTCATCGTTTTTAAGGTAGTGCGGTTTTTTGTACTCATTATAGGTATCTTCTTTTTTATTACTATTTTTCAGTTAGTCAGTTGCATGGCGTTTTGATTTTATTTACCAAACAATTTTAGTTGTTAGCGTTCTTAGTCATTGGCATTCACCGATTTAGCCTTATTTATAACGTTGTTATTCAGCTAATCTATTAAGCTAATACTAATCAACAAAAATATTCTGAAATATTTTTTTACATTCACTATGGTAGGCGCCAAAACTTCATAGCAGATGTCGTTTTCGTTAATAAGTTGTAAGTAATTCTGATGCTTTCGTAAGAATACTACGCGTTTAGTGAGCATAATCTTGTAAATATTATGATATCAAGCTAACGCTAAGACTGTTTAGAATAATAAAAGAACAAGTTATGCTGCTAAAACTTATTTTGTTCTCAGGGTTTGCTGGTATCACCGTATTTGTTGGTGGTCTTTTGGCCAATGTGTTCAATCATCATGTTAAAGACAGTCCAGTTAAGTATGAAATCACTCATACGCTCATGTCGTTTTGTGCTGGTATTATTTTATCGGCGCTAGCATTGGTACTAGTACCAAAAGGAATGGAGACGCTTGACGTCTGGGGTGTAATAGGATCATTTTTAATGGGAGCCATACTGTTTATGCTCATCGATCGGCGTCTGGCCAGGTCGGGTGGTCAGCAGGCGACCTTACTTGCGATGATGATGGATTTTGTACCTGAGTCGATTGCGCTTGGAGCGGTATTTTCTATCGAGCCACAGATGGCGGCGCTACTAGCGGTCTTTATTGGTCTACAAAACTTACCAGAATCGTTCAACTCTTTTCGTGATTTGGTTCAAAGTGGCTTTAGTGTTAAAAAAACCTTATTGATATTTTTTGGTTTAAGCTTTTTTGGTATTATCTCAGCGCTCATCGGTCACTATTTACTGAGCTCATATCCAGATTTGACTGCCCATCTGATGATATTTGCTAGTGGCGGTATTTTATATCTGCTCATTCAAGATCTTATTCCTGAGAGTAAACTTGATCATCATTATTTGACATCATTGGGCGCTTGTCTCGGGTTTTTAGTGGGCATCATCGGTGAGATACTGATTTAATCTTGGTTATACTGCAGGGTATAGCGAGCTATTATAAGGAATATGCAGAATCGCTGTGTAAGCATATGCTTACAAGCAATGACGCTTACGCGACTTAACATGAAAGCAATAATTTGACACTATAGTCACACGGCATTAGGGAGTATGACTCAAGGATTGAGTTGACCGCATTAAGGATAATGATTCACTTGTTAGCATCAGGAAGATAATAATAAGTGGAGTAAGGATATATAACCTTTGCTGAGAGCAGCAGTATATGCTGTGATAGTCGTAGTAAAAAGGGCAGGATGCCTAGTATCACAACATACTGAATATTATGCAAGGATGTATAACAGTCAGTCGTGATAGGTAACATGGATAGTTAACAATAAAACCGCATAACAATAAATTGCTATGCGGTTTTATCGTGTCTAACGGTTAAGAAAATTCCATTTTACTAGAGTATAGCTATAGTAAAGAATTTTTTAACTTACTGGGCAATGAGATAAACGGGCTAAAAGCAAAACAGAACTACAATCAGAAATTATTTTTCTGGTCTATTAAGTACGTCTCTCAACGAGTTTATTAAGCAGATTGGTTGGACAGTACATAAGCTATTGACCATTAAAAAACCGCATAACGTTGATGCGGTTTTTTATTTTCTGATTAAGATACTTTAAATACTATTTATCTACTCTTTAGTAAAAAAATATCTTAGTATTTGTGTTCGCGGCGCCAATCGTCTACTTCGCGTTCAGCGTCATCTTTACTATGACCATAGCGCTCTTGTACACGGCCGACCAATTTATCACGGCTGCCTTCAATATGGGTAAGATCGTCATCAGTCAAATCGCCCCATTTTTGCTTAACAGCGCCTTTCATTTGGTTCCATTCGCCTTTTAGAGTATGTTCATTCATTATTATATTCCTTCTGTTGTTGTTGAATTAATTTTTGAGACAATCATTCCATCTGTCTTTATTTAATATTTTATTCGTCGTACAGTTGTCATTGGTAGATACCAACAAGCCAACTGGTGATATCTAATATAGGTGCTAACAATTGCATTGTCTGTATATGCAATGTTTAGAGTGTTACTTCATTATGGTTGTCTGCATACCTTTGTTAGAAGCCCCTTATCTATGTAAAGAGTTCATGATTTTTCTTTAGATTGCGTAAGTACAATAAATAGTTTTTAAACGCATGAGCTGAGATATGCGATTTGATTAAAGACATATTAGCCAAATAAATATGCTTTGTTAAATATTCATTTATAGAGCTGCCGCTTAAATAGATATAATCTTATTGTTATAACAATAGCTACAATAACTACTAGAGTGTGCTCTTGCGTTAAAAATAATTGAAGCTATAAATATGATAGAACGAAATTTATATAGTCAGTTCAAGAGAGCGTAAACACAAAAAATGTGTACAAAAGTACGTTGAATAAACCTGATATCGTATTTGACTTATATAGAGTTGATTATAGGTATAGAGTTGACGGTAGGAAAATCACAAGGAGCGTGCCATGAGTAACGAGCAAACCAAGACGAATGAGCAAACCCATTTTAGAACCTGCAATTTATGCGAAGCGATGTGCGGTATCGTCATTAAGCACGATGGTGAAAAAGTGTTATCGATTAAAGGCGATAAAGACGACCCATTCTCCCAAGGTTATATTTGCCCAAAAGCGACTGCCTTACAAGACTTGCATGAAGACAATGATCGTCTGCGTCAGCCCGTTGAGAGAACTACTCACGGTTGGAAAGAGATTGGCTGGTCTGAGGCGCTAGATAAAGTTGCTGCTGGCATTCAGTCGGTACAGAAAAAACATGGTAAAAACGCCCTTGGTATTTATTTAGGCAATCCAAACGTCCATAACCTAGGCGGCATGCTGACCATTAAGCATTTACTTAGTAGTATAAAGACGCGCAGTCGCTTTTCTGCGACTTCCATCGACCAACTACCACACCACATCGTCAGTATGCATCTATTTGGGCATATGCTGCGCATTCCTGTGCCCGACGTCAATCGTACCCAATACATGCTCATTATCGGCGGCAATCCGCTGGCGTCGAACGGCAGTATTATGACCGCGCCAAACATGCGTCAAAAGCTCAAAGACATCAAAGCCCGTGATGGCAAAGTGGTGGTAATAGATCCAAGACGCACCGAAACAGCAGATATTGCGAGCGAGCATCATTTTATTCGCCCAGCGACCGATGTCTTACTCTTGCTCGCCATGCTCAATGAAATTTATTTGCAAGGTTATGCGGACAAAGCGCGCGCTAAAAATAATAGAGCGGCGGCCCTCGCGCCAGAGATTGAGCGGCTCGCAGACTTTGCTAAAGACTATAGCGCCGAATCCGTAGCTGATATTACTGGTATTGCTGCAAGTGAGATTAAACGTCTCGTCAAAGAGTTTTGTGAAGCCGAAAGTTCGGTCTGCTATGGGCGTATGGGCGTATCGGTACAAGCGTTTGGCTTATTAAGTCAGTATCTCATTATGGTCATTAATATTGTCACAGGTCGCTTAGATGAAATGGGTGGCTTGATGTTCCCTAATCCTGCAGTCGATGTGGTCAATAACTCAGGCCCAGGCTATCTTGGTAAACGCCATAGCCGCGTGAGTAATTTGCCTGATTTTAATGGCGATTATCCAGTGGTGGCGATGGCGGATGAGATGCTGGTAGAGGGCGCAGGGCAGTTAAAAGGATTTATGACTGTCGCTGGCAACCCTGTACTCAGCACGCCCAATGGTGAAAAATTAGATGAGGCTTTTGCCAGCTTGGATTTTATGGTTGTGATCGATTATTTTGTCACAGAAACCAGTCGTCATGCCGATATTATTTTGCCACCCGTATCGCCGCTAGAGCGTGACCATTATGATGTCACTTTCAACAATTTTGCTGTGCATAACGTAGCTAAATACTCAAAAGCCCTATTCCGTAAGAAAAAAAGTGCCAAACATGATTGGCAAATCTATTTAGAGCTGGCAAAGCGTTTAGATAAAAAAGCGCCGCTTACAACCAGAGTTGAGCGTCTGTTAGTAAAGGTTTTGGGTCCGAAATTTGTGCTCAATCAGGGTTTAAAGCGTGGGCCTTATAAAGGTCTTAATCTAAAAAAGTTGAAGAAAAATCCGCACGGGGTTGATTTAGGGCCGCTTAAAAAGATGTTGCCAGAAGCGTTAAAACATAAAGACAAGCAAATACATCTCAATGTGGACTTTTATCAAGCAGATTTAGAGCGCGTACAGGAGATGATGCAGGATTATGATGATGAGCAGGTTTTATTGATCGGTCGTCGCCATGTACGTAGTAACAATTCGTGGCTGCATAATAGCTATCGCTTGGTAAAAGGTAAGCCGCGCTGTACGCTCATGTTGCATCCAGAAACGGCCAAAGAATACGGTATCGAGGACGGTCAAAACGTCAAAGTTACCTCGCGCGTTGGCAGTGTGAATATCATCGCAGAAGTCACGAATGAGCTGATGCCAAGCGTGGTGAGCATCCCGCATGGTTGGGGTCACGGCCGTAAAGGCGTCAAACAAAAGATTGCGCAGGCGCATGCTGGTGTCAGTGTCAATGATTTGACGGATGATACGTTAATCGATCAGTTAAGTGGTAACGCAGCGGTCAACGGCGTACCGGTGCAGTTAGAAGCAATTAAGCCTGAAGGGTTTGATTTGGACACTACCGATTCAAGCGTTGATGCTAACCGCGAATCTTCCGAAATCAAATCAGGAAGTGCTGCATAAAATAAGTACAAAAACTATAACGTGCTACTGGTACAAATTTTCCTTGCTTATGTGCCTACGCAGACAGAGGCTACGCAAAATTTTTACCAGTAGTACTATGCTTATTTTATGGCAGATTAACTATACGAAAAGTAAATATGTATGGCTGGTGTAAGTGTTCTCTATTGAGCGTTTACACCTACAAAGTCAAAATCGACTGGCGGTGTCTCGCCCTGTATTAATAAACTAATCGCTTTGGCAGAACCACAAGCATGCGTCCAGCCAAGTGTACCATGACCCGTATTAAGCCATAAATTATCGAAACTAGCGCTTGTATTGTGACTACCATGACGGATGTGACCTTTATGCGCGCGTCCTATTAAGGGTACGTTTGATGGGGTCATCGGTCGCAGCCCCGTCCAATATTGCACAGAGCTTGCAATGATGCCTTTTGGGAATAACTGCTGTACACGGCGCGTAATGGCTTGGCAGCGTATAGTGTTTAAGTCCAAATTATAGCCGTTAAATTCTGCTGTGCCCGCGACGCGCAATTTATCGCCAAGGCGTGAGGTAACCAGCTTAAACTCATCATCAATGAGACTGACAAAAGGTGCTAGGTGGGGGGCGCGGGGATTGACCTGATAAGTGGCCGAGTAGCCTTTAGCAGGGAAGATCGGTAGATGAATATTAAGCGGCTTCATCAAGGCGATACTATAGCTACCAAGTGCCAATACATGGCTGTCTGCACTAAAAGTTTGTACATTTTCGCCTTTGGGACGAATATTGATGCTATGGATATGCGGGCGACTAGAGTGGGCGTCAGCGTTTAATGCCAATACCTCGGTGTCATATAAAAACTGTACGCCAGCATTAGCGCAGCGCTCAGCTAAGCGCTGGGTAAATAGATGGGCATTACCCGATTCATCGCGGCTGGTATAAGTAGCGCCTTTGAGCTTATGGGCAATAGGATAGAGCGCGGGCTCCAGACTGGCCGCATTATTAATGTCAATGATATGACGCTCACAGCCTAGCGCTTGCATACGCTCTGTTGGCGCAATAGCAGCGTCAAACTCAGCTTGATCGGTATAAAAATGCATGATACCGCGCTTTTGCTGCTCGTAATCGATACCAATATCAGCACGTAGCTGCTGCAAAGATTCTCGTGAATATAGTCCCAAACGCACCATCTGTATCAGATTGGCATCGGCTCTATCTGCACGGCACTCTTGCAAAAACTGCATCGCCCACCTAAGCTGCGCTTTGTCAGCTCGCAGACGATACAATAGTGGCGCGTCTTCTTTAAATAGCCACTTAAGCGCTTTCATTGGAGTAGTAGGATTGGCCCAAGGGGTCGCATGCGAAACCGATATCTGCCCGCCATTGGCAAACGACGTCTGCATTCCCGCTGCAGATTCACGCTCGATGACAGTCACATCATAGCCAGCTTGGCGAAGATACCATGCGGTGGTCACGCCCACCACGCCTGCTCCGAGTACCGCAATATGGGTCATGAGTAAAATCTCTTAGTGACTGTTTTAGCTGCTTGTTGGGCAGTTTACTGCGGTTTGGACCACGCTACTTTGGACGTGCGACATCAGCTTGAAGTGCTGTTGGCAACTCCAATAGGGTGAGGTCGCTATCATCAAGATGGGCTGGACGTGCAACGACTAGCGCTTCAAAGCCATCATTGGTAGCAATGGCATTGACCACTTGGATCTTATCAAGCTTATCCCCTGCTGCTGGCGCGTCACCTGTCCCGCTAACATAGTGCAAAAACGCCTTGGGCGCCGCTTTAAAGTAAATGCGAGCGATGACCTCTTGACCCAAATAGCAGCCTTTGTCGTAGTCCATACCACCGCGCTGATGCAGACGCAGCTCTTGCGGCTGAAACTCACCCTGCGTTGCCGCCACGATCCAATAGTTGCCAGTAGCAATACTTCGCTGCATCCAAGCTTGAGTATCTTCTGCTGTATTATGCTCATCCTTATGGCTAAAGGTTGGCTCATCAGCGAGCACACAAGGATAAATGGCTGTTGCTGCACTGGTCTCAAACTTCGAAAACGCTCCAAATTTCTTTAAATGTGCCTGTAAAGCGTCTACACAATCAGCGCTAGTCACCACGTCATAATGTTTTTCGTCTTGTTTTTTAATCCAAAGTCCAAATTCAATACGCCCTTTTAAGTTGCTAAGGGCAGTTGGCTGATAGCTAAGACCAAGCTTGGTCACATCACAAGTTAATTGTCCTTGTAAGAATTTTTCAGCATCTTCACCTTGGATAGTTAATTGAGAAAACTGCGGCAAAGTCGAGACGTCGGTAGATTGAGTCATTGTTATTATCCTTCTAATAAGAGCTTACTTATGAATAACTGGGTCTTAGATATAAGGAACAAAAGAAGCAAATTGGCGCTTTTATCCCCTATTAGACAAGTGAATACAAAATTAAATGAGGTTGAAGAGTACCATAAAAAGCACTGTCATAAGAAACGCTATGGTTAAGGTTTAGATTGGGCGCAGTGCCCAATTTTCAACCGTACAAATTGGTTAAAGCAAGCGAGTTACGGTACAATGTTATCTCTAGTCTGGGGTCTAGGCTAAGTCTAGAATAAACCTACATGATGATGGCTGCCGAGGAAATAATGAGCTTACCCAATTGTCCAAAATGTGATGCTGAATATACGTACGAAGATGGTGCGTTACTGGTATGCCCTATGTGTGCTCATGAATGGACGGCAGCTGAGACTGACGCGGCTGAGGCAGAGGCGCAAGACGCGGTCATTCGCGATGCTGTCGGCAACGAGCTACAAGATGGCGATGCCGTGACCGTCATCAAAGACTTAAAAGTTAAAGGCTCATCCATCGTTATCAAAGTAGGCACCAAGGCAAAAAGCATTCGCTTGTTGCCAGATGCGAGCGATGGCCACGATATTGACTGTAAACTTGATGGCTATGGCCCCATGAAGCTTAAATCCTCAGTCGTTAAAAAGGCTTGAGACGATAAGTTTAACCAACAAGTTCAATAATATTTAAGTGAAAGATTTTACTTTTAATAAAACAATAGAGAATAACCATGAGCACTAAAAACGAACAACTATTTGCGCAAGCTCGCAAACATATTCCAGGCGGTGTCAACTCACCCGTCCGCGCTTTTGCAGGGGTAGGTGGTACGCCCATCTTTATGCACCGTGCTAATGGCAGCAAAATCTACGACACCGAAGACAATGCCTATATTGATTATGTTGGCTCATGGGGGCCAATGATCTTGGGTCATGCGCACCCAAAAGTGATCGATGCGGTCAAAAAAGCCGCTGATGATGGGTTAAGCTTTGGGACACCAACACCGTTTGAAACCACGGTTGCCGATAAGATTTGTGACATCGTACCCAGCGTTGAGATGATTCGTATGACCAGCTCTGGTACAGAAGCGACCATGAGTGCGATTCGTCTGGCGCGTGGCTATACGCAGCGTGACAAAATCGTCAAGTTTGAAGGCTGCTACCATGGCCATTCAGACAGTCTGCTAGTGAAGGCAGGCTCAGGAATGCTGGATATTGGTGAGCCAACCTCAAAAGGCGTGCCAGCAGATTTCGCTAAGCATACCATCACCATTCCTTATAATGATCCACAAGCGATTAAAGACTGCTTTGAGAAATGGGGTGATGAGATTGCTTGCGTTATCCTAGAACCAATCGCTGGCAACATGAACATGGTTATCCCAACCCAAGAGTTCCATGATACCTTGCGTGCTGAGTGTACCGCTAATGACGCAGTACTTATCTTTGATGAGGTGATGACAGGCTTTCGCGTTGGCCTTGGTGGCGCCCAGGCGCACTTCGGTATCGATCCTGACTTGACTTGTTTTGGTAAAATCATCGGTGCAGGCTTGCCCGTTGGTGCTTTTGGTGGCAAAAAAGAAATCATGTCTTGTATCGCGCCACTTGGCGGTGTCTATCAAGCGGGTACGTTGTCAGGCAATCCGCTAGCGATGCGTGCTGGTATCGCGATGTTTGAAGACTTAACGGCAGACGGCTTCTATGATGAATTATCAGCGAAAGTAGACAAGCTCGTTGATGGCTTTCAAGCGGCAGCTGACAAGCATGGTATTAATCTGCGTACCAATAAATTGGGCGGCATGTTTGGTATGTTCTTTGTTCGAGACAATGAGACGACTGTACCTCAGAACTTTGATGATGTGACAGAGTGCGATATGGACGTGTTTAACACTTTTTTCCATGGTATGTTAGATCGCGGTATTTATTTGGCACCGTCTGCTTATGAAGCAGGTTTTATGTCTATTAAGCATAGCGATACAGATATCGAAGACTCGATCAAAGCGGCCGATGAGATATTTGCCCAAATGGCTAAAGCGTAATTAGACAGTTCTAGCTTTAAGTATTTAAAATAGAAAACCAGCCATCGCGCTGGTTTTTTTGTGGCTAATTTTTATTGTACTTTGTGAATGATTGGCTCTTACTTTAAGTCGCGTTCACCATAAAAAGTGAGTAGAAGCCAGAGAAAATCATGCTCTACTCATTTGTAAAACAGAGAATAAACTGTGCTATTCTGAGACTAATAGTGACAACCAAGCAAGGATGCTAACTGATGAATACCAGTTCTGAAAACAATGCCCCCAGTAGTACCGTCCCTCCATTATGGCAAGCCGCGTATGAAAGATATGAACTAAGAAACAATCTAAATGTGTTAGAAGATAAGCATAACCTACTAGATTTGTTACAACCAAAGATTGAGCAGCATAGCGATTCTGTGGCTTTTAGTATGGGTCCTGCCACGCTGAGTTTTGCGCAATTAGATATCGCTAGTCGCCGCTTTGCCGCCTTTTTACAAGCACAAGGCATCCATAAAGGCGATCGTATCGCTGTTCAACTGCCCAATATATTACAGTATGCCGTGGTATTGCTCGGCTGTTTGCGGGCAGGAGCGGTACTGGTCAATGTCAATCCTATGTATACCCACTATGAGTTGGCGCATCAGCTGACAGATGCTCAAGCTTGTGGTCTTATCATCCTAGATGGTATGGACTCAGCTTATGAGCAGTTGGACGATGATATCAAAGCGCAGCTGCAATGGGTTGTGAGATGTTCTGTCGATCTCAATGCTACATCTACGGACAATGACATCACGTTATTAAGTCAGCTTAGCGCCAAGCCAGTCGATAACTCATCTATAACCAAATCAGCGGCGGCTAATACGTTAGACTCAAAGGACCATATAAAATTTGCGCACATCTTACAATCGCAGCGCGCAGAAGACTTTAAAGACGTCACTATCGAGCGTGAAGATTTGGCATTATTACAGTATACAGGGGGCACGACTGGTAAGCCAAAAGGCGCTATGCTGACCCACTATAATGTCATGGCCAATGTGTGTCAATGCTATGCGATGTTTGGCAATGCGATTGAAGCGGGACGTCGTGAGCAGATTAAGATACTCAATCCGCTGCCGCTTTATCATATCTTCTCCTTTACCGTTTGCGGCTTGCTGGGCATTTATGGCGGCTGGGAAGATGTATTGGTCACCAACCCACGCGATATCGATGGCCTAGTCAAGACCATTGAGCAGCATCGTCCGCATGTCATTCCATCGGTCAATACCTTGTTTATTGGTATGCTGCATCATCCAAAGTTTGCCAGCCTTGATTTTAGTCGCTTGGCGCTATCTATCGGTGGCGGTACAGCGATTATTAAAGCAGTATCTGATCAATGGCAACAAGTCACTGGCATGATAATTAATGAAGGGTACGGCATGTCTGAGACTTCTCCTGTTATCTCTTTTAACCCACCTGGTATTAGCCATTTTAATGGTAGCGTAGGGCTACCATTAGCCATGATGGATATCAAAATCATTGATGAAAATGACTCAGCATGTGCAATTGGCGAGCCTGGAGAGGTAGGCATAAAAGGCCCACAAGTGATGCGCGGCTATTGGCAACAAGATAATACCAACACCTTTACCAAAGATGGTTATTTTAAATCAGGTGATATCGGGGTAATGAATGAAGAAGGGTTTTTGACGCTGGTCGATCGCAAAAAAGATATGATACTGGTTTCAGGATTTAATGTTTATCCTAATGAAGTAGAAGCTGCGTTGACTGAGCATCCAAAAGTACTTGAAGTGGCGGTGATTGGTATTGCAGATGAGCATAGTGGCGAGGTGCCAAAAGCCTTTGTGGTCAAAAAAGAGGCAAGCTTGAGCGTAGAGGAGTTGCAGGCTTTCGCTGGCGAGCGTCTGACAGGTTATAAACGCCCGCAGTCATACGAGTTTATCGATGAATTACCTAAGACGGCGGTAGGTAAGATACTGCGTAAGTCTTTACGTTAGTAGTATGAATAAACTACTTTCGTCCGATTTTATCAAATTTACGATCTTTTAAGCTTAAGTTGCCGCGTAGAACGTCACTATACATACGAAAGTCGCTGACGAAGCTTTTTAGTGGGAATTTAAAAGAGGCGGGCTTATTTTTTTCAAAGAAAAAATGTCCAACCCAGGCGCAGGCATATCCTGCAGCAATACCTTTGAGTAATGGTTTCGGCGAGCGCGTCTTGACCGATTTTGCCAGTCCTAATAGACCAAAACTGCTACCAGCAAAATGCAGACGTCGGCACATAACGTTTTGATGTTCATTTAAATAAAAATCGTAAAATCCTTGCTCAGAGACAGGGTCTACTTTGGTGATATCCGTACCAACAATTGCAGTTTTTATCGGTGTGTTGGCAGTAGCCCGAGATTGAGTACGCGTAGATTGATTCATTTTGGCAGCTTCCTTTGCTTATTATTTGGACTAACAGAGAACTATCAATACTTGGTGACTACATCAATAGAGGAGGATCAATAATGCAATGCAACAATGAACTGGACACCAAGATAGAAGTTACAGTTATTAATAATTATTCTAAATTATCAATGTTACTGGTTAATAATATGACTTATTTAGAATGTAGCAAAGGGTTATAATGAACACAAGTCATTGAATGTACCTTAATAGAAATGCTTTAATAGCAAAACTTGTCTGCGACACTACGATAAAATTTAAGGCTTGAAAACTTAGTATCCAAGGCAAGTATTATTTATTACAACACTTGCGGTTACGACTATATTCTTATACACCATCCTACAGGATAACGATTTTTCCTATGCTCAATCCTATGCTCAATAATGACATTATAGATTCGCCACTCGCTGATGATGAACTGATGGCGGCCATCGATATCGGTTCGAACAGCTTTCATTTAGCTATTGCTCGTCTTGATCATGGTGAAGTGCGAAAAGTAGTCTCCATGTCCGAAAAAGTACAGCTGGCAGCAGGATTAGATGAACATAATATCTTAAGCGCTGCTGCTGAAAAGCGAGGTCTAGAATGTCTTAGCCGCTTCGTTGCACGCCTTGACTCAGTCTCTCCTTCGCGCATACGTGTCGTTGCGACAAATGCTCTGCGTCAAGCGAAGAATGCCAATGAGTTTATAAAACGCGCTAATGAGATACTACCTAAGCCGATTGAAATCATCTCTGGACGTGAAGAGGCGCGACTGATATATCTTGGTGTTTCTCACACCAATGCTAGTAGTGATAAGCGTTTGGTTATTGATATCGGTGGCGGCTCTACTGAGTTTATTATCGGACAAGGATTTGATCCATTATTGACTGAAAGCTTACAGATGGGTTGTGTGGCTTTCACAAAGAGATTTTTTGCGGATGGGCAAATTACTAAAGAGAATTTTAATCGTGCTATCGTCGCAGCTCGCAAAGAAGTACTGGCTATTAATGGCCAATATCAAAAGACAGGCTGGAGTAGTGTGGTTGGCTCTAGTGGTACGATTAAAGCAGTGCGTAATGTGCTGGTATCCAAAGGTTGGTCAGATGAGCAAGAGCGCGTCACTTATCAAGGGGTCAAAAAATTAGAAAAACTGCTCATCAAAATCGGTGATGTAAATGACATCGAGTTAGAAGGGGTGAAAGAGCACCGTAAGGCAGTATTTCCAGCAGGCGTAGCCGTACTACGTGCTACCATGAAAGTGCTTGGTATTGAGACTATCGTTTATTCTGACGGCGCGCTACGAGAAGGAGTGATGTATGACATGCTTGGACGCTTGGCTAGTGAGGATGTCCGTGACCGTAGTGTGCTTGCATTAATCAAACGCTATTCAGTGGACAAAAAACAAGCCAGACAAGTGGTTAGAACCAGTCGCCATCTGTTCAAACAAGTTAAAGATGACTTGCAATTGACCAATGATGATGCTGACGTATTGAGACGGGCAGCATACCTGCACGAGATCGGTCTTGCGATTAGCCATAGCAGCTATCATAAGCACAGCGCTTACTTACTTGAATACTCTGACATTCCGGGATTTTCGCAAGTCGACCAAAAGCGTATGGCACAGCTGATGCTCAACCATAGACGCAAGCTTAAGAGCGATATGCTTGAGCAAACGTGTAACATTGGCGGTGATGACTTGGTCTATCTATGCTTACTACTAAGGCTTGCGGTCTTAGCGCATCGTAGCCGTAGTGAGTATGATCTACCCGACATGCGCCTTGTCATCACTGATACCAACTGCTGGCAACTTACTGTCAGTACCGACAAAAAACATTATGCATTTTTATTTTCAGACCTTTATGTAGAGATTGAGCAGTTTGCAAAATGGGGTATTAAGCTCAGTGTTATCGAAGCTACGGCATCCGCTTAGCTGATAGGCTTTGGTTAGGCCAGTCAGCCAAATATTTACATTACAAAAGCATTGTTAAATGCCACGGTATATAAATTGTGCTACTATAAGTTTTATTGAGTTTACAACTGTACTTTATTTAGCCTCAAATAAATCATGACACGTAGTATCATATAAATTATACAAAACGATAGAAAGGAAACGTCTATGAGTACCGTCTGGGATAGCGTTCAGCTTGCACGGCATGCCAAACGTCCATTATTTATGGACTATGTTAATCAGCTGTTTACAGAGTTTGATGTATTGCATGGTGATCGTGCCTATGCCGATGACAAAGCAATTGTAGGTGGATTGGCCCGTTTGGATGGTATGCCAGTCATGGTCATTGGACAACATCGTGGTCGTAGTACGCGTGAGCGCATTGCTCATAACTTTGGTATGGCAAACCCTGAGGGTTATCGTAAAGTCATACGTTTGGTAAAGATGGCGGAGCGTTTTAATATTCCCGTAATGACCTTTGTCGACACGCAAGGTGCATACCCTGGTATTGGTGCCGAAGAGCGTGGGCAAGCGCAAGCGATAGCAGAGAGTATTGCTGTATTTTCGAGTTTAAAAGCGCCTATTATTGTTACTATCATCGGTGAAGGCGGCTCAGGCGGTGCATTGGCCATTGGGGTCGGTGACAAAGTAAATATGCTACAAAACAGTATTTATTCCGTTATTTCTCCTGAAGGCTGTGCTTCAATCTTATGGAAAACGGCAGAAAAAGCGAAAGACGCCAGTGAAGCTTTGAAGTTGAATGCAGATAACTTGTATCAACTGGGACTGATTGATGCGGTCATCGAAGAAGGGGAAGGCGCGCACATTCATCCCCAGCCAGTGATGAATTCTCTTAAAGCGCTACTGCTTGAACAGCTTAATGAGATCAAAGACATGGATGCAGACGCTCGTTGTGAGCAGCGCTATGAAAAGCTCAAGACCTTCAATTCAGAAGTCATGTTGCCTTGTTAGGTATATAATATAAGGCTGATCTGATATTACTCTTGTTCGATGACATGCTTTTGGTCCTAGACGGTTACTCTTAGCGATAGACTAAAAAGTGATAGAATAAAAACGCGCTACTTGATAGCGCGTTTTTTCGTTTTTAACTTTACTCATATAAGATTGATTATGACTAGTAGCGCCATTTTACAGTATCCTATCAAGCCAGTAGACCAATTGCCGATCGATGATAATCTAGCAGAAGCGTTATTGGTTAGCATGGCTGAATATGGTGGTCAATTACATGGCCGGCGTATTTGGTTGGCTTGTAGTGGTGGCCGAGACTCGTTGGCATTGGCCGCGCTATGTGTACAGTTATATCGACAGGGTAAATTGCCGTTTTTGCCGCAATTGTTGCATGTCAATCACGGACTGCAAGCAGATAGTAGTTATTGGTCAGAGCATGTCGCTAGCTGGGCACACATTCAGCAGCTACCGTGTCAGGTATTAATGGCAAAAGTAGACGGTCATGATGAGCAAGCAGCGCGACTAGCACGTTATCATGTGATGCGTGCCCATATTAACCAAGACGATGTGCTACTCTTGGGCCATCATGCTGATGATCAAGCTGAGACGGTACTCATGCGCTTGATTCAAGGGGCGGGGGTGAATGGCTTGTCAGGTATGCAGGCGTGGCGAGAGCAGTCACAAAGCGCACAACGCAACATACTGTGGCGGCCTTGGTTATCGGTACGCCGCTCTATCATTAGTCACTATGCTCAGCAGTTAGAGCTGCCGTATATCGATGACCCTACCAATGACAGCGGCGATAATATGCGTAGTGGGCTGCGCCGCGATATCATGCCAGCACTTGCTACGTATAACTCGAATGTTATTGATAACATTGCTCGCAGTGCGCAGTTACTCGCAGATGCTCAAGCTATCGTGAGCGATCAAGCCGTACAAGACTTGCAGCAGACCGCTATTATTCTGTTGAATTATCCACCAGCGCAACGTGTGCTAAATATCGACAAACTGCACTCATTGCCTATCTATCGTCAACGCCAACTCATACATACTTGGCTCACGCAAGAAGAGCCATTGCCGCCGTCCAAGCAGCTTGTCGATGATGTTTTAAGCTTAACTGAACGTAATGATCACAACCATCAAACCCAATTAGACTGGCAAGGCAGTAAGCAGACTTACACTATCCGCCGTTATCGTCAGCAGCTGTATCGTCTTAGCAGTAGTTGGCTTGCATGGCTAGCGCTACCACTTACTGCACACACCCAAATGTTACCTTGTTCAAGCTTGCCTCAAAAGCATGCGATGATGGTGATGTTACGCACAGGCAAAGGTATTGATTGGCAATTAGAAATCGCGCTCAATACGTTGATACACTTTATAAATGATAGATTCATCAGCGATAAGCTTATAAGTAATAAAGATAAGATTGAGCTAACGTGTACACCATTAGGACGGCAGCAGCGCGTGCAAACGGCTCTAGTCACTCGACCACAAGCAGGAAAAAAACTCTATCAAACACTTGGCGTGCCTGTTTGGCTGCGTGATAGCTTGGTGGTTGTTAGTATTGTCTTCGCTCATAAAGATGAAGCGTTGCCGTTATTGCTAGTATCGCCATTTGAAAGTTGGGTGCTAGGGACTGATAAATCGTTGGAAAACGTTAAAAATGATAGTGGTTTCTTAGCTAGTGCTATCAAAAATATCTTAAGCATATAGCCAGTATGCAATAAAATCGTTACGTTAATCGGTTTTTGAGGTGATTGGACTACAGATAAATTTCTTTAATGCTCGTGGCAGTATGGTAGACTAAGTGTCATTTTAGATGTCATGATATACGTTTGAAAACTATACCTTTGGATACTTTGCGTTTTGTTAGTGAGGAATAATAATGTCAGTACTCGACAATAAAAAAATCAGCTTTATCGGTGGCGGAAACATGGCGCAAGCTTTGATAAGTGGGCTTATTGCCTGCGGTGTCAAACCTGAGCTAATCACCGTATCAGCACCTAGCGCTGAGACACGTCAGCAGTTTGAAGATCAAAAGATGAATACGGTTGATGCAAGTGTAGACCCAAAGGCTGCGATCATTGATGCTGACGTCGTCGTCTTAGCGGTAAAACCTCAAGTCATGAATAAAGTTGTCAGCGCTTTTGCTGATGTCTTAGACAACCAATTAGTGATATCAGTGGCAGCAGGGTTATCGACTGATGACCTCTCTAGTATGCTTGGTGGCTACCCTAATGTCGTACGTGCCATGCCCAATACGCCCTCCAAAATACAGATGGGGGCAACTGGGTTGTATGCATCCGCTGACCTTGACGAGTCGCAAAAGCAGTTGGCAACGGCGGTGATGGAAGCGTCAGGTCTGGCTATGTGGGTAGATGATGAGACACATATGCATGCTGTAACGGCCGTTTCTGGTTCTGCACCAGCCTATGTGTTTTATTTTATTGAATCAATGATTGATGGCGCCGTGGCGCTCGGTCTGGACAAAGAGCAAGCCTCAGCTCTAGCTATGCAGACGGTACTAGGTGCAGCTAAAATGACTATCGAGAGTGATGATAGTCCAAGTGAGCTACGCCGTAAAGTCATGTCACCGAATGGCACCACACAAGCCGCTATCGAATCTATGCAAAGTAATGAGATTGGTCGCCAAATCGGCGAGGCCATGCAAGCTTGTTACGACCGTAGTCAAGCGCTTAGTACAGAAAACAAATAAGAATTTAGCCCAGTAAAATTCTCCTTTAATACAAATAAGCCACCATCTTAAAAATATTTATTCGTGGCACATTGAGTAGCGTTTTATGAACAACACGTTGTTGCAAATTTTTGACTTAGTGACTACCTTCGCTATGATGCTAGTATTTATCCGTTTTATGCTGCAGTTTGCTGGAATGGATGAGAGAAACCCTATGATTGCGCCTGCTTATAAGGCCACGCGCATTGTAGATACGTTTGGGCGTATTTTTCCGACAGTTGCGCAAGGGCGTATCAGTATTGCGGCCATCGTATTGATGTTTTTAATCCGTCTCGTTGATATCTCTGGCAAAGCGGCGCTGATGCATAAAGGTATTGCACCTGCGCCGTTGTTTTTTGCTGGTACCACCAGTTTGGTTTTAGACTTTTTGCGCATGTGTCGCTATTTGGTCATTGGTTCTATTATCGTAAGTTGGATTGTGGTATTTACCCGATCTGAGCACCCGATCATTGGTATTATTATTAATTTAGCTGAACCTATCTTAGCGCCGTTTCGCCGCATTACACCAAATTTAGGCATGCTTGATTTATCACCGATGGTTGCCTTTATTGCCTTTCTTTTACTCGAGATGTTTATCGGCGGTTTGGCCTCAAGCTTTATGCCGATGTTAGGCTAAGCTGTATTTAATTTAGTATTGAGTACTATTTTAAAATATATTCTAAAGACTACTTAATACAAAAAAGACGCTCTCATCATAGGGCGTCTTTTTTATTTTTAGTTAAAGCTATTTTTATAAACTTACTTCTAGCTTACCCTTACTTAAAAGCTATAAAGCGATTCGGTATCAGTTGGGCACTGCTGTCTTCAGGATGTGGACGATCTGCTGCCACCAATGTCTGCGTAATCCATCGATCAGCAGCTTTGATAGCTGTAATCAGCTCATCACCTAGAGCTAAGCGTCCTGCGATAAAGCTGGCCAGTGAGCAGCCAGAGCCATGAAATTCACCGTTTAGGCGCGGCAACGTACTTTGGTGTACCATGTCACCTTTAACGTATAAGTATTGCTCGATATCACCGCTGTCAAAGTCATGTGAGGTTTTGACCAGTACGGCATGTGTGCCTTGTGCACATAGTTTTTGTGCACCACTATGTAAGTCCTGCTCTCCGCTTAACGCCCTTAGCTCATGCGTGTTTGGCGTAACAAGCGTGGCGTAGGGAAGCAGCTCTCTAAAAGCTGCGACCAGCGTTTGCTCATCGCCCAAGCTCCCTCCGCTATTGGCAACGAGTACAGGGTCAAGTACAAAGGGCGTATCACTGCTAATTGTCTGCTCTGCAAATAGGCGCGTCAGCATGGCGATATTATCTGTGGTGCCAAGCATGCCTGATTTGATCGCGCGAACCGGTAAATCTTCAAGTACCGCTATGGCCTGATCTTTTACTAAGGTTGCCGCGCAGGCCTCAAAACCGAATACTTGCTGTGAGCTTTGGACAGTGATGGCAGTACATGCGACAGCTGCATGTCCACCTGCTGCCCCTATCGCTTCAATATCGGCTTGTAACCCTGCACCCCCTGAGGGATCTAAGCCAGAAAAACATAACACTATTGGTCGCATAACCTTCCTTTATTTGTTTTTATGATGGTTGAAAACGGCTTGTTAATTACTATAGCCATCTCAAACCGAAAAAGCCACAGCAGTAAGCTGCTGCTTGACTCTCACTTAATTTAAATAATTAAGGAGTAAAGCTAATCTGTTGAAAAATAGAGCTTATTTGATTCTGAAAGAGTATATTATTTAAAAATTATAAGAAAGTGTCATGAAAATGGCGGGTAATGCTTGCAATTCGTTTTGGCTTTGTTATAATACTCGCCCACGACATAAGACGTATCAACAAGCATTGATACTTTAGTTTAAAGACATATTTTTTAAAACAATTTTAATAAATATTTCGATAAGTGTCTTAAATCGTTCGGTGAAGTGGGTGAGTGGCTGAAACCAGTTCCCTGCTAAGGAACCATACGTGTAAGCGTATCGAGGGTTCGAATCCCTCCTTCACCGCCATTTATTCGGTTTATTGTTAGATTGTAATGCAGTAAGTCGATGTCAGATATATTTGTAATTAGAATAGAAAAAAATTTTATTTTAATGAATAAAAAATATTGACATCAGCTGGATTATCTATATAATAGCCAACCTAATTTACTGTAAATGTTATTTAAAATACAGTGGATGATGTGCAAAATACGCGCCTGTAGCTCAGTTGGATAGAGCACTTGGCTACGAACTAAGGGGTCGGGAGTTCGAATCTCTCCAGGCGCACCATTTGCATAATAGCTTGTCTTATTAAGCTTCGAGCTAAAAACTAAATCAATCGCCTGTCTTATGACAATTTGGCGATTTTTTTATGTCTGCTGTTTTTGTAATAAGGGTTGTTTGTCTTATCTTTATATACTTCAAGTTTTAAATATTACAACACGTTTTCGACGCATCATCATTTTTATAATATGTATACTTCTGGGGCTTGGTATAAGTGTACGATAAGCACCCAAATTACGGTACAATAGTGTCATTATTTTCGCTTGCTATGAGCTTGTATCATGTCAAAAAGTACACCGAAGACTGTCCTTAAGTCAAAGTCTCCAAAAAAGAACACCTCTCAACAGCATGTCCCTCATATTGAAGAGCCTACTATTGCCAAACCGACGACCCGTGTCGTTGCTATCTTATATGATGGGATGTTGATTTTGGCATTATTGTTTTTGGTGGGGACGATGCTGACAGTGATTGGTACGCTATTGACCATGGAAACAGGGACGCAGTCTGAAGAGGCGCAGTCGCTACCCAGATGGTATCAGAACGTCATTATGACACCTTCTTTTATACTGACGCTAGTAGCCTTTTATGGCGTGTTTTGGCGTCGCGGTGGTCAAACGCTAGGCATGCAAACATGGCGCCTAAAAACCGTCAATAATGCGGGGCATTTGCTAACGTGGGGCCAATCATTTAAGCGCATTATGGCAGCTGCACTAATGCCGTTAATTTTTGGTATTATCGGCAGTCTGATAGGAGGCTCGCGTGCCGTCCTGCTGACCAGTGCCTTTTTGGGTTTGGTATTTAACTATGTATTTTGCTTGTTTAATCGTCGGGGCCTAGCAGTGCAAGATATGCTATCAAACACCATTACCCTAAAGATGCCAAAAGTAGCGCATGAAGGTCTATGGCGTGGCTTTAAGAACCGCAAGCAGAGCAAATAATCAAAAGACATCAGCATCATCAGCCCATCGATGATGATACCACCTGTTATACAATGGCCGTTTGAACCAGCCATACCGTATAGCCAGTAAAAAGTAGTATCATTGTAACGCCAGAGGTACGACCAAATCTTCGATTAGATATAAAAGCAAATGCACACATTATAAAGAGTAGAGAGGTAATCAGTGCCATTACCAATACATCACGAGATAAAATCATTGGGTTGGTTGTAATCGGTGCGATAACAGCCGCTAGCCCTACCACTCCTAACGTATTAAAGATATTGGAGCCAATGATGTTGCCAAGTGCCATATCGTGCTCACCGTGACGCGCTGCAGCGAGGCTTGCCACCAACTCTGGTAGGGACGTGCCAACAGCGACGATGGTCAGACCAATAATCAACTCGCTTAATCCCCAAAATGTCGCCATCTCAACTGCACCCCAAACAATCGCTCGTGAGCTTAAGACCAGCATCAGCATACCCACAAACAAGCTACCCAAACCCCGTGCCAAACTTGGTTCTATATAACCTGAATCAGTGCTTTTTATCCCTAAGCTTTCTATTGTATTGTTTGTGACCGGAACAATTTTTACTGTATCGCTGTCTTCGATGACATCGTTTTTCGGCTTTGAGCTGCCCTCACGTAGGCTCAGCACGATTTGGATGCTCAAGACCATGACTAATAAGGTTAGTAATGAGATACCATCGTTCAAGCTTAGTACGCCATCACGCAATTGCCACGCTGCTAGAGCAGTAATGAGTAATAGCATAGGTAAGTCACGCGCTATAATGCTTTTATGAATAATAATAGGACTGATAAGGACTGTCGCCCCCAAGACTAACGCAATGTTGATGATGTTTGAGCCGTAAGCATTACCTAAGGCAAGCTCAGGACTACCATCTAGCGCTGCTAATATCGATACCACCATCTCAGGTGCGGAGGTACCCAATCCTAAGATCAACACCCCAATCAGAAAACTAGGTACACCTAATGTCTTTGCTAATGCGGTTGCGCCATCAATGAATACATCAGCACTCCAAACCAGAATGGCTAAACCAATCAGTATCGTAACACCTGCCAACCACATGGGTACTTTCCTTCAAAAATAATGAATTATTAAGTCTGGATTGATATAAAAAAAGCCGAACCACAATTTGGATTCAGCTTTTGTATTGAAATAAATAGTTTTGCAAATTCTAATACAGGCTAACTATAAAGATGGGCACTTTTGACTCTTTATCGGAACTATTAAGCCACTTGTACAGGGATAATATTTGCAGTGTCTTTGACTGTATTATCTTCATTACAATAAACCAGTTTTGGCTGGTAGGTCGAGGCTTCAACTTCGTCAAAATGAGCATAAGCGCAAATAATGACGATATCACCTAAGTCTGCCATATGAGCGGCGGCACCATTTAATGAGATGATACCAGAGCCTGCTTCAGCGCGAATAGCGTAGGTGCGAAAGCGCTTACCATTGGTGACATTATAGATGTCGATAGATTCGTTCTCGCGTAATCCAGCAAGATCTAATAAGTCGCCATCGATACCGCATGAGCCTTCGTAGTGCAGCTCAGCATGCGTGACGCGGGCACGGTGCAATTTGCATTTAAGCATATTAAGTAGCATGAATTGCTTCCTTAGCGTAACAAAAGTAATCAGTTAATGGGGGCAGATACGTAAAAATTAAAGGTTAAATCAAGACCTTACAAAGTTTGTACTAGCTAATTACTGATAAACACAAAATAGCGTTAGCAGTTTTAGACAAACTTAAGCAAAAGTCATAAGGTCTGAACCAAAAGTATCATACCGTTTAGGCAGGTAGTTTAAAACTATTAATTTGCGAACGCGCGCGTTCAATATCGCCCTCTAATAATAAAGGTAGCGCTTCAAAAGCTGTCGTGAGTGCACTATCGATCGCAATTTGTTCATCAGGCGATGCTTTAGAGAGTACATGTCCGCTCACTTTAGACTTATGTCCTGGATGCCCAATACCGACGCGCAAGCGATGAAAGTCGTTTCCAATATGCGGGGTAATATCACGCAGGCCATTATGACCGCCATGACCGCCCGCCGTTTTTAGCTTGATGCTACCGGCATCAATATCGAGCTCATCATGAGCGATCAGTAGCTCATCATTGGCGATATTGTAATAATTGACCATCGGCACGACTGACTGTCCCGATTTATTCATAAAAGTTAGGGGTAGTAGCAAGCGCACATCATGACCATATACTTGTCCGCGTCCGGTCACGCCATGGAACTTCTTATCAGGGCTTAAGGCAATATTAAAATGATGAGCGATATGCTGCACAAACCAAAAACCTGCATTATGGCGAGTGAACATATATTGCTCACCAGGATTACCAAGACCAACAATGAGTTTTATCGCCATAACATACCTTGCCTAAAATGAGGGTTAAGCTAACTACAAAGAGTAAAATAGCCTAAAATGAATATTATTTACAAAAATAACGCTGTCAGCTATTTTTGTAAATAATACTAACAAAAACAGCAGGAGACAATGATCACCTGCTGTTTCTTTATCAACAAACTCGCTACTATTATAAATACAGTAGAGCAGTGTCTACTGATTGATAATCAATTATTCAGCGTCTTTGTCGTCAGCTTTGTCAGCTTGCTCGGTAGCTGGTACTTCGTCAGCATCAACTTCCTCAGCATCTTCGTCAACTTCTTCAACCGTTGGTGGCTGCATGTTAACGATAGTACGGTCGTGCGCATCTTCCATATCAAGATCAAAGATAATCACGCCTTCAGGTAAGTCGATGTCTGATAAGCGGAATAGATCGCCGATTTCCATACCTGATACATCTACTTCTAGATACTCAGGTAGCTGTGATGGTAGGCAAACGATTTCAACTTCAGTAACCAACGTAGATAGGATACCGCCTGCTTTTGTACCAGGAGCTTCTTCACGACCAGCGAAATGCACAGGAACGTTCATGTTGATCTTTTGGCCTTTGATAATGCGCTGAAAGTCAGCATGCATTGGAAAGCCTTTAGCAGGATGACGCTGTAAGTCTTTAATAACGACTTGATGTTCTTCACCTTTATCAGTCGTGATCGTCAAGATTTGTGAAAAGAAGGCTTCGTATTCAAGCGACTTTACCATCTCATTTAATTTAATTGAGATAGCCGTTGGTTCTTCACCGCCACCATAAATGATAGCAGGAACTAAGTTCTGCTTACGTAGGCGGCGGCTCGCACCTTTACCTTGTTGTTCAGCAGAGCGGTCAACCGCATTAATTGCAAAATGATCGATAGTCATGGATATAATCCTATAGAGTGTATGTGAAGTATCTACCAGTAACCTAAGACTTGCGACCAGTCTTCTACCGGATAATCGATACCTTAAATAGTATGAGTCACACCGCTAAGCCTCAAATGCTTAAAACTTACGAATAACGCATATAGGCGCGCATTATACGTGTTTTTGCAGCAATAATAAAGGCTTAGATAATTTGATGAAGATTAAGAAGCTCTTACGTGACAAATGATAGACGGTTGACCATGAGCAAAAATATTAAAGCAAAAAAAAGCGCTAAAGTTAACCTTTAGCGCTAATCATTAAGTAATCAGAATCATAAATATCAAATAATAAAAATATAATCTTTAAGCATCAAACATAGCGCTGATTGACTCTTCATTATTGATACGGCGTAAGCTTTCAGCCAGCATCGGAGCTATAGAGACTTGACGGATTTTGCTACATGCTTGCGCAGCAGGAGACAATGGAATGGTGTCAGTGACGACCACTTCGTCCAATGCCGACTCGCTGATATTTTTTAGGGCATTACCTGATAGGACAGGGTGGGTGATATAAGCGAGTACGCGACGGGCGCCGTTTTCTTTTAGGGCTTCAGCCGCTTTGCATAGCGTACCTGCCGTATCAACCATATCGTCAACGATAACGCAGTCACGATCACGAACATCACCGATGATGTGCATGACTTGTGACTCGTTGGCACGGGCACGGCGTTTATCGATAATCGCCATATCAGTGTCGCCTAATTGCTTGGCCATTGCGCGCGCACGAACCACACCACCAACGTCAGGTGAAACCACCATGATGTTGTCATAGTCTTGCTTTTGCAAATCGTTCAAAAGGACGGGTGTGCCATAGATGTTATCTACAGGAATGTCGAAGAAACCTTGAATCTGATCTGAGTGTAGATCCACCGTCATGACGCGATCAATGCTAACGATATTTAGCATGTCAGCGACGACTTTGGCCGAGATAGGCACGCGAGCAGAACGAGGACGACGGTCTTGGCGCGCATAACCAAAATACGGCATAACTGCTGTAATACGGCCAGCACTAGAACGACGAAGCGCATCCGCCATCATCATGATTTCCATCAAATTATCGTTGGTCGGTGCACAAGTCGGCTGCATAATAAACACGTCTTTACCGCGTACGTGTTCTTTGATTTCCACAGCAATTTCGCCATCAGAAAAACGGGTGATGTCAGCTTTACCAAGAGGGATGTGTAGGTGGTCGGCGACGGTTTTCGCAAGTTCTGGATGGGCATTGCCCGTAAAAATTGCCAAATAAGGCATGACTGAAGTCCTATTTATTGACTCAAGCAGCGACCACTAAGCAGTGTCTAACTGCCCAAATAAAGAAAAGAGTGGTGAAAATAATTGAAGACTACTTTTACAGTAAAAAATGGCAGGGGTAGCTGGACTCGAACCAACGGATGTCAGGATCAAAACCTGATGCCTTACCAACTTGGCTATACCCCTGTAATGTCTAGGTAGTACGAAAGCTAAATATTGATAAAATATTAGACTGACGTCGTTACCTATTCAACCGTCTAAGACGGTGTTCCCGAGCGGTGTTCATTGCGAACTATACCGAAACTGGGAAGGTGTTGTCAATTGCTATAAATCAGCAATCCAAACTAAAAAATGGCAGGGGTAGCTGGACTCGAACCAACGGATGTCAGGATCAAAACCTGATGCCTTACCAACTTGGCTATACCCCTATTGTGGCGACCTATTATAAGTAAATTTTGAGATTTTGCAAGTCATTTATGTTCTTTTCTGCCTTTTATTCGTAAAAAGTAAACTCTAAGGTAGTTTTGGCAATTCAGTAATGAAAAGCAATCATAGTCGTTGTCCATAGTTGTTTTAACAAAGCCGCATTCATACACATGTCTTACTCAATACCATAAAGAAAATAAGGTAATATAGATAGCACTACCAGCACGTACGGAATAAGGAAAGTGATATGACTTATCTTCTAACCAAGCACAGTAACAATCACATTGAATTAACCATTAATGGCAAAATACATAGTGATGATATGAATCGTCTACTTGATGAATGGGTGCAGGCAACGGTGTCTATGGTTCAGGCTGACCCAAATACTGAACTACAAAACGCCACTTTGCTCTATCGCATTGATAGCTTTGCCATGCCATCTTTTTCAGCAGTAATGGATGAGATGAGACGTATGCCTGAGTTATGGGCAACCATGAAGTATTTTGGCAAGATGGCAGTTATCAGTGAGCAGCAATGGCTACAAAAGGTTGCTGAAATTGAAGGTTGGATGATACCAAATTTGGATATCAAAGGCTTTAACCCTGACAAAGAGTCAGCTGCTAAGGTTTGGCTAGGACTGCAAGGTTAGCGTGTAGGTTGAGCTTGAATAAGTATGTCTTGCACACACCATTTTCAATGATCCGTATCTTTTCGGTGTGTAAGACGCATTCTATACAAGTTTGTGTAGGGTGCGCCCAGTGCACTGATATTGAGTTAAGACAACTATAAATGGTACGCTAGGCCACACCATACAAGTCTTTGCTACTGCGCTTGATGACTCAATCTATTTACTAACGCCACTTTCTATAATAGAGAAAGTTTGATTGTCACAATCAATCTGCGCTTTTACACCTAGGGGTAGGGTAAAAGTCGGGCTACTGTGTCCAAAATCCATCCCTGTTATGATTGGCAAATGACTCAGTCCAGCTTCATTGTAGATCACATCGAGTAACACTTCATCATACTCTCGCCAGAATTTGTTATCTTCAGGACGCCCAAGAATAATTCCTCTAATGCGTTCCATAATGCCGGATGCTACATAATTGCGTAACCAATATCTAAAAAAGGTAGGCGAAGGTTGATCTTCGGAGGTTTCAATAAATAAGATTTTGCCCTGCCAATCTGCAGGACTCACCCATAGAGCCGTATCTTTCATAAACTCTAGTACTTCTATACAACCACCAAGCAGCTCACCAGTTACTTTACCTACAGCTTTTCCTTGTTGTTTACTCTGACCATTTAACCAACGCCATCCTCGGCTTTGGGTCATCATGCGTTTTTTAGTCGCAAGTTCAGAGTTTTCCCATTCGAGCCACTCACTTGTCCAAACGGTACTTGGCTGAATCTGCCCAACAGGTCTACTAGAAAATAGAGTGCGTTTAATATCTTCAATGACATAGTCATGCATACCGCCATTTTCAGCAAAACCAACCAATAGACTGGTGCCATAAAACGAGGTAACACCTGCTTTGTAAAACATAAAATGGGTTATGGTAGAGTCTGAGAAACCTAAAAATATTTTTGGGTTTTTCTGAATTAAGTCGAAGTCAATATAAGGTAATAGGCGAATACTATCTGATCCGCCAATATTAGAAATGATGGCTTTTACATTGGGATTAGTCAGCGCTTCATGTAGGTCATCTGCTCTCGCCTGTGGATTTTCTTGTAACCATTTAGCAGGCTTTAGGGTGTTGTGCATTTCGATGACATTCACGCCAAAGGTATCTTGAAATTGCTGTTTGCCAGCTTGATAACGATGCGGAAGCTCACTTGCTCCCCCCCAAGAGAGGGATACGGTAGCGACAGTATCTCCTTTATTTAATTTGGCTGGTTTTATCATCTAAAACTCTTATTTGATTAAGTATTTCAGGTAGGCTGTTCGCACCCTATTTTTTAAGTAATATCTATAAACTTCTCACCACATACCCCATACAAGGCGCCTCTGCAATCCACTTTGCCAACAGCGCCTTATCACTGGCAATACCCGCATCCAATGGTAAAAACACTGCGCTACCAGAGCCAGTCATTCGTGCTGTGCCTGATGCCACTTTTTCTAAACTTTTCAAATAATCTAATGCTTCATCAACCGCGGGCGCAAGGCTGGTGACGACTGGAGTAAAAACATTGTGATAGGGTGCAGTTAAGTGTTGCAGATAATTGTCAAACTGATTTTCAATCGTTTGTATTGAGAGTGGTGTGATATCACGCTGTAACTTAGGATGCGCAAAGAGTGTTGCCGTATTGATGTGAGCATTTGGTGTTAGGATTAGATAGTGCTGTTTCGGTAAATTAATGGCGGTCAATTCTGCGCCAATACCCATAGCGATAGCGTCTTGCCCAAAAATAAATATTGGCACATCTGCACCAATCGTCGCACCGATTTTTATCAGCTCATCTTGAGTGAAGTTAAATCGCCAAATCTCATTTAATGTTAATAAGGTAGTTGCGGCATTAGAAGAGCCGCCGCCTAAACCTGCACCCATCGGCAAACGCTTGTCTAAACCAATACATACTTGCGGTAGCTGCTTGGGTAGTTTTTTTGACTGCAAAGTCGCAGCCAATAAAGCATGAGCGGCTTTAACAATTAAATTATCTTCTATAACACTAGTAATAGTATCTGCACCAGACAAGGTCAACAGTTGACGACAGATCTTACTTACATCTTGACCATTAATCGTAACTACCGTGTCTGCAACTAAGAAATGCAAATAGTCGCCCCAATTAAGTAGGCGAAAAACCGTTTGCAAATTATGATAGTTATCTGCACGCTTACCTATAATATGCAAAAATAAATTTATCTTGGCAGGAGATAAGCGTGTTATAGACGCTTTTGAAGTCAAGGAATTATCGGTCGTCATTGGTTATATTTATCAGCTGTTTTGGTGATTAATGGTCATGATGACTTTGTGGCCTTTTGGCTGCACAGCGCTAATCTTAGCAGGCAGTTTATCTGTACCCTTGTAAGTAAAGCTTGCCGTCCATTGACCATTAACTGAGCTTATGAGTCGACCTTGCGCATCAAGCTGTGGGGTGCTGTCTGAAGGTGCTGAGCGCCCTGATATCCAATACGGCATTTGTGAGATAGGCGCTTGCCAGCCAGTGGCTTTTTGTAGCAAAGTCTCAGGGTTGTCGGCGGTTAAGGTACCTGTTTTTTCACTGACTAAAGTTGCCGTTTGGCCATCATATTCGATATTGGTTTTGCCAATGCCCAACGCACCAATCAATTCAATGGCAAAGCGCTCGTTTTGCTGTCCCCAAGCGTAAAAAGCACTACCACCTTGCGCGCCTGTATTAGTCGCACTATTGGCAGGCATGGTCACACCAATCTTGCCTGTAATATTGAAATTATCAAGTTTTTGAGCTTGCACTATAGTTGAGGGGCCAGCATTAGTACTTGTACCTTGTAAAGACTGACAACCAGACGTTATTAATAATGCAGCGGTCATCGCGCTGAATGCGACTAATTTATTGGGTTTATGGCGTAGTGTTGTTGAGCGTGCAGACATGGTTATTCCTCAAAATTTACAAACTTAATATAGTTAATGCTAAAAATATTACGCTCAATTTGTTACTCAGTTATGCCCTGTTGTTAGAGACTTATTGGTTGCATGAGTAATGATTGTATATGATAAAAAATGACAATTATTCATTCAATTACCTTTTAATAAAGCTGTACGCGGTCATTGACGTTGTGTTGTCCAAACGAAAAACGCTGTTGCAAGTCCGCCAGTAGCGCGTTGACCTTTGCGCTTTCGCCCAGTCCTTGATAGGCGCGTAGCAACAGCACACCTGAACGCAGCGTTGGCAGCACATCATAAGGGGTTTTTAGGTACTCGATGACTTGTGCATAGTTTTCATTGGCCAAAGCGCTGCTAGCCAGTACGTTTAGTGCTTGCAAATGCAGCTCGTTATCGTAGCGAGGATCATCGAAACGAACCTGGCGTATGTTTTGGGCAAGCTCTAACCCTTGTTCAGAGTTTTGATCATTAGCCAAAAGTAATTGAGCATAACTTAGCTGGTAAGACAGATTGTTAGGATCTAGCGCTTGCAAGTGATTAAGCAAAGTACGTTTAATAATATAGTCACTACGATCATCGAGCAGTTGTACACGGGCGAACAGTATGGACTGATCGTTAGGGTACTTGCGGCTGACGCGAGTCAATAACTGTAGAGCTTCCTCAGCTTGGTCGTGCTGCCATAAGATATTGGCTTGTAAGACGTAAGTTTCGGGAGCAAAGACGGTAAACTGTTTACGCAGATTAACCAATGTGTCGATCGCAGCATCAATATTGTCATCTAGCAGTTCAAGATCGACCACTTTTTTGCGTGCTGACAGTACCAAATCTTCTTGCATGACGCTCTTTAGATAAGATTTGGCTTGCTCAAAGCGCTGTTGTCGCTCTGCGCTAATACCTAAATAATAATATGCTTGATCTAGATAAGTAGGAGTCTTTGCCAGTACGTTTAAGAGGCGGTCAGCGCTACGGTATTCTTCATTATCCAAGCTGACTAAAGCGGCCAATAGAGTAATCTCTGCATCATTAAAGCGCTGATGCGCTTCAAGGAGTAACTCTAGGGCTTCTTGGCTCTGCTGTAGATCAAGCAAATAGCGGATTTCATATAAGTACAAGCTTTTGCTATCAGGATTACGCAGGCGTGATTGATTGATATAATTAAGCACCGTCTCTGCTGGTTCGGTTTTGCGTAAGATATCGGCTTTTAGGGTAATAAAAGGCACATAATCAGGCTGATGTAACAAAGCTCTATTGATATGAATAATGGCAATCTCAGGCTCATTAAATTGATACAGCAAGCCTGCTTTTAACACTGATAAAGAGGCGTTTTGCTCGCTATTAATAGGCTGTAAGGCTTCTAAGAGCTCACGCTGATCGCTGTCTGTCGTTGGGTAAATACCAATCAATATGTCGCTCAAATCAGTACGTGGATCATAGCGCAAAATACGGTCTAAGGACTGACCCGCTAGAGTATAGTCGTGAGCTTTAAGCGCTAAATGCGCCACATAAAACCAAGCGGGTACGTGATCAGGGTTTTGATCTTGCCACATTTTGGCAAACTGTAACGAGTCCCCGACATTGTCATGACGCAGCGACAAGCTCAGCGCACGCTCAAACACTGCTGTGGCATCTTCTTTAAAAGACTGCTGCTTATAAAGGGTTAGCGCCCGTTCAATATCACCGCGATCTGCCGCGAATTCTGCATTTAGTAAAGCATACAAACTGGGTTCTCTAAGCTCTGGCTGTAAGACAGTCGCTGAGGGCAGCTTTGTAGTATTGATTGTACTATCTATCGATTGGTTTCTGGATTGGTCCTTTAGTTGATTATGGTCATCAGTATCGACTAAGTGAGAGGTCAGTGGAAACACCATCAAATCAGTATCGTCTTTATGAAACGTCATATGTTGAGTACTATTTTTATCGATGACATGTCGAGCTGAGTCACTGACTACATCGACGACTGTTTTAGGTGTACATATCAGCGTTGGGGTATCGATGAAATTTGCATGAGCAGAAGTGTCAACACACAGCAAAGTGGCCAATAACAAAATTAGCTTACGACGCTTACGCAGACGATTCAGCATGTCATTTAATAAATATTGAAAATTAAATTGACAATCGTACACAGACGATAGCGCAAACTTTGACTGAAACAACCACCCAAAAAAGATCATAGAATAAGGGTATTCACTAATAAAAAAGACATTTCATTATAAAGGCCTATCTAGAGACTAAACAATAGTACTCGTGTTACCTAATAGACAAAGCAGAGATTAACAGAATACGATGAGAAATAACCACTACTATCGATGTGTTAAAGTGAGCAATATGCGCAAAAAATAAAAAAACCAGATAAACGATTTTAATAATAACTGTGTCAATCATAGCATATTTGTTTTTAATTATAGTTTGACGATAGTGAAAGGTCATACTCTTCATATCTAGCAATAATATTTAGTAAAAGCATATATAGCGGTTGATTTGTTAGTCATGCGCCCAGATACAAGCGAATAGCTAGCGCAAATGAGCAGGTGTTAAATAAAATCGGTAACAATGATATAATAAGCGGTTTTATATTTATAGTATCTGCTATATAACCTATTCAAATCAATAACGTCACGTCTATGCACCAGCTAATCATTGACTGTAGTATGCTGCAACATACCTTGGGCACACTATAGTGATAGATTAGGTCGGTGAGCGTTATGTCTATGGTCTATCGATAATGAGATTAGTGGTCATTGGGGTCAATCATAAAACCGCACCAGTCGCTCTACGTGAGCGCTTGGCGTTCGTGGGTGATGATGTGACCATCGCCCTTGAGCAATTAGAGGTCTTTACTGATGGAAGTGTGATTGTCTCAACTTGTAACCGTACTGAAATCTATGCGCTAGTTCCTCAATTATCAGCCTCTCAAACTCCCAATAACAGTGCGCTTGGTAATGATTCTATTGCCAGCACCAACGCTTCTTCGTCATCTATTAACGCTCATATCCTGCAGATCAAAACATGGCTTGCTAACTTTAAGCAGGTGCCATTGAATGACATTGATGCTTATCTTTACGTACATCGCGATACGCATGCGCTTACTCATTGGCTGCGAGTGGCAGCGGGTCTTGACTCTATGATACTCGGTGAGCCGCAAATCTTAGGTCAAATCAAGCGAGCCGTGCATCTTGCGCAGGATGAAAAAGCACTCAGTAACCAGTTAGGCTGGATTGTCGATCAAGTTTTTGCAGCCGCCAAGCGTGTGCGTAATGAAACCCAAGTTGGCGCTCAGGCTGTCTCGCTCGGATTTGCAGCAGCCAAATTGGTCACCCAAATATTTGACGATTTACCTAGCCGTACTTTATTAGTGGTTGCAGCAGGTGAGATGAACCGCTTGGTCGCAACTCATATTGCAGGGCTTGGAGTAGGGCGAATTATCATCTGCAATCGCAATCCTGAGCGCGCAGAAGCGCTAGCGGCAGAGCTGCGTCATTCTAACCGCAGTGTGGAGGTTAGATCCTTACAAGATTTGCCACAAGTACTGGCAGAGGCCGATGTTGTAAGTAGCTGCAGCGGTAGCATGGATTTATTGATTGATAAACCCATGACCATGCAAGCGCTAAAACGTCGCCGCTATCGGCCCATACTAATGATTGACTTGGCCGTACCGCGTGATATCGACTCAACGATTAGTCGTATTGACGATGTTTATTTGTATTCTGTCGACGACTTGCAGCATGTAATCGCAGGCAATATCGAGCAGCGCAGGCAAGCCGCCGTCGATGCTGAGCTGCTAGTGAGTCAATTGGTCGTAGAGATGGAGCGCAGCTTTCAAGTCAAGCAAGTAGGAAAAGATATTCAGCGCTATCGTATGTCGACGCATACCCAAGTCGACAAACTTCTGCATGAGTCTATTGCAAAACTTGAGCAAGGAGAAGCGAGCGCTGAAGATGTCATCACTGAGCTATCACGGCGTCTTACCCAAACGCTCACGCATGCACCATCAAAGCTTATGCGTAAAGCGGCTCGTGAAGGCGATAGTGAATTGCTTGAGTTTGTCGTATCGGGCCTGCACGACGCTTACCGTAAGCGTTAATAATTGTCTTTTGGTTGTTAATAAGTTATCGATTGTATAGGCGCTATTATGACGCCAACAAACCGTTGTCAACCGTCATTATCAGTGCTACTATCAAGCTGTCATATATGCACTAGGTGATAACAATGTGGCGATCATCGACAGTAGTATTACTGCGCTTCTTGCAATTTACTGCATGTTGCCATGCTAAATTGTCAGTGACCATTTTGACCCGCCTACCGCCGCGTAGCATCAACAATGGCGCAGATATCACCTAAGGGTTACAGAACCTAAGTTATAAAATCTAAGCTATAAAAAACATAACCAACAACGGCAATAGCGCTAGGATAAAGCGCTATATCGTCAATCCTATGTCATACCCTCTATTATTACTCGGTGTTCATTGTTTGGTACTGTTGCCTAGATAATCGTATCAGTACCCAAGTTTAGTAGCAAAAACTTGCTATAACCAAGCTTTTTTATAATCAAAAATTAATAACACCTACATAGTCTAACAACAAACAAGGAGTGTCCCATGACCGCATTACGTCAAGATATCGACCCAGAAGGTTTATTAGAGTATTCAGTGGTCTATACTGATCGCGCCCTCAATCATATGTCAAAAGTCTTTCAGCAAGTAATGAATGACCTATCTAGCGAGCTCAAATCAGTCTACAACGCTGATGCCGTCGCCATTGTTCCAGGATCTGGTACTTATGGCATGGAAGCAGTCGCCGTGCAGCTAGCAAAAGATCAAGACTGTCTAATCATCCGTAACGGTTGGTTTAGCTATCGCTGGACGCAAATTTTAGAAAAAGGCAATATTGCTAAGTCGTCTACGGTCTTAACCGCTGATCGCACCAAAGATACCGATGCCCCAAAACCGTTTGTACCCGTCGATATCGAAACTGCCGTTGCTAATATTAAAGAACAAAAACCAGCGATCGTTTTTGCTCCGCATGTCGAGACATCAGCCGGTATCATCTTGCCAGAAGACTATATCAAAGCACTAGCAGAGGCGACTCATAGCGTTGGCGGCTTACTAGTAATTGACTGTATCGCTTCAGGTTGTGTCTGGTTGGATATGAAAGACTTGGGTATTGATGTGCTTATCAGCGCACCGCAAAAAGGTTGGAGCAGCACCCCTTGTGCTGGACTGGTTATGTTAAGCGATGCTGCTGTCAAACAAGTAGATAACACCGAATCAAACAGCTTTAGCCTTGACTTAAAGCAGTGGTTAAATATCATGCGTGCTTATGAGAATGGCGGTCATGCGTATCATGCTACAATGCCAACAGATAGCTTGCGTCAGTTCCGCGATACGATTAACGAAGCGAAAGAGATTGGTTTTGATAAACTGTGTGATGCGCAGTGGGAATTAGGCAAACGCGTCCGTAAAGTACTAGAAGATAAAGGGATTGAGAGCGTCGCAGCCGATGGCTTTAAAGCCCCAGGTGTCGTCGTTTCTTATACTGAACGTGACGATATGCACAAAGGTAGCGCTTTTGTTGAAGCTGGCATGCAAATCGCCTCTGGCGTACCATTAAAAGTGGGTGAGCCTGATAGCTTTAAAACCTTCCGCTTAGGTTTATTCGGTTTAGATAAATTAACGGATATTGACGGTGCGGTACAACGTTTTGAGTCAGTACTTGATAAAGTATTAGCTAAATAATATCTGTATCTACTAAGCGGCTTTTGGCCAAAAAATACTGAGACTTTGTGCTCAGTATTTTTTGGCTTTTTATTATATTTTATAATATAATATATTTTAATAAATAGATTATTTATTAAATAATTAATAAAACTAGTGAGTAAACCGTTATGAGTATACAAGTGGACTGGCAAGCATTTACGCCCATATCCTTAGTAGGTGGTTTGATGCTAGGAGTGGCGACTGTCATCTTGCTGCTGGGTATTGGGCGTATTGCTGGCATTAGTGGCATCTTTTCAAGTTTGCTAAAACCCAAGCGCGTGGAGATGTGGCAAGTTCTATTTATTGCTGGTCTAATCATCTCGCCTTTACTCTATAGTGCGTTCAGACCTTTGCCTGACATAGAAGTCAGCACCTCTTTACCGCTGCTGATTGCAGCAGGGTTGCTAGTCGGCTTTGGTACGCGCTTAGGTTCAGGTTGCACAAGTGGTCATGGCATCTGCGGCAATGCGCGTATGTCACCGCGCTCTATAGCAGCGACAGTGACCTTTATGCTCTTTGGTATCGTGACCGTCTATATCGGTCATCATGTACTAGGGTTACTATAAATGCAAAATGGCTTAGATAGCGTATTGCATAGACGGCGTTCGATACTTTTAATAAAAGATGATAGCGAGATATAATAATGCTAAAAAATATAATTGGATTACTGGCTGGATTATTATTCGGGTTTGGGCTGCTGATATCAGGTATGACCGATCCTGTTAAAGTACAAGGCTTTTTGGACGTTTTTGGTGCTTGGGATATTTCTTTAGCCCTAGTGATGGGCGGCGGCCTAGCAGTTGCCATCGTTGGCGTACAGTTAGCCAGACGGCAAAAGAGCAGCTGGATTGGCACCGCAATTGATATGCCAAACAAAACAGTCATCACAAAAAAATTGTTAATCGGTGCGATGCTATTTGGTATCGGCTGGGGATTGGTTGGTATTTGCCCGGGGCCAGGTATTGTGCTGCTTGGCACTGGACAATGGCAGGCCTATGTATTTATTCCAGCGATGATAACAGGTATGCTTGCTTTTCAGTGGCTTGAGCCTAGGCTTAATTAACGTAAGCTTAATGAACACAGGCTTGGCTGATGACAAGATTGGTTAGTAAAAAAGAAGTCTAAAATAAAAAAAGGCTCAGTCTAAGAGAATAGACTAAGCCTTTTTTGTGTTTTAAGCTTCAGTATACAAGCGCTCGTCACTCAGATTTAAACGCTATTTTGCACTAGACGTTACTTTTGGCGTCTCATGGGCAAGTGAGATGGCCGCTTGACGCAGCTCAAACTTTTGCACTTTACCGGTACTGGTTTTTGGAATTTCGGCAAAGATAATGTATTTAGGGACTTTAAAACCGGCTAAATGTTGCTTGCAGTGCTCCATAACCGTATCGCGCTGCAAGGTGCTGTCTTCATGAATCTCGATAAATGCCACTGGCACTTCGCCCCATTTATCATGCGGGGCAGCGACTACTGCACAGCTTTGAATCGAAGGCAATTTATATAGAACGTTTTCGACTTCGATACTAGAGATATTCTCACCGCCTGAGATAATGATATCTTTGAGCCTATCCATGATTTTGATATAGCCATCAGGATACTTGACTCCCAAATCACCCGTACGGAACCAGCCATCAGCAAACGCTTCTTCGGTCGCTTTTCGACTCTTCAGATAGCCTTTCATTACCATATTGCCACGCAGTGCTAGCTCACCCATTTCTTCACCATCAGCGGCAACCGGTTCCGTGGTACCTTGCTTAAACAGCTCAAATCCAGTCATCAAATGTGAAGTTACGCCTTGACGCGATTTTTTCTGCGCACGGGCGGCGACATCAAGCTCATCCCATTCTTCTTGTTCAGCGCAGACAGTAACAGGTCCATAGACTTCTGTAAGCCCATATACATGCGAGATATGAAAGCCCATGGCCTCCATAGCTGCCAGCATGGTTTCAGACGGCGGCGCACCAGCGACCCAGCCCTTAACTTCATGTTTAATTGCTTCTTTATACTCAGGCTTACCGCTTGCAATCATATTATGCACCACAGGCGCTGAGCAATAATGGGTGACTTTATGCTTAGCAATCAGCTGCAAAATTAAGTCGGCATCAATTTTACGTAAGCAGACGTTGACGCCAGCACGCTCAGCGATAGTCCACGGAAAACACCAGCCGTTACAGTGAAACAGCGGCAGCGTCCATAAGTACATTGGGTGCTTGGGCATATCCCAATCTAAAATGTTGGAGACGGCATTGAGTGTGGCACCGCGATGATGATAAACCACGCCTTTAGGTTTGCCTGTGGTGCCGGAAGTATAATTGAGCGCAATAGCTTCCCATTCGTCTGCTGGCTTTTCCCAATTGTCTAAGCTGTCTGAACTGGAAATCAGCTCCTCATAGCTCATCTTGCCAAAACGCTCTACATCGACTGCAGCGTCTGTTGCATGAATGACGATCAAGTTTGGAAAAGTTTCATCGATAATCTCAGCATGTTCAGCAAACTCACTGTCTAAAATTAAGACTTTGGCTTCTGAATGCTGTAGACAAAAAGTCAAAGCATTGATATCGAGACGCGTATTTAGCGTACAAAGTACGCCACCTGACATCGGTACACCAAAGGCACACTCGACCATCGCTGGGGTATTCGGTATCATAACCGCGACCGTATCATTCTTATCGATACCAAGCTTACGCAAACCATCTGCCAGTTGCCTGCAACGATCGTAAGTTTGCTGCCACGTTTGGGTGAGGTCATTGTGCTCTAGATCGTCATAAATGATGGCAGTCTTGTCAGGATAGACCTGTGCACTACGGATAATAAAATCAATTGGAGTAAGCGGTTGATAGTTGGCTGCATTTTTGCCAAGACCCGTGTGAAAGTCGGTCATAGGGATAGTCCTTTATCTTTATCATATTATGGGTTTAGCGGTTTTTTATATTGGATTTTGCATGTTAATGGCTATCTTTATTAACAATCAGTTCTTTTATTATAGACAACTGTAATTAGAAAGCGAGCTTGTTTTGTGGCCTTTACTTAACTACGTGGCATAAGTAAAAGCCACTGCCAATGGTATGATGAATATAATGTTGTAAACATAGTGTTCACTCGTCAGTCGCTTGTCTGCGTAGCTGATAATAATGGCGGTGTGTTACGATAGAATTAACACTGCATCATTAAATATTCGTCATTCTTAAGCCTAATATACCCCATACTCAATGATATGAATACAAGAACGCCGAAAGTAGGCTGTGCTACCGTATGGAGAATTAGACTGCCGATGTCATCAGATTATTGTGAGTAAGTGATAAAAATATAACCCATTAATTCATAAGGACGATGATATGAGCGCCAGCCCTAATAGCGTAAGCCCAGTAGACTCAAATACTAAGACCTCTGATCGTATTGCGAGCACTGACATGGCGACGGATACCGCCAATGCATCTGAGCATTATCCGCACTTGTTTGAGCCATTAGATTTGGGCTTTACTACCCTTAAAAACCGTGTGGTTATGGGCTCAATGCACACAGGACTTGAAGATCGCTTTTATAACTACGGTAAACTGGCGGCGTATTTTGCGGAGCGCGCAAAGGGCGGCGTGGCGATGATGATTACGGGCGGTATCTCGCCCAATCGTGAAGGGTGGTTGTTGCCTGCTGGCGGCACCATGAATACGAGAGCTGACGTTATTAACCATCAGCGAGTCACTCGCGCGGCGCATAAATATGACAGCAAAATCATCATGCAAATCCTGCACAGTGGTCGCTACGGTTATCATCCATTTATCGTGTCATCAAGTCCTATTAAGTCGCCAATCACTCCTTTTAAACCGCGTAAAATGAGCATTAAAAATATCGAGCAGACGGTGAAGGACTATGCACGCTGTGCAAAACTTGCCAAGCAAGCAGGCTATGATGGTGTCGAAATCATGGGCTCTGAAGGTTATTTGCTTAATCAGTTTTTATCGCGTCATGTGAATAAACGTAAGGACGAATATGGCGGTGATATTCAAAATCGTATGAAGTTTGCAGTTGATGTGGTTAAGGCTGTCCGCGCGGCGGCTGGTGAAGATTTTATTATTCTATTTCGTTTGTCAGTGATTGACTTAGTCAAAGACGGCAACGTCATGGATGAGGTCATCACTGTGGCTAAAGCGCTAGAAGAAGCAGGCGTGACTATCATGAATACCGGTATCGGCTGGCATGAAGCGCGTGTCCCAACGATCGTGACAAGCGTCCCACGTGCTGCCTTTGTTGACTTTACAAGCGAGATTAAAAAACACATCAGTATCCCGATGATGGCGGCCAACCGGATTAATATGCCAGATACTGCCGAAGCCATCGTCGCTAGCGGTCAGGCCGACTTGATTCAAATGGCACGTCCATTCCTCGCCGATGCCAACTGGGTCAATAAAGCTAAAAATGGCGAAGCTGAGCGTATCAACACTTGTATCGCCTGTAACCAAGCTTGTCTCGATCATACGTTTGAAAACAAACGCTCAACTTGTCTGGTCAATCCGCAAGCTTGTCATGAGACCGAGCTGGTCTATAAAAAAACCAAAAAACCGCAAAAAGTCGCGGTCATTGGCGGCGGTGTCGCTGGCATGTCAGCGGCTCATGTTGCCGCCCTTCGTGGTCATGATGTCACTTTATTTGAAGCCAAAGATATCTTGGGCGGGCAGTTTAACTACGCCAAAGTCATCCCAGGCAAAGAAGAATTCTTTGAGACCATCCGCTACTATATCAATGAGCTTGAGCATTTAGGCGTTAAGATTCAGCTTAATACCAAAGTCGATAAGGCAATGCTTGAAAAAGCCAAATTCCATCATGTCATCGTTGCCACTGGCGTGGTGCCAAGAAGCTTAGCAGGTAAGCTCGAAGGCGCTGATTTGCCACAAGTGATGAGCTATGCAGAATTGTTATCGGGTGAAAAATCAGTCGGTGATACGGTCGCAGTCATTGGCGCTGGCGGTATTGGCTTTGATGTCAGCGAATACCTAACGGCCAATCATGGTCAGCCACTCGATGAGTTGGGGCCTAAAACGCTCAAGGATCCAAGCTATCGTCCAAAGGCGCAGTCGGTTGAAGAGTGGCGTGAAGAGTGGGGCGTTACGAATAGCCCTGATTATCAAACTGAAGGTGGCTTGCTCAAACCTGAAGGCATCACGCCTATTCGCCAAGTGTACCTTATGCAGCGCACTAAAGGACGCTTGGGTCGCAGCCTTAACAAAACCACTGGCTGGGTACACCGCGCTCATGTCAAGTCGCATGGCGTCATCCAAGTATCAGGCGCACAGTACGAAAAAATCACCAATGAAGGTATTTGGATAACCAATAACCAAGGTCAAAGCCAGCTGCTGCGTGTCGATAGTGTGGTAGTCTGTGCCGGTCAAGAGTCCGTGGTAGAGCTGATGCCCAATGTCGGTGATGCGCCAGATGCACAGTATCACCTCATCGGCGGCGCAAAGCTAGCAGCTGAATTAGATGCCAAACGTGCGATTCGTGATGGGGCTGAGGTTGCGGCGGCGATTTAGGGTTTTAGGTTTTAAAACATAGTAGTAATAATGAAACGGTAGGGGAGAGATTTCCTACCGTTTTTTACTTCGTAAATTGTGGCTCTATTTAATTCTACAAAGGTGCTTCAATATCACCTAATGTGAGACCAGTTTCTTGAGTGCTGTATATAGTGATGCCAGTATCGTCGATTTTACCATTCATGACCAATCTACCAATGCGATTACTTGCTTCTTGATTGCCTTGATCAGCCGCTTTTTTGTACCATTCGAAAGCTTCGTCGTAGTCTTGCGTTACGCCATAGCCATTCTCGTAGAGACCACCAATATTAAGTTGTGCCACATCTAACCCTTGGTCAGCCGCTTTGGTATACCACTCAAAAGCTTTGTCATAGTCTTGCGTCACACCATAACCGTTTTCATAAAAATTACCAATATTATTTTGAGCGTCAAAAGATCCATTGTTAGCTGCTAATAGATACCACTGCATTGCTTTTTGATAATCTTGCTCAATACCAATACTCTCATGATACATAATCCCGAGATTGAATTGAGCATCAGTATATCCTTGGTTAGCGGCTTGTTGAAACCATTCAAGTTTCTTTATCTCATCTTGTTTAACAGCAATACCTTCATGATATATAACGCCAAGATCAAATTGTGCATTAGCATATCCTTGGTTGGCGGCTTGTTTAATCCATTCAAATGCTTTTTGATAATTTTGATCTACGCCCAAACCTTCATAATACATAATACCTAGATAATGTTTAGCAGGTGCATAGCCTTGATCAGCGGCTTTTTGAAATAATTCAAAAGCTTTGTCATCATCTTCAGGGACTGAGTCACCTTCGTAATAGGCTAGCCCAAGTTTGTATATTTCAGCAGGGGTGCTTTGATTAGATAATATAGGTGTATTTGAAGACTCCGCTGAACAAGCAGAAGTCATTAAACTACTGGATAGTATTGTCGCTAGCAATATAGATTGGGTTAAGGTATAGATTTTTTTTTGATACATTATAATTCCTTTCGTTGACTCTTATAACTATTAAGTTTTAGAAAATAATATCAATTATCCGACTCTATACCACTACGACTATCATATTTTTCTTCATTTAGGTCATAGCAAGGCAAACTATAGTCATATAGTAGTTCTACTAACGTTCGAACTCCAGTAGAACTATATTCGACATCCTTTTGCATGTCGGTCATATATAGAAGAGTAGTTGCTTTGTCATTACATAAAATGCGCATATTTTTAGCTGTTTCTTTAGATTTTCCTACGGTTAAAGCTATATGGTTATCGTTGCCAATACTGTCCGTCACATCTATCCAACCTCTTTTGAGAAGATTATGCTCTAATCTCAATAGTCTATCTTTATCAAAACTATAGCCATAATACCAAGAATAAAACCAAACTTCGCGGTTGGTATAGTCATAATCACTTTCATCAGAGTTTAAAAAATCTGCGATATTATTCAGTTCAGATATCAACCAACTTTCCTTTTCAGTCAATTCTTGTTGATATATTTCAAGTTCTTTGTCTGGCTCTGAGTCTATAGTCCATACAAATAAAATAACAACGAAAGCAATAAGTGAAATATCAGATAGCTTATATTCTTTACCTCTTATTCTCACTGATTACTTTCCTGTATATTCTATTCTATTTTTTGCAGCGTTATACTTCATACCCTTTGCCAATTCCATATTTGTAGAACCTTTACTAGCACCAACAGAAGAACCGCCATTGGAAGCTTTAACAGTCCAACTTTTACCAAAACCACCACTTCCTGCTACAGTTTTACCATCGTGAGTGGTTTCAATAGCAGTAGTCGCTGGACCAACTTCGATGGAATATGAATGCCCTTGACCTGATAATATAGTATCAGTAGCGCTAGCATTACCTTTAATATTACTACTTATGATACGTCCAACCCCTACCTGAACACTAATAGAAGGTGCTTTATTGGTATTAACGTTGGCATTTGCGATTACGGGCTCATATACTTTCCCGTTATGAACATTTACAGACATTCCCATATCAATGCCAAAATGCTTAACGCCGCCGCCACCTGATATGTACACAAAATCTACGTTTGATCTTTGGCCAAATCGCAACATGGCAGTTGCTGCTGAGGCCTTAGTTCTTTGAGGAAAATCCTTTAATCCAGCTTCTATAACGCCAAGGTTTATAATCATAGCATTTTTAGTATGCTTGGCAACATTGACCGTGTTTTCACCAAACTCTTTCCCTTTCTTTTTAGTGCCACCCCAATATGAAGTTACAGTATCAACAGCTTCGTTATATGAATCTGACGCAAGAGCAGAGAGCTGATTTCCAATACCTTTTTCTTTATACCAAGTTGAATCAGAAACCAATAGATCACTAGGTTTATCTGCTAGATTATAGCTACCTAAATAATCTCCATCATTATTGTATTCATCGACTGCAATATTGCTAGGGTTACCTTCTGAACCATAATTACTTATTGAATCTTCTTTATGGTTGAACTCAATTACTTCAATAGCGAAGTGAATTTCTTCGAGTTCTTCCTCATTATCATCTACAAATGAATTACTCATAGCCGACTTAGGAAACACCAAAGGCTCAGGCTGCTCAACGCCCTCTACCTCAAAATCCGACTCCGCAAATGACTGCTGAATCGCAATCAGCTTCGCGCCGCAGCTAGTGACATCACCACCGCGTGCGATAGGAGCACCATCGACGATAAAGGTGGGATCACCTGTCAGAATAGTAGTGACCTTTTTGCATTTTTTACAGATGACTTTATCGCCTTTACGCGCGACAGGAATGCCGTTATGAGTGGTGTGCGGTGAGCCGGAGATGGGTCTTTGCGCCGACGGTGATATAGGCTGCCATAGTGCTACCTTGCTTAAATGCCTAAAGTGTAGACCCTTAACTTGAGTCTATTATTTGCAGGACATTATAAATAGTAAAATTACAAGATAGCAAACTTAAGTTTATTTAATTTTGTGGTACAGGTAGCATATTTAGTTTAGACATAGTTTAAAAAGCGCCTAAAGCATTAATTACAGGAAGAGTGTAGATATTTTATCAACGTTAATAATAAGCAGGTATCTAACCCTCAATCTCACTAGTCAACCACACAGACACATCATCAACTTGCGCTGCCAATTCAGGATGCGCTTTGCTTAATTCATCAAACTTAGCTTTAATCTCGTGTCTATCATATTTGATATCAGTTAGCGTCTCTTTTAATAGATCAATTAATTCAACGTTTAGTGCATCAGAGAAGATGACCACCTCGCTAATGACTGCGTGCTTGACATCAAGGTGCAAATCAATAATGCCCCAATCAAAGCGCGTCTCGATGTGATGAGTAAATTCAGGCGTCTTACCAAAGCGCCAATCCCAATCTGCCATTTGCTGATAGTATTTGTTCAGGTTAGGCTGCTTAGCGAGACTGGCTTCATCCAGCTCTTCTACTGGCGCGGTATCATTATAATATTCGTAAAACGCCTCGATAATCGCCTCGGATAAGGTCTCATGATTGATGTCTGTATTAAACTCTTTCAGGTTAGCGACGCGCGCACGGACAGATTTGATGCCTTTGGCTTTGAGCTTGAGCGGATGCGGATTGAGATAATCGCTGAGCTTTTGCATGTTAGCATTGACCAGTAATGTGCCATGATGAAAGCTACGATCCGCCGCATGTTTAAAGGCGCTGCCTGATATCTTTTTATCACCGACTTGCATATCGTTACGACCAGACAATTCAGCGTCTATGCCCAATTTTTTTAGCGCGTTAATAATGATGGTAAAGTTCGCTTCTTGATCGTAGTCGTCTTTGGGCGATAAAAAGGTAAAGTTGGTATTACCCAAGTCATGAAACACCGCGCCGCCGCCACTTTGACGCCGTGCTAGAAACACCTCGTCGGCTTCCATCTTATCAATTTTGCATTCTACCCATGGATTTTGTGAGCGCCCAATGACCACGGTCTCGCTATTGCGCCATAAAAATAGCGTGTGCGAGTCGGGGTTCAGCGTATTAAATATCCAATCTTCGGTCGCGAGGTTAAACCAAGGGTTGGTCACAGCAGACTTTAGAATGCGCAGTTTCATTGAGTGTCCTTTTTATTATGGAGATTGTTAGTAGCAGCTATTGTTGCCGATGCGGGGCTTTAATTCAATGGGGGTGTGGGAGAAAGGAATGGTTTTGAAGGGTTAATAAGGTTAGATATGTTGCTTTCGATTAATTTTTAAGTGTGGCGTAGGGTGGGTTAGCGAACGCGTAACCCACCGAATGATCTTCTGCTTTCAATAGCGGGTTACTTCTTGTTTTTATTCTCTACGAGAATTTAACAAGTCTAACGCCACCCTACGGCTCTAATCTATCTAATAGACTCAGCTTGTACTTGTTCTGCGATAAGCTCAGTGACAATCCGAGCAAACGCGCTCATACGCTGCTTGATACGCTCTTCGCCCAAAGCCTCTGTCAATACCGCTTCGTTGTCCACATCGGGGTTGTGCCACGAATAGCCATCTGGAATATCAGGGTTGTCCGTTTGCGTATAGCCATCAAAATCTGGGCCTAAGCTCCAGTTGGTTGCCTCAAAAGCGACTACAGGCATAATACTGTCGAACGATTCTTGATCGCTACAACAGCCTACGCCAAGTGGCTTATAAGGCTCGGTTTCGCCCGGAGGAATGATCGCTGGGTTTACTTGCAAGCCAAGATTAAGCTCGTTTGCAATACGCAGCGCCGCTTCACGTAATTTGACATTGGCTGCAATCTCATTGCCATCATCGTCATAACTATTGTCCCCAGCGTTAGCATACATATTATCGCCTGTGAGCAAGCTATCCAAATTAATCATACCAATAGCATTGTCAATCTCATCTTGGCTTAAGCTTGCGACAAATGCTTTAGAGCCTTGCAGGCCACCTTCTTCAGAGCCAAACGCTATAAATTTAATCGTATCTGCGGTATTGACTCCGTTAAAATGATAGACTAGTTCACTTAGTACGCCAGAGCCTGAGGCATTGTCGTCTAATCCTTCAAGATCGATATAGTTGGGATACTGCGTCGCTGAATCATAGTGAGCGCCTACGTATAAAGTACGTCCGGTATTTTTTGTGCCCTCATGAGTGACAACCACATTTTGACTGGCAATCGCTTGCTCAGCAAATGGCCCACGAGACGCGACAAAAGTAAAAGGCTCTAGTATCACTTCATCGCCATTAGTACCAAAGGTCATGCGCTGTTTCATATATTGAGCAGCAGCAAGCTCGGTACTCGACCCCATATAACGCCCTGAATAGTCACGCGCTAAGGTCAGTGCAGTCTCGGTACCATACTCCCCGTATGTGATGACAGGGGTAATGTTCGTCTCGCTATCGTCATCATTACATGCGGTTACACCTGCAACCATCATGGCTATAGCTAAGACTTTTATTGTCTGTTTTGGTGCTTGTTTCACTATTGTCTGTAACATCGTCAGCATCCCTGTTTCAGTTATCGTAAAAGACCTAATCAGTAATATAAAACGTTTCTAGTCCAAAGTGTGAATAGTTTTATAGAGACATTGTTGTAAGTTACGTTCTATTAAGATGGGCAGGTGGATGATGACTGTGGAAAATTAAGTAACGAAGTTTTCATAACACGTCTTGATATAAATCGCCCTTACTGTGCGCCTTTGTCACTGTTCGATTGTTCAATGCTGCAAAACATTCATCTCAGTAACACAGTACTTATTTTTAGTGGATTGACTATATAAATACGTGCAAATCAACGCTAGTTATTGACCTTAAACAAGACTTACCTTAAAATATGTTTCAGTGTACTAGAACGTTAATACAAAGGTTTTATTATAACGCTATAAAATAACGTGCTCGGACAATTTTTCAGACTATAAGTCGTCAAATATCACAACTTTCAACATTATAATTTCAGATACTAGGGTTTAACGATGACAACAGACAAGATGACCGACAGCTATGGCTTACATCACTCTATCTTGCCAAGTAACGATGGTCTATACGGTGAGTTCGGCGGTAAGATTGAACACCCGCAGCTTGCCAAAGCTATGGATGACATTGAGCAAGGATTTCGCGAAATTATTAAAGATAATGACTTTATCAAAGAGATGAGCCGCTTGCGTCAGACTTATGTTGGTCGCCCAAGTCCGATATTTCATGCCAGACGCTTAAGCGCACATTGCGGCGGGGCGCAGATTTATTTTAAGCGTGAAGATCTCAATCATACGGGCGCGCACAAGATTAATCACTGCTTAGGTGAAGTATTACTTGCCAAAAAACTAGGCAAAACCAAGGTCATTGCGGAGACGGGCGCAGGGCAACATGGCGTGGCGTTGGCAACCGCAGCGGCGTTGATGGGCCTTGAGTGTGAGATCCATATGGGTGTCGTTGATATCGAAAAAGAGCATCCCAATGTCAGCCGGATGAAAATACTAGGCGCGAAGATCGTCCCTGTATCGCGCGGGGCAGGGACACTAAAAGAGGCGGTCGATAGCGCTTTTGAGACTTATCTTGATGAGCTGGATACCAGTCTATTTGCTATTGGCTCAGCTTTAGGCCCTGCACCGTATCCTGAAATCGTCAGTTATTTTCAATCGGTCGTTGGCCGCGAAGCAAGAGCGCAGTTCTTAGAGACAACTGGTAAGCTCCCTAATAAAGTGGTCGCTTGTGTCGGCGGTGGCTCTAATGCTATCGGCATTTTTAGTGGTTTTTTGGACGACAAAGAGGTCGAGAAAGTTGGGGTGGAACCTGCAGGTGAAGGCTTAGAGACATCCAATCACGCCGCTACCATGACGTTAGGAGTAAAAGGCGCGCTGCATGGCTTTAAGTGTTATGTCTTGCTAGATGAAGATGGCGAGCCTGCCCCTGTACATTCGATTGCCTCAGGTCTTGATTACCCGGGCGTTGGGCCACAGCATTCGCTTTTGCGCGATATGGGTTTAGCGACTTATGAGTCGGCAACCGACGCAGAGTGCTTGGATGCCTTTATGGCGTTATCAAGATTAGAAGGTATTATTCCTGCCTTAGAAACTGCCCATGCCATTGCCTATGCGATGAGAGTTGCCAAAGACATGTCGCCTGATGAGACTATTTTGGTCAATTTATCCGGGCGCGGTGATAAGGATATTGATTTTATTTTGGATAAAGTCAAGTTATAACGAATTAATTACTGACGAATACATAAAACAGCACCTATCAAGCGATTAACAAGTTATCATCATGGCGTTTTTAACGACATAATACGTCTCATGACATAACTTTTTACGACTTAGCAAAAGCAGTCTAAACGCTTAATAGGATTAACCAGTGACTAAACGCGACCTCATTATCTTTTTTACCCTCTCTTTTATGTGGTCGCTGTCTTTTATATTCTATCGTGTTGGGGTTCCTGAGTTTGGTTCGATAGCATTTGCAAGCCTACGAGTGCTGTTCGCAGGTTTCACTATGCTGGTCTTTTTATTGATCAGCTTAGAGAATCGGCGCGGTATTCGTGAAAACTGGAAGCTATTGACCGTCGTCGGCTTGGTTTCTACGGCCATTCCATTTGTGCTATTTTCATTTTCAGCCCAGTCAGTGAACGCTGGTGTATTGGCAGTGCTAAACGCCTCTGTGCCGATGATGAGTGGCTTTATCGCCAGTACATTTTTTAATGATAAGCTCTCAAAAAAGCAAATTCTTGGTTTATTTATCGGTCTGGTCGGTGTCGTTATTTTGATGAGTGAGAGTCTATTTGCTGGTAGTGAGTCAGACACAAGTTTGCTTGAAGGGTTATTGCCAATGGGCTACGCGCTACTAGGCTGTGTCGGTTATGCTACAGGGGCCAATATCACCAAAAACTATTTGCAAGGCTTGTCGCCGATTGCTATCACTGCTGGCTCGACCATTATTGCCAGCATGGTCATGCTACCTATTGGCTTATATGAGTTTCCATATGGCAAGAGTATTAGTCTACAAGCATGGGTATCTGTCATCTGCATCGGGGTATTTTCGACGGCAATCGCGCTGATTTTTATGAATCAGCTGATTAAAAATATTGGCCCAATGCGCGCGACGAGTATCACTTTAGTTATTCCAATTTTTGCGATATTCTTTGGTTATGTATTGCTGGGTGAAGCGTTAGATTTGGGCGCAATTATTGGTTCAGCAGTCATTTTATTTGGTACATACCTGTCTTTAAATATCTCTTTTAAAAAGATGCTAAGGTCGTAAAACACGAGTAATTATAAAACAGTAAAAAATAGTGTGGGCGTGCCTATTTAAATATTTTTGGAATCGGTATGTATAAAATAGGGTTTTATTGCTTGTCCTTGTCTACACAAATGACACCATGCAAACAGTTTCTATCTCTAACTGTATCATGCAGCGAAGATATATCTAACGCTTGACTCAATTGATAATGAGTTACTTCCCATTCGTTTATTTTATGACCGTTTTCATCTTTATCAGGGACAGGGTATAACTGATGACGTTCGCTATCCGACTGCGCCATAAATACCAAAAGCTTTTGTACGTCTTCAGCCAGTTGACTGTCAGTACGCTCAGCCAATTGCGTCATCAAGCGCTCGTCTTTTAATAGATAGAATTTGCGGGCCTCATCATCGATCCATTGAGTGTTTTCTGAGCCAAAAAAGAGTAGATAGCGATAGGTATCTAGCAAAGCTTTGACATCATCATAGAATCTACTATCTGGGTAACGGCCTATAAAATCTTCCCAAAATACAGCGCGTTCAACCAACTCTTCAAGAGATATACCAATTGCAGCATCGAACCAAAATATCTCTTGATTGTCTTGCGCCATTCGCTGGATAAACTCACTTTGGTCATCTGGTAGATAAGGGGTGAACATATCAGCCATGGCCGAAAGGTCGTGATGAAAGGCAAAGTGACCTTCGCCTATATATCGGACACTGACGTCAGCTTTGCTCCTTACCAAGCTAATAAGATAGCGGACACGAGGATTTACCAGCTTTAATTGCGCTACCGTTAATTTTCCATCTTGGTCAATATTATCCATGACGCTGTAAAATGCTTCATCATCCATAGAGCTATCAGTATTCAAAAAACGTCCATACATCGCTTGGTAGGCTTCTAGCCATTGAAGTATCTCGGCATTGTCTGCCACTGGTAAGCAAGCCTCTATTTGACGTTGAACTGCATGAATATCTTCGATTTTACTTTTATTATCAATGGTATTTATCGTGTCATCAAGCTTGGAACAAATGAGCTGCTCTTTTAATGTTTTTTCAGATAGTGTAACCAATGCTTTAGTAAGAGCTTTTGGCGTTTTCGCTTCTGTAAGAGGCTGTGTACTTGGCGCTGCTTCGGTTTGTGCTGACGTTGAGGGCGCATCTGATGAATCAGTTTTATCCGAAGGCGGCTGGCAAGCAGTTAGGCCAAGCAGTAAGCTTGCACCTATGATGAGTGTTCTTCTGTTCATTTGCACAGACTGCATCCTTTTAATACTCAATAGAGTATTAATCTTAGTTTTTAAAAAATTATTTTGACTATTCAATATGCAATAAATTGGCTTAATTGTAAAAAATTAGAACAATCTTATCGAGTTAATAGAAGACTATTGTTTGCTTGTATACATTCTACTCTTTTATATTCTTTAGAGATAGTCAATCTGTAACCTTTTTCAATTATCAAATAGAGCTGAAAAGGTGTTTCTGTTTGTAAAGTTTGCTTGAATAATAATAGGCATCCCTTATAAAGAGAACGGTCGTTCAATATAGGTGTTTAAGTATTGGTACTTAAGTATAAGTATTCAGACGTATGTTCTTGAATACAGATTCTTATTTGATAGATATCCATTTAAGAGGTGATCATCTAATGGGTATTGATTCAAAAAGTACTTACTGATCTATCGAACAAACATACATTTTGTTGACCTAATGACTCATAAAGATTTCATAATTATAAATAAATTGCTTTATAGTTGTGAATATCATTTTTACCCATATTTTTTATAACCACAAACAAGGCATACTATGGCTTACGATAATTTATTTGAAACAGTAAAAATGGGCACTCAAACCCTAAAAAACCGCATCATTATGGCACCACTAACTCGTCTACGCGCTGTTGAGCCAGGCGATGTACCAACGGCATTAGCAGGTGAATACTATTCACAGCGTGCAGCGGGAGCGGGCCTTGTGATCGCTGAGGCGACGCAAGTATCATTGCAAGCAAAAGGTTATGCAGGTGCGCCTGGCATCCATACTAAAGATCAGATGACCGCGTGGAAAGCCATCGTCGATAATGTCCATGCTAAAGGCGGTAAGATCGTCGTACAGCTATGGCACACGGGTCTAGTGGCGCATGAAAGTGTACAGCCTGATGGTAAGGCGCCTATTTCAGCGTCGGACGTCGAAGTCGGCGCTCGCACCTCTTTACGTGATAGCGATAATCAAGCGATTCGCGTTGAAACGACGCCACCACGTCCAGCCACCGCTGATGAAATCAAGCAAGTGATTAAGGACTTTGCTTATGCAACCAAGACGGCACGAGAAGCAGGATTTGACGGCGTAGAGGTTCATGGTGCCCATGGTTATCTGTTGCATCAATTCTGGGTTGAACAAACCAACAAGCGTGATGACGAATACGGCGGCAGTCGTGAAAACCGCGCGCGCTTAACCCTTGATGTCATCGATGCTTGTGTCGATGAGTGGGACAACGATCACGTCGGTATTCGACTCTCGCCACAGGGCACGTTTAACGCCGTAGAAGCCGGCTATGATGAAGATGATAACATCTGGCTCATTGAGCAAATCAATAAACGCGGTTTGATGTATCTTCATCTCTCTGAGCCTGATTGGGCAGGAGGCACGCCATATAATGACGGTTTCCGCCAGCGTATTCGTGATGCCTTTGACAATACGATCATTGCAGCGGGTGGCTATACGGCCGAAAAAGCAGAAAGAAATGTCCGTGAAGGCTATATTGACGCGGTTGCGTTTGGTCGTGATTTCATTGCAAACCCTGATTTGCCTGAGCGTATTCGTCAAGATGCGCCGCTCAATGAACAGCATCCACAAACCTTCTATGGTGGCGGTGCTGAGGGTTATACCGATTATCCGTATTTGGAGCAAAAACAAGCGTAAGTGTACGCTTAGTTTTACATGTTAATATAATAAAAAGCCGCCTTACTGTCATAGTAGGGCGGCTTTTTTTGAGCTTGTATTAATGGTTAAACGACTTCGCCGCAGACAAAACCGCTTGCCCAGGCCCATTGAAAGTTATAGCCGCCAAGCCAGCCCGTGACATCAAGCACCTCACCGATAAAGTATAGACCGTCCTGAAAATTGCTCTGCATTGTTTTTGACGACACCTCATCGGTTTTTACGCCGCCACGCGTCACCTCAGCGGTACGATAGCCTTCCGTACCAGAGGGTTTGAGTTGCCAATTATTAATAGTATTCCCAAGCTCGCTTAGGCGCTCATCTTTAATATTGGCAAGCTCTTTGTCTTTAATATCGTCCCACAGCGTTGTCTGTAGGGCTGTCAGTAGTTTTTTAGGCAATGCATTGTCTGTATAGTCTGCCAGTACAGTACGGATGAGCTGCTTTGGGTGCGATTTTTTATGAGCAAGTAGTAGGGTGGTGACATCGATATCAGGCAGTAAGTTGATATTGATGTGCTCGCCCGTCTGCCAATAATTGGACAGCTGGAGCATGGCAGGACCAGATAGACCGCGATGGGTAAAGAGTAACGGCAGCTTAAACGAGATGCGCTCGTTACTGGCAATTACGGGCAAACTAATACCAGCCAAGGCGCGGATAAGCTCGCCCGTCTTATCGGTAAAGGTAAAGGGCACGAGGCTGGCATCGGTTGGCATAAGCTGATGCCCAAACTGCTGCGCCAGCTCATAACCAAGACCGCTTGCGCCCATCGTTGGTATAGATAGGCCACCAGTCGCCACGACTAACGAGTCACAGCTGTATTTGTGTTGCGAAGGTTTAACGCTATTGGCGATATCTTTTTTACTCAGTTTTTTAGAGGTCGATAGATTGAATCTTTTATATTCAGTCTCATTGACATCGATCTTATCAATCTGGGTATTAATGCGTATTTGCACACCTACCGCCGCGCATTCATCAAGTAGCATAGTGACGATATCTTGCGCAGAATCATCACAAAACAGCTGACCGTGCTCACGCTCATGGTATGGGATTTTATGCTGTTCAACCATGCCGATAAACTCCCAACTGGGGTAACGGCTCAGTGCTGACTTACAAAAATGTGGGTTGGCACTGATAAAATGCTCAGGCTCGACGAAGTAATTGGTAAAGTTACAGCGTCCACCGCCCGACATCAGGATCTTTTTGCCGACTTTATTGGCATGATCGAGCACCAATACGCGGCGGCCTCGACGCCCAGCGGTGAGTGCGCAGTATAGCCCTGAGGCCCCTGCGCCAACAATGATGACATCATAATGGGTATTATTATCCATGACGGTTTTGGTCCATAAAGCGCTGCTTTTAAACAAACGTAAAAATAAGGTAGAAGCAATGATACAAATACGCTGATATAAGTATCATTCAAATAGTGTATCTAGAGTGGCTATTGTCCATATTTAACCTAGGGTTACAAGGATTAAATACTTATCAGGTTTTTACCATGCCCTAATAGAAAGTATAAATACATAAGTAAACAGCTGTACATTGGAATTGTTGTAATTAGTCGTTAGTGTCTTGCATCACTTCTTCTTATTTGTCAAACTAGAATCAAGGCGTCACTCATTATGGAAGATGATAGCCTGTTGTCTGCACCCACCATTGTTACTGATGAGCTGCCGATTAGCATTGTCTGATAGTAGTATTATCGCTTCAGTTTCAGTCAGTCTATTAGGTAGTTTTTTCTTTTATTTTCAATATCTCTTATTTTCGATATTTTATGCAGACAATGATAATTAAAAAAGGAATGTCTCATGACTCAAAAATCTTTTCCTATTACGGCTGAGTTTATCGCCGCTGCCAATACCACCGCTGAGCAGTATACCCAAGACTATGAGCGGTCAGTCAAATCACCCGAGGCCACTGATGCTTTTTGGGCTGAGCGTGCTGAGCTAATTGATTGGATGAAAAAGCCAACTATTATTAGCAACGTCAATTATGACTTGGACGACTTTCGTATTAAATGGTACGAGGATGGCGAGCTAAATATTTCGGTAAATTGTCTTGATCGACATCTTAAAACTAACCCCTACAAGCCTGCCATTATTTGGGAAGGGGATCATCCTTCTTTGCATAAAATTATCTCTTTTAAAGAGCTTCATGCTGAAGTTTGTCGTTTAGGTAATGCGATGCGTAAGCTTGGGGTCAAAAAAGGCGATCGTGTGACCCTATATATGCCGATGATACCTGAAGCGATGGTAGGGATGCTAGCATGTACGCGTATCGGTGCGGTGCATTCGGTGGTGTTTGGTGGATTCTCTGCTGAGAGCTTAGGTAACCGTATCGTTGATAGTCAATCCAAAATCGTGATTACGGCTGATGAAGGTCTACGCGGTAATAAGCACAATCCGCTTAAGGTCAATGTTGATCGTGCGCTAGATATGGAGGGTACTGATAGCGTTGAAAAGGTCATTGTCGTGCATCGTACAGGTAATTCGATTCCGATGAGTGGTCGCCGTGATGTTTGGTATCATTCTTTAATCGCTGGTGAACAAGAGCAGTGCGAGCCTGAAGTCATGAATAGCGAGGACCCGTTATTTTTGTTATATACCTCTGGTTCAACTGGCAAACCGAAAGGTGTGCTGCATACGACTGGTGGTTATATTACCTACGCGCTATCAACCTTTCGCGATGTCTTCGATATCAAAGACGATGATGTGTATTGGTGTACGGCAGATGTTGGCTGGGTGACCGGTCATACGTATTCTACCTATGGGCCGCTTGCCAATGGTACGACGACAGTGATGTTTGAGGGCGTGCCTGAATATCCAACATGGGCGCGGATTGGTCATATTATTGATAAGCATAAAATTACGGTTTTATATACGGCACCGACGGCGATTCGCTCGATGATGAAAGAGGGTGATACCTTTGTCCGTGAGTCAGATCGCTCAAGTTTACGTCTGCTTGGTACCGTTGGTGAACCTATCAACCCTGAGGCGTGGGATTGGTATTATGATGTCGTTGGTGGTGGTCGTTGCCCAATCGTAGATACATGGTGGCAGACCGAAACAGGTGGTATTTTGCTGGCTCCGATACCAGGTACGGTAGCGCTCAAACCGGGTGCTGCGATGAATCCTTTATATGGCATCATACCGCAAGTGATCGATACTGATGATACGGCTCTTGAAGGTCCCGCTGAGGGCAATCTTGTCATTAGTAATAGCTGGCCGGGACAGATGCGTACTATTTATCATGACCATGAACGCTTTTTGGAGACCTACTTTACTGAGTATCCAGGCTACTACTTTACTGGTGATGGGGTACAACGCGATGAAGACGGGCATTATTGGATTACCGGCCGCGTCGATGATGTACTTAATGTCTCAGGGCACCGTCTGGGCACTGCAGAAGTTGAAAGTGCAGTAGACGCTCATCCTTCTACGGTTGAAGCCGCTGTCGTCGGTATGCCGCATGACATTCGCGGCGTAGGTATTGCTGCCTTTATTATTCTCAGTATAGGAGAGGTTGCAAGCGATCAGCTAAAAGCTGAGCTAAATCGCCATGTGCGCACCGAGATTGGACCAATTGCCAATTTAGATGCTATCTATGTCGTTGAGGCTCTACCCAAAACCCGATCTGGTAAGATTATGCGTCGCATCTTACGTAATATCGCTGCAGGGCAGTATGTTGGGCTTGGTGACCTGTCAACCCTTGCTGATAGCTCGGTCATCAACAAGATAATTGATGTGGTCAAAGCAGAACGCGAGGCAAAACACTGTTAGTAAGCAACTGTTAGTAAGCAATAAAATAGCGAACCATAATTATAAACAGGATTCATAAGTATGGTTCGCGCGCAACTTTACTAGACAAACATCAAATATCACAAAAGTCATGCTGTTTTTAATAGCATGACTTTTTAATATAGACAGCATGACAAAAACATAAAGACTCGTTTTTAATGAGGTTTTAATCGTTGCCAAATCTTACAAGGCCTACTGCACTCATGACTGACCATTCTTCGCCATCCATTAGCAACCATGCAAAACAGACTAATAACGACAAACAGACAACCTTGAACACTGACCTAAATACTGCGCCGAAAATAGCCATTATCGGAGCTGGATTGACGGGTTTATTGACAGCGACTTTGTTGGAACGCGCTTTTATTAAGCGACAAAATAAACCATTGAATAATGCATCAATGCTGCACGTGACTATTTTTGAAAAATCACGTAGCGTTGGTCGCTTAGCCACACGCTATCGTACCGATAGTAGGACCAATCAAAACTGGCAATGGGCATTTGGCGCACAGTTCTTTACGGCTAAGTCGGATAGCTTTTCGCAGTTTATTCAGCCGTGGTTAAATACTGGATTATTGCAGCCTTGGTGTGCAGAAGTAGTAAATTTGACGCCAGCCAATAATACCGATCAGTCTCCTAATATTCAAAAAAAAGAGCAATGGGACACCACTCATGCGCGTTATATTAGCACCCCTAAAATGACCAGTTGGGGGCGCGCGTTGGCTGATGAGTTACAGCATACGACTATTAACTTTAAAACTCGCGTCGCACCACTTAGCCAGACACAAACTGAGAGCCGACAAGATAATACTAACAAAACTGAGTTATTCGATGAGGTAGGCAATAGTCTTGGCTGGTTTGATTGGGTCATTTGTACTGTACCTAACGGTCAAGCAGTAGAGCTGATGGCAGACAGTGGCTTTACAGAGCATGCCAAAATTACCGAACCAAAAATGCAAGCATGCTATACGCTTATGCTGGGCTGGGATAATGTTGAGATGCTCCCTAAAACTCTGATCAATCAGGCAGGGCCAGTATGGGATGTGGCTTATGTGAGTCATTCAATACTCGATAGAATATTTGTTGAACATCAAAAGCCTGCTCGTGATGAGCTACTCCCAAGTATCACCATTCATGCGCGCAACGACTGGTTAGAAGAGCATGTCGATGATGATATCGAAATCATTAAAGCGCAATTGCTAGCGGCTGCACAGCGAGCATTGCATTGGAGCGCTGATACAGCGCCCAGTAAAATAGACTGTCATCGTTGGCGCTATGCTGCGACAGTCATGGATACCAAAAACAAGCAGGCTTGTGATCCGTTAGGAGTATTGCTCGATCAAACCCATCAATGGATTGTTAGTGGCGACTGGTGCGGACAAGGTAATATTGAAAGCTGCTATCAAATGGCAAAAGACACAGTACAAGCGATCAGTAAAGTAGAGTGGATAAAATAAGCCAAATTTATTTAGTTTTAACTTAAAGATAGAGAGCGTCGTAAATTATGTTTGGATTCGATCTAGATATAGACTTAATGCAGTACCATTTTTTTCAATTAAGCATTGCTTTTATATTGTCATTACCGATTGCACTCAATCGTGAAATGAAGGATAACGGTGCAGGACTTAGAACGTTTCCGTTGGTGACTATTGCTTCATGTGCCTTTATGTTAGTCGGTATGGATATCTACGAGTCTGAAGGCGAAGCGAGGATTATGTACGCCATTATCACTGGTATGGGCTTTATCGGTGGTGGCGCTATTTTTAAGAATGAGGAAGGCTCAAAGGGCACCGCGACGGCAGCCAGCTTATGGAACACAGGTGCTATCGGTATTTCAGTGGCTTATGGTCGTTACGAGATAGCGATTATTTTATCTGTGGTGGGTTTTTTAATACTACAATTTTCAGAGCCATTTAAAGTCAAAAATAAGTGATAGTAATCAAACAATCATGCATTTTGTTTGTCATTGACTCATATAAAAATCATAAAATTAGATGATTGTTTCTTATTGGTAAATAGAAAGATTTTACTCATGGATGCCAATTGACTCCTCTGTTTTTTTAGCCTATGGTTGATAATGCAATCTCTAATAAAATCAATAGCATGGAGTATGTTGTGAGCGAACGGGTTGTGAGCAAAATTACCAAAGAGTCTGTGTCAGCGTTAGATATGGCAGCTCGCCTCGATGAAGGTAGTCTTTGTCCGGTTGCGCTGGTAGAAGAGACGTTTGCAAACATCCGCTCTTCCGATCCCGCTATTTTTACAGAGTTGTTTGAAGCGCGCGCATTGAAAGAAGCTCATGCTTCTAGGCAACGTCGCCGTGACGGTAAGCCACTAAGCCCGTGGGATGGTATACCTATCGCATGGAAAGACCTTTTTGATATAAAAGATCGAGTGACCACCGCAGGCTCTGTGATTCTTAAATCCAACGTGCCTGCCCCTTGTGATGCCAATATGGTGGCCAATGCCTCTCAAGCAGGCCTTGTGTCAATCGGCTGTCTTAATATGACCGAGTTTGCTTATTCCGGCCTTGGTCTTAATCCACATTTTGGTACACCTAAAAACCCTCATGGCTCAGGCCCTGCTCGCATTCCTGGCGGCTCGTCTTCAGGGTGCGGGGTAGCTGTCGCGCGCGGTCTGGTGCCATTGGCTATCGGCAGTGATACTGGTGGCTCGATACGCATTCCTGCTGGACTAAACGGCATAGTCGGCTATAAAGGCTCTAGCGTTGCGTTTCCAAATGGTGGTACGTTGCCGCTCTCACCGACGTTAGACACCTTTGGTCCGCTTGCAGCTGATCTAAAGAGCTGTATTGGTGCGGCACAAATTCTTAATGGGCGGGCGATTGCCATACCCAAACCTTCACCTATTGACCAACTCAAATTTTTTATTCCCAGTAATGTCGTCTTTGAAAACGCGCAAGAGGCGGTAATCCAAAATTTTGAAGCTTCTGTCCGCGCACTTGAGCAGGCAGGGGCGACAATCACTCGCGGAGTATGTGATGAGTTTGACGATATAGGGGCGCTTGCCCGTAAGCATGGCTACTTAGTTGGCCCAGAAGCACTAGATGTGCATTGGGATCTGGTACATTCGGCACAGGCAAAGCAGATAGATCCAAGAATCCTTGACCGTATTCTTGATGCAGGAGAGATGAGTGCGCGAGATTTGCTTGTCATTCAACGGAAGCGTGCAAGATTGATTGAAAAAAACCGTCAAGCTTTAGATAAGCAAATTGTACTGTTTCCAACCACGCCTATTACGGCGCCTAAGCTTAAACCGCTTGAAGAAGACGATGACTTGTACTTGCAAACCAACAAACTGATGCTGCGCAATACGGCTCTAGGTAATTTTTTGGACTGGTGCGGCGTCGCTTTACCAAACGGCATAGATGAAAACCAGATGCCTACTAGTATTTTGCTATCGATGACCAGCGGCCGAGACAGTGATTTGTTAGCGGCAGCGCTGAGTGTTGAGAGCGTATTACTCAAAGCCGATGACAGATCTACATAGAAGCGGTTAAATAACTATCAAGTAAGTAAAGATAAGACCCCAAACAAAGGCTAGTAACCTATACCATCAAAGGAGTGAGACATGAGTAAAAAAACCATTATATGTGGCTTTGGTACAGATGTAGATTCAGTAGCAGGATGGATTGGATCGTACGGTGGTGGGGATAGCCCCTCAGACATTCAGCGCGGCGTCTGGGCATCTGAAGTTGGTGTACCACGGCTATTAAGGTTATTTAAAAAATACGATCTACGCACCTCGTTTTTTATTCCTGGTCATAGTATCGAAACTTTTCCAGACATTGCCAAAATGATTGTCGATCATGGTCACGAAGTAGGCGCGCATGGTTACTTGCACGAGAACCCCATTGCCATGACCCGCGCTCAAGAAGAGGCAGTCATGGAAAAGTCGGTTGAGCTGATTACTAAGCTGACAGGTCAAAGCCCGCGTGGCTATGTGGCACCGTGGTGGGAGATGTCAGCTGCGACCCCTGAAATCTTAGCCAAATATAATTTTAAATATGACCATAGCCAAGGTTACCGTGATTTTCAGCCTTTCTATGCTCGAGTTGGCGATGATTGGAACGTTATTGACTACTCAAAAACTGCAGAAGAATGGATGCATCCTATGACCCATGGCGACGAGATCGATTTGGTCGAGATTGCTGCCAACTGGTGTGTGGATGATTTACCCCCAATGCTGTTTATGAAAAATGTCCCTAACAGCCATGGATTTGTCAACCCACGCGATATCGAGCAAATGTGGCGTGATCAGTTTGACTGGGTCTACCGTAATATGGACTATGCCGTGTTTCCCTTCACGATTCATCCGGATGTCTCTGGACGTCCACATGTACTCATGATGCTTGAGCGTCTAATTGACTATATCAACGGTCATGAAGGGGTTGTTTGGATGCCATTCGAAGATATCGCTGCTGATTTTCGCACACGTTTCCCATTTGAAGGTGGTAAGCGTCCGGAAGTTATTTGAACGCTGCATTGATAAATTTATGGTTCTTAGTGGCATTGTTAAAATACTGGTCACTTATAGGGAGAAGAGTCATGTGTAATGGATGTGGAAACCCAGCTGCCCCAGGGCATTGGACAGAAGCAGGCGCTCAAAAAGGCAGCATTCGCATGAGAGCAATGTTTCAAAGAATGTCTGTCTTAAAGCGGGTGCTAAAACCTTATGGGTTCTCCGTTTATGCTGATGGGGTAATTCCGCAGCTTCAGCTGATATGTCCAGGCGGGGCCCGCGTCATGGTTGATAATCTAACTGAGCTGTGGGCTGAAGTAGAACGTCGTCAAGGCTTTGCAATCGATCCGTTAGCACCTCACTCTATGGCTTGACTTTAATGCAAACCTCACAAGACAATCGTCTCAATATCGTTCTACTAAGCGGCTATCTGGGTTCAGGTAAGACCACGTGGCTGCGGCATGCGCTTTTTACTAAGAGGTTTGGCCGTGCTCAAGTATTCACCCAAGAAGCGGCCGAGCAGCCTGTTGATGATTTGCTGTTGGGCGAAGCAATGAGTGTCAACGTTCTGACTGGAACCGCGGGTACCCCAAAAGGCAAAGAGGAGCTCATATCAGCACTGCTTGAGGTTGCCGAGTCTCGAACAAACGGACGATCAATCGGTTTAACTACTACTCATCCTGATACTTTGATTATAGAAACTAGTGGCTTAGCTGATCCCGAAGAAATTATAGTCGCGATTAAAGAGCATCCTATTCTGATTTACCATTTTGCGCTCAAAGAAACCATCATTATGGCTGATGCGCTACATTTTCAGGTGGCGCTAAAGACTGACGCTTTATGCCGTCAGCAAATTCTTTCAGCCGATCGTATTGTGATTGCAAAATCAGAAGAAGTATCCGAGCAGCCCTTATCGAACCTTGTTTCGACCATCAGCAAAATCAATCCAGCCGCACCGATTTCATTATCCACATTCGGTGTCGAAAGCCCTGTACCTAAACTACCAGCGCCGACCGAAATCTATGAGACGACTCTTGTCAATGAGGGTGCTCCGACGACTGTGGTTTCGTTGCCGATTCCTAAAGAAGTCGGTTGGGTTGAGTTTACCGTTTGGCTATCGGCGTTGCTGCATGCGCGGGGTGATACGATTCTGCGAGTCAAGGGCGTTTTGCATACGGATGAAGGTCCGATATTGCTACAATCTGTACGCAAAGTCATGCAGCAACCTGAGATTCTCCCTGCTGTCAAAAGTAGTTTTACATCCAAAGATATTGTACTTATAGGAGAAGGGATGAATCAAGAAGCATTGCTCGCTTCTTTGTCCTCTTTTTTTGGAGAACAGCGCTAAAAGCGAAGTATATACTTATATAAGTTTTTTAATAGGTAGTGGCAAAATCATTAAGTTACTATGATTTTAATAAACAGAGTTTAGAGATTTTGATAAATAGGGTTCAGCAATTTAAGACAAAAAAAGACCCACAGAGGAGGAAACTGTGGGCTGAGGAAAACTGAGTATGTAGTGTGTCTACAATTACAGTAAAAACTTATTATTTTTATAGAGATTCTAGCGTTATCAGAAATATAAACAGTTATAATTTGGAGTGAAAACTCAGTGTACAACTGTTTCTTCTAATATATTTATATTACCTGATGTTCTCCTTAATTGGCTACTTAAATTACATGAAGTTACTCTTAAGAGAGTTTTAATACAATGTCACATTTTGAAATATTTTATTTGCTAGGACTTTTCGTTCAATAAACGTTTTCTCTCAAAATAGTATCGATAAACTCGCAGAAGATGGCATGACGCAATACAAGAAAAATGCTAAGCTAGCAGGCATTCTTATGTCTATATAACACTAGGCTTACCATGACCGAAAGCACACAACTGCATACAAAAGAGCCGCTACAACCGCAAAACGACAAAAGCATTTTTAATCTACCCAATAATCTTACTATTGCGCGTATTTTGATGATTCCATTGTTTGTAGCGATAGCTTACTGGCCACCAGCCATGGGTATTGGCATGCCTGCCATCTCAGACAATGTCATCGCGCGGGTAGGGATGAGTGAGTTTAGTGACAGTTTACTACGGCATTTATTGTTAACTGGGGTGTTTGTTGTCGCTGCCATTACAGATTGGCTCGATGGCTACTTTGCTCGTAAGCTTAATGTGATGTCGGCTTTTGGACGGTTTTTAGATCCAGTCGCTGATAAACTGATGGTAGCAGCAGCGCTGATTATTTTGGTACAGTGGCATCCTAATATCATTATGGCGATAGCAGCGATTGTGATTATCTCTCGTGAGATTGCAGTATCGGCATTAAGGGAGTGGATGGCAGAGCTTGGTAATCGTACTAGTGTGGCGGTCTCGTATGTAGGTAAGCTTAAGACGACGTTTCAGATGATAGCCATCACTGTGCTTCTATTAAACTGGGAGTCGCTTGAGATGATAGGGTATGTACTGATGGTCGCTGCAGTGATTTTAACTTTGTGGTCGATGTTTATTTATCTAAAAGCAGCATGGCCATATTTAAAACAAAGTGGTTAGATAGAGCGTGTTAATACTGATTTAATTTCATTTACGTGCACAATATTGCATAAAAAAGCCAGTCGCTTATCGCACTGGCTTTTTTTATGTATAACATCTAATGATGTCTAAACAAATCATCAGAGTTCTACTGAAAAATTCTCACCCAAACTCTTTTCAATAGCAGTATCTGTGACTGCCGCTGCCGTCATTTTAACAGCGCTAGTAATGGCGTTACCATTTTCCCAATATTCTGCACCATGAGGAACGACTTTGATTAGCTGTACCCCTGGGTCTTCTTTACCTTGTTCAAAATAAGCGTTGTACATTACTGACCACAGCTCATCAAGCTTTTCTCGATCTTCGATCAATTCAGCCTTACCAGTGATAGACAAATAGCTTTTGTCATCTTGGCTGACATAAGCCAAGTTTACTTCTGGGTTCTTATTAATATTGTCAACAGTGTCAGAAGGTGTGTGACCGATAAACCAAATCTCTTTAGCACCGATGCTGGTTTCCGTGGTATTCATTGGGCACGAATGGAGGTGGTTTTCATGATTGCGAGTGGTCATCATCGTATACTTGATATTGTTTACCATCGCTTGGATTTTGTCCATCTTTTCTTGTTTACTCATAATAGTTATCCTTTACTATTTAAAATATTGAGGTTTACATACTATAAAACTTACATACTATAAAAACGCCAATAAACAATGGCTTACTGGCGTCTCAAGTCGTCAAACTGCTCGTTTTTACAATATAAAAGACGCTTATATTATAAAGATACAGAGAACTGCTCGCCAATATCTTCTGCAGTCTTACCATCTTGTACCGCGGCTGTAGCCATCTTAAACATATTCACAGTAGAGCTACCACTCAACCAGCATTCTACGCCATGTGGTACTACTTTAATAAGTTGTACATTTGGGTCTTCTTTACCGTGCTCAAAAAACGCATTGTAGACAGGTGACCATAGCTCATCTAGCTTATCTTTATCTGTTGGCAGCTCTGCATTGGCACTGACAGAAACATAGTCTTTTTCGTCTTGAGTGGCATAAGACAAGCCTATTTTTTGATTGTCTTGAATATCTTTTACGACATCTGAAGTTTTGTCACCGATAAACCAAATCTCTTTATCAGCGATACTGGCTTCACTCGTCGTCATCGGCCATGCATGCACATCACCTTTACTATTAATAGTGCTCATCATGGCAAACTTTACGTCTTTAATTACGTCTTGGATTTTATCGATTTGTTCTTGTTTATTCATAATAGATATCCTTATTACGTTAAAGTTGAAATTATTGTGAAAACTGTGTTAATGGTTTTAATTATTAGCTGGTTGTAGAATAACGATAGTTGCCTGCCTGATTATATAGGTTGCCCGTAAGACGATGTGAGCGTTTGTAAAACGTATAAGAGTTAAGTAAAAAATGTGTCAGATTAGGCAAAAGTTTGCTGATAAAAAGAAATAGATATCGTAATAACAGCTCACAAATTATTTATAAGTATGGTAGCCAATTTATCACGGTTTACCCCTGCTTATTATGAGCCTTCTTGTTATAATACACGGACCATTTACTTTGCATGGCAGAGATGCCTTGATCTTACGGATTATGCCTTTATGATGACCATCGCCGGACAACCGTTTCTTACCGATTTTCAGACGCAGCAACTCATCAGTCAGTTTCAGCAAAAAACCGAGCTAAATGTTAGCCAAATTCATACCCAGCAAGTGTATGTACTATCACGCAAACTTGAAGGTGATGAGCAGAAAAAAGCGCTGGACCTATTTGGTATTAAAGAGGATGCCCAACTTGCCACTCCGCAAGACAGCCAATTACAAGTGATTGTTAGTCCACGTTTTGGTACGATTTCACCGTGGGCCAGTAAAGCGACCGATATTTTTAATAACTGTGACATTAAGATCAATCGTGTCGAGCGGGTGATTGTTTATACGCTAACCCTTGATGGAACAACAGACGGTGAAGTAAGTACAACATTGCCTGCTGCCGCTGAGCAATTGTTGTTTGACCGCATGACCCAGAGCTTGGTTTATGACTTAAATGATGTAGATAAATTGTTTGACGATGAAGCCCCAGCTTCGCTCAATCATATCGATGTGATTGGGCAAGGTCAGTCAGCACTAGAGTCAGCCAACACAGAGTTTGGCTTTGCGTTATCGAGTGAAGATATTGATTATCTGATGAATGCTTACGTCAATGAGCTTAAGCGCAATCCAACTGACGTTGAGCTGATGATGTTTGCACAGGCCAACTCAGAGCATTGCCGTCATAAGATTTTTAATGCCCAGTGGACAGTCGATGGTGAGGTACAGCCAAAATCCTTGTTCCAAATGATTAAAAACACGTATCAATCCAATCCACAAGGTATCTTATCTGCTTATAAAGACAACGCTGCGGTGATGGCAGGGGCAAAAGGAATGCGCTTTTACTCTATTCCTACTGACGCTCAAGATCCTAATGCTGCCCATCCTTACAATTTTCATCAAGAAGAAATCGATATCTTAATGAAAGTCGAAACCCATAACCATCCAACCGCGATTGCCCCTTATGCAGGCGCAGCGACGGGCGCAGGCGGTGAAATTCGTGATGAAGGTGCAACGGGCCGCGGCGGTAAGCCAAAAGCTGGTCTGACTGGTTTCCATGTGTCACATCTGCATATCCCAGAGCTTGCGGAAAAGTGGGAGACATCAGGTCAATTAAGCACGCAGGATTATGGTACGCCGGATCGTATGGCGACCAGCCTTGAGATTATGACAGAAGCCCCATTAGGTAGTGCCAACTTCTCAAACGAATTTGGTCGTCCAAACCTCTGCGGTTACTTCCGTAGTTTTCAACTTGATACGTCAGCCGCCAAAGACGGTAGTGAGATGCGCGGTTACCATAAACCGATCATGCTGGCAGGTGGTTACGGCAATATCAAACGTAACCTCATTGAGAAAAACGCCATTCAACAAGGTGATTTGCTTATCGTCCTAGGTGGCCCTGCGATGCAGATTGGTCTTGGCGGCGGGGCAGCATCGTCGGTCGATAGTGGTGAGCTAGATGAAGGATTGGACTTCGCCTCAGTGCAGCGTGATAACGCAGAGATGGAGCGTCGCTGTCAGGAAGTCCTTGATCGCTGTTGGGCGCTTGCTGGTAATGGACAGTCAGACAATAATGGCGATGTCAGTAACAACAGTCAAGACGGCAACCCAATCGTCTCGCTACATGATGTCGGTGCAGGCGGATTATCAAATGCCATGCCAGAGCTGGTCAACGATCATGAAATGGGCGCGGTGCTCAATCTACGTAAAATCCCGTCGTTAGAAGCTGGCATGTCGCCGATGGCGATTTGGTCAAACGAAGCACAAGAGCGCTATGTACTAGCGATTCGCCCAGAGAGTAAAGATCAGTTTGATGCGATCTGTGCCCGTGAGCGCTGCCCGTATGCCATCTTAGGGGAAGCGACGGAAGTACGTCAGCTGGTCGTTAATGATGAGTTGCTCTCTGAGCAGCCAGTTGATATGCCGATGCAAGTGTTGCTCGGTGGTACACCAAAAATGCAGCGTAGCTTTGAGCGTCAAGAGAGTACGTTGCCAGCGTTAGAGCTTAATAACTTTAATTTGTCCGAATCCATTAAAGACGTGCTACGTCATCCAACCGTTGCCAGTAAATCGTTCCTAATCAGCATTGGTGACCGTTCTATCACGGGTATGGTGGTGCGTGATCAGTATGTGGGTCGCTATCAGGTGCCAGTCGCTGACTGTGCGGTGACTGCATCAGGATTGGTTGCGTTAGATAGTCAACCTATGACTGGGGAGGCAATGAGCGTTGGCGAGCGTACGCCAGTCGCCTTGATTAGCCCTAAAGCCTCTGCACGCTTAGCGGTCGGTGAGGCGATTACTAATATCGCCGGTGCGCGTATTGCGCAGCTGTCTGATATCACCATGTCAGCGAACTGGATGGCCGCTTGCGGTGATGACGCGGAAGATGCGGCATTATTCGACGCGGTACATACTGTCGGTGAAGAGCTATGCCCAGCACTCGGTATTGCTATCCCAGTTGGTAAAGACTCGCTATCGATGCGTGCCAACTGGAGTGACGAAGACGCTGACAATCAAAGCCAAGACAAATCAGTCGTCTCGCCAATGAGCCTTGTGATTACCGCGTTTGCTCCTGTTGTCGACGTGGCAAAAACCTTAACGCCAGAATTGATTAACGGCGATAGCGCGTTCTACCGTATTGATTTATCCAAAGGCAAACTGCGCCTTGGTGGCTCAATCCTTGCACAAACAGCAAGTCAATTGGGTAATGAGTGTCCTGACCTTGATAAGCCTAGCGATTTAATCGACTTCTTTAACTTTATCCAAGCGGGCAACGCGCAATGCGTCATTAGCGCCTATCACGATATCGGTGATGGTGGTTTGCTGGCAACGATCGCAGAAATGCAATTTACCAGTCGTCAAGGTATCAAGCTGTCATTGGACGATGAAAATCTGCTCGGTCAATTATTCAGTGAAGAGCTGGGCGCAGTGATTCAAGTCATGCCAGAAAACGTCGCGGCCTTGATGCAACTGGCAGAAGAGTTTAATGTCAGCGATATGCTAAGCCTTGTTGGTCAAAGTACTGAAGAAGACAGCCTCATTATCCAGACGCCTTTGCACAGGGGTGACGATACTTTACGCTTTAGCCGTTCTGAACTACAGCAAGAGTGGAGTCAGGTCAGCTATCAAATCGCTCGTCGCCGTGATAATCCAGCGTGCGTGCAACAAGAATATGACTTGATTGCTGATGCCAGCTACAAAGGTCTAATCGCTGCGCCAAACTTTGATCTCAATCAAAAAGTGGAAGAGCCGTATTTAGCTAGCCGCGAAGAAAAACCAAGAGTCGCTATCCTGCGTGAGCAAGGCGTCAATGGTCAGTCAGAGATGGCAGTAGGCTTTACCCAAGCGGGCTTTGAAGCGGTCGATGTGCACATGAGTGACTTGCTAGAAGGTCGTATCAACTTACGTGACTTCGATGGTCTGGTCGCTTGTGGTGGCTTTAGTTATGGTGACGTACTTGGCGCAGGCTCTGGCTGGGCGAACTCTATCTTGTTCCATGATGAATTGCGCATGCAGTTTGTGCGCTTCTTTGCCCGTCCCGATACCTTCTCACTTGGCGTTTGTAACGGTTGTCAGATGATGGCGCAGCTCAAAGATTTAATCCCAGGTGCGGAAAACTTTCCACGCTTCATCGCTAATAAATCCGCACGTTTTGAAGCGCGTACGGTCAACGTCAAAGTCGAGCGCACCAAGTCGATCCTGTTCAAAGGCATGCAAGACAGCATTTTGCCAATCGCTGTGGCGCACGGTGAAGGCTATGCCACATTAGACAACACCGAAATCGACGGTATGGCAAAACACGGTCAGCTCGCTATGCGTTATGTCGATAGCCAAGGTCATCCAACCGAGACCTATCCACTCAATCCAAACGGTTCGCTCGGCGGTGTCACGGGTCTATGTAGCACCGATGGTCGCGTCACCCTCATGATGCCGCATCCTGAGCGGACGCTACATGCCTACAATCACAGCTGGAAACCAGAGGAGTGGGATGAGGACGGCGCGTGGATGCGTATGTTCCGTAATGCGCGGGCTTGGTTGCGTTAGGCTAATTTGAATTAATCTTAGATAATAAAAAAGGTGAGCTTCGGCTCACCTTTTTTGTGTTTGGGGTTAAGTTCTTTTGGCAGCTGATTTCTGAGAATCGTTAAAAGTTATACTGTAATGTTAGTTCCGTTATAGTTAACGCTAAACCACGACTCAGTCACTTACATTTGTGACTCTCAAAACCCACCAAAATCAATCCCAGCTTAAAATCACCTTACCGCATTGCCCACTTTCCATGATATCAAAGCCTTCTTGAAAGTCATCAATGTGCATGCGATGGGTAATGATTGGCGACAAATCAATACCGCTAATCAGCATTTGCTCCATCTGATACCACGTTTCCCACATCTCACGGCCATAAATACCCTTTAGGGTTAATGCCTTGAAAATAATCTTGCTCCAATCCACCGTGGTGGTATTAGGTAAAATGCCTAAAAGAGAGATTTTAGAGCCGTTATACATGTTATTAATCATCGAATTAAAAGCCTGAGGCGAGCCTGACATCTCAAGCCCAACATCAAAGCCGTGCATGTTTAACTCATCGATGGCGCCTTCGATGGTCTCACCTTTGGCTGGGTTTACGGTCATAGTAGCGCCCATTTTTTTGGCAAGCTCCAAGCGATAATCACTGATATCACTTGCCACGATATTACGCGCTCCTGCAAAGCGGCAAATTGCCGCTGCCATTGAACCAATCAGCCCTGCACCCGTAATCAGCACATCCTCCCCAAGTACAGGAAATGATAAAGCGGTATGCGTGGCGTTGCCAAAGGGGTCCATAATGGCTGCCATATCGTCGCTGATACGCTCATCAAGTTTGATGGCGTTATCGGCAGGTATTACCAGATATTCGGCAAACGCGCCATCGCGGTCAACGCCTACGCCGATAGTGTTTTCGCACACGTGTAGCTTACCACGGCGACAGTTACGGCAATGTCCGCAAGCGATATGCCCCTCTCCAGTGACTCGGTCACCCACTTCAAAATGCTTCACACCATCACCCACTTCACTAATAATACCGACATATTCATGTCCGATAATCATCGGCGTCTTGATGGTTTTTTGTGACCACTCATCCCATTTATAAATGTGCAAATCTGTACCACAAATGGCGGTTTTTTTAACTTTTATTTTAACGTCATTGATGCCAACCTTTGGTTCTGGCACATCTTGCATCCAGATGCCTTTTTTATCATGGGCTTTAACCAGTGCTTTCATACTTCTCTCTTATTTAATTGCATTACATTTCATTGTTGAATTCAGTAGGCAAATACCGAACTACTTGTAGGGCGTGTTGAATACGCTCTAATCAATCACTTTCATTTGCTTAGCGACTTTGATAAACGCAGCGATACACTGGTCTAGCTGCTCCGTAGTATGGGCAGCAGAGAGCTGAACACGAATGCGCGCCTCGTCTTTGGGTACGACAGGGTAGAAGAAGCCAATTACATAAATACCTTCTTCAAGTAGCGCATTTGCCATTTGCTGGGAGACATTGGCGTCATAAAGCATCACTGCACAAATGGCTGATTCGGTAGGCTTGATATCGAAGCCGGCATCTTGCATTTGCTTCACAAAATAGGCCGTATTTTCATGCAATTTATCTTGTAGGGTATTGTCTTGAGACAGCATATCAAATGCTTTAACCCCAGCCGCCGCCACCATAGGAGGAATAGAGTTTGAAAACAGATACGGGCGTGAGCGTTGACGTAACATCTCAATAATTTCTTTTTTACCGGTCGTAAAGCCGCCGATAGCACCGCCAAACGCCTTACCTAAAGTACCAGTGATAAGCTCAATATCACCGCGTAGATCAAACAATTCAGTCACGCCGCCACCAGTGCGACCGACCACGCCTGCTGAATGCGACTCATCAATCATTACCATGGCGTCATATTTTTGTGCCAACGCATAAATCTCATCCATCGGTGCCACGTTACCATCCATCGAAAACACACCGTCGGTGACAATCAAACGAAAACGCTGTGCTTGCGCCGCTTGCAATTGCGTTTCTAAATCTTGCATATCTGCATTGGCGTAGCGATAACGCGCTGCTTTACATAGGCGCACCCCATCGATGATGGAGGCATGATTTAACGAATCAGAAATAATGGCATCTTCGCTGGTCAATAGTGGCTCAAATGCACCGCCATTGGCATCAAAACAGGCTGCATAAAGAATCGTATCTTCGGTATTAAAAAACTTAGAAATCGACGCCTCTAATTTCTTATGCAAATCTTGCGTACCACAAATAAAACGCACCGATGACATACCATAGCCTGAATCTTCGATGGCCCCGATAGCCGCCTTTTTAATCTCAGGGTGGTCGGACAATCCAAGGTAATTATTGGCACAGAAGTTCAGCACCTCACGACCATCGGCGATCTTGATTAGCGCATCTTGCGGGGAGGTGATGACGCGCTCAGTTTTATATAGTCCTGCTGCACGTATATCGCTGATTTCTTGCTGTAGATGCTTCTGAAAGGCCTGATACATAAAGATTCCTTTTTTAATATTATGGGAGCCTGCTTGATAATGCAGATATGGGGACTGCTGATAGGACCAAATTATTAAAGTCGCACATTATCCTAAGCTTCAATCAAACCAACGATGTGGGAAGCCAACAATATGGTACGAGCAGCGATACTATCTGTAACTCCGTAAGCGGTGATTTTATCATTAGCCTCTTGCAATAACTAGCTCAAATAGCTGGTGGATAGGGCTATTTCTTCAAAACTATGCAGCGCGTGCTGAATCACGCCTATACAAACGGTTCGCTCAGCGGCTCATATAGCACCGACGGTCGCGTCACGATCATGATGCTGCACTCTGAGCGCAATCCATGCGCGTACAATTACAGCTAGAAACCAGAAGCGTAGATTGATGACGGCGCATAGATGCGGATGTTCCGTAATGTATGGGATTGGTTGTGATAAGCTTAGATTTAAATTATTTTAGACGTAAAAAGGTGGGCTTTGGCTCACTTTTTTTGTGTTTGGGGTTTGGTTTCGTGTGGGAGCTAATCCCTGAGAAGCGTTAAAAAATTGCATTGCAATTTTAGCTTCGCAAGTGAAAATTCCTTAAAGGGAATTTTCTGTTTCGCTACTATCTACCAGTCTGGGCGCGGCGCTGGCTACGGTTTGGGTCGTCGCTTGCTTCGCGTCGCCACCCCAAAACCTAGCCGTCGCAACTTGCCCAAACCAGTAGGATACCGCTACAGTCGGGGCTAAACAGTGCCTCCGAGTAAGTATTATAAGTCTTCTACATAGTTAATCTGCTGGTTCATGAAGTTGGTCTAAATTACCTAAATCAATAGGTGTTACACTTAATCCGCGCTGATACTCTTTATACCAAAGAGGGTATTTATTTTTTGCTATATTAATAATTTCTTTCTTTATTGCATTATATATATGTGCAATTTTTTGATTCGTAGAAATATCGCCACTTTCATATATATTACAGATAGTATCGTTTGGAATCTCAATTACACCATTTTCGAAGTATATAAAAGGAAATATGAACAATTTTTCAAGTTTTGAGTTGGAGTTTAAATCTTCCAAGGCTAGAAAGGTTTCTTTATTTAAAAACGATAAATTTACCATGTCGAATTTATGAACAAACTCAAGAGGATATAAGTCTGAGTTCATATAATCTTTAATACTAAAGTTCCGTGAGTCTAGTAAATAATTAATGCCTAACAGATAATTATCACTAATAAATATAGGTGAACTTAGTGTGCTATCATTACTAATAATTGGCTCTTCAGTCAAATATTCGCTTTCCAAAGAACCTTTATAATATATTGTACTTATAAAATTATATTGCGCAGAAATACCTAAGCCATCTTTCATAACATTATATTTTCTAAATCCATTATCTAAAAGAACTCTAACAAAATACTCGTTACCCAAAGTAAGTCTTAGTAGATCAGATTTAATATAAATAACACCATTTTCTTGTAGAAGATTAGCTATGGACTCGTTTTTTATTGAATTGCCTGTAGTAAAACCCATTGAATCAATTACATCAGAAAATTTGTAATGTTCGTTTAGAGGATACTTTTTCCAATTATTATCTAGAGATTCTTGTAGTCCAGTGAGCATTAGAAATAAAGAGGTTTTATTGATGTCATTGTTCAGTAGCCTAAGAACTATTTCATTGTTAGTAGCTATTTTTTCAATTAAGCTCTCGAAGAATTCTTCTAATAACTGATTTATATAATCTGTATTATTAATCTCTTCACGACTAAGAGATAGTATGTTTGAAGAGTGAGAACTATATATGTCTATCAATATTCTCATCTCTAAACTCTCCAATACACCAAGCTCAAAATTGATATCAGATGAATGTACTAATTGACCACGGTACATGATGGCTATATTCTCAGGTTCCATGTATTCGTTAAAATAATAATTGTTTGTAGTTTCGTCTTCATCCTCGTATATTAACTTAAGTGCAACTCCTAGATTTTTATCCCAATAAAAATTTTGATTCTGTAAGCTATTATTGAATAAGGAGCTATATTTGTTCGCTAAAATTTCAATGTTTGGACTCACTTTAAAATTTAATGTGGGATTAGTAACTATATTAGTTATATCAATAATTCTTCTAAGTGCTCTGTTCACGCCTAAACTCTTAACGCCTAAAATTAAATCAATTAATTTAGGGTAGTCGTCTACATAATACTCATCTATATAGTCTCGATTATCAGTTATAGAAAATTTTTCTAAGACTATTATTTTAGTACCATACTTACCTAGGTCATCAATCACCTTAATAAAGCAATACCCAGCTCTACCTGACAAGGGTGAATTTAACTCAACTTTTAAGCTCTCATGAGTTAAGCGACTTTTGGTATAAATTATTATTTTTTGTTGGTCTGTGGGTAGGTCTTGCATTAGCAAAAAAGCACTGTGCAAACCAATGCCAAATTCACCAGAAGGTCTCATCCACTCTGGCATATCACGAACTATCTTTTGTTTTTCCTTATTATTTTTAGAGCCAGCAATTTTTTGCATATATTCTAAGTCTTTTTTAGAGATGCCGACCCCATTATCTTCAATACTGAATTCCCATAGGGTTGATTCTTCATCCTCTGAAATTTTCTTACAATCTAAAGTAATGGGGTATTTTTTAAATAACTCACGAGTTTCGCTATCATAGGGGTTAGTGTTTTTTGGTAGGGGCTCCACAGCATTATCATGATCATGCTCTAACCATACTCGAATCATCGTAGCATCAATTGCATTTTGAATAAGCTCTCGATATATACTCATATCATCTTCATATAAGTTATTACCTTGTAATAACTCAATCGCACTACGCTCATCCAATGAAAACTTCATCGGTTTATCGTTAAGTAAAATCTTTTTGTCAGTCATTTCGACATCAAGTTTATTGATGGTCGGTAGCAGACCAAAGTCGCGACTAGGGACAATGTTTTTCCATTGCGACATTTGATTTTGAATCTCTTCTTTGATCCAGTCAAACCAGTTACGACATTCAATATATGCCATTTCCGTACTACAAATAGCTGTTACGCTTACCGTTTCATTATCTAGCTGAAATTCTCGAATGGCTTGATGCTTATGTTTATGTGTTTCACTAAATGAAGGCATATTGCCAACTTGCCTTGCCATGACGGGACAAAAGCGATTGTCATCAATATCAAATAAATCACCCAAGCGTAGTAGGCAGGCGACAAAACGAGGATGACAGTTTTCTGTACCCATACCCGTTTGGCGAAAAGGCAAATCATTCATGACATAATCAAATCCAAGCCCATGTGACCAGCAAATTTGACCAAGATAACGATAGATACGTTTGGGAAGTAGTTCAGTGCGGGGCGAACTAATACCTAGCTTTTCAAAGGGATCCATAACTACTGAATTTGAATTTTTGGCATGACCACGACGATACCATTCAGCAATCATCTGACGATATTTTTCAACGCCTGTATGTGGGTCTGAATGATTAACAAGGGCTTTATTCCAGCCATCTTCATGCCATACTTTGGCAAACTCATGTAAGTCTTGCGTATTATCATTAGCAAGGCTTTCGACGTATTCTTTAAATTTTTCATCATTAACAACGGCTTGTACTTCATCGGCATTGAATAGCATACCGATATCATGCCAGTAGGCTGCTTCTAAAATTAGCCACGTATCTGTCGCTGTTAGTTTTTCAATATTATTGCCTAGCAGACGTTCGATATTGACAAGTATCTGCTGTGAGTGCGATTCATTGTGGCTACTGAAATGCGGATAATAACTACCAACATTTTCAAGCGACTTACCGACGAGCTTTTCATCAAACTCCCATTGCGACATTAATATTCTAGTATTGCTGTCTTCTTCGGTTTTCTTTTTTAAATGCTTGATTAATCCTGCGCTCATGGTAAGTCCTTTTTATTTTTTCACATTTGGTGTTTTAGTTTTATTGCACACAAGCGCATTTTTACTTAACTACTTATCCTTTGAATTCTCCGAACCTTCTCTCTGAGCCTCAGCAATCAACTCATGAATCTTTGCACTCTCTTTTAGCACACAAGCATCATACGCAGATAGCGATTCAGACTCTTGTCCTTTTTCTAACTCCTGCTCTTGTTTGGCTTTTTCTTCCAGATATTTCTGAAGCTCATCTTGTTCGTTGTGTTGTGAGTCATTCATAGCTATTCTCCTTACTATTTATTTTTCAGCTATCCGATTTAGCATCGCCGATAGCCTTGCGTTATTCTCTTCGATATATTTATTACCTAGCGCAATTATCTCAGCGGGTGATTGCACCGTTTCTGGATATTCTTTCAGCCCGCTTTGAATGGCGTTATTGCCATTTACGACCATCTTGGCAAGGCTCTCTTTGGTCACTTCAAAGTGACATTGCCAAGCCAGTACCCAAGTGTCTAATTCTACGTGCAATGGTGTTTGATAGACAAAACCTTGATTCGCCCAAGCGTCCGTTTCCGCAATGATGCTCGCACCTGTTGGACAGTCAAAGCCCTCACCGTGCCAGTGAAACACGGTAAAGTCTTGTTTGGGTAAATCTTGTAAGAAAGGATGCGCCTGACCTGCGGGCGTCAGTCGCATCGGCAACCAACCGATTTCTTTTACCCCAGATGACTGGACGTTAGCGCCCAAACAATGGGCAATAAGCTGCGCCCCTAAGCAAATACCGATGACCGTTTTGCCAGCATCAATCGTTTGCTTTATCAGGCGTTTCTCTTTGATGAGCCAAGGGTGTTTTTCCTCATCATGGACGCTCATCGGCCCGCCCATTACGATAAGCCAATCAAAGCTATCGGGCATGGACAGAGCGTCATCATCGTAAGAACGATTGACATTAATAATATGACCGTGATTGTTTGCCCACTGCTTGATGAAGCTTAAGTCTTCATAATCAGTATGAAATAGCGTGTGAATACGTAGCGTCATAAGATACCTCATTAGCAAGCATTGATTAGGAAATATCAATTAAAGCATATCGTTTTAGCAAGGTTTAAAAACCAGGGTTTGTTCTATAACTCAATCTTAATAAAAGTCATCACGACCAGCATATTTCTTATTGAGTGCGCGTAGTATCGCGTAAGTCTCTAAATCTAGCTCGCCCGTTGGACGCTGCGGTCTGAAATGCAATTGAAACGCATAAACCATATCACGACTGGCTTTATCCCATTCATCGCTATTATTAATTTGATAACCGTAATCGCGAAATTCTTGCTTAATTTCATGTATCGTAGCCGTTGCAAACTCGTTTTGATTCATAATAAATTGCTTATCAAATTCATCATACCAAGCGCCAATACCGTACTCTTTATACAGTCGCTCCCAAGGGAACTTGGCACCGGGGTCGATTTTGCGTGACGGCGCTATATCAGAGTGACCAACGATGTTTTTTGGTGAGATGTCATAGCGCGTGGCAATGTTTTGCACCAGCTTAGCGACCTTTTTAATCTGTAATTCATCAAATGCGACGTAATGCTCGTAAGGACGATAGTCGAGATTGTCATTTTTTAGCGCGTCTCGATATTCGGGCTTGATGCCGCTATTGACGATTTCGATACCGATAGAAGTGTCATTCAAGATGGTGCGTCCAGCAAAGCCGCTATCACCGGCATGCCATGCGCGCTCAGACTCTGGCACTAAGTTATAAATCTTATCATCGCCCTGATTTAAAATCAGATAGTGCGCGCTCACATTTCCAGTGGTTAAGGTTTTTATTGAGCGCTCATTATTTGAGACCGTATAGTGCAGAACGATGGTTTTGATACGCTCGCTTTTGCCCGTGGCTTGATAGGTTTCGCTATCGATAATATAGCGTGGTTCTGAGGTGGCGACGCAGCCAATGAGTGGCAATGTCATGAACGATGTTAATACTGATGCGAGTGTTAAAGAGGTGATGTTTTTTGCCATGAAATGCTCTGTATTGAAGGGAATACTATTAAATAAATAGGAAAAAATTATAACAGTCGTACGTTTTAACCTTTATATCTGTTTAATTTTAAACTGCCTATATTATTACTCATAACGGCCACTACTTTTTACCCAAGACTGACGCTACTAATAGGAATGATCCTTTTATAGCCAATCGCACCTAAAATGATAAACACTGCCAATAATATATAAGCGTTCAACGATAATGCAGCAGGCGAGAAGGGCAGTAGCAGCAGCGATATAAAGATGAGGCTGACCAAGACTGCAAGATAATTTAATAAGCCTGCCTGATTTTTTCTGCGCTCGTTGATGAGATCTGCGGACGTCACATAAGCGAAGCCGACGGTAATCCCTAGAGACGCCATACTGACGATATCAAGTAGATAGTTTCTGCCAAGCCAAGGAGAGAACAGGCAAACCAAACATATTAATATGACGGTTTTTTTCTTACTAAAGTGATGGTTTTTATCGGTAAATATACTAGGCAATAAAGACGAGTCGCCCATAGACTCTAACAGTTTGACTGACGATAATATAAAGCCATTGATGCCGCTCAGTATGGAGCCAATCATGGCGATGGACAATAGCCAAATTCCTATACCACCGATGCGATTGTCTATTCCCTCACCAGTCGCCCAATTGCTATCTTTAATCGCTTGGTAATCAAAGTTCATATTTAAAGCGGTAAAATAGTTGATCAAAGAATAAAATAAAATACCGGCGATAAGTGAGATTAAGATAATACTTCTGGTCTTGTTTTTCGAATCACTAATGGATTTGGATATTTGCGGTGTGGTCTCAAAACCAACATACGCCCAAGGCATGACGGCGAGGATAGGTAACCACGCTAAGCTTGTGATGGAGCTGCTTTGCATATCTGTGGGCAAAAAAGGTTGCGCGGTTGGCGTCGCCCATAGTGAACCAAAAAATAGGGCAGTGACCGATACAATCATAAACAGCGCGATATACAGTTGAATCTTGGCGCCGACTTGTACGCCGCGCAAATTGATATAGCTAAATAAAATGATGGCAGCACTACATAAGAATACTTCACTGGCGTAAACTTCCCAACCAGCAATCGTGTACAAATAGCCTATTTGTAAGCTACTAGGCAATAAATACCTTAATAGCAATGCGACGGCTGATATGTTGAGCGCCACAATAGAGATATAACCTATCGCCACGCCCCAACCATAAACATACGCGTGTTTTCTACTGATGTATTTTTCGATCCAATAGATACCGCCCGATTCGTTTTCTGGCGTTTGGGTTAATAAATTAATATAGGCTTGGGCGACCATATAGATAGCTAAAGTGCCAATGATGATGGCGACAGAAGAGCCCAATAGCTGCGACTGCGGTAAAAATAAATCGCCAGGCATCACATAAGCACCCCATCCTATAATTGCTCCTACGCTAATCGCTATCGCTTGCAGGTAGCTGATGCTCTCAGTTTTTTCGCTCATACAATCCTCTTTGAGAGCCAAATATTTAATGCGCAAGCACACTCACTATGCAGTCAGTTTTACGCAAAAAAACCTTTAACTATTGTTATAACTTGTTTGAAATCACTATTATAAACGTTGATGAATTAATCAAATTTTAAGCTTTAATTAATTTAAGAGATGATATTAAAGGTTTTTTCTTAGAAAATCTGTTTAGTCCTTCCGAATCTTCTTAGCCAAAACGGTTTTCCAACTCTCCTCCAAGCATTCGATGGCTAACCAAGGTTCTATGATGTCTATTGCAAATTTTTCTTTTGAGTTCGACAGCTGCCACAGCCTCGAGAGCGTCGCAAATGGGTAAGGACGTTCGATTAAATAGACAGGTAAGTTAGCAGCAATCATACCGTCACGCACGACCTCAAAGTACCATCCAGCGATCCCTTGCTTGCTCACCCATGCAGCGATATTAGGCACTTTGGTAAATTGTCCGATTTGGTCATTAATCTTGTAGCAAGGGCGGCGCGGCTGAACGATGCGTAGCTGTACGCTATCATTAGTATCGATATCCCCGTACTGAAAAACGTCACCAATACAGACGGTAGCTTCATTCATCTCAGACAAACCATCTATGGCTGTGGTAATCAAATTTTCTCCCAATGTGCCGATGCGTACCTTTAAGTCAAATTCTGCATTAATCTTGTCATAAGTCGCGGTTGGCAGTTGATGTACTGCTTTTAGCGGGCCGCCATGATGTCGACGATCGGCTTGCTCATCAGTAGTGAGACCCATAAAGTTGACAGCGACGGGAGCTTTGACCGGTGCTTTATCGATGGCGCTCATTTGCTCGCGGGCAAATGGCATGGCTTTGCCCGCTCGTACTTCAACCAAGGTTGCAATGCGTAGAGGTAGGGTTTGATTAAAGTCAGCTTTGTTGTGTTGGGTAGAATATTCTATCGATTGTATGCTCATGAATTTTCCTAATTTATAGGGATTTATTAGGCGATTGGCTATATCATTGCTGTCATTAATGCTGGGTATTAATGATGGATATTATCTTAGCTTAATCATTTATCATTATACGGTCTTAGCATTTTAAAATTTATCAACACCTCAAAATTTAAACAAAAAAAAGACCAGATATCTATTCTGGTCTTTTTAATGGTAGTTTTCTTAATGTTTGACGATTATCGCAATTAACAATCTTATTTATTTTTATTGCGGCGACCGGCTGTTTTCTTTTCACGTGGCGTAGCTACCAGTTCAGCCAATTGATCAGGTGATGACCATAGACCTTCTAAGTCATAGAACTCACGCGCTTGCGGAGTCATCATATGCACAACGACAGAGCCCAAATCGATCAACGTCCAATCAGAGTCTGTACCGCCTTCACGGCCAAGAGGCATAAAGTCAGCTTGCTTAGCTTCAGCACCGACGCTATCTGCCATCGCACGTACATGGCGCTTAGAGGTGCCTTCAGCAATGACAATTCGCTCCATGACATCCGTCAAATCTTCGACATTGATCACGGTAATGTTCTTGGCTTTCATATCTTCTAACGTGTTTTCAACGACAGTTAAGCACTCTTTTAAGCGTTTGTCGTTCATAGTATTAATCATAAATTTTAATCTCTTGAAACGTAAATATTAAAAATAAAATAGTAAGTCGTCAGTTTGCAGCCGCCAACTGCTCATATATAGTCAGTTGTAAATAAAGGCGAGGTATGCAAAATGACAAAGATAGGATGATTTTAACGGAATTGCGCCGCAGAATATAGCCGATGGGCGATAATATATTGATAAACAGTAGGATTTATTAGCTGAGTCACAGTATTTGGTGCAGTATCTGCCTTAGCAGCACTTATTTTCAACTGTTTGCGAATCTCAGTACTCGATATGGCACTGACTTGAAGTTGGTCAATATAAATGTGTCCTTGGTCAGTGTTTTTCAAGGATGCGCGGTTGTGTACCGAGTCATTGAACGGCTGCACTAAGTCTTGCACGGTTTTGGTGGTTTGGGCTTGTAGCTGCTTAGGAAGTTCGCTATACAGAGCATCGATATTTTGCAAAGATAGCGAGCATGGGTCATCGTCTATATGAGCGACTACTCTTGGTGTTGATAAATCGGAGCTATCTGTACGGTTAAAAATCCAAAGATTTACATAATCGGTGAGCCGAAGCCCGTCTTTCCATTTATTTAAACTACGGGCGCTGTCCATACCCATAATAAATATTAAGCTGTCGTTTGGATGACGTTCACGTAGTGTCTGCACACTATCGATCGTATATACAGGCGGCGTCTGCCACAGCTCAAGCTCGCAAATTTGTAGCGGTATGTTGGTTGTCACAAGCTTTAACATCGCCAGACGATGCTTAGGGTCTGTACTCTCGTTTTTAAATGGAGAGCGCGCATTGGGTAGTAATGACACGTGCAGTTCGCGCTGTTGTCGCTCAGCGATGGGTAATAAAACCTGATAGACATACATGGCCATTTGCAAATGACCTTTATGCACAGGGTCAAACGAGCCACCAAGATAAGCGCGGATAGCGGGAGACGGTATTAAGTTATCGTCTTTATGAAGGTTGGAAACTGACATACATAGATAAAATATAATAAAACAGGTTGGCCTCATTGTAGAGGACAAGGACGCTGCTGTCATTAATAACCACAAAAGAGCCGACTATCATATAGATAGTCGGCTCTAGGTTTCTAGCAGATAATAAATGCTTAAATCAAATCACTATAAGCCTGAATGGCGGTCAAAGCGATGGTATAAACGATATCATCAACCAGTGCGCCGCGCGATAGATCGTTCACTGGTTTATTCAAGCCTTGTAGCATCGGGCCGACACTGATGACATTGGCGCTACGCTGCACCGCTTTATAAGTGGTGTTACCCGTGTTTAGATCAGGGAAAATAAACACATTGGCTTGGCCAGCAACCTTGGAGTCCGGCGCTTTTTGTTTGCCCACACTCATGACTGAAGCGGCGTCATATTGTAATGGACCATCAACTGCCAGCTCAGGTGCGCGCTCGCGAACGATCTCTGTGGCGCGTGTGACTTTTTCAACGTCAGCACCAGTACCTGAGGCGCCTGTTGAATAGCTGATCATAGCGACTTTTGGCTCAATGCCAAACGCAGCGGCAGACTGTGCTGATTGGATAGCAATTTCAGCCAACTCTTCAGCCGTTGGATCGGGGTTAATAGCGCAGTCGCCATACACGACCACTTGCTCAGGCAGTAGCATAAAGAATACTGACGATACTAACGAGTACTGCGGGGCGGTCTTAATCAGCTGAAATGCAGGGCGTACAGTATTGGCTGTGGTATGAATTGCCCCTGACACCAGACCATCGACCTCATCCATTTGTAGCATGATAGTGCCTAGATAAACCGTATCTTGCAGATATTCAGCCGCCATCTCTTCTGTCGTTTTACCTTTACGGCGCTCAACGACTGCCGCGATATATTTATTCATATCAAGCGTATCAGGGTCAATGATCTCAAGCCCTTCTGGCAAGATTAAATCGCGGTTTTTGGCGACTTGCTCGACATCTTCGCGCTTAGCGAGCAGCACACAGTTAGCAATACCGCGGCTTTGACAGATACAGGCAGCTTCTACCGTGCGTGGTTCAGAGCCTTCTGGCAACACCACACGCTTTTTGGCATTTTGTGCTTTTACGACGACTTGATGACGAAAAGCGGCTGGCGATAAGCGCGGTTTGTGATCGCCGCTGAACTGCTCTTTGATCCAGCTTAAGTCTAAATGCGCCGCCACATAACGGGTAACATCTAGCGCGCGCTCGGTATCATCACTTGGAATCTCAGCGCTCATGTGCATAAGGTTTTGCACGGTCTCATAGCTATCAGTCTCGACACTCATGACAGGAATGCCAGTTTTGATCGCAGATTGCCATAGCTCAGTGACAGTCTCATTTGGCATCACGCCGCCTGTCAGTACTAAACCTGCCAATGGAACGCCATTAATACAAGCTAAGGCTGCGGCCAATAATAAATCATCACGATCGCCTGGTACGACAATCAAAGTACCACGATTAAAGACCTCATCGATACGTGCAATCGAGCGAGCTGTTAAACTGATATGATTGATTCGGCGCGTTTTAGCTTCGCCGACGTTTAACCAAGTGGCATCAAGCTCGGCAGCGATATCCCAAGTACATGGGACGGATAACGAATCACTAAAAGGTACGACACCGATTAAACGAAATTGCTCAGTATCAAAGTGCGGTGACAAACGCTGCACTTCTTGAATGAAGCTTTTATCAAGCTCAAAGACAGCTTCACCAGGCGCAACTGGCTGATTCTCAAAGGTATTGGGTACATCGACGCGCATCAAGATGCAGCCTAAGGTACGCTCGCTTGCGATACCACCAAATTCACGCGCATGCATATCGAGCTTATCAGCAAGATGAGCGGGGTTCTGGGTATCAGCCGTACTGACAAAAATAATTTTGGCATCAAGTGCATGAGCGATAGCGCGGTTAATTTGCGCAGCATAAGAAGCTTCAGTCGTCGAAACCAAGCCCTCGCAGATGATTACATCTTGATCACCTTCGATGGTGTGATAATTGATGACCACTTCTTCCATCAAGTCATCAAGGTTGCCATCCCCAATCATACGCTCAACGCGCTGACGATTGATGGACTTGGGCGGCGTGAGACCAAACGCGTGCATGGTCAATGCGCTTGAGCTGTCCAAGCTGTTTTGTTTGTCGAGCGTATCATCTTGCAAAAACGGCTTCATAAAGCCCGCTTTGATACCGTTATAATCTAATGCGCGAATCAGGCCTAATGCCGCTGACGTCACACCGATACCGCGACTGATAGGAACAAGTAATATGGTTTGCATAGCATATCCTACTGTTTATTTATTATATCCTTGAGGAATTTTATATCGAGGAAGTCATAAAAAGGTCTTACTTCTCATAGAAGCAATCCGCTTTTTAAGCGAGTCCTAGCGCTTGGCGGGTCTCTTGCGCAATACGGCACTCTTCATCGGTTGGCACAACCCATAGCTCAATACTGCTATCGTCGCTGTGGAAGCTGCCTTCGCTACCGCCGACTAGGCTGGCATTTTTGTCCGCATCAAACTTAATACCGAAATGACGCATGACATCTAAGATGCGCGCACGAGTCGTCTTTGAATTCTCTCCAATACCACCAGTGAAGACGATACCGGTAAAGTCAGGGAGCGCACAGCTTAGGCTGGCAAGATATTTGCCAACGCGATAACAGAACATCTCGATGGCGAGCTGTGCATCTTTATGACCTTCATTGGCCGCTTCTTCGATGGTACGCAGATCATTAGATAAACCTGAGATACCGAGCAGACCGCTTTCGTTGTTGAGCATCTTGTCGATCTCTTCTAAGCTCAATCCAAGCTGACGTTTTAGATGCATATGTAAGCTTGGATCGACATCCCCGCTACGCGTACCCATCATCAGACCCTCAAGCGGTGTGAGTCCCATACTGGTATCTAAGCTCTTGCCATCATAGACGGCGGTCGCCGAGCAACCATTGCCTAAGTGCGCGGTTAACCAACCATGAGGGCCTTTGGCATCTGTGATTTGGCTTGCTCGTTCTGAGACGTAGGCGTGCGAAGTACCGTGAAAGCCATAACGGCGAATCTTATGATCTGCATACAGTGATTTTGGCAGCGGATAAAGAAAAGCAACTGGCGGCATGGTCTGATGAAAAGCAGTATCAAAGACGACGACTTGTGGAATTTCAGGATAGATAGCTTGCACAGCTTCGATGCCAAGCGCATTGGCAGGATTATGTAGCGGCGCTAATACTTTTAGGCGTTTTACTTCTGATAGCACATGCTCGTTTACGCGAACGGCCTCTGAGTACTCGCGGCCGCCATGAACCACGCGATGACCGACTGCGACAAAATGGTACTGCTCGAGTAGCTCGAGGATTTTTTGCAAGGCCAGCTCATGTCGTCCACCTGCAATAGCAATTTCTAGTTTTCTACCATCTAAAGTATTGTGTTTAATGCGGGCAGTATCGAGACCTAGATTTTCAGCGAGACCAGTAATACGGGTTGACTCATCTTCGCTGATTAAAGCGTATTTGATAGAGGATGAACCACAATTAAGTACCAAAGTTGGATTGGTCAGGGTTGCTGTCGTCTCTTGATCACTGAGAGTTGAATTAACGGCGCTGTCGCTCATGCTCTATCCTTAGAATGTGTTTTATAAGAGGAGGTTGCTATACCTCGTCAACTATAAGGTTAAAGTTTGGCGCTCGTCAAGGCATCATAACAACTGTTCACCGAACATGGCTCTCCATCCGCAGTGGCTATAGCAAGCGTTATAAAGGCAAGTTTGCTTATTATCAAAATTGTAAGGAAGTTTGTCCGTCCGATTCTAAACATCTTTTTTGATAATTTCACAAACCTTTAAGACAAGGTATACCTAATGGCATAAGTTAAAAGTAGGCAAATAGAGAGAATCGCTATAAGACTGGTTTTTAGAGTAATGTGGTCAAAAAACCAGTAAAATTATCCGTTAATAAAACTCAAGACAAGCATAGCTTTAGTGAATAATGCTATGATTGGCTCGTGCTAAATTTCAACGCCCTTTTATAATACTTCTTATAGCGTCTCCACTGTTGCAAGGTTATCTATCATATGTTTACTATACGCCGCTCTTTAGATACTAGAGGCACCCAAAATTTATCTGCCAACTCTGGTCGTTATGCTATCTGGACATTGACGATTGGTAGTGCCGTTATGCTCGGACTGTCGGGTTGCGGACAAAAAGGGGCACTTTACTTAGCAGAGCCTAGTAGTCAGACGGTAGCTGCCTCAGATCAACTAGCTAGTACCAGTCATCCACAAGATGCCGCTTTTGCTACTCTCGATGATGACAACTATGACAAGAGCCGGTATTTAGAGCAACAGCAGACACTGCCTAGCGCCAGTGACGATCCTAACGACTATTAACTTTAATAATTGATAACCTGATTAGATTTGAGAACCCGATATGAGTGAGACGAAATTGCAAGCTGACGGTGTAACCATCCATACTGAGCAAGGAATGTATGTCGATCCGGCAGCCTTAACCAACCATTTACCCGAACTGCACTATAACCAAGGTGAGCTATGGATGGAGCAGGTAAGTATTCATGAGTTGGTAGAACGCTACGATACGCCATGCTATGTATATTCGCAGCAGGCAATACTCGATGTGTACCAAGCCTATAGCGACAGCTTTGCAGCGATTGACCATCAGATTTGCTATGCAGTGAAAGCAAACTCAAACCTTGCGGTGTTGGGTGTGCTTGCAACAGCAGGTGCAGGGTTCGATATTGTCTCGCGCGGTGAGCTTATGCGCGTATTGGCAGCCGGTGGGCAGGCCAGTAAAGTCGTGTTTTCAGGCGTCGGTAAAACCAAAAGCGATATCGAATATGCGCTAACTCAAGGTATTGGCTGCTTTAACGTTGAGTCTATTAGTGAGTTGACATTAATTAATGAGGTAGCGCAGCAACTTGATAAACGGGCACCGATATCGCTACGGGTTAATCCCGATGTCGATGCCAAGACCCATCCTTATATTTCAACCGGTCTAAAAGACAATAAGTTTGGTATTGCCCATGAAGAGGCCGTCGCTGTCTATGAAGAGGCCGCTGCTTTATCGCATATTGATATTGTTGGTATTGACTGTCATATTGGCTCACAATTAACGGAAGTTGAACCCTTTATTGCTGCATTGGATAAAGTCATTGAGCTGGTCCATAGCTTGCGTGAAAAAGGTATTGAGCTGCGTCATATTGATTTGGGCGGTGGTCTCGGCGTGCGTTATATTGATGAGTCGCCAGTCTCTATTCATGACTTTGCGCAAGCACTCCTACCGAAACTGACTGAGCTTGGCTTACCAGTGTTTTTTGAGCCAGGCCGTAGCATGGTCGCCAATGCCGGTATTTTGCTGACCCGTGTCGATGTACTAAAGCCAACAGCGCATAAAAACTTTGCCATCGTTGATGCTGCGATGAATGATTTGATTCGTCCTGCATTATATCAAGCTGAAATGGCCGTGATTCCCAACGTATTGCCTAGTAAAGGTATCGAGACAGATGGCACTCAGCCGTGGGACATCGTCGGGGCGATTTGTGAGACTGGGGATTTCTTAGCAAAAGACCGTCTATTATCACTCGCAACAGGTGACATTTTAGCGATTACTGGTGCAGGAGCGTATGGCTTTACCATGAGTAGCAACTATAACTCACGCCCGCGTGCAAGTGAAGTCATGGTTGCAGGAAGTCGTCATCAGCTAGTTCGCAAACGTGAAACTGTTGAAGCATTATATGCAGATGAGATACTTTGGCAAAACGCAAAGTAGAGTGCATTATAGATAGAGTAACTGCCACTCTTGCCGATGTAATAACGACCCATTGTTATCATGACAATGGGTTTTTTATGGCGGTGATTATGGTCGCTATGAGTTTCATTATGATAAGCACAGTTATTTATTATTTTAATGGATTCATACAGTCTCTAACGCGCTGATAGTTATCATTGTGGCAGACACCATGCTAATATAACGGACACATAAAAATACAATAGGACACAAGGATATGCTAATAGAATTTACCAAAATGCATGGTCTGGGCAATGATTTTATGGTCATTGATTTGGTGACCCAGCGCTTAGATTTGACCAGAGAGTTGGTGCAATTATTGGGTGATCGTCATCTAGGTATTGGCTTTGATCAATTACTCGTCGTCGAACCACCGATGCGCCCAGATGTTGATTTTAGTTATCGTATTTTTAATACCGATGGCACAGAGGTTGAGCAGTGCGGTAATGGAGCGCGCTGTTTTGCCCGTTTTGTGCAAGCGCGTAAACTGTCATTTAAACAGCGCTTACGTGTCGAGACCGCAGGCGGTATCATTGCCTTGACGACGGATCGCTATGGTTGGGTGGAAGTCGATATGGGCAAACCCAAGTTTGAGCCAGATGAGATACCATTTACGCCCAGAGCGACGACCAAAATTCAAAACGCCTATCATTTAGACGTCAATGGTACACCTATGCAGCTCTATGTTGCCAATATGGGTAACCCGCATGCTGTCATCAAAGTCGATGATGTACTAGACGCTGATGTTGAAACCTTAGGTAAGGCCATTGAGTCACACCCAGCATTCCCAGAGCGCGTCAATGTAGGCTTTATGCAGATCATGAATCAGCGTCATATCCGTCTGCGTGTCTATGAGCGCGGCGTCGGTGAGACCCAAGCATGCGGGACAGGTGCTTGTGCGGCAGTAGCCGTCGGCGTACGCGAGGGCTGGCTTGATGAAGGCGAAGAAATACGGGCGCAGCTATATGGCGGTAGTATGATCATTCAGTGGCAGCCAGGCTACTCAGTGATGATGACCGGTCCAACGGCCTTTGTGTATGAGGGTGTATTTAGCCCAGACGGCTTGATGGCACAAGCAGGAATCAAACCCAACCCAGTCAACTCATCAAACTGAGTCAACTACTTGGTATTTGAGGCATCAAGGACACTTTATGTCTATTAAAGATGACTATATCTATATGCCTGCTGAATCTATAGAAATAGATAAGACGCTACGTGAGTTATTGTCACCAGTGCATCGCTGGTTAAACACTTTGGCGGTGCGCAATCACTCCATGCATACCTTAAAGTCTTATTTCGCTGGACTAAATCAACTGGCGTTGTTTTTACGTGGTAAGCAGCTGACATGGACACGTTGTGATAAACGCACACTTGCGCAGCATATCAGTCAACGCTTGGATGAAGATAAGCTGGCGCTAGCAAGTGTCCAACAAGAGCTGTCCGCTATTCGGCATTTTTACGGCTGGATGATTGAGGAGGGGTTGGCACGTATCAATCCCACTACTGGCTATCAGCTAAAAAGCAGCGCTAGACCGTTGCCTTCTATTGCTGATGTTGATTTATTGACCCAATTACTTGATCAAGAGATGCCTGATACACCCGAGCAGGCCCGGTTATGGCTGCGTGACAAAGCGATGTTTGAGCTACTGTATAGTAGTGGTCTGCGCGTGGGTGAGCTGGTGGCGCTGGATATCAATGATATAGATTTGTCCGATTTGCGGGTGCGGATTACGGGCAAAGGCAATAAGACCCGTCTCGTACCATTAGGCAACAAGGCTGCCGCAGCCATCAATCGCTATTTACCGCATCGCAACCTGTGGGTGGAACAACAAGATAGCGCTTTATTTATCAGTGAAAAGCTAGGTACACGCTTATCAACGCGCGCTGTGCAGCAGCGTCTCAAAGTAGCAGCGACGCGAGCGGGTATCGCTCAAAACCTATATCCGCATTTACTGCGCCATTGCTTTGCCTCGCACATGCTCTCAGGTAGTGGCGACTTGCGCGCTGTCCAAGAGATGCTAGGCCATAGTGATATCAGTACCACGCAGATCTATACTCATGTAGATTTTGCCAAGCTGACCCAAGTCTATGACCGCGCTCATCCACGTGCGACGCACACACAAAACGAGAGAGAATAATATGGTACAAAAATAGACGGTGATGTTGACTATGCTAGGCGATGACACTGAAAAATAGGCAGCTTTTGCCGTGCCTGCTCTTGAGCGTGCTTGTCTAAATCTGCAAACACCAAAGCATAGTTTTTGTCTTGGGTTTGATTATCAAGATGGCTGTTGTCATAACAGTCTTTGACAGTACCATTAAAATCAGTAATGGCCGTATGTCCCCATGTCTGACGAATGTTGCCGTTTTTGTACGCATGATCACCGCCTTGCGCCGCACCAATGACCATACATTGACTGTCCAAGGCGCGAGCTTGCAACAATAGCGACCAGTGCGCTTGTCCTGTCAAATAAGTAAAAGCAGAGGGCGCGCTTAATAAGTCGGCTCCAGCTTGGCGTAGACGCTGAGCTAGGGCTGGAAAGCGCAAATCAAAACATACCATCATCCCAAGTTGATAGACTAAATTGTTTGCTTCAATGGGCGCCACGACTGTCTGCATGCCAGGCTCAAACGTGGCCGCTTCGTTGTAGCTGCCTTGTTTATCAGCCACAGTGGCAGTAAACAGATGAATCTTGTCATAGCGTGCGACCTGCGTCCCATCAGGGCCAAATAGCTGACTAACTTGGCGTAGACGTCCATCGGGCACGACGACTCCATCTGGTCGATAAAAACAAGGTAGCGACCCTACCAATAAATAAACGCGGTTGGTACGTGCATAGTCCGCTAGGGTAGCTGAGAGCGACTCAAAGCGCTCAGCAGTTGCAAACTGCCGTCCCATACTACAGCAGTTTTCAGGCAGCACTATAAGCTGTGCGCCTTGAGTACAAGCTTCCTTAATAGCAGATTTGATAGTCGCTAGGTTTGCATCAACGTCTTGTTGGCTATTCATTTGTACCGCAGCGACCGTAAGCTTATGATTAGGCAAATGGTTATCCATGTATTTATTCTCAGTTATTGTTTTAAGATATAAATTATCATAGCAAAATTAGGACAAATAATGCTATCGTCATTGTTCAGTGCAGTTGTACTGCCTATCGCTATCAGCTTGTAAAATGATCTAATATGCCTAATCTTATTTAAGCTACCATGCTAAATGCTGGTAATTGTTTTACCTGCTATTTTTATTTTTGCAAATGGTATAAGCTAATAATGATACGTACACTTAGAACGTAAGCCGTTGTCCATAAGCTGCAGATACATATGATCAAAGTAATAATATTGGAGTGTAATACATAATCTATGAGTATGTCGTTTGGATTGGCGACCACGCTATCTACCTCCCAAAAGCTAACCCCACAAATGCAGCAAGCCATCAAATTGTTGCAGCTTTCTAGCCTTGAGCTTGCACAAGAGGTTCAAGCGAAGTTGGATAGCAATCCATTACTTGAGCGCATTGAGGAAGATGAGTACGAGTATGAAGACAGTGACGATACGGCAGCAGATGCATTAGATGACTCCTTAACGCTTGAGATGTGGAATGATAATAGCGAAGTAAGTCTATCGTCTGACGCATCGGATGGTAATGATGATACTTTTGATTATGGCACTACTGATTATGCTACTGATTACGATGACACTTTTAGCGACAGCTTAGATAAACTACAACAAGCAAACATCGATGGCAGTGCTATGGACAACACTGATGCAGACAATACGTACTCAAGCAGCGATTATCAGAGCACGGATAGCGATGAAAGCTACGGTAACTATGATATCGGAAGCTTTAGTGGGAGTAGTGCCGCAGCGAGCACAGATTACGACGAGCTTGATGATTATCAAGGCAGTACCAGCGCCAGTATCCAAGACTATGTACGCTGGCAGCTGAATTTTAAACATCTTTCAGACGCAGATACTCTAATAGCAGAGTATCTAGTAGATTCGATGGATGACATGGGCTTTGTGCAATTGGATATTGACGAGCTGTTCAAAAGTTTCGATACAATGGCAAGCTTTTATCAATGGGATGAGCAGATTGAGCGTGACGAGATAGAAGTGGTACTGCGTATTATTCAATCTTGTGACCCGCTCGGCGTAGGCGCGCGCAATTTAAGTGAGTGCCTTGCGATTCAATTAAACAAGCTTGATCCTAATACGGAACATTTAGCGCATGCTCAGGCGCTGCTATCTGCTAGTGATTATTTGGTCAGTAACAATATTAAAGCGCTGACTGAGACCACAGGCTTATTACCTGCGCATATTACCCCTGCTATTAACTTATTGCGTACCTTGAACCCTGCACCAGGACTGTCCTTTCAAAACACGCAGCCTGATTACGCTCAGCCTCCTGCCAGCTACGATATCCCTGATGTGTTGGTGACCCCGATACGTCAAACGTCCAATGGCGAAGCAAAAGAGGGCGGCTGGCATGTACGTCTAAATCCAGCGACATTACCAAAACTGAGGGTCAATCAAGAGTACGCAAGTTTGGTTAAACGCGGTGATGACAGTCCTGACAATCAATATTTGCGCGAAAACCTCACAGATGCACGACTCTTTATTCGTAGTATCGAGGAGCGTAATCAAAACTTGTTAAAGGTCGCTACTAGTATCGTGCGTCGTCAAGATGAGTTCTTGCAACATGGTGCCACAGCGATGCAACCGCTGATCCTAAAAGATGTTGCAGAAGAAGTAGAGCTGCATGAATCCACTGTCTCGCGCCTGACCACTAGCAAGACAATTTTAACCCCTCAAGGGCTATTTTCTCTCAAGCACTTTTTTTCATCCCATGTTAGCAGTAATGATGGAGACATCTCATCTACTGCTATCAGTGCCATGATCAAGCAGCTTATTAAGGATGAAAATCCCAAAAAGCCCTTATCCGATAGCCGTATTCAAACTCAGCTACTTACTGATGGTATAGATATCGCACGACGTACAGTAGCCAAGTATCGAGAAGCGATGAATATCAGCTCTTCTACGCAGCGCAAACAAAAATATTAAGAACTGCTTATCTCGTAAAAATGTTTTAACTATAAAGATTGAATAATACTAGATAGAAGGTTTAGCGCTTTAGTAGCGGCTGATATCTACTAGAAAGATTGTTTTATATAATAGTCTCAATTAAAAAGAAAAATTCCTGATTATATATAATTGTGAAAAGAACAAAAGACTTGATTACATTTAATTACAATATAGCGTATTGCTACTAATCAGCTTTCATGACAAATTAGAAGCATATCAATAATAAATTTACAGCAGTTACTCTATATTATAAATAAGTGGTTGTTAGAGGATTTACCACAGAATGAATATATGATGACTCTACTACTGTTATTGATAAGGCAAGGTGGTACAGGCCAGTGTGCCAAACCATCTGTTGACTATGAGTAATAAATATAAGGATCAGCATATGAACGTTTCTATCAGTGGTCACCATATCAGCGTAACCGATGCAATGAACACAGCTGTACGTGAGAAGCTTGAAAAAGTAGAGCGTCACTTTGACCAGATTCAAAGTATTCAAGTGATACTATCGCTAGATAATAGCGGTGCAAACGACGGCGGCAAAAAGAGTCATAAAGCCGAAGCGATCATGCGAGTCTCAGGTCAAGAAATGTTCGTCCAAGCGTGTGAAGATGATATGTATAAAGCCATTAATGAGATGGCAGACAAGCTTGATAGACAAGTACGCAAGTATAAAACTCGTCAAGAACGCAAAAAAGTCCGCGGTGCAGGACGTGATGGTCGCTATGAAGAGGTATCAGGAGTTGAAGTTGCTCCAGCGACTTGATGTATCATGAGATAGTTAATAAGAAAATCAAGCAATAAAGTCACAATAAATACAATAAAAAACCAAGACAAAAGGAACAGATAAAACATATAAAAAGACCTTAACATATGATGTGTTAAGGTCTTTTTATATGTTTTTTTATGGTACGAAAAGCAGAGACACTATCCTATCTATCCACCACCGACTGCTTGTACGACTTCTATATTCATACCTTCAACAATACGTAGCTGTGCAAGCTCGCTTTTAGGGACAAGCTCACCATCGACTTCGACCGCATAGCGACCACTACTCAGTCCCAACTCATTGACAACCAATTGCACAGTTTGATGCGTGGTCTGTAAGGTTCTTCCATTAACATGAATAGTACTCATAATATTTGCTCCCTCAAAACAATGATTTAATTCAATAGCTATTCGATGGGTTATATTAAGGTTATAACGGTTTATCGTTATTTACTCATTTTAAATACAGTAATGGCGAGCCATAGCCATCCTGCTATCAATAAGACACCGCCTACAGGCGTGATAGCGCCAAACCAACGCGGGGCGCCTAGAGTCATCGCAAATAAGCTACCAGCGAATATAATAATACCAATCTGTAGCAGCCAAGCGCTGACATAAGTCGCATAGCCTAGACGAATCAAGAGTCCGATAACCAATAATCCAAGTGCATGAATAAACAGATATAGCGTTGCCGTATGCCACCAATCAAGCTGCTGTGCATTCACCATGCTTTTGATAGCATGCGCTCCAAACGCGCCTAGACCGACAGCGATAGCGAGATTTATCGCTGCAACACTTATCCAATTCACCATGCGACCACACTTATTATAAGTAATACGTTTAGACTATTAAAATTATATCTGACTATTGATTGAATATTATCTTATGAGCTCAATTTTTATATCAGACAATATGGTTATTGAATGTCATCAGGCAAAATGACGCTTTCAATAGTCATTGCATCACGAATTTTATCCATGGCATTTTTTTCAATCTGACGTACCCGTTCCGCTGAGATAGAGTAGACGGCAGCCAGCTCATGCAAGGTAGACTTTTGCTCTGTCAGCCAACGCTGCTCGACGATATCGCGCGAGCGGTCATCTAAGGTATCCATCGCTGCAATCAATGCTGATGAGTTACTTTCTTCCCAATCAGACTCCTCTATCATCTCAGCAGGATCAATACCATCTTCTAAAAACAACTGCGGCGCATAACGTCCATCATCATCGTCACTTGATTGGGTCTCAAACGAGGCGTCGTAAGACGTCAGACGTGACTCCATCTCTAGCACTTGCTTGCGTGTGACATTCAAGTCTTTTGCGATAGCATCCGCTTCTTCTAGCGTCAGCTGATTATTGGTCTTTTTTAGACTACGTAAATTAAAGAATAATTTACGATGGGCTTTTGTAGTGGCAACTTTAACGATACGCCAGTTACGAATTACAAATTCATGGATTTCAGCTTTAATCCAATGCACCGCGAAGGATACCAAACGTACGCCTTTATTAGGATCAAAACGTTTAACCGCTTTCATCAATCCCAAATTGCCTTCTTGAATCAAATCGGCCTGCGGTAGACCGTACCCTGAGTAACTGCGTGCAATATGAATAACAAAACGCAAATGTGACATGACCAATAAGCGCGCAGCTTCGACATCGCCTTCATCGTAGTAGCGATGGGCAAGCTCTTGCTCTTGCGTCGGTGTCAAGATAGGGATCTGATGGACAGTATTGATATACGCACCCAAGTTCACCCCTGGTGCAGACAGATGGGTTGGCATGGCAGGTACTAAGTCACGCGTACTGGTGTCCTCTAGTGCACTAGCATCATAAGGCGGGCGCTGCGCTGCCGCATTTAGCGCCGCTTCACGTGCAGCATTTTTTTCAGTACCAGCACTGTCTTGCGTCTTTTTTGTTGTGGACGATTCAGTAGATGGAGTAGTCATATTCTTGACCTTGGTTAATATAGGTAAGCAAATATTCAGATAAAATTCTGTGTTATCTCAATTGTAAAGGATAGCGACGCTTAGTTGCTATCGGTTTTGGTAATGATGAAGTGAAATATTGTATCGGAAGTCTTCATCGAAGTGTTATCCGTCTCTTGCTCAGTAGTCATTTGATTGAGAGTCAAAAGCAGCTGGTCAGTATCATTGGGCTTACGCGACTGCTGACAAAATGCTGCAATATCTGCTTGAGAGTTGGGGTCAGTTGCTACGACATATAACGACTCACTACTCGCTACACTACGCAGTGCGACTTTGGTTTTTAGTAGTGGCATTGGACAAGCAAGTCCGCGTCCATCTACCATATTTTTTATTTTAATGACAGGCTGGGTATGGTCTACGGCCTCAGCTGACTCAATATAATTGATGTAGTAGGTTGGTAATAAACGCAGTAAAGACGCAATCTTATCTTGCTCGGTAGCAGATAATGATTGCTGTAAACAGACCTGATGAGGTATGTATATCGTAGTATTTAAATTGCCTTTTGCAGACATAGATAAAATCCTTAACATCTGAGCCATGATTAATTAAACTTTAAAACCCAACGTTTAAAATCGTTGCAAATTACTGCAAAGTAAAAACATCGTCAATATGAAACATAACTATTTTGAAATAACGGTTATATTATAACAAACTGTAGTAGAGCAAAAGCAGTTGAATATAGTCAACGCTATGATTGAGCTATTAAAATCATCATAAAAATTGACCTTGTATAGCCAACCTCGTATAGTCAAAAAACGCTATGGCCATTAGTAGCTAATAGAACAGGACATACCTTTGAATTATTTAAATAGCCTTTTAAGCAACGAGCTTATAGCAGATCAGCGTACAGCCGACAAACCGCAGACTCGATTGTGGCGGTTATCTTGGCTATGCAAAAAGCCTATATTACGGTATGCAGGCCTGCTTGTGCTCCCGCTACTTGTTGATCATCAGAGCTATGCTGCTACTGTTACCCCGCAGCCGATAACATCATCAACGCCATCAGCATTAATGACAGGCTCAACGTATGGCACTTGGCAAACCGAAAAATCTGATGAGTTACAGCTACCAAATTTGCAAGGTCAGGGTTTAAGCTTCGCTGACCAGTATCAAAACAAGCTGCTGGGTGAGTGGTCACTACAAAATATCAATGGCCGTGCCAAGATGGAGCATGATCCTTGGGTTCAAGAGACTATAAAAGACATGACATGGCGTCTCAATGCTCAAGTACGGCAGCAAGCACCACTGGCGGTAGTCATTATTGATAATCCAAGTATCAACGCTTTTGCTGCGCCAGGTGGGGTCATCGGTATCAATACAGGAACGATACTAGCGGCAAATAGTATGGATGAGCTGGCAAGCGTTGTGGCACATGAAGTTGCCCATATTAGCCAGCGACATTACGAAAGCGGTGCAGATGAGCGCAAAAAAGCCATGCTGATGCAAATAGGCGGCATGTTGGCAGCGATTGCTACCTCAGCAGCTGACGGGGATGCTGGCGCTGCTGTCATGATGGGCAGCCAAACCGCAGCTATGAACAGTAGCATGGCTTTTAGCCGTAATAATGAACGCGAAGCTGACCGTGTGGGCATGCAAATTATGACACAGGCAGGCTACGACCCACGAGCAATGCCAAGATTCTTTGCTACAATGAATCAGCAACACCAACTAAATCAAGTTGCCAATCGATTTTTGCCAAGCTTTGTACGCTCGCATCCACTTAGTAATGAACGCCTAAGCGACTCACAAAGTCGAGCTCAGCGTTATCCACCTTTATCATTGATCCAGCAGCAGCGCCATCAAGCTTTATTTGATCTGCTTTACTGGCGAGTACAGACCATGGGCCAGCACGTCTCAGAAACCGCTCTAACGACTGCTGCCCGCAATAGCGTCGGGGCAAAACTGGCGTTAGCACACTGGTATGGAGAGCAGCAGCGCTTTGATGAAGCAAATAAAACAATGCAGCAGTTACAAGGCTTGCCGGCAGCTGAGCGACAAATACTAGAGCCGCTATTATCTATCACCTATAGCCAAGTGTTAAGTGAACAAAACAACTGGACCAAGGCCGCAGACGTATTAGCAGAGCAGCAGCGCCTCTATCCTGAGCGCCGCGATTTGCGACTGTATCTGGCAGAAGCATTGACCAATGATAATCAGCCGACCCAAGCACAAGCGCTACTCAAGCCTTTGACCCAGCAGCAGCCAAGCGATCGCTATGCGTGGCAAAGCCTGCAGCTGGCCAATGAGAAGCTGGCCAAAACTGCTCCATCGCCGCAAGTAGCCCGTATCGCCACGATTAATGCGCTGCGTTATCGCAGTCATGATCAGCTATGGAATGGTCGTTACGAGTCGGCACTTATCTCACTTACGCAGGCCAAACGACTGGTCGAACAATTGGACGCTAGCGCAAAGAGCAGCAGTACTCATCCATTATTGGCCAATATCGAACAAGAAATTAAAAACGTAAAAACCGCCAAAAATTTTAAACCTTAGGCGGTTGTTTAGATAGCAGCGGCTATCTTTAAACAGTAAGGATTAACCTTGTAGCGCGTCTTTTACCAGTTTTGAGATGAGTGCAGGATCAGCGCGACCAGCAGTCTTATTTTTCAGTACGCCCATGACACTACCCATATCACGCATTGAGGTTGCGCCTTGTTCTTTGATTTCTGCATTGACTAAGGCGGCCAGCTCAGCGTCATTCATCTGCTGCGGCATAAACTCATTGATGATATCAATCTCAAACTGCTCTTTGGTTGCCAAGTCATCACGGCTATTTTCAGTAAAGATAGCTAACGACTCTTGGCGTTGTTTTAGCTGCTTTTGTAGCACTTCTAAGACGCCTGCATCATCAAGCTCTTTTTGACGGTCAATCTCGATTTGTTTGACGACCGCTTGCACATTGCGTAGTACTTTGACGCGCTCAAGCTCACGCGCTTTCATAGAGGCTGTGATATTGTCCGATAAGTTCTGTTTAAGTTGGCTCACTATTATTATCCTTACTCGTTAAGTTTTATTCGTTAGGCTTTTAAGAAGGTGCTTTATGATTGACCTATTAATAAAAGTCTGTGTAAACAACAGCAATAACAAAAATTGTAGCATAAAAAACGCCACTGTTATTTATTGATAACAGTGGCGTTAGTGTAGCGCTTGTACTTAGCTAATCGTATTAGTGATTAGTACATACGAGTGGTACGAATAGTTTCGCGTTGCAGTTTTTTCTTATAACGCTTTACGGCAGCAGCTTTTTTACGTTTGCGTACTTGCGTTGGCTTTTCATAAAACTCACGCTTACGTACGTCTGATAATACACCAGCTTTTTCACAAGCACGTTTGAAACGACGGATAGCGATATCAACTGGTTCGTTTTCTTTAACCTTAACTGCAGGCATGAAGACTCCTTGATTAGGATGAGATATAAAGGCATTAGTTTGGCTGTGTATTAGTATTTAGCCGTAATATCTCAAGATTACCGGCATCAGCTCAAACTAGGATAATTTGTGCTATAGCACAAGGGCAGGTATTTTAATAAAAAATAGCAACAAAGTCAATGCTTTTAGTACGTTTAACTATGGGTATTGTCGTTTGAAATGGATGACAAATATGTATTATTGTCCATTTTACAAGCCTTTATAGACACGCTTAAAGCTAAGGTAGGTAGATAAGAGAAGAGTGAATAAAAAACCTTACTGCGTATAACGGTTTGGTTTGAGTTTATGCTATGATAATTCCCATATAGTAGTAGGCATATTCAAGATGCTGTCTCCATTTTATTAAAGGTGTTGGAATGAAAAAAACAGTACTAAATACAGCGTTAAGCGCAGCAATGGTTGTTACTCTTGGGTTGGGTGTTACCGCTTGTAGTGGTGACAAAGACGGCGAGTCACATGAGGTCTTAGCAGTAGACAAAGTGGAAGAAGCCGCTGAATTGGCTCGTCAAAATGCCCCTGAAGCTGAAGACATGGAGTTTCCAGAGACAGCGCCAATGCCTGTAGATGGTACAGAAGCAGACGCTACTATGACTACACAAGAAGGCATGACTGAGCCTGCTACAGCAGAAGCCACTACTGACGATACCGACGCAACTACGACTGATAGTGCAACTACGCCAGCTACTGATACTGCAGCAACAGAAACTGATGCTGAACCAGCGACGAATGAGTAGCTGCTAACATAAACTAAGAGGGGAGTTATGATGATAAACAAACTAACTTTATCTGCTTTTAGTATTAGCACATTGTTGTTATTGAGTGCTTGTAGTGGTGATAATAACACTGCTGACGAGTCTGCTACGATGGATGAACCTGCTGAGACAAGCACAGTGGTAGAAGAAGCATCTGTAGCAGATCCTGAAACCATGACGCCTGAACCTGTGGTCGAAGCTGAACCTGTGGTTGAAGTGGAAGCTGAGCCAGTTAAAGTAGCGATGACTGAAGAAACAGAGCAAGAAACGGCTGCTGAGCCTGAGGTGTTGGCAGCTGATGCAGGAGCAAAGCTGTATGAGTCCAATTGTAAAGTCTGTCACGAAGCAGGTCTGCTCGATGCGCCCAAATACGGTGATAAGGCTGCATGGGCACCGCGTCTTGCTAAAGGTATAGAGACGCTACATATGCATTCAGCTAAAGGCTTTAACAAGATGCCAGCGCAAGCGACTGATAAGATAAGTGAAGCGCAAGTTTATGCTGCGGTTGATTATATGGTCGAGGCAGTTAAGTGATACTATATATATAGAGTATATTGGCTATTGAAATTTGCTAAACTGACCGTCATTGTGACTGACAATGACGGTTTTTTTATGCATATTTTTTTAGATGCTAAATAATGAAAAACATCGCAAAAAACGATATGAAGACAAAAGCATAAAGGCAATAGTATGAAGGTATTGGGTTTAGAGACCTCTTGTGATGAGACGGGGCTAGCAATTTTTGACAGTGAGCAGATGCATGATGACAATCAAGGTCTGGTCGGGCAGGTACTGTATTCGCAGATAGAGCTGCATGCTCTCTATGGTGGCGTGGTGCCCGAGCTTGCCAGCCGTGATCATATACGTAAGCTGGTACCTTTGCTCAATGAGCTACTTGAGCAGTGTGATGTCAAAAAAAGCGAGATCGATGCCATCGCTTATACTAAAGGCCCAGGCTTGATCGGTGCGTTGATGACAGGTGCCTTATTTGGGCGCAGCTTGGCATACGGCTTGGATATCCCTGCGATTGGGGTCCATCATATGGAAGGGCATTTGCTCGCACCGCTGATGGGTGCCAATCCACCAGCCTTTCCATTTGTCTCGCTACTGGTTTCTGGTGGACACACGCTGCTGATCGCTGCCCGTGGTATTGGGCAGTATGAGATATTGGGTGAGTCGATAGATGATGCAGCGGGTGAGTGCTTTGATAAAGCCGCCAAAATGCTCGGCCTGCCGTATCCTGGTGGCCCTAATATTGCTAAATTAGCCGAAAATGGCGACCCCAGTGCTTATGAGCTGCCGCGTCCGATGTTACATCGTGGTCTGGACTTTTCTTTTAGCGGTATGAAAACAGCGGTGCACAATCTTATCAAAGACACTGCTGGTTCTGACAGCGACCCACAAGTGCGCGCCGATATTGCCGCCAGCTTCCAACATGCCATGGTCGATACGCTAGTCAAAAAATGCGTGAAGGCATTAAAACAAGTAGAGATGAGTCGCCTAGTGATTGCTGGCGGGGTCAGCGCCAATACGCATCTGCGTAAGACCTTAGAAGCTGAACTGGCCAAAATTAATGCCACTGTGCATTATGCGCCGCCTGCTTTATGCACTGATAATGGGGCGATGATCGCTTATGCAGGTTACGAGCGCCTGCAGGCGGGGCAGGCTGATGATCTAGCGGTAAGCTGTGTGCCTCGTTGGCCGATGACCGAGCTGCCTGCGGTATGAAGTTTAAAATCCATACAAATTAAGGATAATCTATGCAGTGGCTCGCCATTGGTTTAGGAGCAGCACTTGGCGCTTGCTTGCGGGCTTGGCTGTCGCGTTTTAACCCCGTACATAGCTGGATACCGCTTGGTACGCTTGGCGCTAATGTGTTAGGCGGTCTGCTGATTGGTCTGGCATTGGTGTGGTTTGAGCGTATGGGGAGCCATTTGCCTGATCATGTACGGGTATTTGTCATGACTGGGTTTTTGGGCGGGCTGACGACCTTTAGCACTTTTAGTGCTGAGGTGTTTAGCTTTATTCATGATGGACGGCTGCTGGCAGGTTTAGCACTGATAGGGTTGCACGTCGGACTGACATTACTGGCTACCGCGCTGGGATTTTATTTTTTTAAGCTGGTTTTATAACCTTTGATAGATATTACTCGCTTAATGGTCTGATATAAGTAGTTCCTTTATTGCAGTCTGTTTTAAGTATTTCCATTTTAGCGGTCTATTTTAAGTAGTCTATTAATATGTTTGAGTGATGAAATAGGTAGTTCCCTTGGGGTATATCCTAAAATTTCCACTCATTAACTAAAAGCAAATAAGGTTTAGTATGCTTCAGGATCAACACATCGAGGGCATACATTACCTACCTCTTCGCCCCAATAACTCATTTCTCTATTTGCCCAAGGTGAACCACAAATATCACAATCTATCTCTATCTCTCCGGATTCCTCATTCTTACAATAAGTGCATCTATAACCGGTTAGTGAGTCTTCATTGGGTATGAGTGTGTCATAGTGACAACTCTCACAATAGTAAACGTTCCATTCAATAAACATTGTGTGTTTAGGTCGCACACCTCGAAACGATGCATTTTTGGCTTCTGTTACATCATGATGTGCTTCAGAAACGGCATGCTCATATTCATCAACTAAAACTGAAAAGACGGAGAATCTATCTTTACCAACTTCATTTTCTAAACTAAATAATGAAAATATATCTGTAAATTCGTCTAGACCTCGAACTAGCCTACCAATGCACAATCTAACTTCTTTCACAGTAAATTCAAATTCATAATGCTCTATTGAATTCCGTAAATCTTTCATGTCAGTAATATCAGTAATAAACTGATCATCTACGAACTTGTTGCCCGTAGAGCTACAGGTCTCATTAACAACGATTGAAAGTGCTTGATCGACCGTAATAGTATAGGGATTTGTCTGACCCACGAGCAATGTCGAAAAATCAAACCCGCTTGCTACAAGTGACACATGCGCAGCCAATAAATCAACGCTATCCTCTTTAGCTTTTTTAACAAGGTGTTTATAGCACTTGCTGTAGACTAAATCCTTATCCAATGTCTGAACATACATCTTTAAAACAAGCTCAAGACAGTGGGACAAATGAAGTATCGAAAATTTAAAAGCAGTAGGATTACCTTGCTGCCCACTTTCAAATTTTACTAAAGCCTCATTAAAACTATCAAGAGCATTTGATTTAATATCCAGTTTAAGTTCCAAAGTAAATCCTTATGTTGGTAGTAATGAAGCATTAATGCTTAAGAAACAGAGGTAGGAAAACACAGTAGCGCAATATCCTAAACAGAAAGGGAAACCGAGAGTATTCTAAATTCAGTGTAACTGATTAAAAAGAATACCGCGAAGTACACTACAGTTATTTAGAGAAATTAAACCATTGCCACCATTAGCCTACAGACGTAGATTCAAGTCCTCACTAGGGAATTGAACCAGAGCAAACACCTGACTGGTTAGCTACGTTCAAACTTATGATGTTTTAATAACTCAAACCCAGATGGATACTCATTCATTTTATAAAGTAAATAAGAATCTATTATTCTTGAATAGTGTGTTTCCAAGAATTGAAATACATCATCTGCCTCTAGCTTTTCTCCGCTGAGCTTTATTCCATTAAAATGAAAATCCCATTCATGTAGTATCACCCCCGAGTCATAAAGAAAGGCTGTTTTATCTACATTATTAACAGCATATACTAAAATATACGCAACGTTATCGGTGTAAACAACATCGTTGAACCTGTTAATTGTTTTCGAAATTTTCATATAGTCAAAAGCTAATGTCTTATGTGGCTTTGCCCTACACTTTATTATCTTATCATCTGATTCAACATAAATTTCTGCATCCCAAAATTCAGGGGAATATCTATCTTCACCAACACTAAGGTAGCTGTACTCTTCTGTCTCTACGCTGATAGATTCGTAAGGCTTTAGAATCAGTGGAGGAGAGCACTTATATATTTCTAAACAATAGTTCTTATCAAAAATAGCAAATATCTTATAAATACTTAGAGGTTTATCTTTCTTGTTTTGAAAGACCATATTATTTATTCTTGCTTCAGATGTACCAGCAACTGTAATGTCATAAGTGACATTTACTTTATATCCTATTTTTCTCCAAGCGAAGAAAATAGCAAAAAAAGAAGCGAATATAGCTGCGACTGGCCTAAACTGTTGATCAATCCATTCCCAAATTATTGATAAATGTTCCAATGATGTCTACTCTTTTAAAAAGAATCTATTATAAATATTAATACTGCTATAAACCATCTCAGTATATCTGAGTCAAATTTATTCAGGACAACGACCAAGCCCGTTTACTAAATCCTCCATCAAATTCTTATCTCCCTGTCTGCTTAAAAAATCCAATAGATTATTAGCTGTATACTCCTTTAAACCATCTATACATCCTTCTCTAAAGCATCTACAAGAAAATCACCCAGTAGTATTTCTTTAAATGTATACGTGTTCTAAGCCTTTAGTAAAAATCATACTATGAAAGACGCAGTATTTAGTTAGAGTATGGACTAGTCTGCAACTCGCAAGTATCTCCAAAAACTAAATATTGTTCTCATAAAGAGTGATTATGGTAAATAAAACCCTACAACGGCTTCACAATACCCTCTAACAAACTCGCAAACCCCTGCATATACGCCATATCTTGGCTCGCTGTGCGCGTTGCGGCATACAGCTGACAATGCACACCACTACCTAACGGACGGGATACCACCCAGCCTTTTTTCTCGTATTCCGCCACTACCCAATCAGGGAGAGCCGCAACTCCGCGCTCACTGGCGACCAATTGAATGAGCATCGCCGTTAGCTCTGTGGTACGGACATTTTTGAAGCTGACATCGCTTGGCGTCATAAAGCCCGCGATGATATCGAGGCGCTTGGCTTCCACCGGATAAGCGATCAAGGTTTCATCGATTAAGTCATGAGGCGCGATAAAGTCTTGCGCCGCCAAGTCATGCGTGGGCGACAGTACCAAGCGGCTCTCGTACTCAAACAGTGGCTGATAGCTGATACCCTCTATCGGTAAATCACTGGTGGTGATCAGCAGGTCAATATCGCCCTCCATCAATAGATGATGCGGCTCAGGCTCAAACCCTGTGGCAAAGTCCAGCTCTACATCCGACCACTCGCGGCGATACTGGTTGAGTATCGGCATCAGCCAATCAAAGCAGCTATGGCATTCAGAGGCCAGACGCAGGCGACCAGCCTGCCCATGGGCGAGACGTTTTAGGTTGGATTTGGTGCGAGTGACCTGCGGCATGATGCTGTCTGCCAATGCCAGTACCGTTTTACCCGCAGGCGTAAAGGTGAGCGGACGTGTGCGGCGATTGACCAAGCTAATATCGTAGTAATTCTCTAGCTCTTTTAGCTGATGCGACACTGCAGAAGCGGTGACGTGCAGCTCATCAGCAGCTGCGGCCAAAGAGCCATGCGCTCGTAATGCCGTTAAAGTATTGAGATGGCGGAGTTCTAACATAAGGCAACCTGATCGCTGAGGTGAGAAAAATTCATTATAACTAATGTAGCAGTGAATTCCACTCAAATATTTTCATCAAGTGCTTGCTATTGGCCAGCCTACAGCATCTAGCGTCGCCGTAATAATAACTGTGAGATGACGACCAGTACCAAAGAGGCTACCAGTAGTAACGTACCTATGGCGTTGACCTCAGGTTTGAGGCCGACGCGTACCATCGAATAAATCCGCAGCGGTAAAATCTCATAGCTAGGCCCCGTGACAAAGGTCGACACCACCACATCATCGAGTGATAAGGTAAAGGCCAGTAACCAACCTGCCATTACCGCCGGCAAGATGACAGGAATTAGGACGGTGCGTACCATGGTCGATTCACTAGCACCCAAGTCGCGCGCCGCTTCCATCAAGCGCTCATCCAAGCTGCTCAGACGTGCAAACACAGTAATGACCACAAAGGGCAAGCAAAAGGTGATATGGGCGAGCAGCAGCGAGACAAAGCCTAACTGCAGACCAATTAACAAAAATAAGGCCAACAGTGAAATCGCAAGGACAATTTCAGGCGACATCATCAGCACAAATAACAGCCCGTTTAACAAGCCTTTGCCGCGAAAGTCGTAACGATGTAGGGCAAGGGCGGTGAGCGTACCGATTAGGGTTGAGACGGTGGCGGCAACCAAACCTAAGACGATAGAATGCCAAAATGCATCGAGCATCGCTTGGTTATTGAATAGCGACTCGTACCATTTGAGGCTAAAGCCGCCCCAGTTGTAGCCTATTTTTGATTTATTAAATGACATCACCACCAAGACAATGATGGGCAAATATAGCAAAGCATAAATCAGACCAAGATAGCCTTTGGCCGCGATACTGCCGAGGCTCGATGGTTTGATGTGGCGTTGGTTATCAGGCATTAGGCCACCTCATTAAAATCTGTCTTGCCAATGCGGCGGCTACTGGCACGGTAAGCGAGCAATAGCACGGCCATTGCCAGCGTCAATAATACACTGGCCGCTGCACCAAAGGGCCAATCACGCGCGTCCAAAAACTGGTTTTTGATGATATTGCCCACCAGCAGGTTACGCGAGCCGCCCAGCACGTCCGCCACATAAAACATCCCCATCGCAGGCAGCAGTACCAAAAGCACCCCTGAGATAATCCCAGGCGTGGTCAATGGCAGCACAACGTGCCAAAAGGTCTGGGTTTTCGATGCGCCCAAATCTTGCGAGGCCAGCAGCATATCATTACGCAAATCGGTAAAGACCGCATAGAGCGGCAGAACCATAAACGGGAACAGTAGATAAGTCAGGCCTGCTATCACCGCGCCCTGCGTGTACAAGATATCGATAGGCGCGTCGATGATACCCAGCGTCAGTAGGGATTTATTGATCAAACCATTATTGGCAAACAATAATTTGAGCGCGTAAGTCCGCACCAAAGAGTTGGTCCAAAACGGCAAAATTAAAAGCATCATCAGCAGTGGCTGCCAGCGCGTTTGGGCTTTGGAGACCAGCCAGGCAAACGGATAGCCGAGCAATAAACAGATCACCGTGGTGATACCAGCCATCCAGAGAGAGTGGACAAACACCTCAAAATACAGCGGATCCACCATACGTAGATAGCTGTCGATATTGACGGGCAAACTGATAAAGGCGCTGCTATCACGGGTCAAAAAACTGACCGCGATGACCAAGATATTTGGCAATAAAGCAAATATCAGCAGCCAACCCCAGATGAGCCATAGCGTTGCAGTACGAAACGGGCTTTTATTACCCAAGTTAAAACGGCTAGTACGCGCCATTAGCTGACATCCTTTTGTATGGCTGTTTTTTGTATAGCCGCGCTTTGCTCAGGTGCTTGTGGTTCTGTTAAATGGTCTTCGGGCAATACCCACTCCCAGCCATCGACCCACGCCACCTTGACCGCTTCATTGAGCTTATAATCAAAGCTAGGATCGTCTTCATCAAAAAACTCAGAGGCTTTGATGATATGACCATTGGCCAGCTCGATAATCGAGTCTAAGGTACTGCCTTTATAGTTACTCTCAATGACGCGACCGAGTAAGCCGCCATGTTCTTTATCATTGGGATCATAAATGCGTAAATCTTCAGGACGAAGCAGTAGGTTGACGATATCGCCCATCTGTACATCATTGGCAAAATCAGGGCGGCGCAAATTACGTAATGTCGTTGGCCCATCTTGCGCCTGTGCTTCACAAACCTCGACTTCGATACGACCATTGGTCACGCGACCATCTCGATCTGGCTGTTTGGGATAGACGCCTTTGACCTCTGCTTTAAATAGGTTGGTCTCACCAATGAATTTGGCAGTAAACAAGTTGGCAGGGGTTTCATAAATCTCAATAGGGGTGCCAATTTGTTGAAACCTACCATCTTTCATCACCGCGATACGGTCTGACATAGATAGCGCTTCTTCTTGGTCGTGAGTGACGAAAACGAAAGTAATACCTAATTCTCGTTGCAACCTTTTTAGCTCAGATTGCATCTGCAGACGCAGCTTGTGATCAAGCGCTGATAGTGGCTCATCAAGCAGTAGCAACTTAGGGCGATTAATCACCGCACGCGCAATGGCGACGCGCTGCTGCTGACCACCAGACAAATCTTGCGGCTTGCGATTGGCTAAGTGCTCGAGCTGTACCATCGCCAGCATCTCGCGCACCCGCGTTTGAATCTCAGCTTTGGGGACTTTTTTGAGTTTAAGACCATAAGCGACATTTTGTGCGACACTCATATGTGGAAACAACGCATACTGCTGAAACACAGTATTAACCGGACGCTTATCGGCGGGCAGACCTGCCATCTGTACGCCATCTAAATAAATCGCCCCTGCCGTTGGCTGCTCAAACCCAGCAATTAGGCGTAGCAGCGTAGTTTTACCGCAGCCTGATGGCCCAAGTAAGGTTAAAAACTCACCATGCTGGATATCGAGGTTGATGTCTTTTAATACTTCTGTTTGATAGTAAGTTTTTTTAAGACCAGTCAGTTGTAACAGTACAGTGTCAGATGATGCAAGGTTGTAGGGCGTATTCGTAGATGAGTCGGTCATAATATTCGTTCCTAAGTGTCCAGCATGTCAGTACATCTTTTAAGATAAGACACTGTAAACAACGTGGTTTGGCAAAGCATAAGCGTGGTCTGGTTACTATACATTATAACAAACCCTTAATATAAATTAAGCCAAGTTCGTTATTTGTTGCGTAGGCTGTGACGGCAAAAGTGTTGCTACTTTTTAAAGCATCTTCCTAGTATTTCTATGTATAATTTGAGAGGTTCATCATTTGTGTAAAGCCGAAACGTACGCGAAAATCTAATACTCTCTAGAGACTACTTCTAGTTTTTAATTGAAAAAATGACTTTAACACAATTTTTTTATCATTTTTTAGCCTCTATTCCTATACAATTACTTCATGGCTGACCAATATAATGAGCCAAAAGGCTTAAGAATTACTAATAGACCACGAGCTAAGTAATCGCTAGAAAATAAATCTAAAGCCATTTAATGCTCTAATAATTATCAATAATTAAGGACACTTTATGCCGAATGATACACGCCCAAAAACAGGTCAAGAAGCACTCGAGCTTTTAAAAGAAGGCAACGCACGTTACGTCGATAGCCTGACTAATACCGACCCCTGTATGCAAAGACGCCCTGAGCTTGTCAATGATCAAGATCCACTAGCGATAATTTTGGGCTGCTCAGATGCACGCGTGCCCGTTGAGATTGTCTTTGATCAAGGTTTGGGTGATTTATTTGTCATTCGGGTAGCAGGTAATGTGGTGGCACCATCACAAATCGGTTCAATCGAGTTTGCAGCCGAAAAGTTCGGTACCAAGCTGGTGGTGGTGCTCGGACATTCACACTGCGGTGCGGTGACGGCTTGTGTTGAAGCGCTTATCAACCCTGAGCAGAACTATACGCCCAACTTACAATCTATCGTCGATCGTATTCGCCCAAGCGTTTATAACTTGCATGAGCTTGCGACGGCCAATGGTCAAGACGTAGATGCGGACGAATTACTTGAGCGTTCTATCAGTGCTAATGTGCGTATGTCAGTCAGTCAACTAAAACATGGTTCGCGTGCGCTAGAAGATCTAACCAATAGTGGTCAGCTGCTTATCGTTGGTGCAGAGTATGACTTAGAGACAGGAAAAGTACGGTTTTTAGAGAACTAGTCAGTATCATAAGCTCAGCATATTAAAGACACGCTCTTACAAAACTTTATCAATAGTTTTATGAATTTTTATTACGATGAAGTGGCTTAGCAGATCGCTACTATAGTTACAGTGGTTTGCTAGCTTCCCAATCACTTTTTGTCACTTATTAGGATGATTATGTCTAATTTAGCTTCTAACTCGACAACCGACGACAACAAAGCAACGATAACTCAACCTACGAGTAGCGTAAATGCAAATGGTGTCCAATCCATCGCCGCTCAAACCACAGGTTTTACATTTAACCACACTATGCTACGGGTAAAAGACCCTGCCAAGTCACTTGAGTTTTATACTGGCGTGCTTGGCATGACGTTGTTAGCAGTCAAAAAATTCCCTGATATGGAATTTGATTTATACTTTTTAGCCAAGCTGACAGAAAGCGAGCGCGAAAACTTGCCAGCAGGTAGTGACTTGGAAATCTTTGCGTTCCGTCAACGCGGTATTTTAGAGCTGACCCACAACTATGGTACTGAAAACAAGACCGACTTTAGCTACCATGATGGCAATAGCGAGCCGCAAGGCTTTGGTCATATTTGCTTTAGCGTACCCAATTTAGATGAAGCGATAGCTTGGTTTGATACAAACGATGTGGAATTTAAAAAACGTCCTGAAGATGGCAGTATGAAAAATATCGCCTTTATCAAAGATGTCGATGGTTACTGGATTGAGATTGTACAAGCTGACTTGATGCGTTAAATTGCAGCGTCCAAAAGACAATGACTGAAAGACAATGACTTAATAAAAAAGGTAAATAACTTAAGGAGCTTCCCCTATATGCCTAGCCCTGAGGCAGACACCATTGCTTTTGATCCAGCTACCACGCCCGATGAGCTGACGTATCATAGCATCATAGATTCAGCAAATGAGATATTGGTTGGTTTTGTCGAGCGTATTCCATATTTTGTTGCATCAATTATCGTTATCCTAATTTTTTGGTTTTTATCAATAGTATTTAAAAAAATCGTTCACAAACTATTAGGTAGTCGGAGTCGACATCAAAATCTGGTCAAAGTGTTTCAGCGGGTAGGCGGGGCACTGATTATTTTTATTGGCTTTATGATAGCCATGGTCATTGCAGTGCCAGGTTTTACGCCTGCCAAGCTGATTGGTGCACTTGGTATCGGTTCGGTCGCCATTGGCTTTGCGTTTAAAGATATTTTTCAAAACCTGCTCTCTGGTATTTTGCTGCTGCTCTCAGAACCCTTTCGTATCGGCGATCAGATTGTCTCAGGCGATTATGAAGGGACTGTTGAAGACATCAAAATCCGTGCGACGACTATCAGGACTTATGATGGTCGGCAAGTGGTCATTCCAAACTCAGATCTGTATACGTCAGCATTGACTGTCAATACGGCGTATAAGCAGCGCCGTCTGCAAGTGGCAGTCGGTATCGGCTATGAAGACGATATTGAGACGGCAAAAGCGGAGATTTTACGTGCGTTAGATAAGGCCGATAGCGTATCGACGAAAGCTAAACCAAGTGTTATCGCAACTGGCTTTGGTGGCTCGTCTATAGATCTGACAGTACGCTGGTTTATCGAAGATGGTACTCAAGCAAACAAAGTCGCCTCGATTCATCAAGTCATCGTTGAGATTAAGACAGCGCTGGATGCAGCAGATATCAATATCCCCTTCCCAATAAGGACGATAGATCTAAGCGATCCTTCAGTAAAAGCCATCGTCAATAGATTAAATGAACATCAAGCTGTTAATACCGATAAAGCTGAAAAATAGCTTGATTACAATAAGGCCTCTGCTTTGGCCACAATGTTTGTCTACGTTGAGTAGTCTTTGCCTATGACTAAAAGAACCATCGCCCTTGGAGTCATGAAACTTAGCGTGGCTCAAAAACAAGACCACAGTGCTTTAGATACCTTAACTGAAGCAGCTATGGTTGCGTTTAATCAAGTTGTCCAAAAGACGTTGGATATTGAGGTGTCGTCGTTTTCCTTTACAGGGCATAGCCTTACTCCTAGCAGGCAAGGCTACCAAGCCCTCGACTTTGTACAGATCGGTATCAACGAAAAGACTGAACGCAAACTGGCCTTTTTGCTTATCGTTACAGATGTTGAGATTGCCGCCGCGTCGATGTCCTACCTTCTTGCGCTGCCATCGCAGCTTACGAACGTGGCTGTAATCTCCACGCGCCGCTTGGTCGATCATGGAGAGGACAAGCTTTTACAAAAAGGGCTTCGTACCGAGCGACTTACCACGATAATGCTGCACTGCTTTGGGCGACTGCTCAACCTAAGCTATACAAAGGAGCCAACCAACTATTTGGCGCGAGTGGAGATGTCAGACGATCTTGACGCCATGCGACATTTCACAGTGATTCAGCAGCAGCAGATGGTCAAAAATTTGCCACAAGAAGCCAATGATCGTTACTCTAGGGGCGGTAAGCTTACCTTTATCATACGTCACATCTTAGGCAACCTTCCTCGAATATTTCGCGGCGCTATTAGAGCGAATCCGTTACGCATTACCACCAAGCTACCAACCATGATCGCAACAGCGCTTTCAGTGATTATCGTCCTTATATTTGGCGGGGAGACATGGGATTTTGCTGCTTCAGTTTCCTACGGACAGCTCACAGTCTTTGTGATTACAAGTTTTTTGGCAGCCAGCTTTGTGCTATATCGAGCTTTTTCTTTTCGGCTGATTGCAACACGGCGAGGGCAGACGTCGGAGAGTTCAGTGGTTACAGCGGCAGCCACCTATTTGGCACTGGTACTGACCTTAATTTGTATGTTTTTTATGTTTGGCGTGTTGATGTACGGCGTGGTGGTGTTTGTGTTTCCGGATGCACTGATGAGCACATGGACTTCTGATAAAGACGGCGCTACCTTTGCCGCTCATATGCGACTGGCTGCCTTTTTGGCAGCGGTGGGAGTGCTGTCAGGCTCGCTTGGTGGGTCGGCAGATTCTCGCTCTGTGGTACGCAACGTACTGTTTGCCGCTGACGAAACCTAGAAGCTAGTCGCACTGCTGACCCTTCATACCTGATAGATTATGGTCACCAGCAACACATGATTAACCATGATCTTTGATTTAGACTGTTTTAGTTATCTGTTTCTACTTGATAATCATCGTGGCATGACTTACAGCTTTTACCAACCGCACCAAAAGCATCTTCGATATCGCTGGCGCTGGTTGCCGTTGATGCCGCCATATTAAGCTCAGCACTGGCTTGTTGGAAATCTTCTGAACGAGCAATAAAATCATCGTTGTTGCTCCAAACTTCTTCTTTTGCATTACCAACAGCTTCAGCATCTACAAAATGATTCCAAGGGGTCTTAGACTCTTCCGCCAAAAACGCGGCTTGCTCTTGAAATACTTCAGCGTCAAAGGTATCTGGTTCTTTGACCATGCCGCCCATGACCTTCATTGAATCGCCATAATTTTTCATAATATCTTGACGCGCTTTAACATCAGGATGAGTAGGGCTGCTACAAGCGGTGATGCCAAGTGCCGCTGCCATAAGCGTAACGCAGAAGATTGATTTTATCGATTTGTTAGCGTGAACTTGTGTCATGTATATAACTCCTTTATACGTGGCTAATAGGAAGCATCTAACCAATGCCAATCCTTAAATGAGATGGTTATGTAAAATATAAAATAGACGCTTATAAACAATGGTTACTCATAAGTGTCTATTCTATATGCATTGTCTTTAATGTAACGGTGGAAGCTACGATAGATGTAGGTCTCTTGCGTACACTTTTGTAAGCGCATGTAACTTTATAATTAATAGCACTATAAAAATAAAGGTCAGCTATAAAAGCTGACCTTCATTCGTAATTGGATACGATGCTGTCCATAAAGAATAGACAGTTTATAAAATATCGTTAGGTATAAGCGCAATACAATGACCACTAGCAATACAATGACCACTATACGGTATAGATTATACTAAAAATACTGATTGACCATTGTAAGCTCCATTATGCCAACAAGGATTATAAAGTCAACCAATCGCGCGGTTTTAGATAAAAATCGGTTAGCTCAAACTCTGGTGTACCTTCGATCGGCTCAAAGCGATAATGCCAACTGGCAAGAGGCGGCATGCTGACTAAGATAGACTCGATACGTCCATTACTTTGAAGTCCAAACAAAGTGCCGCGATCATAGACAAGGTTGTACTCGACATAGCGACCGCGACGATACAGCTGAAATTCGCGCTGCTCATCAGTATAAGGGGTGTCTTTACGCTGCTCAAAAATAGGCACGATACCTTCAAGGTAACCATTACCTACCGCTTTCATAAAGTCAAAGCAGGTCTCAAAATCCCAGCCACGGCTCTCAGTATTGACATCATCATAGAATAGACCACCAATACCGCGCTGCTCATCTCGATGACGCAAATGAAAGTACTCATCACACCACTGTTTAAAGTCAGGATAGACGCTGTCACCAAAGGGCGCGCACAGATCATGACAGACTTGATGCCAATGAACACAGTCAGCCAATACAGGGTAGAACGGCGTCAAATCAAAACCGCCACCAAACCACCAAATAGGGTCTTCGCCTGCAGCTTCTGCGACAAATAAACGCACGTTAGCGTGGCTGGTAGGGACGTTTGGATTCTTGGGATGTACGACTAGAGATACACCCATTGCTTGTGCCTTGCGACCGGCAATGTTAGGGTGACGAGCAGTTGCTGAAGCGGGCAAGTTATGAACATGGATATGGCTAAACATGACACCTGCTTTTTCGATGACCTTGCCATCTGCTAAAACACATGAGCGTCCGCCCCCACCTTCTGGACGCTCCCAGTCGTCAGGAACAAAGGTTGCATCGCCGCCGCCGTCACGCTCTTGCGCTTCTAGTGTTTGACAAATACGCGCTTGTAGGTCAACCAAAAACTCACGTACACGTGTGATGTCATCAGGTGTCGGCGTGGTTTGGTTGCCGTTAGCATCAGTATTGTGGTTGGTTGTACTATTTAGATTGGGAATGCTCATAAAAATTTCTATCACTATAGCCGTTGGTAAAGATTTTTGATGATAAGTTTATTTATTAAGATGAGCTTTGGTATAAAACTCTTTATCAAGCAGATGACCCATACGGTCACGTTTGGTGGCCAAATAATCGGCGTTGCTGTCATTGACCCCGACCACCAATGGTACCCGCTCAACGACATTGATACCATTGTCCGTCAAATAAGACACTTTATCCGGGTTGTTGGTAATAAGACGAACTTCATCAACGCCTACATGAGCAAGCATAGGGCCACACATATCATAGATGCGCGCGTCAGCAGGCAGCCCTAACATAAGATTGGCATCTAGGGTATCATGGCCTTGATCTTGCAAAGCATAGGCACGAATTTTATTAGTCAATCCAATACCGCGACCTTCTTGACGCAGATATAAAATAGCACCGTAGCCAGTCGCTTGTATTGCCTCCATAGCCGTATTAAGCTGTGGTCCGCAATCGCATTTTAACGAGCCAAAAGCATCGCCTGTCAAGCATTCAGAATGGATGCGCACTAAAGGTACAGAGCTCTCTACTGGCTTGGTATGAGGTTTTATAGGGCGTGTTTGCATAGTGTTTTTTTCTGGCAGAGGGTCTACCACTGGTAGGCCAACACTAAGCATCACGTGTTCTTGACCGTCTTCATTTTCAAATACATGAAGGTCAAACTCGCCGTGACGAGTGGGTAGTTTTGCACTGGTAATAAATTGATATGACATTGATGTCCTGCATAGGCCGATCATCGTGGCAGTAGAAATTATAAAGGCCATAGTCGTATCGTAACGGCTATGTGTCGAAGAGCGGGATAAGCAAGCTATATGTTTGCAAAACCCCTGTTCATAATAACTGTCACTAGCTGGTTATCATTGTATAATGTTCATAATGATAACTTTTCAACGTGATTGTGAGAAAAACACACAAAGTTCACAGACGATGCACGATGAGTAAAGCGACAGTTTAAAAAAAATGCTATTATGCCATACTATTTTAACGGATACAGTGACAAGTCTTTGCCCTTATATTACTGTATCGTCATTTGTGCATAGTATGCAATATATGGTTATTGATTTACTATTGTCATGGTTACTTTTATTTTATGTCTATGATAATGGTACATTTAAACAAAACATGTAAATAGTTTCATGTAAATACTAATAAACAGTGACGATGCGCTAAGCATATCGCAATCTATAAGTAATAGCAGTATATACTACCTAGCTATTGTAGATGGTTTCATAACACCGTATCAATATGATAACGGTGTATGACGATATAGTAAGATGGCGCTTTGTCAGCAGCTTGGTAGGTATCGTACGATTTATGCAGCAGTCACCTTATTTTTTACAGTCTCAGTCAGCATCTGCGTCACCTCATACGTCGCTATCTAGGCCATTGGCTACCGATTCTGCTGCACACCTATCAGGCTTGCAACAGACTTTTAAGCAGATACCGCGCACGCGTCCTTATACGCCGCTACTTGATACAATTGATGCGCCTGTAGACATCAAAGCACTCAACACTGAGCAATTAATCGTGTTGGTCGATGAGCTGCGCTTGTTTTTATTGTATTCAGCGGGTCAAAGTGGTGGGCATTTTGGGGCGAATCTGGGTGTGGTTGAACTGACTATCGCTCTGCATTATTTGCTTGATACACCTCAAGATCAGATTGTTTGGGATGTGGGTCATCAAGCGTATGCGCATAAGGTCCTCACTGGTCGTCGCGATAAGCTCAGTAGTATACGCGCCAAAAATGGTTTGACAGCATTCCCTGAGCGTGTGGAATCCGTTTACGATACTTTTGGCGTAGGACATTCATCAACGTCTATCTCAGCAGGCTTGGGTATGAGCTTGGCGCTACGCTATCAAGGGCGCCCGCAGACGGTTGCTTGTGTCATTGGTGATGGCGCAATGACTGGTGGTATGGCTTTTGAGGCTATGAATGATGCTGTACAGCAAGATGCGGATTTATTGGTCATTTTAAATGACAATGACATGTCGATATCGTGTTCTATTGGTGGGTTTTCGCGACACTTAGCGATGCTTTGGGAGTCAGGTTATCAAGTTGATATCTCAGATACAGGGGCACCGGTGCTGCGCCATCGTCCAAACATGCAGGCATTTGATCGACGCAAACGTCATAGTGAACATCGTGATGTACCGCAGTTAGAAGACAATTTGTTTAAAGCCATTGGTTTTACCTATTTTGGGCCCTTTGATGGTCACAATATTCCTGAGCTGCTACGAGTATTGTCACTTGCCAAACAGGTAAAAGGACCAGTACTAGTACATATTTATACGACTAAAGGCAAAGGTTTTGCACCTGCGGAAGCCGATCCCGTCGGTTATCATGCCATTAGCAAATTACCCGCTGAAGACATTGTCGCCTGTGACTTTGCCAAAGATAAAGCGACTATCGAGAGTGAAGCTACTAAAGATAAGCCTTCTAAACTAAAGTATTCGCAAGTGTTTGGGCAGTTTTTATGCGATAAAGCGGCACAAGATAATAGGCTATTAGCGATCACTCCAGCGATGGAAGAGGGCTCTGGGATGATTGACTTTGCCCGTCAGTTCCCAGAGCGGTTTTTTGATGTGGCCATTGCTGAGCAGCATGCGGTGACACTTGCGGGCGGTATGGCAACGCAAGGCGTCAAGCCCATTGTCGCGATATACTCAACCTTTTTGCAGCGTGGTTATGATCAGCTTATTCACGATATTGCATTGCAAAATCTTGACGTGACATTCGCGATTGATCGAGCCGGTCTTGTTGGAGAGGATGGCGCAACCCATGCCGGCGTATTTGATCTGGCTTTTCTGCGCTGCGTACCCAATATGCTTATTGCAGCGCCAAAAGATGAAAACGAGTGCTATCACCTGCTTAATACTTGCTATGAGTATGAAGGAAGCACAGCGGTTCGTTACCCACGAGGCATCGGCACTGGCGCGATGATAAGTCGTCCAGCACAGAACTATAAGATAGGACAAGCCGTGGTAGAGACTGTATTGGGAAATGCCCATGCTACTAACAAGCTTGCGCTATTGGCCTTTGGTACGATGGTAGCGACGGCCAAGCAAGCGGCCAAGATATTGACATCTGATGGTGCAACCAGTGATTGTCAGGTGCAAGTCGTCAACATGCGCTGGGTAAAGCCATTGGATACCAATTTGCTTGAAACGTTGATTGAGCAAGGTGTGACTCATATTGCAACCTTAGAAGAGCATATGATCATGGGCGGTGCAGGTAGCGCTGTCAACGAGTATTTGCTCAATGCGTCTGCTGCATTTGCTGTTAGCCGTCCAGCTATTGCTAATATTGGTATTTCTGATCGTTTTATTGCCCATGGTTCACAAGCAGAACAATTGGCGGATTGTGGTTTAGACACTTATGGCGTGGTCATACAGTTACAGCGTTTATTGACTTCGCTCAAAGCATGATAGTTTGGCGTAACACCTGCTTGCCGTAGGTGCTAATTTTTTTACAGCTTGCATGATTTTTGATGGTGGCCATTAGCCATGGTAAGCCTGTTATTTATCGTTTTTTGTTTTTAGTATGTTGCGATCAGGCTGTTTAAGATCGTATAAGAAAGGCATAGATTGGCAGACAATTGGTATGCCAGCTATGTAAGCAATAGTAATATCTGTAGTCTTCATTCATTTTATTTATTCAACAAGTAGATAGGTTATTTATGGAACCCATGGTCGTCATCGCAGCGCGTACTGCCGAAAAAGTTGGTGCAGAGATTCTACACGCGCATCAAAATCGCCACAAAATTGAGTTTGATACCGAGTCAAAAGGTATCGACGGTTTAGTGACACGCATTGATCGCTTTAGTGAAGAGCTCACTATCGAGACCCTCAAAAGCAATTATCCAAACCATTCGTTTTTGGGTGAAGAGTTTGGTATGCAAGAAGGCCGCGGTGAGGATGCAGATTGGTGCTGGATTATTGATCCACTTGATGGGACCAAAAACTTCGTCCACGGAGTACCGCAGTTTTGTGTATCGATCGCTGTGCAGTACAAAGGCGTTACTCAGCACGGTGTGGTCTATGACCCTGTCCGTGATGAGATGTTCTCTGCCAGCCGAGGCAAGGGCGCACGTCTAAACCAGCGCCGTATCAACGTAAGCGAGCGTAAGACCATCGATGGTGGGTTGTTTACGACTGGTCATCCACTTGAGCGTCATCGTAATGGTGAAGTCATCTCTTTTGCCAAAGAGCATTTTGAAAGCTTACAAAAAGTGTCTGAGGCAGGTGGTCAAATGCGTCGTTTGGGTTCGGCAGCACTTGATTTATGCTATGTGGCAGCAGGGCGTTTTGATGGTTATTTTGAGATGTCTATTAAGCCATGGGATATCGCAGCAGGTGAGCTTATCGTATCAGAGGCACGCGGCGTTGTGGTTGATCATACAGGCGCACATAACTCCATGAAGTCAGGCTCTATTTTTGCTTGTAACGTCAAGCTACTAAAACCATTGATGCAAATAGTGGTGCCAACATGGCGTGACGCTGTATAAGGGCATTGCACCAATAAGACTGTACTTAAAAAGTTGTGTTTAAAAAATTTAAAAAGCTGACTCTATGATAGGGTCAGCTTTTTTTATGGTAATTTTATAAGATGAGACCTTTAACGTTATTCACAGCCCTCAACGTTATTCACGTAGTCCCAATTCTTTTTCTTTACTCACGTTTTCTAGTACAGCAAGCTCTTCTTCAATCAAGCCCAGCATGTCTTGTACATGCGGCAACAGCTTGCTACAAGCGGTAATACAAAACTCTACTTTATCTAAATAGCTGGCAAGCGTGATGTTCATTGCTTGACCATCCAATATAATAGAAGCTGGATACAGTGCTTTGAGCGGTGCGCCGTTCCAGTACAGTGGCTTTTTAGCCCCAGGTACGTTAGAGATAATAAGGTTAAAAGCTTGTTTTTTGGGGAATATGCCCGTTAATAGGTTAATGCCTTCCCACGCATAAGCGATGGCACTATAGTTGATTACCTGTGCTTGATTCATACGACGGAACCGACGTTTTCCACTATTCATACTGCCATTGATCAGCTGTAGTCGACGAAGAGGGTCATCTAAATGCGTGCCTAAGTTTGCCAAAACAAATGAGATTTGATTGCCAGTGGTACTATTGTCGCTGCGTAATGACATCGGTACAAAAGCAATCAAGGGTTTATTCGGTAACGCATCAAGTTTGAGCAAGTAACGCCGTATGGCACCAGAGCAAACAGCAAGTATCACATCATTCATACTGACATCGAGTTTGTCAGCGATGTCATCAAAGCGCTGCATATCATAAGATTGCGCTGCAATTCGCCGTGAGGCAGAGATGCGCTGGTTTAATATACTCATGGGAGCATCAAAGGTGCCAACATAATCGTCTTTGCCATGATGTTTAAAGTTATCCAGTAGTTCGGTAAATACCGGCTTAATGGTAGATAGCTGCTCTTTTATAATACGAGTCACAGAGCGTCCAGTAGGTATCAGAGCATCTACTTGATTACGATGGCGTGCCATGAGTGACCACACTGGCAGCGTCATAGGCTCATACGGTGACTGTGAAAGCGACTTTTGGATGAGGCGCATGGCAGCGATACCATCGACCAATGAGTGATGAATCTTAAAGTATAGGGCAAAGCGTTCAGGACTATCGTCAGTCTCTGGTTGAATTCCCTCGATAACATGACATTCCCATAGTGGCATCGCCCGATCAAGTAAGCGCCCATGCTCTTTTGAGACGTACATCAGTAGCTCTCGGACGCGAGCAGGTCTTGGCAAGGCAACATGACGAAAATGATGCTCAACATCAAAATCTTCATCTTGCTTCCAAAACAACAACCGTTCGAGTACCTGATTGAACGGAAAGCTTGGTGGTACGTCAGAGGTTTGCATTTGTCTTACCAGCTGATAAACAAAATCACCCTCTGCGTTTTGAGCGTCGACCGGTAGTTCAAACAAAAACAAGCCGCCCACATGCATAGGCTGTTTACGCGACTCAAGAAGTAAAAATAACTGATCAACTGCCGTCAGTAAGCGCATGAGGTGTCCTTTAAGGTCAATGAGTAAGGTCAATGAGCTGCGTATTATAAGTAGCCTGTCGGCACATCGATATGAACAGCGGTTAAGTTAAGCATATAAACGACTGGGTATCAAAAGCATTTTATTGAAAAAAGTAACCAGTTTGCGGCGAGCTGGCTTGTGCCATCTTACGCATAGGCATCCGTCCTGCCAAAAACGCTTCACGACCCGCCCAAATAGCGTGTTTCATTGCGTGGGCCATCATCACTGGTCGTTGAGCATTGGCAATCGCTGAGTTCATAAGTACACCATCACAACCAAGCTCCATGGCAATAGCCGCATCAGAGGCAGTACCAACGCCAGCATCAACCAATACTGGCACCTTAGCGTTTTCGATGATAAGGCTGAGCGTATGGCGGTTGAGGAGTCCAAGGCCAGAACCAATAAGGCTACCCAAAGGCATAATCGCCACACAGCCCATACTTTCTAGCTCTTGCGCGACAATGGGGTCGTCTGATGTGTATACCATCACCTCAAAGCCATCATCAATCAGTACTTTTGCCGCCTTTAAAGTTTCCATAATATTGGGGTACAAACTGTTTTCGTCACCCAATACTTCAAGCTTAACTAAGTTATGACCTCCCAGCAGTTCACGCGCAAGCTTACAAGTTCGAACTGCCGTCTCAGCATCAAAGCAACCAGCAGTATTGGGTAAAATAGTATATTTATCAGGCGAGATGACATCTAACAAGTTCGGCTCGTTACTGTTTTGACCAATGTTGGTACGACGAATAGCGACAGTGACGATCTCGGCCGCTGAGGCTGCAATAGCGGTTCCGGTCTCAGCCATATCTTTATATTTACCAGTGCCGACCAATAGACGTGATGAAAAGGTGCGACTACCAACAGTAAAAGTATCTTGAACAATAGGGGAGTTCTCAGTGGTAGTTTGAATGGAGGCTTGAGACATATCTGAAATCCTAATAACGGGCGGACTATAAAAGATGAAAGGCATAAGCAGCACTAATACGAGCAGTCAAAGCCAGTACTAGGAATCAAAAATAGTACTAGGAGTCAATACTGATAAACGCTTATCGAAACGTAAAAGGTCGTAAAAGCCTTGCTAATGATATAAAACAAAATGTTATTATAACAAACTCATAAGCGCTTACCGACAACTTTACTGAGTTTAATCATGTAAGTATAAGGCACTTATATTAGATACTGCCTACTTATTAAAAACCCTAACGCCTTTACTAAAGAGGCTAAGCACTTATTATTTATCACCCACTTTATTTTTATCAGGTCGTTTTTATGATGCAACTGCCGTACAGTTTTGCAAAACGCCACCAGCTCTTAGTGATTTTAGCGATGGATGCTGAGCTGCCACCGACGTTGATACTGACCAAAGCTACACCGCTTTCTGCCATCAATGAAGCTGTGCGATTTTTGCAGCAGCAAGGCGTACGCGGTGTGCCTGTTTATGACAGCATCAGCATGGACGAATTTGAAAAACGCCTGAATGCAGCTTATGCAGGCAATACGGGTGAGTCTCAGCATATCGCCGCTGGTCTTGAAGACCATCCAGATTTGGACAGCTTAGCAGATAGTGTGCCTGAGACCGAAGACTTGATGGATCAGCAGGATGATGCGCCTATTATACGTCTCATCAATGCGCTATTATCAGAAGCGATACGTCTTAATGCCTCAGATATCCATATCGAGACTTTTGAAAAGCGTCTGGTTGTCCGTTTTCGGGTGGATGGTGAGCTCAAAGAAATCATTACGCCCAAACGTCAGTTGGCACCGCTTTTGGTCTCACGGATCAAAGTCATGGCCAAACTTGACATCGCAGAAAAACGCGTGCCTCAAGATGGGCGTATCAGTCTACGGCTAGCAGGGCGTGAGGTCGATGTGCGGGTATCAACGTTGCCCTCAAGCTTTGGGGAACGCGTGGTCATGCGCTTGTTAGATAAGCAAGCAGGCCGCCTCAATATGACTTATCTTGGGCTTGCAGACAATGACTATACTGAGCTTAAACGCTTAATCCATCGTCCGCATGGCATTATTTTGGTGACAGGTCCTACGGGTTCAGGTAAAACGACGACCCTATATGCTGCATTGACCGACTTAAACGATCAGACACGTAATATCTTAACGGCTGAAGATCCTATCGAATTTCAGCTTGATGGTATTGGGCAAACCCAAGTGAATAATAAAGTAGATATGACCTTTGCCACCAGTCTGCGAGCGATGTTACGTCAAGATCCAGATGTGGTCATGGTTGGTGAGATTCGAGATATCGAAACTGCTGAGATTGCAGTACAAGCGTCATTGACAGGGCATTTGGTGTTATCAACATTGCATACCAATACCGCTATCGGTGCGGTGACTCGCCTGCAAGATATGGGGGTGGAGCCGTTCTTATTATCGTCTTCGCTTATTGGCGTGGTCGCGCAGCGCTTAGTACGTACCCTTTGTGCCCATTGTCATACGTGGCAAACGGCAGATAGTGAGCAAGCAAAGCTGTTCTCTGAGATTGGTATTGAAACTGATTCTAAAGATTCAGTGACGACAGCGCTCAAGCTACCAAAGCCTGTTGGCTGTGATAAGTGCAATCAGTCTGGGTTTAAAGGGCGTACAGCAATATATGAAGTCGTACCAATTGATGATACGTTAAGACGTATGATTCATAGTAATACTGCGGAGTATGAGCTTGAATCTTATGCTCGTCAAAAGACCCCATCGATTCGTGCTGATGGTTTGCATAAAGTGATAGCGGGACAGACGACATTAGAAGAAGTACTACGCGTCACCAAAGAAAGCGCCCTAACTGAGGACGCTATCATTGTATAATTGAAGCTATTATTTTGCTGCCATACATTCAACTTCAACGCTAGCACCTGCGGCCAAGTCTTTGACACCAAATGCTGAGCGCACAGGGTAGGGTTTGGCAAGTTTGGCTTTATAGACTTCATTAAACGCATTAAAGTCGTTCATATCAGTCAGCATCGCCATACATTTGATGATGTCAGACTTTTGGTAGCCATATTGTAGCAATACGTCGTTGATATTGTCTAACGTTTGCGCGGCTTCGGCTTTAATACCGCCTTCTACCAGTTTGCCGTCTTTAAACCCAATTTGTCCTGACATATATAAGGTGTCACCAACGCGTACGGCGCTAGAAAACGGATAGTCACCGCCGTCACCCAAAAAGACAGGCTTAGATTTGGTCATAGTGGCTGTATTGGTAGTCGTCGCTGGAGCGGCATTTGCACTAACGGCCAGTCCCAGTGAGCAAGCACCCACAAAAAATGCCTTAGATAGGCGACTGATAAATTGATGGGTAAGTTTAGACATTATTGACTCCTTGTTATTGATTATTTACGTTATCGTCTACTGGTTATTTATTATCGGTGGAAGATAGGTTTTCAGCTTCAGCTTCAGCTTCAGTTTCAGTCTTGTTGTCGTTGTCAGCGTCAGTTGCTTTATCAAAAGGTTTGCCTTGACGACGGGCTTCTAATTCAGCCTTAGGTATCCATGCCCATGTCATCTCAACCGTAATGGGATCACGCACGCTGTCAGACTCACGATCGTTGATGATGCATGGAATAACCATCTCGCCTTTGGGGGTATCTAAAATATCTGAGCGCTGTTCATCACTTAAGGTAGCGACCGCTGCTACTTGCCCTTTTTTAAGCGGACGATAAAAATTGACAGAATAAGATTTTATCAACAGCACACGATCAGAAGGTAGGTTTAACCCTAAGATAAAGCCTGTGGCGGTCTCAGCAAGTAGTGTAACAGCGACCGCATGAATAGAGCCAATATGGTTTTGTACAGGTTTATTGTTGTTTAAGCTGACCACCACTTGATTGGGTTCTACGGTTTCGTAATAGACACCCGTGGTCCCCACATAAGGCACGACTTTACCAAAGGCTTTGGATAAAATAGTCGAGCGTGCAGCAGTAGGTAGATATTTGGTAATGGATAACAGCTTGGTAAATTGATTGTTTACAGGCTTAAGCGAGCTAGGGTTCGACGGGGTATTTGCTTGAGGGGTTAGCGCATCAGATATTTTTTCAGGTAACTTAGCTGGTATCTTCGTCGATAATTTACTGGGTAGCTTATTTAATAATCCTGACATACAACGTTCCTCAAATTAATCTGGTTGGGCATTTTTAGATAACGAATAAAGCAATACATCTGATTACTACTTGCATCTGATTAATATTAGTACCATAAATGACCCTGCACACAAAATAGTAGTAACGTAACTATCGAAGAGTTGCAAACCCTATGTCTATTGTTTTTATCAATCGTTTTAATATTGAGTGAAGTTATGAATGACAGACCCATTAGCGAGCCTACCAACATTATTTATACGGGTGTCGCAGGTACAGGTAAGACTTATCGATTGTTACAAACTGCCAAACAGTATACCCATTATTTGCCCATCACGGATGGCAATGAGCTGTTGTCACAGTTGCTTTTTGAGCTTAGCTGGCGCGATGTGGTGTGCCTGATATTTTTGGACTTTAAGATCCAAAAAAAAGAGCTGGTAAAAGTGCCTGAAATCGTCAATCACGAGTTTTTTATCGCCAAGGCGGCGCAAAATGCACGTGAGAAAAATCTGAGTAATACAGCATGGTCAGTGCTGCAAATGCACAGCTCGGCCAGCTCAAAAACAGTGACCTATAAAAACCGCGCAAGCCAAGCTTACTTTGATAAAGACGAAAGTGGAGCATGGCATCTACTGCCAGAGAGTATGATGTTATTGACTCAGTTGTCGCAGCAGCTGGGCGAGTTTCGACAAGCGCAACAAGACAATCAGCCTGTACAAAAGCAGCGCTATAGTATGGTCAGCTTTCATCAAGCTTATGGCTATGAGGAGTTTGTCGAAGGCATTCGCCCGGTGATGAGCGGTAATGAACCAAGAAGGCAAGGCGCTCAAATCAATCGTCAAGCAGGTGAGCAAGGGATTAGCAATCAGATGCGCTATGATATTCAAGATGGCGCTTTTTTAAAACTCTGTAAGCGCGCTGCTAATGATCCTGAACATCGTTATGCTATGCTCATCGATGAAATCAACCGCGCCAATGTTTCTCGAGTCTTTGGCGAACTGCTTAGTCTGATCGAACCTGATAAGCGCAGCGGGCAACCAAATGCGATGCAAGTAAATTTGGCTTATTCTGGACGAGTCTTTAGCGTGCCTGCCAATGTCGATATTTATGCAACAATGAATACGCAGGATCATTCGTTAGCACCACTTGATATGGCACTACGTCGTCGCTTTCGCTTTGTCGACTGTCCACCGCAGGCTGAATTGCTGCCAGTTATTGGTGTTTTAGATCATAAAGATGCCCATCAAAGCTCAGATGAGCGTGAGTCATCAGAAGAAGTAGATTTAGCCAAACTGTTAAGAGGTCTGAATCAGCGTATCACGCAAACGTTGGGACAAGAGGCCCAGCTTGGTCATGCGTTTTTATATTCAGTAAAGAGTTTAGCGCAGCTACAAACAGTATTGGTTGAGCAGATTATTCCACAATTGGCGCAAGCTGTTGGCGGACAAGTGGCTTTATTACAGTATCTATTTAATGATGAGCAGCAGCCGCTTACATCGCAGTTTATTCATGACAGTCAACGCAGTCTGTCTCAATCGTCAAGTATAGACCATCAAAATCCTATGTTCGCTGATCAAAATACGTTTGTAGGCTCAATGGTGGCATCTGCTAACTATACTATTAATCCAGAGCTTCTGACGAAAAATGGCGAGTTTGCCAAACCTTATGTCTATCAACGTTTGTATTAATTTTAATGAAACATATATCAATAAACAGTCATTATTATAGCGCTGGATGCTCAGCGTCAAAGACGTATCCTGACTCAAATGTAGCGGGTCACGCTACTATGAGCGTGTTTGAACATCAGCGCTTGGTTGCAGAGGACTTTATTGACGTCGATGATTTTGCTTGGCTACTTGCGCAAGAATTTACGGTATTTAGCATTAAGCGCCAACGCGGACAATGGCAGCTCAAAGTGGGGCACTATATCGGTATTATTTTGCTGCCAAGTGGTGTTACGCTTGAAATACTGCCCAAAATAGTTGCAGGCTCACAAAAAAATAGCCTTACTCAAAGCGATGAAATCACGCGGACACGTCAATGGGTACAAGTGATGCTGGCTGATTTGATGTCTTTATCTAACAGACATCATAAGCTGCCGCATACCAAAAACTTAGGCCAGCTTAGTCAACATCTCACGCCACTATCGACACAAACGCCGCCACTGTCAAAATGGCTCATCAGACATTTTTTGCAGCTATTGTCCGATTATCGGCCAACCAAGCAGTATCAAACGCAAACCCACAACCAGTCAATGCTACAGGGTAAGCTACTCATTAAAGAGCAGCTAAAGCGTAATAGCCATCAGCCTCATAAGTTTGTCTGTGAAGTAAACCAATTGAGCACTGATATGCTGGCCAATCGTATGATAAGAAGTGCTTTGGTCTTTCTTGAGCAGTTGGCAGGCGCGTCTCAAGCCTATCACTCACAGTCTATATCATTGTCCGCAGCGTTACTGTCTAAGCTGGTGTGCTGGCGACAGATTGCTGTGCTTAACCCCTATGAGCGGCAAAGACTGGGTCCTCTCTATCAAATGGCAAAGCAGCAGCTAGCCTCACAGCCATTGTCTCGATTGCAGCGGCAATCTGTAGATAAGCTATTAGATTTGGCGTATTGGCTACTTCAAATGCAGTACTCAACTTTGCCCACAGGTAATGGTGTTAACCACAAAGATGGACAGTTGCGCCTATGTTTACTGATTAATATGAACCAAGCTTTTGAGCAGTGGGCAAGCGTACGTCTTACGCAGCTGTTTGAGAGGCCTACCAGTATTAATCAGCCTATTTATCAAATATTTACGCAGCAAAAAGATATATGGCTTCGGGATGCTACAGGGCAGACATGTCTGTCTATACAACCAGATTTATTGATTTATGACACAGCTACCGAAGCAAATAGTCAAAAACAGCGAACCGGTAAGGCGGGTACTGATGCCAGTCATTGTAGTCACGTCATTGATATCAAATGGAAGACATTGACTCATGCGCGTGATATTAGCGCCACTGATGCGTACCAGTTGACCAGCTATGCCCAAGCTTACCAAGCTAAGCAAGTTTGGCTAGTCTATCCGGTCATGGATGACACGCCCCAGCCAGTTGCACTTCAGCAGTCTATTGACTCTGTAAAGTTGAGCCATGCCATACTATGGCTCATGCCTTTTAATGTTACGACTGGAACGCTTAGTAACCCTTCTTTGAACGATTAAAAATCTAAATGATTAAAAGCAGATATTAGGCAAACCTGTGTGCAAACAGTATAACAATAAAATTATTTGGTAAAATTGATGAAAATAATTAAAAATAGGTGTTGACACTATGGTCTATAAGTCTTAATATATGCACCTCGATAGCGAGGAACACTAACAAGTTAGCGGCATAGCCAATAACAAGTTAGCTAACAAAACTAACGAGATAATAGAGAATATCGGAGTGTGGCGCAGTTTGGTAGCGCATCTGGTTTGGGACCAGAGGGTCGTAGGTTCGAATCCTATCACTCCGACCATCTATTTTAAGAGCCTTACAGGCTTTTTTTTATGTATAATAGTTTTGTTCGTAGCATTACGAATTATACTGAATACGTAAAAGCCCTTAAGAGCGCCTGTAGCTCAGTTGGATAGAGCACCTGCCTTCTAAGTAGGTGGTCGCAGGTTCGAGCCCTGCCAGGCGCACCATTTAGCCTGCAAATCTTGCCTTTCTTGGCAATAGTTATGGCGGTTGTAGCTCAGTTGGTAGAGCCCCGGGTTGTGATCTCGGTTGTCGTGGGTTCGAGTCCCATCAGTCGCCCCAATTTTTATCATATATATCTGCTTTTACCCATAAAATTGCCCTCGTTGGCATTTTTTTTCGTCTGCGTTTTTCTTTCCTATCTTTTTATTCATTTTATAGTTATTTTTTGTAAGCTTGATAATTTTATTTATCTTAGTACCTATCTTTTATCTAGTTTCTAAAAAAAAGCCCATACTGTCTTCTACGCATTTATTGTTAATTTTAGCGAAATAACCCCCATTATTAAGCAGTATCCTAAATCTACACTTAAGAAACAGTATCTTTCTGATTAATACTATGTATATTAATAGTCTATATAAAGAATATCGTCTCGCTGCTATTAGTATAAAATGTGTGTAGCGTGCGTATAACTTTAATAGCAGTCCACAGTAAACGATTTTTCTTGTGTATTGTCTCTTAGGTAGTTTATTTTGCAGAGCCCGGCTTAGCTGCCGTAAGTTGCCATACATTATTGAGGAAATTGTTAATGGACGCACTTAGTATGTTATTACAAAATGTGCATTTGTTTGAAACAAATTACTATCGTTTAAATGGTAGGGGTAATTGGTCATATTCAATTGATAGAAAAGATACGATTTTGTTTTATTTAGTGTTATCGGGTAGTTTTTGTATCGATGTCGGCAGTGAGATACGAGAGGCAAAGACTGGCGATACAATTATGATCTCAAACTCCTATAAACATGTCAGCTATGCACTTAATCATCATGGTGATAATGCCAAACCTCTAGATGAGATGCTCAATGAATCTGAAAGCCATGTTATAGATCTCAATGGAGAAGGTGAGATCAATGCATGTTTGATTTTGATTGAATGTAAATATGAAAAAGAGATGACGCAACCATTATTGTCAGTTCTGCCAACGATATTGCCTGAGCTTGCCGAGATGTCTGATGGTCGATTTGGCGTTATTGATGTCGAGGTCAAGCTGTTGACCTTGGAGTCTGAGCATGAGCGTATGGGTAAGACGGCAGTCATCAACCATTGGGCCAGTATCATGATGATTGAGTGCCTGCGTACCTATATTGAGAGCTTGCCTGAGGCAACAGACAATTGGCTTAAAGCGCTAAAAGATCCATTTTTATCCAAAGCATTGGTAGCGATGCATTATGCACCAGATCGAAACTGGACGATTCATAAGCTTGCTGAGCTAGCAGGAATGTCTCGCTCAAGCTTTGCCCAGCGGTTTAAAGATGTGGTTGGAATGCCGCCTCTGACATATTTAATTGATTACCGTTTGCGCTTGGCAGCACGTTATCTACGTTTGCAGCAAAACAGCATCAGCCGTATTAGTGAGCTAGTAGGGTATGCGTCAGACTCCACCTTTAGTCAAGCCTTTAAGCGCGTTTATGGTGTATCACCAAAAGCGTATCGTCAGCAGTATCAACGTAAACTGACAGCGTAAGTATTTTATAAGCGCCCATCTTTAAAAAGTCAGATAAAGAGCGGCCGTAACACTGACAACTAAAGTGCGTTCAGGTACTATATAATAGTCAGTAGTCCAAACGCAGTCACTACGATATCTGGCTATTTGTTATCTTTAGTTATGGCATTTAAATAGATAGCTTAGATATACGCTTATGATACTGAAGGCCACATTTATTTTTTGCTGGTGATGGTACATTATGACCCAACCGACTTTTAACAATACCCTACAATCTACTACGATAAATAGCGATAGTAGTGCCTCCATCTTTGATGATAGAAGTAGCCATGAGACATTATCATCGCTACAAGAATCGGCAGTGAGAGATAAAGCGGCGCTGCTTGCTCTTTTTACCACGTCATCTTCTTTGTCATCTGCTGTTCACGCAACTGACACCTCAGAGTCTAGTGTGGCTGAGCTGCGTTTAACACTTTATCGCCTGCAGCATGAGCGTACTCGCTTGCTATATTTGGCTTCTGCAAATGTACGTCCAACCTATCTGGTACAGACGTTAAAGAGTCAGTTTGCAGAGTATCAGCAGTATAAGCTTGCGCAGCAGCTTGATAAGCGTGGCCTGCTCGATGTCAATCCACTTGAGCGCTTATGGCAGCAGTTGCATGTGGTCGATGATATTATCGCTGACATCGTACGCCATATGCCAGCTCAGCAGCCAGCAGGGTGGCAGCTGACGGCGCAAGATGGTCATAATCCACTAAGGCTTGCAACTGTGGGTCAGCTAAAACACCCCAAACCTATTGAGGATCAAGCCAGTCTAAATAGCTATGTGCTTGGTCACTTTGGGGTGAGTAGTTTTACGTATGATCGTGGATATTATATTGGTCATGTGGTTGGTTATTTATTCAGCTGTTATTTTTGTGCGCACCTGTCTATTAGCTACGGCGTCACAGCACTTGGTGAGCAAGTGGTTGAAGGGTATGACTATGCTAGTCTTGAGACGCCTTATATGGTGCGTTTGTTGCAAGGCTTAGACAGCTATTGTAAAAAGCGTATTTACCAGTTGGCAGTCATTTGCGCGCGTCTTAGCGTCTATGCGTCTGATAAACGTATCGAAAAAATGCTTATCGCCGAAGTTAATGATTTTGATAAAAAGCTACAGCAGCAGCATTTAGATGTATTGTTATTACAAGGAATGATGCCTGAGAGTAATGACTCTACGCCACTTTTTTAAAGACATGACTCACCATTTCTTTTCTCATCTATTGCCTTAGGATACTCGCTGTTATGCCTGCTTATCATTATAAAGCGCTTGACGACCAAGGCGATGTCCAAAAAGGATTGCTAGAAGGTGACTCGGCGCGGCAAGTACGCCAGCAGATTCGTGACAAACAGTGGACGCCAGTAGAGGTCAATGCTGTCAATGACAAGCAAGGTCGACAGCGCAGCCGTTATAAAAAACCATCTGCTTATGAGCTGGCACTATTGACTCGTCAGCTCTCTGTCCTGCTAGCAGCTGGTATTCCTCTTGAAGAAACTCTAGCCGCTGTCGCCAAGCAATCTCCCAAAACTCATATCAAGTCTCTGATGCTGGCAGTACGCTCACACGTCCTAGAAGGCTTAAGTTTTGCCCGTGCGTTACAGCAAGCGTCAAGCTTTCCGCCTTTATATATTGCCACTATCGCGGCTGGTGAAAAGTCAGGTCATCTTGATCTGATTCTTAATCAATTGGCCGACTATACTGAAAACCGCTTTGCCTTACAAAAGAAAATCCAAGGTGCAATGGTATATCCTATCGTACTGATGGTCATGGCAGTCGGTGTCATTATGGGGTTGATGAGCTTTGTGGTACCTAAGATTGTCAAAGTGTTTGAGCAGTCTGAGCAGGCACTGCCATTAATTACGCAGGTGGTGCTAGCGATGTCCAACGCCATCACCCAGTGGTGGTGGCTGATGCTATTAATATTCATAAGTAGCGCTTTTTTGTTTTACCGGTTTGCGCAAACGCAAGCAGGCAAGCTTGCTATTGATAGCATCGTCCTTCGGTTACCAATATTGGCACGGCTCTCTAAAAGTCTCAATGCTGCCCGCTTTGCCAGTACACTTGCGATATTGGTACGCTCAGGTGTGCCATTAATTGAAGCTTTACATATTGGCGCCGCCGTCACCACCAATCTACATATTAAACAAACCATCGTTACTGCTGCAGATCGAGTAACAGAAGGTGCCAGCTTATCAAGCCAACTCGAAAAAACGTCCTATTTCCCACCGATGATGGTACAGATGATAAAAAGTGGGGAAAACTCAGGTGAGCTTGACAATATGCTCAGCCGAGCAGCCAGTATGCAAGAGGCAGAAGCGACCAACTTTATTAGCACTTTGCTGTCGTTATTAGAGCCGTTGATGCTAGTACTGATGGGCGTCGTCGTTATGATTATTGTGATGGCAGTCATGCTGCCGATTGTAAACATGAACGATTTAGCAGGTTAGATTAAATGGTTTGCTGTTGAATCGCATCACCTTAATCTTACAGCAGGTTTCTCAAATTTTGCTTACTGTTGTATATTAATCAAAAAAAGACAAATGCATTGTTGTACCTCGATTTAGTGGGCTATAGTGTCATCGATAAAAGCGACATCGATAAAAGTAACATCAATAAAAATGACGTTTATATAAATATTTATAACTATAAGTAGCGATAGTGATTATCTAAAAGCTAATTGCGATAGTAGATAAATATACAATCATAGTCTATAGTGATAATCGTTTAAATATTTGTGTACAACAGTAATGATAAAAGCGATGATTATGATTGATAAAACCCAAACAAACGCGAAAAAGCAGTACCTTATGAAAAGTATGCAATTCCATTCAAGTGTCAATGACTCAAAGATTAGTAATGAAAAAATTATTAGCAGTCGAGCAGTAGTACGCCGCCGTCAGTTTGGCTCTAGCCAGTCGGGCTTTACGCTCATCGAGATTATGGTAGTAATTGTTATTCTGGCGCTTATGGCTTTTCTAGTAGTTCCAAACATAGTGGGACAAAGTGATAAAGCGAGAAAAAAGACTACTCAGATAACTTTGTCTTCAATTTCTAATGTATTAGATCAGTATAGAGTGGATAACGGTCACTATCCAACGACAGTGCAGGGTTTAGAAGTGTTAAGCACGCCACCTGCCGAAGCCAAGAATTATCCTGAAGGTGGCTATATCAAAGGTGGCTATCCAATCGATGGTTGGGAAAACGAGCTGCAGTATGTCTCTCCAGGTAGCGAAGGTCGCCCTTACGATCTATTTTCGTTAGGTGCTGATAAGAAGGTTGGTGGTGAAGATCTGAATGCTGATATCTATGCTCAACTATAGATATAATTATAAGCAAACTGAGTCATAAGCTACTACTAGTAACGGATAACTAGGTCGTAACCAATATCAACCAATAAGGCATTATTGGTTGATATTTTTTATCAACACGAAAATCAGCCCTTCGTATATAGGGTGTCATACTAAACGTTTTGGCATTAAAGCCCTTTTCGTTTGATGTTTGATGTTAATACTATCGTCAGAATGGTTAAATTTTCACTATCAGTTATTTAAAGCAGCAATCAAAGGTAATTATTTATGTCAATTAAAACGCCAATAATAAAAACAGTCGCAATAAACAAAGGTACTTCTAAAAAGTCTAATGCGCTTGCAATTGCTATCATGAGCGCCTCATTGATGATGAGTTTATCAATGGTTTCTATGAGCGCTCAGGCTGTAGGTCTGGGCGAGCTGTTTGGTAATAAGAGTGCTGCAAAATCAAAGTTTTTGCCAGTAGATAAAGCTTTTCAAGTTGACAGTATTACTAACGCGACATCTAAAGGCACGCGTTTATCCATTACCTTTGATATTACCCCAGGTCATTACGTTTATAAAAACCAGCTTACTTTAAGTTTCCCTAAGGGTGTGAGCGCAACCCCGTTTACTTTTAGTCAATCTCCGGTCTCAATTGATGATCCAACCTTTGGTAAAGTACCCGTATTTACCCAAAAGCATATGATAGCAACTACGACGCTGACGACCAATAATGGCAAAGGGGCAAAGAATGCACCGCTCGTGATTGGTTGGCAAGGCTGTGCCAAAGCTGGGCTATGTTACCCGCCAGAGAAAATCAAAACCACGGTTGATATCGCAGCACAACGTAAGTAAATATCGATTAAGTCGATTTAAGTATTAGTAATAAATAGGCAGTCCTTTATGTCCATTAAGACACCAGAAAAACCTCCATCGCTAACTGTAAATCGTTCTTCCAAAAAGTCTTATCTGTTGGCATTTGCTTTAACCAGTAGCTCATTATTGACAGGACTAGTACCTATTGGACAAGTCGCTACTGGATTGGTCGCTACTGGGCTGACCGCCACATCCATGACAGCTCAGGCTGCTAGCTTGGGTGATTTGTTTGGTAGTAACAAAAGCTCATCGAAACCAAAGTTTTTGCCAGTCGATCAAGCCTTTCAGGTAGGTAGTGTCAGTAAGCCTGTCGCTACAGGGACGCAGTTGTCGATTAACTTTGATATCACTCCTGAACACTATGTTTATAAAGATCAAATAAAGCTAACCTTGCCTGCTGGTGTGACTGCCGCGCCATTTACTTTTAGTCAGACGCCGTACTCAATTGATGATCCAACCTTTGGCCGTGTCCCAGTATTTGATCAAGCTAACATGGTTGCGACCACGACGCTTAGCAGTACGAGTGGCAAAAGTGTAGATAATGCAGCCGTGGTTATTGGCTGGCAAGGCTGTGCTAAAGCAGGGCTTTGTTACCCACCTGAGAAGATTAATACTACCGTCAATATCGCCGCGTCGTCGCAACAAGCAGCGGCAAGTAGCGCCGGTACTTCTGCCCAAAACCTCGCCCCTGCCTCTACAACTAAAACCTCAGCAACGAACGACAATACTCAGTTAGCTGCAAGTACTGCAACGACAGCAGAAACAACAAGTATAACTGATGCTGACAGTCTTACGTCTACAGCAGAGCAAGCGGAGACAGATGACGAAATTATTGACTATGCCTTGCTAGATGAGAGTTCTTTAGATGACGAGCTTACAACCAATACGATTTCTGGAGCAGATACTAACGTCATAGGCAGTGATACGGTCAATAATACGTCTGACAGCAATAATATAAATGCTAATGGCTTAGTCGATGGTGATCCGTTTGGACTAGCATCGCATCCATGGTTGGCATTAGGTTTATTATTTTTAGCAGGTTTGGGTTTAGCACTAACCCCATGTGTACTGCCAATGCTGCCTATTGTCGCCAATATCGTGGCACGTGAGAAAAACCCAACAGTAAAAAGAGGCGTGATATTGACCACCAGTTATGCCATTGGGGTTGCTACTGCCTATGGTATTTTGGGTGCAGTCATCGCGGTGTTTGGCGAGTCATTAGGAATTATTGGCTGGCTACAAAACCCAATTATCTTGATTAGCTTTGCTATCATCTTTGTATTGCTAGGGCTATATATGCTGGGCGTATTTACTATTCGTCTGCCACGTGCCATTAGTAGTAAGATGCAAGGCTTGAGTCAAGCGGGCGATAGTAAGCTTGGTAGTACGGGAGGCAGCTTGGTTGCTGGGTTTTTATCAGCATTGGTCGTATCGCCTTGTGTGTCCGCGCCACTATTTGGCGCATTGCTCGCAGTTTCGACTATCGGTAGTCCGCTGCTTGGTTTTGCCGCCTTATTTATGCTTGGTTTTGGTTTGTCAGCGCCGCTTATTTTAATTGGTGCAACCCAAGGCAAAATCATACCGAAGGCTGGCGAGTGGATGAACTGGGTCAAACAAGGCTTTGCTTTATTATTATTTGCAGTGGCGCTATTATTAATTGAGCGCGTGTTTGTATCGCCTGTAATGCTGTTAGTATGGGCATTATGGTTTATGGTGGTAGCGACATGGGCGTGGAGCTGGCTGGGTCGTGGTCGAATGCTCACCCAAGCACTTGGTTTAGTGACCGGTATTTGGGCAGCTTGTTTGATTATTGGTGCGGCACTAGGTAACGACGATAGTCTACATCCGTTAGCGTCACTAAGCGCTGCACCGATGATGCTACAGTCGGCTAATGGTCAAGCGGCTGGCAATAATAATGCGAACGATGAGCACGTCACGACGCTTGCGCAATTAGATGCAATCATTGCCGAAAACCCTAAAGTCATCGTTGATGTGACTGCTGATTGGTGTGTCGAATGCCGTATTATGGATAAAAACTTATTTCATAATCGTCCGGCGCAGATGCAAGATTGGCAGTTGGTTCGACTTGATATTACCGAAACCACGGCAGACTCTAAAGCAATCTTAGCGCGCTACCAACTATTTGGTCCGCCAGCATTGTTGTATTACAAAGATGGACAATTGATAAATCAGCAAGTTGGTGAGATTGGACGCTCAAAGTTTGAAGAGACTTTAACTGCACTCAACAAATAATGCAGCATTAATAAAAGTCAACATGATAAAAGAGCCAGTATACTGTTATGACACAGTGACTGGCTCTTTTTACTTGCCAAGCGTACGCTTAAAGATTTGTTAGAGACAAATTCTTGTTATTTAACATTGTACTAAAGATAAATAACTCTAGTATAATGCGGTTATATTTATTACACTAAAGCAACAATAGTTAAGTTGTACTAATAAAATACCGTAGTTGCTTTTTACCGATCAAGTTTGATTTTAGTCATCGTAGATAATTTATTGACCATCGTGTCAATTAACACAAGGGACACTTATGTTTGTTCATACAGCTTTGCAGCGTCAGATGATGGGCCTTGCTTTTGTTTCACAAGCTACTAAGCACACAGTAACCAAAACCCATTTGAGCATAGCAGTTGGCGTGGCACTGAGTTGTTTTACCATGCAAGTGCATGCGGTAGATAACAATCAGATAAATGATGAATTAGCTATAGACGTGCAGGAAGCTACTGTTGAGCAGTTAGAGACACCAAACGTTGATAATCAAAAACTGTCTAACGATGCTTTTGTCGCACAGCAAGCACAATTGTTTTTTGAATGTACGCAAGTACGTACGGCCGCTGCACGACTGGCCTGTTTTGACAAAGTTGCAGAGCAAGGCGAGACGCCAAGCTATACCACGACTAAGCAACCATTAGATTTGGCAAGCACCATTAAAAGTACCATTTCGGGTGAGCCGCAGGTGGTACTTGCAGAAGATATGACTAAGATGCAGGGTGATACTGTAGCAGCTGCGGATACGGTACTCATTGCCAATCAGTTGTCTTCCAATAATGGAACAAATAAGGCCGCGATAGACAAGACACAAACCGAGATATTAGATGATGTCGGCGTGACTCAAAGCGATATCGAAAAATACACACCGCTGAGTCTGGCCTATGATTTGGACCAAAACAGTGAGCGCGGGACTTGGTCAGCGCGTCCACACCGTCCTATGTATTTATTGCCATTATTTTTAAATGCCAAGCCCAACCGTAGTCCAAGCACGCCGACTCGAGATGAGGAGGTTTTTAGTCCCAATGAGCTAAGAGTACCTGAGCTAAAACTGCAAGTATCTATTAAGACTAAGGTCGCAGAGGACTTATTCGATACCAATGCCGATATGTGGTTTGGCTATACGCAGCAGTCGCATTGGCAGGTCTATAACGAAGACAATTCTCGTCCGTTTCGAGCAACCGATTACGAGCCTGAGGTGTTTGTAACTCAGCCTGTCACAGCAAACCTACCCTTTGGCGGACGCTTGCGTATGTTAGGGGCGGGAGCTTCGCACCACTCAAACGGTCAGTCTGACAATTTGTCTCGTTCATGGAACCGTGCCTATCTTATGGCTGGTGCTGAATGGGGTAAATTCGCAATCGTACCAAGACTGTGGACACGAGTTAGTACTGAGAGTGGCGACACGGATGACAACCCAGATATCGAAGATTTCTTGGGTTATGGCGATATGAAGTTCTTATATGACTTGCCAAACAAACACAGTGTCAGCGGTACTTTGCGTTATAACCCAAAGACAGAAAAAGGCGCAGCGCAAGTCGATTATATCTATCCATTGTCCAACAACGTCAATGGTTATGTTCAGCTGTTCCATGGTTATGGTGAGTCCATCATCGACTACAACCATAAAAATACCGCTATCGGTGTTGGGATAATGCTCAATGACTGGAGAGGGCTATAATTCGCTAAATATTATAGATAAGTGTCCTCGTTATTTATGCAGCGCTTAGCACCATACCAAAGCGGCTTATGGCTGGCAGAGTATATAAATTTACGCTGTCAGCTATGCCACATCTATCGTAGCGTACCTCATATACCAAGTCGCGCTGCATCATCACTTCATAATCGTATACAGCAGTATTTTCATAAAGGTCTTTTATGCGCGCACTGCCATGATTATATCGCGTGGCTCCCTAAGGTATTTACTGTAGATATTGCCGCAGGTGCTTCTCTTACTATCCAAGCTGCTACTTATTACGATTATCCAATTCGCCAAGCCATTCGAGCTTTTAAACATTCAGAGGACATGACCAAGCTGCCTTTATTGGTACATGTATTGCGTCAGCTCCCAAGACCAGCCTGCTGCCATAGCCAAAACAGCGTCATCTTACCCATGCCTACCACCGCCAATCGCCTAGTTGAGCGCGGCTTTGATCCGGTGACTATTCTTTCTGCATATTTATCCAAGCATTGGAATATACCTATCTGGCAAGGTGTCCAGCGCATTGATCATACTGTTAGTCAACAAGGCCTAACGCGTGCAGAGCGCTTAGCGAACCTAAACGATGCTTTTACGTTGACGACATTACCTCCTGTCAAACGTATATTACTATTCGATGATGTGGCGACCACAGGAGCAAGTCTACAAGCACTGGCTCGGACACTGTATATCCAAACCTCCTCTCACAATCAGACTCAACCTATAAATCCAAATACATCCCACGATAAAAACACACCTACCTCTAATATTTACCATATATCAGCCTATGCACTTGCGCACGGCAGTCACGACACCTAGACAAACAATGTTAATAAATAATATTTAAAGATATTTTTATGTATTATGAATGATACAGAAATGTATCTGTGCTACATTATCCATTCTTATGTCGACTCTTATAACTACTTCATTGATAACGCCATTTATCACGTGGGTTGTCTGCTCTAAAGCATTACCTGCTGATACCATCACACTGGAATGAATATTGCAATAATTACAATAGTGTTTAAGAATAAATAAAAAACTAGCTAAGTAGTGTCTATTTTTTATACAAACAAACTGGTCGTTGTCATTATGTGTGATTGTTATTAATAGGATATTGATGTGAATGCATCTTTTTACAGCTCATCTTACCGACGACCAGCAACCAGCGCAGGGTTTACCCTGATTGAGCTGATGATAACGATAGCTGTACTGGCGATCATTGTAAGCATTGCCGCGCCTAATATTAGTAACCAATTGGCCAATCAGCGAGTAAAGTCAACTGTCTCAACCATAGAGAGTGCGCTCAAAGAAGCAAAAGCTGAAAGTATCATACGCCGGCAAAACATCACAGTGATATACGACAGTAGCACGCCTAAAACCATCACCTTACAAGACGACAGCAGTACCGTTTTGTCTACCTATAATATCGCCTCTCAAAGCACAATCAATCAAGAGATTACTCCTACTACGGTCACTGAAGTTACCTTTCAGTTCAATAAAGTTATGTCTGGTGGTGCCAGCGTTAGCTATACCGTTTGCGATGATGCTTCTACTAGTGAAACTCCTAGACAAGTCGATCTGAATAGTATCGCTAATATCAATATTACCACCGTTGGGAGCTGCTAATGAAGACACAAATGACTCAGGCAGGTGTGGGATTGATCGAGGTTATGGTGGCGCTGCTACTACTAACGGTAGCGGTATTGGGCTATAGCGCTTTACAAGGTCAAGCTATAAAAGTCACCAACGAATCGCTTGAACGTTCTCAATCGCTCGTTATGATGCGAACAATAGCAGAAAAAATACATGCTAACCCTTCTGCTATTGAAACTTATGCAGATGAGCTTAACGAAGATGGGACGATCACTGCACCTAGTGATTTATGTGGTCTAGACGGTCAAGCTGTTACAACGTTATGTGAACCAGAAGCGCTTGCAGAAGCTGAAAGTTACAAGGTTAAAGCAGAGCTGCAGAACTACGATTTTCAAATCCAAATGCATGCTTGTCCTAACACGGGGGGTACAGGAGCTAACGTAGCAAATAACATCATGTATTCCTACTGTTTGATATCGGCGTGGGGCGATACCACCCCTACTATCGGTACAGATAGTGAGACAGATTGTCTAACTGAACGCGTTGTCGATGGCGATAATGTAGAAGAGGCTGGCGGTAGTTACTATGCTAAATCCACATGCATGATGATGGAAATATGATATGAAGCGATTATCTCATAAGGTTAAAGACTCATCTATCCCAGATTCTATAGGACGACCACAACCGACATCAACGTTTGATATACAACAAGGTTTTACCTTAGTTGAGCTTATGATTGCTTTGGTATTAGGTCTACTTGTCTCCGCTGCCGCACTACAGATTTTTTATACCAGTTCAGTCAATAGCCGTCGTCAAGAAGCAAGCTCGCAAATCCAAGACAACTCTATTTTTGGTTTCTCTCAAATACAGCAGCATTTGAGACGTACGAACTATGGTGCCAAATCCACAAGTGCGTACGATGAATACTTTATGAATCATCTAACGCCGCAAGGCGGGGTAGTACTTACAGCACCAGACGGTGCTTCTGGAAAGTGGCTTAATAATAACTTATCTGGTTTGGTGCTAGATAGCGCTGCAATACCTGATAAATTACTGTCTAGTAGTGCCTCTGCCAATAGTGTCAGCAACCTAAATGGTATCGCAAACAGTGATCAGTTAACGATTCAATATCAATCCAGTCAAGAAGGTCTGTTTGATTGTGAAGGCGCTTCTATTCCAAAGGATTTTTATGTCATTGAACGTTATTTCGTTCGTATGGATAACACAGTGACTCCAGCTGTGCCCGGACTAGCATGTGCATCAGCAATCTACAATTACAAAGAATCTGATGCTGGTAGTGCAACTGGTATTGATATAAAGGCCTACACAGTACCTGGAGAAGGCACAGCAACGCCGAATAACTTGGCAGGGGTTGGTACGATTGTTATATCTAACGTAGATTATTTTAGAGTAATGCTAGGTGTATCAGACAGCACAGGATTTGCAACTGATCCTGAGAATTCCCGTATTGGGTATATAGCCATTCCTGATGGATCAGACCTTAATGCACAGCTCAATAACAGACGTATTGTCAGTTTGCAGCTGGGCATTTTGGCAAGATCAAACAATCCAACAGTAACACCGCAGGCAAACAGTGACTTAAGCTTTACCGTACTCGATAAGACAGATGTCGGCCTCAATGCTACAGCGATACAGGGTCCCACTTATCTACGTAGTGTCTATAAAAGTACTGTGCTACTACGTAATGCAAGAGGAGGATTATGATGAGACAAAATACTACCAATCATCCCAAGATAACTACAAGCTTGCATCATCAATCAGGTGTGGTACTCATCGTTGTATTGTTTACTTTAATCTTGATTATGGTTGTCGGAGCAATTGCCGTCAGACAAGGCACGACAGATCTAAAAGTGGCGACTGCTGATCAAGTCAATAAGCTACTCTTTCAGGCCAATGATGCCGCTCTTATGAAGGTAGAAAAGGAAGATCGTATCCTAAGTGAGCGCCGGGACAATGTCGATACCCTCAAAGGCTATATGTCTAGTACGGAGCGTGAAGGGCATCAAGTCAGCTTTTGTGTACGTCCACGTAGCACCAAACTGTTTAGTATTCTCGAGATTAGCGAACGCAACAAAACCAACGATCTATTATCTGACAAAAACAATGGCTACTGCAATCCTACAGTCAGTGACGACTATGTCAGTGAAGGTCGGGTAATGACACAGATGACCTTTGTACGGCCTATCGAGACTGAAGACAAAGGTGTCTTCTATAAGGAAGTCGAAGGAACGCTGTCCAATGATTTTGAAAAACCAGAAACAGGCGGCAATGTCACTATCGAGTGTACCACCTTTGTAGGTTACGTAACGTCGGTCATACCTGCGCTATCTAGAGCGCCATTAGGTAATGCCAGTAGTAATGACACGACAACGATAGCAGGTTGCCTCAAACAGTCACGTACAGGAACTACCACAGTAGATAGTTGCCTAGCAGACCTTGCCGTGCCTTTTCAGACTCAGCAACAGACGTACCTAAATCAGCCTGTCGGAGTTGACTGTGTCTCTGGTAGCTAGTGAAAAATATATCAAAAGATCAGTCATCACAAACTAGATGAGAGTTGTGGTTTTCTACCAAAATCAAAATTACATGAGTAGTTATTATGAAAATCTTAAATAGCAACACAGATAGTAGGTCCAACCCTAGTGTGAAAGGCTGGTCGCTCAAGCTACTATCAACTGTCATCTTAGGTTGTATGGCAACGAGCGCAGGCCACACGTCTGATTTGGAGATATATCAGGGGGCGACCTATGGTAATGCCTCTATTGCCATGATGCTAGATAACTCAGGAAGTATGGGTAGGGGGAGTATTGGAGCAGATTATCCAGATGTTAATTTTTGGTATAGCGATAATGCGCAGCTAAGAGAGAATATATATAGCGACGATGGAAAAAGTATCGTTGATTCTATTACCTATAGAGTGGACTTCTATAGAGGCTATGATGGTAAATACTATTTTGACCGTATGTCACGTCTCAAAATGGCACTTATTCCTATGTTTGCCAATCCAAAAAGTGAGGCAGCTTTTGGCAAGAATGTTGACCTTAGTAAATACAGGATTGGATTGGGTAGTTTTTACTCTAGTTCTGGAAAAAATGGCGGTAAGATAGACAATCCAGTGCTAGATTTAACGTTAGAAAATCGAAAAAAGCTGATTTCGACAGTCAAATCTTTGAGTGCAAGGACCAATACTCCTACTGCCGATGCTTATGCGGAAGCGGGTGCCTATATGTTAGGGACCAGTACTAATAAAGGAAAGTCCGAAACCGTATATAAAGAGATGGGTTATTCTATTCTTGAGCAAGAAGACAAAGACAAAGACAAAGATAAAGATAAGGATAAGAATAAAGATAAAGATAAAGATAAAGATAAAGATAAAGATAAAGATAAAGATAAAGATAAAGATAAAGATAAAGATAAA